>CAZMLE010000068.1:0-19442 GCA_964567045.1 uncultured Pirellulales bacterium | reverse complement strand
AGCCTGTATTATAACCTAACCGGGAGGCTCCGGTTTCATAGCTTATCTGTGGTTATCAGTTTGTGTTCCGTCAGGGCGTTAGCGCCCGGTCGTATATCTTGACGTCGTCAATCAGGCCGGACCAGAAACTGCCGGGCTCAAGATCCCTGCCAGAGCCATTCGTCGGCAAGGATACAAAAGTCGCTCAAATTGACCACGCCGTTTCGATCAAGGTCTTCAGCCACCAGCGTTTCCTGATGCAGCCATCTCTCCGCGAGCATCTTCACGTCGGCGTGGCTCACAGTGTTATCATTATTCAAGTCCGCAATATTGCCGACAGTAGACGAAGACATGCTTGCCTGTGCGGTGCCGCCATAGGCACCCATATTGATGCGTTTGCCATGCGGCCACAGTTCTGTTTTCCAGTCTGAATCGGGATTGCCAGTGTCGATGCAAGGACTGGTAACCTCATCCTTAACCCAGTTCCGAGTACTTGCATCCCACCTTCCTGCCTGAGATTCCAAATGACAATCGCAGTTCTCCGGGTCCGCGAACAAAGGATCGGCATCGATGTTGCCTTGTCCGGACCAGCCGCCTTGAATGTCGTTGAAGCGAATATCATACTCTTCAGGCGGGGCGTAATCCGACATGTATATCTCGTTCTGCCAGATGATGTTATTCAAGATAGGTTGGCCAGCCTGCGCGCCCCAGGGAAGCCACATCGTCTCATCCAGGTACATCGCATTGGGCCTATTTTGAACGATGGTATTGTTTATGATCGAAGGGGTCCCCCACCAATTCAGGATACCGCCGGCGTAATAGCCCGAATTATTGGCAATGACATTGTTGGCTATCTTGGCAGCGGCATCGAGGATGTAAATGCCCCCGACGTCATAATCCGCCGAGTTGTCAATTATAGTGTTATTCGTGATTACGGCCTCCGAACCATCCATGCACATAATTCCGCCGCCTGATTCGGCGTGGTTATTGGCGATCACACAATGGTCGATCGTTGGGCTGGAAGGAACTGGGTAGCCTGGCTCCTGGTCCCACGAGCCGCAGCAGAGAATTCCTCCGCCGCTCAGGTTCGGGTCACTGCCTCCGCCGGTGCGTGGCTTATTTGAGTATTCGATGGTGCAGTATTTCAATATGTCATCGGTCCCACTATTGACAAAACGTATGCCGAACCATCCCTCATCGGTATCTGTCGGCGTAAAGACGATATGGCCTGCCGCCGCCGGTCGCGTGGGCAGATGCGGGGCCTGGCCTGTCTCGGTGCCCACCGCACGCAAAGTTGCTCTGTAGCCCACCGTCAAGGCGAAATGACCTGCGAATTTGACCACGACCCCCGGCTCAACGGTCAACGTTCGCCCCTTGGGAACGCGGATGTCTCCGGTAACTGTATATGGGCTGCCCGCCGTGGTCCAGGTGCCGCTGACTGGACCACCCGCAACGATGGTTCCCGAGACTCCCACTGCCCGCAGCGTAACTCGTTTGTGCGGGGCATTGCTGCTGGTGGAATAAACATGGAGGATACCGGTACAAGCCCTCTCTTTTGTTGGCGCAAATTCTATCTCTGCCTGGACCGACTCACCCGGCGCCAGAAGACGATCATTGATCGGAGTGACTATCGAAAAGACATCCCTCGGATCGGAAATGCTCAGGCTTTCTACTGTGAAATCTACCTTGCCCGTGTTGGTGATCTCAAGAGGCGCGATTGAATTTGTATCAACGTGTACGAAGCCCGCATCGAGCGTGGCTGAGGGGGTGATGGTGATTAAAGGCAAGTCTGATTGATTTTCATAAGCCCCTATATCGACAATGCCGCTGTAAATCCGCGGACATCCTGCCAGGTCGGTTGGTGGAAGCTCTATTTGTGCTCCCGCGTTTATGCAGGGCGAAACGCTCTGCAGCGTCCAGTTGGCGGATAGACCATCATAATCCGGCCCGGCGCCGGCGCTGGGAGCAAAGAAACAAGGATCCGCATCAATATTGCCCTGGCCGGGATAGCCGTCCTGGACGTCGCAAAAAGACACCACCGGCGTGGATTCCTCCGTTTCTATCTGGTACTGCTCGTTGCCCCATATAATCGTGTTTGTCACGTTCATCTCCTCCCACGATGTCGCGAAAATGCCGCCGGGCAAATTGTCTACTATGGTACAGTTTTTGATTTCAGGCGCGCCCCACCAGTCAGAGCATATCCCGCCGCACCGCGGCAGGCCCCCCAGCGAAGCGTTGTTCGCTATCACGGTATTCTGGATTACGGGACAGCTTTCAGTGCAATAGATTGCCCCGCCTCTATCTCCAATATTATTCGTGATTTTGCAGCTCGTGATGGTCGGGCTTGAAAAGTAGCAATACACCGCTCCTCCGCAGCTATCCTCATCGCCATACTCGGCGTAGTAATCATCCTCTGCCATCAAGCCGGCACTTTTCTTGGAAAAGCTAATCCAGCAATGACTCAATATGTCATCGTCACGCGAATCCAGAAATCGCAATCCGGTCCAGCCCATTTCTGTATTCAAGGCCGTAAATTCTATCGGGCGGTTCTCAGTTCCCTGGGCGAGAAGTCGGGCGTTTTCGCCGATGGTCATGCCATAGGGTCCCAAGAACATAACTCTGACCCCCGGTTCAATAATCAGTTCGCCGTTCGCCGGCACTTTAATATCCCCGGCCACAAAATAGGGTGACTTAGCTTCCGACCACGTTCCGGAGACTTCGCCTGCCTGGATTTCTGTGCCGCCGGTGAATGAGCAACCTTTTAGAATCACGTACTTTGTACTCCCAACGCCGTAGTTAATCGCGAGTGTTCCATAATATCCCCCCGCCTGACGTGGGCAGAACTTTATGTTGATCGAGGCTGCCTGTCCCGGACGCTGCATCTGGAAAGAGTCTATGTGGTCCGCGTAACTATCAGCGGTTCGAGAGATAACGAATCCTTGCGGACTGGATATCGAGTTTATCAACATGGGTTGTGTGCTATTATTTTTGACAAGCAGCGTCTTAGGTTCAGATTCCTGCTCCGGGACGGCGTAAAAAACAAAACTGGCGGGGTCGACCTGAATGCCCGGCGGAACAGGTTGAACGTTCAATATCGCTTCAGCGATGATGCTACAATAGGACGGAAGGTCCAGTGGCAGGTGATACCATGCCTCGGTTATTTCCTCAGGATCGGCGGAACCCCAGCCGAAGTTAAGGTGATACTCGCCGTTGGTGTTGTAGCCGTCACAAACAACGACATGGCCGCTAAATCCATCCGGCGGACTAATGCCCAACAATGCAGGCAGTTGATTGATAATGTTCTCTTGCAGCACATGATAAAACTCGCACGACAGACCGCCGGTCATGTCAGCCGAATAAAAACCGAACTTATCAAGTAGCGCTCCTCGCACATCAAATGGTGAAGTTCCTGAACCTTCGCTGGAATAATCCGTACGGGCAGCGATTCCGCAGGCAAAACTAAGTGCAGCGGCATCGGCCTCATCCAGCTCCGTCTGTGTGCTGTATTTAACTCGCAAGGCGGCAAGATATCCGTTCAGCTCGTCAAAAGAGAGGAAATCGTACAGAGTGCTGTCACCGTCGATATTGATACCACCGTATGTCACATACGAATCGAGGTCGTCGAAATTTATGTTACATTGCTGGTGATAATTGACCAGTTGTGCCAACGCCGTCGGTGCACAGCCCACATAACTTCTGGAACGATCGACAGTATCCAACGGGCAGGATTCGTTGTAAGGTGAGTCCTGGTGCCAAGTGGTCTCCAGCCATCCGCCGGTAGCTGTTGTGTTCTCCTCCGGCCACTGCTGGAAAGTCTCAGGCACAGAAAGTTCTGCTATTCCGTTGACGTAGGAATCCCACTTGTTTTCTGTCGCATTAAACTTAGCATACTTAGCCAGAGCTTGTCCCCTTAGTTTCATGTCCTCTTTCAACATGCGGTAGAGAGGGTTCTTTTTGTCGCCGTCGGCTGGAAAAAAGCTCCTGAAAGAATACGCCACAATCGGAGTGATACTTGTATCTGCGGATGTCGCGATGAACCCACGTGGCGAAAGGTCCGCAATGTATGCAAGAACGGCTCCATTATCGCCGCGAACCTCTCGAAAACCGCTTGGAGTCTGTTGCGTCGTTGTTATTGAAAGTGCCTGCAGCTCCCCCGTCCGGAGCCGGGTCGAAGGACTGCCGGGGCGTACACTTCGCTCTTTGAGGAATATATCTGTGACCTTTCTTACCTGTTCGAGACGCACCGGGCCGGCCACAAGTGCCGAGTATGAGAATAGACACGAGGCAATCAATGCGGCCAGAAATGTCTGTCTTCGAATGAGAGAACGCATGGCAAAACCTCCAGGAGATTTACGATTGACGATTGCGGATCGCCAATTTAATCCGCCATACGTCCGGCGGATGAAAATCGTAAATCGAAAATCGAAAACTCGTTCTGCCCTCTGTGACAAAGGCGCGGGCACTTATGGTCTGACTGCCCGGTCATATATCTTGATGTCGTCAATCAAGCCGGACCAGAAACTGCCAGGCTGAAGATTCTTGCCGGCGCCAAAGTATAGCCCGCCATCCGAGCCTGCCAAACTGGTCTGTGTATCTTTCGCAACCTCTATACCATCCACATAAAGGATTCTGTTTTCGCCGTCCCATACCAAGCCCACACGGTGCCACTCGCCATCGGTGATGACTTTTTGGGAGAATAAGGAACGACCTCCTGACACCTGCAGGTCACTCATAAGCCAGCCAAAGTTGAAAGGATCTGTACCGAGCCAATTGGCTCCATTCTGCTGAGAGATAATCACTTGTCCAGGACCGGCGCCGCCCTTGACCCAGGCAAAGACGCTAAAAGGTCCCTCGGCCGGGCTCAAGACAAACGGTGTGCTCACGTAGTCATCAACGCCATCCAAACGCACTGCCCCGCCTACTTTGCCTGCGGTAGGTTCCCATGTCGGGTGGCCCTGGACCGTCCCATGTTTGTCACCGGAACTGTCGTGAGCAAGCGCGCCTTCTGTCTCGTCCAACTTCCAGTGGGCGAGTAGGCCAATTTCTTTGAGCCAATAATCAGCCAGAACAGCGACATCCCGAATATCCACTATCCCATTGCCGATAGGTGGAGCAATGTCAACTGATCGCTCATTCTCCTGCCAGTATTGAGCTAATTCGGAAAAATCTTTGAGGTCTACAATTCCATCGGCGTTAAAGTCAACGATTGGAATGATGGCTGCCTGCCAAAAGTCGGAGTCACCACCGACCCCGCCGGGCCGACCAGAGACAAAGTAGAGCGTAAGACCATCAGCCGAAATACACGGCGACGAGTCCTGCGAGGAACTGTTAACAGGGGCCCCAAGATGCACCAGCGGCCCCCACTCGTCGTCTCCCGTTGCACGTCTTGTCATCCAGATGTCCAGATTCGACGCGGAACCCGGTGGTCGTGCCGAAGCAAAGAATAACGTCAGCCCATCCTGCGAGATATTCGGAGTCCACTCCCCATATAATGAATCGCCATATGCGCTGTTGATTGTTGGGCCAAGATTCACCGCAGGGCCCCACGGATCGGAGGTGGATGCCCGCGTCGTCACATATAGGTCCGGACCACCAAAACCACCTGATCGGGTCGAGCTGAAGAAGAGTTCCAGGCCGTCCGCCGAGATGCTCGGTGCGGAATCCCAAGCTGTGCTGTTGACCGTTGGACCAAGACTCTGCGCGGCGCCCCAAGGCTCAGACGGGCTATTTCGCCTCGCTACTGATATGTCCGTGTCTCCCCAAGTCCCGTCGCCAAAGAAAAGCTCCAGACCATCCGCAGAGATGCAAGGGGTCCACTCCATGCCCCTTGAGTTGAGGGTATCTCCAAGGTGCACCGCGGCACCCCAGTCCTCGTCCTTTGTTTGCCGTGTTGTCACCCAGAGGTCAAAATCACGCCACCCACCCGGGGGTCGGTTGGAGGAGAAGAACAGGGACAACCCATCCGCCGAGATACACGTACTAAAGTCACTGTCCGGAGAATTGACCGTCGGACCAAGATTCGTGGCAGTACCAAAGGTGAAATCTGCGTTCGCAATTCTAGGGGTAAGGATGAGCGCGAGCACGAACGCCAGCAACAGTAACGTGATTTCCGAATCATTAAACCGTTTCATTTGACACCATCCTTCCTACCCTTAAGGCAGAAAATATGAATTGTTTTGTCTAAGGCGTTACCGCCCGGTCGTAGATGCGGACATCGTCAATCAGGCCGGACCAGAAACTGCCGCGTTCGGGGCCATACTCGTGCCAATGTGCAGGCCGGCAAGATAAAGACTGAGATGACGATGCTGTTTAGGTGGGTCTTTTTCATTTTCGTTCCTCCTTAAAAATGTTGATTGTCTACATGAGCTATTATGCCTTCCTTCCGAAGGCCGTGTCTATTGTGGCAACTACGTAATTTTGTGCAAAATCCGAAAACCGGCGTTCTTGCCCCCAAAAACCGCGTATCAAGGCTCACTTTTTTTAGCTTTTCTTCATTTTTCCAAAAGATTTCTCTCGCACTTGCCGTGACGCCTGACCCGGTTTGAGTGAAACCACGGATTACACGGATTTGGGTTCCCGCCCGGCGGGGTCCCTCCCTGATTGTTATTTAGATTTCGTGCTAATCCGCCCCCGCTTGCGCGGGGGTAAACTCGTGCCCGTGAAAACGGGCATCTGTGGTTATCATTTAGCCTGCCGGTCTTATGTCAGGCCCAACTCCCGTAAGGGATCCCCAAGCGGATGCTGAAGCAGTCCCGTCAAAGCGAAAGCCTCAGGCTGTGCTGTTGCTGTAACAAGCTCAATACTCACAGGCAGTGTCAGTTGTTAGACGTCAATCGCAGTAGCTTATATTATCAGCCCAATCCCTGGGATAGGAAACGCTCCAGGTAATGTACCGAATCGACAGACAGTACACCCGGACGCCGCCCTATGGTGTGGAGCGAATGACGGCTCAACTTCGTAGAGACGGCTTTCTCATCAGGCACAACCGGGTTCGTCGGTTGATGCGACTGACGGGGCTTATGCCCATTTATCCCAAGCCAAACAGCTCGAAGAAGCATCCGGAGCATAAGATGTATCCGTATCTATCATGAGATGTCACGATAGAGCAGGTCAACCAGGTCTGGTCAGCGGATATTACCTACATCCGGCTGATGGCAGGTTTTCTCTACCTGGTGGCGATACTGGACTGGTTCAGCCGGTATGTCTTGAGCTGGTTGCTGTCAAATACTCTGGATAGCCTATTCTGTGTGGAGGCGTTGGAAGAAGCTCTCAGGATCGGTAGGCCGGAGGTCTTCAACACTGACCAGGGCACCCAGTTCGCCAGCAGGGACCTTACTTCTCGGCTGGAGCAGGCGCACATAGCCATCAGTATGGACGGCAGGGGTAGGGTGTTTGACAACATCTTTTCGGAGCGGCTCTGGCGGACGGTCAAGTACGAGGAAGTTTACCTCAGTGAGTAGCGTGATGGCCGACAGGCAGTTGATGGTTTGGGCAGGTACTTTGACTTTTACAACAATCGGCGTCTGCACCAGAGCCTGGATTACAGGACACCTGCCGAGGTGTATTTTGAGGATCGGTTCAGGTGCTTCGCTTCCCCCCCGCGAAGCACCTGAGGGACGTATCCTATGTACCGCTACAGCTATCACCTTATAGAAAGCCAAATTTGGTCTGGACAACCGGGAGTACCTCAGTCTGGAAAAAGAAGTTCTACTAAAACAAACGAAAAAATAGCGGTGGTCCGCTCTTGCCTCAAATGGATGCCGTGAACCCGTCAACGTACCTTGAGCTTCGAGTAACTTTAGGGCGCTTGTTTTTTCATCTTGCTTAATACATCTCTTAACCTCATCTTACCTTGAGGTTGAGTCAGAGACCGAAACAAGAAGAAGATATTCAGCTTTTTGGGAAAAATTTCGCATACGGTGATTAGAAAAGCAGCACACCCAGGGAAAGATAATAAAATTAGTGAAATTCACCCGACATGACAGATCGATAAAAACCGTCAATTGAGGCAAATAAGAAGGTTCAGAACTCGCATCAAATCTGAACCTTTCTTGCGCTTTAGTGACTTGTCGCCGGTGAGAATACTTCTATAACAGTTTTAGATATTTCGTCATCGGGATCTCGATGGTGTATACTACGGAGGGGTAATCTTGAATATAGATAGATTTTCCAGCGAGACTACAACGTATAAGCATCATTGATTTTGCTCAAATCGAGAGGCTAAAAATAAAGTAAGCAGCCAGGCATGCCGCCATTGATCGGGCAACCTTAAGGTAAGCGCAATTGCGCAGGAGGTACGCTATGGTCACCAAACATCCGCCCTGCATTTGGTTGTTGTGCGTTCTCTTGGTTTTTCCGCTAAGCTCATTATCCTTTGCTGATACCCGCGCCCAGCTTGAACAAGCAGAGACTTTGCTCGAAAAGGGCCAGTACGAGCAGGCTGAAGCAATTTATAAGCAAATCTTGACAGACCACCCTGGCACTGACTACGCCTTTGCGGCACAAAAGGGTCTTGCCATCGTGTATGTCAGATGTGATAAGCCATCGCAGGCAGACGCAGCCATTGAAAAGCTGCGTGAAAATTACGCCGGCCACCCGTCTTTCTATCAGGCCATCTGCGATATCGCCGACAACTACCGCTGGAGAGACATCTACGACAAGGCCCATAAGATGTACCAACTGGCCGCAAAAGGCATATCCGGCTCCAAAGCCTTCTGGGTAAAGACGGGCCTTGCAATCGCAAGTGCGTCATGGGTCTTTTACCTCACGTCCACGGTCTGCTTCAGGCGGATGTCTGCGGAAGAACCGCCCACCCGGATCTCGATCTTGCCTGCCTTCAAAACGAAGGCGTGCTGCGCAGTGTCCCAATAAGCCAGCGATTTCGCCTGCAAAGGTATTTCGACGGTCTTGCGCTCGCCGGACCGGAGGGCGACTCGCTGGAATCCCCTCAGTTCCTGAATTGGGCGATCCACCTTGGACTTAAGGTGTTTGACATAGAGTTGAACGACCTCGTCGCCGGCCAGCTTGCCTGTGTTTGTCACGTCCACACTGACGGTGATCGAGCCGTCTCTTGGCAGTGCGCGGGCGCTGGTCCTGAGGTTTGCATACCTGAAGGTCGTGTAGCTCAGGCCGTAACCGAACGGGTAGAGCGGTTTGGCCTTGGAATACATGTAGGTCCGGCCGTGGCGGATGTCGTAGTCCATCATCGGTGGTAATTGATCGAGCGACATCGGCCAAGTCTGTACCAATCGTCCGCCCGGATTGAAATCGCCGAACAGCACATCGGCCAGCGCGTTGCCATGCTCCTGACTGTTGTGGGTCATGTGCAAGATCGCTGGTACGTGCGCCTGCGTCCAGTTGATCGCGTACGGGAAACCGGAGATCAGTACGACGATGGTCTTGGGATTCGCAGCGAAGACCTCTTTGATCAGGTCCTCCTGCTCCAGTGTGATGGATTTCCGGTCCACCGCCTCCCGGCCTTCGCTGGGCACGGAGACCTTCCCCCATTCGCCGTCCGGAACGCCGATGGGATTGTTGCCCACGCAGACGATCGCCACGTCCGCCGAACGCGCAAGCTTCACGGCCTCGCCGTTGTCGTTGTTCGCGGCGAAGTTCACGGAGACGCTCGCGCCGACCTTGGACTTGATGCCTTGCAGCGGCGTGACGGTGTAGGGCGGCGTACCGCTGTACCAGTCCAGCAACACTTCATTCGCGAGCGGGCCGACGAGGGCGATGGATTTCAGCTTCGTCTTGTCGAGCGGCAGCAGCTTCTTCGAGTTCTTGAGCAGCACGATGGATTTTTGCGTGACCAAACGCGCGAGGGCCTTGTGCCTGTCTGTGGTCCAAGGCTCCGGCTCGCTGGTTGCGCCGATGTTCGCATAGGGGACGTCTGCGGCAGGATCCAGCAGTCCCAGCCGGAGGAAGACCCGCAGCGTGCCTTTGATGACCCGGTCGAGTTCCGCCTCGGTCAGAAGCTTTTCCTCCAGAGCCCGGCCGACGTCGCGGGATGAGGCCCGGTCGAGGAATTGGTTGATGCCCGCTTTGATTTCGCCGGCGGCGGCCTCAATGGCGTTGGTGTAGTAATGCTGCCGGCCGGTGAGATTGGCGGAAGCACCGCCGTCTGTGCAGATGATACCGTCCACGCCCCATTCCTTCACCGTCACGTCGTTGATCACGGGATGCACCGTGCAAGGGATGTTGTTGTATAGGTTGTAGGCCGTCATGTAGCAACGTGCTCTGCCGTCCTCGAAGCCCATGCGGAAGGGCACCGAATAATACTCGCGGAAGAGCCGGTCGTCGAAATTCGAGGACGTAGTGACGCGGTCATCTTCGTGGCTGTTCGCCAGAAAATGTTTCAGCAACGACGCGGTGAGCCAGTACTTCGGATGATCGCCCTGCAATCCTTTGATGAACGCCACGGACATCGTGCCGTTGAAGAACGGGTCTTCGCCGTAGCATTCCTCCGTCCGGCCCCATCGCGGGTCGCGGCCCAGGTCCGCGTTGGGCGCGCGCACAATCAGTCCGCCGCGACTATACTTTTCGCTCTGGACCATGTAGCGCACCTCGTAGCCTTCCACTGCGCCGGCCTGCCGCATAAGTTCCGTGTCCCACGTCTCGCCCATGCCGTAGGCCTGTGGAAAAATGGTGGTGGGAGCGGGATTGCGGCGGCCCCAGTTGCTCGGACCGCCCTGCGCCATGCCGTGAAGACCTTCGCAGTGGCCCATCGCGCGGATCCCCAGTCGTGGCACGCCCGGCCGCGAACTCAGGAATGCGACCTTCTCTTGCAGCGTCATCAACGAGACCGCGTTGTTGACTCGTTCCTCTATCGGCAGATCGGGATTCTGGAATGGATACTGGGTCTGTGCGAAAACCCGCAGGGTGATGGCGAGGAAAAGACACGCTCCCGACAACAAGTACAGTTTCGATTTCATGTGGTGAACCTCATCAATGGTCTGGATTTTCATGGTTGTGAAGCTTGCACGGCGGGACGCAAGGCCGTGGGTTGCGATTGGAGTCTGATCACGTTTGACGACAAATCCGGTGAACTGGCCTTGAGCGTGACTTCTCCCGACTGTTGGGTGGATTGCACTATCACTTGCGCCAATCCATTGAAGACACTTCGCTTCCAGTTATCCGGCGCAGTTACCATCCTCACCGTCGGCGTGTTGTCGGCACCTCCCTGCCCACCCTGGCCTCGTCCGCGTCCGCCGGCCAACGGAGTGGCAACGACCGCGATGACGTTCTTGCCGGAGCGCAGCAGGGCCGGGTCGAGCTTGAACTCGTGCCCGGCAGCGGCGCGGGCCACGTTTTGCGCAATGGCTTGCCCGTTCAGGTAAACCCATTGTTGTTCGCCCAGGCTGTGCATCGCCACGGAGACCGTCATCCCGTTTGTGGCCGCCGGCAGTTCGAACGCGCCGCGATAGACGTTGGTCTGGGCGGGTGCCGTGTTGCCGCCGCCCCGCTTTCCGCGACCGCGACCTCCGCCGGCGCTCGGCCAGTTGGCATCGTCGAAATCGAACGCGACCTCGGGCCGGTTTTCGATCCCGTCCACCGCCCTCACGCGCCAGTAAGTCAAGGCCGCCGCACTGACGCGTTCCACGAAACGATCAGGCTCGTGCGACGACGGATCGCCGTTGCCGACGCCGATGATTTTTCCCGGCCCTTGAAGCTCGAACGTGATCTCGCTGCCCGCCGTCGGGACGAGCCGCCCTTGCGCGTCGTTGACTTGAACCGTGACGACTGAGACGTCTTCGCCATCCGCTTTGATCGTGGCGCGATGCGGCGTGAGTTGGATCGCGGCCGGAGCGCCGGTCGTCTCGACCTTCTCAGTGAGAATCTCTTTGCCGCCCTTGTAGCCTCGCGCCAGGAGCGTGCCGGGTGTGTATTTCACCGGCCATTCGAGGTGCGAGTTTCTCTTCAGCGTCTTCCGGCCCTGGCTCTGGCCATTGAGGAACAGTTCGACCTCCTTGCAGTTGCTGTAGCACCAAACATCAATCTCCTGGCCTTCCTTGCCCGGCCAATTCCAGTGGGGGAATACGTGGAGCACCGGCTCATCGGTCCACCAGGATTTGAAGTAATAGAAAACATCCTTGGGAAAACCGCACGTGTCGAGGATGCCAAACTGCGAACTGACTGCCGGCCAGCCGAAGGGCGTCGGCTCGCCGCGATAATCGAAGCCGGTCCAGACAAACATGCCCGCCAGCCACGGCCGCTCAGCGTAATGGGTCCAACCCTGCTCGGCGCTCGATCCCCACTGTGACGGATCCCAATCGTAGGCGCGCAGGTGGCACTTCTCGCGGTCGTCAAAGTAGATGCCGCGGGTGTTGTTGAACGCGCACTCCTCGGTACCGACGATGGGTTGATTCGGACGCCGGGCGTGCTGCTGATCGGTGTTGCCGTTGCCGATGTAATTGAAGCCCGCGACTTCGATGGCCATGGAACTGCCATTGCCCCAGCCGCCGCTGATTGCCACGGTGATTGGCCGCGTCGAGTCGAGCCGTTTGGCATAAGCCTGCATCGCCGCAGTAACGCGCCCGCCCACTTCGTTGCCTTCGATCCGCCACTCCTCGTTGCCGAGTGACCAGAGCACGACGCTGGGATGGTTCCGGTCGCGCAGCATCAACCGCTTGAGATCGTTGAGATGAAAATCCGTCGTGCCCATCAACCGGTTCTCATCAATCACGACCATGCCCAGCCGGTCGCACGCGTCGAGCAACTCCGGCGTGGGCGGATTATGCGAGGCGCGATAGGCGTTACATCCGATCGTCTTGAGCTGCGCGATGCGGAATTCCTGGAGCGCGTCTGGGATCGCCGCACCCACACCGGCATGATCCTGGTGATTGTCGGTGCCATACAATCTTACGTGTTTCCCGTTAAGGAAGAATCCCTCATTGGGATCTAAGCGGATCGAGCGGATGCCGAACGGCGTTTCATATCGGTCAACGACGGAAACGCCCGCTTTGATTGTCGTGACGAGCTTGTGCATCTGCGGGGTCTCGATGGACCACAGCTTCGGGTTGGCGACCGCGATGACGTTGGTGAAATCACCCGTGTCACCGGCCGCGAGGCTGACTTGCTTCAATTGCGCAGTGGCCAGCGTCTTGCCCTCGGCGTCCAGGATCGTTTGCTCGATGTCGAACGTGGAGGCGTTCGTTCCTTCGTTGATGACCGAGACGCGCGCAGTGACATCGGCGGAACTCCCTTTGATCTCCGAGGTGACGAACGTGCCGTGCCGCTCGACGTGCAGTGGCGACGTTTTTACCAGCCACACGTGACGATAGATTCCCGCGCCTTCGTAAAACCAGCCTTCCTCCAGCGAAGCATCCACGCGCACGGCGATGACGTTGTTGCCGCCGTAGTTCAGGAACTCGGTGAGGTTGTAGGCGAAGCTGCTGTAACCGCTTTCCTCGGTGCCGAGGTAATGGCCGTTGATCCACACAATCCAATCGCGGAACACGCCGTCGAACTCGATGCTGATGCGCCTGCCGAGATCGGACGCGGGAATGGTGAACGACCTGCGATACCAGCCGACACTCGTCTCCGGGAAATTGCGGCCGACTGCTTTGAAACCGTGGCTGCCGCTGCCGCGACGATCAAACGGGACCTCCACCGCCCAGTCGTGCGGCAGGTTCAACACCCGCCAGGCACGATCGTCGAAGTCGGGACTCGACGCGCCGGAGCCGTAGCCCGTTTTCGCGAAGTAGGAGAATTGGCCGGTCGCGTGATTGAAGTCCTTGGCCACATCCGAGGCGTGACCGAAGGCGAAGCGCCAGCCGAAGTCCATGAGGAGCCGCTCACGGGGGGAATGAGCGGCGGCGGGTTCAATGACTTGGGCGGCACGGGCAAGCGAACCGGCGGCCAGGAAAGTCGCCGCTGCAACAACCAGTAGGTTGTTTGATGCGATTCTCATTCTGTTTTCCTCCAATCTTCGTTCTTGCGCCGCGAACACGGCGTTCGCAGCGCCCAATGAACAAGGGGTGGCACTGAAATCTATCCATAAATGACTCTCGCTACAATTGCCATCCGGCGCGGTACGGCGGATCCACGTATCGGTTCACGTCGTCATGGTTGGTCACGCGCATGGCCTTGGCGTTCCATTCGAGCGGCACCCCGGCACGCAAGGCCAGCGCCCCGAGCAGCGCCATCTCGGTCATCTCGCAGCCGAACTCGATGGGGCAGACGGTTTCCGTGCCGGTTTTGCAGGCCGTCGTCCATTCGGTGTAATGGTCGTCCTGGTCGCAGCGGCGCATGGTCTTCGGCGGGGGCTGGAAGTCTTGGAATTTTTCCTTTGGCGCCAACAGCAGTGGCCGGGCGTTCCCGTAAAAGCCACTGACCATCGTGCCTTTCTCGCCGACGAAGAGAAGTCCATCGCGCCGCATCAGCGCGTTGGGCGGGACTCCATCCGGCGGCAACGGTTTCATGCCTCCATCGTACCAATGCACCTTGAGCGGCGGCAAGCTGCCGCGCGCCGGGAATTCCCACGTGACGATGTTCGAGTTGCCCTGGCATTCCGGCGTCTCGACGCGCTTCATGAATCCATCGTAGCGGGTGGAACCGCAGCCATAAACGCGAGATGGCGAGCCCAGTTGCAGTTCTTTGAAGAAAATGTGGAGCGTGTGGCAGGCTATGTCGCCAACCGTTCCGCCGCCGAAGTCCCACCACGGCCACCAGTTTTCCGGATGGTAAGCCGAGTGATAGGGCCGGAGCGGAGCAGGACCGATCCACAAATCCCAGTTCATGCCCGCAGGCGGAGTCTGGGTTTCGTTCGGTCGGGCCAGGGAACACGGGTAAATCGGGTGACTCGTCCAGATGTGCAGCTCGTGCACCGAACCGAGAATGCCCGACATCAGAATCTCGGACGTGCTGCGAGCGGCGTCCGTGCCGGAGGACTGTGCGCTGGTCTTGGTGACGATTCCTTTAGCCGCGAGCGCTGCCGCGCGCACTCTGCGAGCCTCACCAATCGTGTGGGTCACCGGCTTGGCGCAGTAAATGTGTTTCTTGAGTTGGAGCGCAGCCATCAAAACGAGCGTGTGCGTGTGATCCGGCGTGGCCACGATAACCGCGTCGAAGTTCTTCGCCTCCTTGTCGAACATCTCGCGGAAATCGTGGTAGCGGGTGGCATTGGGGAATTTGTCGAATACGCCTCGCCGGGCAACGAAACGAGGAGCGGGTTGTGTCCAGCAGTTCTGCGACCGACTTAAGGCTGACAATCTGGAAATGCTCTGGTGCCTGCCAGCCTTGGTGAAGCGTCTGAGCAGAGCTTTGCTGCTCTGAGCCAGCCGAGGCCGGTATGCTCTATTGTTACTATTTAACGAGTTTCTCTTCATTTGGTTTTTCACAAACTTCATACGCGATGCCAGACAGATCGCATGCTCCCACTTTAATGAGTTGTTCGACAAGGAAGCAGAATCGGGACATGTTGCCTCCGAGAATACGGCTGCTAAGTCAGCCCAAGAGAGCATAGTTTCTGTCCGTCCGTGTTCTTTATTCGATGTTAAAGCGAGCGATTGTGCCGTGTTTTAGATTATAACGGTAAACTCTAATAAAGAAAAAGTAGGTCACCAAAAGATAAGTACAAGATAAAGCCAACCCGATACAAAGGTATATAACAAGTCTGCTGGAAAATAATCCACGTGCAAGGATAGCCCTCATGCTTTCAAAAACATAAGAGGCGGGAATTACTCTGGAGAAAATCCGCAAAAAATTAGGCAAATTAGAAACCGGATAAAAAACTCCGGAAAACACAGAAAGCACCATAGGAATAGGCCAGCCGATCCATTCGGCAGCAGGCCCTAATCGGAAAATGAGCGCTGATACGAAAATGCCCATCGCCATGCCAAAAATAAAAAGTATCAAAAGAAAGGGAAGAAGAAACAAGCCGATTCTAAAGATATTATAGCCGAAACACAGGCCAGCAATTAATAGCATAAGCAAAAGACCGCAGACGCCCATGGCGATGCTTGTCACCACTAAACCGGATATATATTCGTTTATTTTAAGCGGCGAAGCAAAATAGTTTATAAAATTTCGCGACCAGATATCTTCCAAAAAAGTGGTCATAATGCCATGCTCGATGCGGGTGGTAAATCCCCAAAGAATAATAGCGCCCAAGATGATATTAACGAAACTGAAAGTATCTCTGCCCAGGCTGCCAAGGTACTTGGTGATAAAGCCCCATAGAACCACGTCTATTATTATCCACAAAAACATGCTCACCAGCCTGGTGGGATTACTTTTTATCAGAAAAACCTGGCGTATAAAAACGGCGTAAATTCTTGAAATGCTCATATATCGATCTTTCATAGGTTCGGCGACCTTACTACAGGAATGAAAGGGGTTCTCTGGCTGCGCTTATGAACAATTCTTCCAAATCCTTTTTCCCGTGTTCGGCCGGCAGGGTTCGCGGATTGCCGCTGAGCAATATCTTGCCATGTGAAAGAAATAGAACCCGGTCGCAGACGGCCTCGATCTCGTACATATTATGCGAAGTCCACAAGACAGTTGTTTGCGTTTCCGCCACCCAATTTTTTATTCTTTTGCGGATAAAATTGGCGACGCTTGGATCCAAAGAGGCGGTCGGTTCGTCAAGCAGCAGTAACGATGGTTCGTTAATCAGGGCTTTTGCCAAATTAAAGCGGGTCAGCTCACCTGAAGAAAGCAGACCCGCCTTAGTCTTCGCAAAGGTATCCAAATCAAAATCACGCAGAAGAAATTTTATTTTTTCTTTCAGATTCCGGACCTGGTACAGCCGGCCGAAAACATACAGGTTTTGGCGCACGGTGAGATTACCAGGCATCTGGGCATAAACTGCCGCAAAATTCATTTGTTTTACAATTTCAGTGCGGTGTTCCTTTAAATTCTTGCCAAGGATTTCTATTGAGCCATAGGTGGGTTCAAGGATTCCCAAAATCATATTAATCGTGGTCGTTTTTCCGGCGCCGTTCGGCCCAAGCAGACCGACTATTTCACCCGGCTTTACGGCAAATGTAATATTATCCACTGCTCTGAATGAGCCGTATTCTTTAACGAGCCCAACAACTTTTAAGGTTTCATTCATAACCTATCCAGCCAATTAATGATCCTAATAATAATGTTGTTTGCGATTTGGGGACATTTATTTGTTGAAGTTTCGCGTTTTGAATTTTAATTTTGACCTTTCAGTTTTACGGGTAGTACCTCATGATATTGGCATACGATAATACAGTTTTTTAGGCAAAAAGGCCTCTTTTGCCGAACCCTTATGGCTTTTTCACCTCGCATCGGAACACAACCAATAACCTCAAACTCGGCGGTCTGAGCGACCTTGATCTTCAGCCAGTCGCTTGAACGCCTGCCGATAAGGTAAGGGCTGTCTATACGCTTGGCCAACTTGATGTGAGTGTTGACCGATGCCAGCCGCAACCCTCTGTCAGCACAATACTGATGGAATCGCTCACAGTGCTTGTAAGTGACCCTGTCAGCGTGGATATTCCCAACAGCTGCGATCAAATCGCCCATGCCATATGTAGCAGCTCTCGCAGTCGAGGGTTCGATTTGTGTTCGTGTCCGCTGCAAGTAATCCTCCAGCAGCTCGCTGAGCCTCATCTTTTCAGGTTGTTTAGCGTTGCTTACAAGTTCGATCTGTTTTTCACGTCGTTGACGCTCGGCCTCTCGTTTGTCACAATGGCCTAAGGACTGATACTTCTCACAACCATCTTCTGCCATCCAACGCAGATAATAGACATACGCTCCTCTCTTATTTTGTCTTAGCCAGGTTTTCACCAGATTTTTCATGTCAACCTCCTTTCTACTGGCCTCAGCTGGCAAGACCGATCCGGACATACTCTAACAAGGCAGCAGAAATTGCATAGCAAAAACCGATCTGTTTGTTTCTCTCTGTGTTATCTCTTCTGCCCACGCGAGTATTGCCTGGGGTAGGTATAGCCGTCGGCGACATATGCGGATGCAAGGTAATCAAATCTGTGAAAGAAGCGGAGCTACATGTCGACAATTTCAACTGTTACACTTGGGATATTTCCTCCTCCAAAGGACAAAGTAGTGCAATACCGCTGCAGCTATTGTGCTATGTTATCCTCCAGCCAGTGCAAAGCTACGATCACAGAACCTGCGAAGTCCCCTCTGTAGTCGCAGTTGATGTCCCCCGGCAACAATGGTCTTCCAGACCAACTGGCCAGAGGACTCGTAGAGCCATCAGCTAACTCATACGTTACTGCTGCTGAAGCCAGCTCTCGGCAAAGGCCATCAGGTCTTGCCAGTTGACCAGGGCGTCGTTTGTCAAATCCGTCCCGCCGCCTGGGCACCAGAAACTGCTATCGGTTCCGAGCCAGCGCTGGCCAAATATGCAAAAGTCCATAAAGTCCGTGTGACCATCGCCGTTATAGTCTCCTATAACGAATTGCCAGGCTAATTTAAGATAATCCAACACTTCGCAGATTGTCCAGATGTTTTCCGTTCCATTCTCCATTTCACCAACGAAGTCCCAACCGGCTTCCAGAAACGTTGTGGCAGTCTGCATCTCCGCTGTGGTCTTGCCTGTGCCACCGGCGCTTTTGGCCTGGCCTGAGGTTTGGGTATCCCAGAAGCAGGAGGTGACAGTGCGGCTGTTGCCGCACACCAGCCCACCGACAGCAGACTGGCCGCTGACCGCGCCTGCGCTGTAGCAGTTGCTGACAATTCCGTCGTTGGAGCTTACCAACCCCCCGGCACCGCTCTGGCCTTGGACGTCGCTGGTGGAATAGCAACTATAGACCACACCGTAGTTCACGCCCACGAGGCCGCCGGTGTGACATCCGGAGACCGAGCCCGTGGAATAGGAGAAACTAATCCCACCACGATTCTCCCCGACGAGTCCGCCTTTCACGCGGCTGCCACAGCCTTGGGGACCCGGAAGACTGCCAGTGAAACTGCAGCGCGTAATGGTGCCGTTCTCTCCATTGGACGCTGCCAGCCCGCCCACACTATGACCGCCGCCAGAAATTTGGCCGGTAACGTGGCAGTCTGTAATTGTTCCGTCGGTGGACACCACAAGCCCGCCCGTCCCGAAAAACGACGAACTTGATACGTTGCAGTCTTGAATGTAGCAATTCGATATAGTTCCATCTGTCAGTCCACCAACAAGCAAGGTGTCACCAGTGCCGGTAGGCTTAAAAAGTCCCAAATTCTTAATCTCAGCGCTAAAGCGCCTAACATATCCAAAAAGACTATCAGCACCCGTGTAGCTGTAGAGCTTATGGCCATTCCCGTCAAAAACGCCGGTGAAACCAGGCCAAGCAGCGCCAATGACCGGCTTGTCGAATACCTTTCCGCCGGGCAGATTGGGGTCCAGGTCGATGTCGGCGGTCAGGATGAAGTGCTTGTCGTAATCTTCGGGACTATCGCCCAGCAACAATAGATCGGCTGCCGTAGCGATCTGGTACGGGTCGTCCGCCGTTCCGCTGCCCCCACCGTATTTGGCCTGAGTAGGT
>CAZMLE010000067.1:0-19484 GCA_964567045.1 uncultured Pirellulales bacterium | reverse complement strand
GTGGTCGCTGACCGAATGGCTGACCTTTCCGGCTCTTCAATCGTCATAGGACACACCGTATTGTCTTGAGTTAAACGATATTGAACATATTTGGAAATACGTCAAAGGTGCAAGTCTGGCTAATTTCGATTTTGGTGATACCAGTTCTTTACGTCGGGCGATCGCCGAAGTCTTCGACGAACTCAATAGTAATCCACAGAGCGATTTGACACTTCGCTTCCGTGACCCATTGTCTAAAAATTTACTCAAGGTAGCTTAGAGCACTCAATTTGGCTCTCAATGATGAGGGACAGGATCGAATTGCTGCGTAATCTGCTTGCGAATGATGGTTCCCTGTGGATCACAATCGATGACAACGAATGTCACTATCTGAAGGTCCTTTGCGACGAGATCTTCGGACGTAAGAACTTCGTTGCAAATGTCGTGTGGCAGAAGAGAACGTCTCCCGACATTCGTGCTACCATAGGACCAGGGCATGATCATGTCTTAGTGTATGCGAAGGATTTCCAGGAATTTAAGAGAATTGTCAAACCTCTCCCCAAAACAGAGAAGCAGAAAGCCCAGTACAAGAATCCTGACAACGATTCGAGGGGTCCCTGGGTCTCTTCTGATTATACAGCGCAAGGTTATCGACCCAATCAGATGTATAGGATCGTGACTCCTGGAGGAAAAGAATACTACCCGCCAGACGGTCGTTGTTGGAAAAACATTGAATCCGTATTTCTCGAACTTGTGGGGGAAGGGCGCATATGGTTTGGACGCAACGGAAGAGGAGTTCCGAGGCGGAAGACGTACCTTTCAGAGTCAAAAGGCCACGTAGCATGGACTTCGTGGCCTAATACGGAAGTCGGGCATAACCAAGAAGCAAAAAAGGAAATAAACGCTCTGTTCGGAGCTGGCGATGCCTTCGACACTCCCAAGCCGGAACGATTGGTGCAGCGAGTGCTTGAACTGACCACAGAGCCAAATGACTTGGTGCTAGACTCCTTTGCTGGCTCCGGGACTACTGGAGCCGTCGCTCACAAAATGGGGCGGCGCTGGATCATGGTTGAACTGGGTGAGCACTGTCATACACACATAATCCCCAGGATAAGGAGAGTGATAGATGGGACAGACGAGGGCGGGATATCAAAGACCGTCAACTGGCAAGGCGGGGGCGGCTTCAAGTACTACCGGCTTGCTGAGTCTTTGCTGGTTAGGGACAAGGAGTTGTCCACCAACAGTCATCCGGTCTATATCATCAATCCAAGATATGACGAAAAGATGCTCATCAAAGCGATATGCAAGATCGAGAACTTCCGTTATCGAAATGAAGGCAGGCTTCATGGTATCAGCAGCGAAAACAGATTTCTCCATGTGACGACGAATCTGCTGACGCAGACCTACCTTGATTCACTGGCTGAAGATGTCGGGGCGGATCAATCATTACTCATTTACTGCACACGAAGAAGGAATGATCTCGTGGTGGCGGACAACATTGAGATAAAGAAGATACCTCGGGACCTTCTGGCAAAGTGCGATTTTGGGGAGGATAGGAAATGAGCTTGCCCTTGCAGATAAAAAGATATATGAGCCTGCGGGATCCTCAATATGAGGCCCTTGAGGTTCTTGACGAAATAAGCACCGGCTCAGATTACAAGACTGCCTCCCTGGAATCGACCGCGAATATCGCAAGCGGAAAAAGCAGAACCGCCAAGCCAGTGAAGTTCGATACCGAGTTCCCCTCTTTCTGTTTTGCCCTGGCCACCGGCGTCGGTAAGACCCGCCTGATGGGTGGGTGCATTTATTATCTCTGGAAGAGCAAGGGCTACAGGCATTTCTTCATCCTCGCGCCGAACATAACTATCTACCAAAAGCTTCGGGCTGAATTGAGCCCTGCCCATCCGAAATATATGTTCATAGGACTTTCTGATTTCCCCATGCCGGATGTCTTTGATGGGGACAACTACCTACGATTCAGACCTGAAGCCGGGCTTTTCGATGAGAATCAGTGTAGAGTATTCATTTTCAATATCAGCAAGATATTCACAGCCCGGACCGATACCGAATTCAAATTCCACCGGTTCAACGAATATCTGGGGAATTCGTTTTCTGCAATATTGCAGGAGATGGATGACCTTGTTGTGCTGATGGATGAGAGCCATCGGTATCGGGGGGAAGCGTCTCTCAACGCTATAAACCACCTCAAGCCGGTTGTTGGCCTGGAATTTACTGCGACCCCCAAATACAAGCACAACGTCATTTACTCCTTCAATCTCGCTCAGTCTATAGGCAGGTACATAAAGACGCCCACTGTAGTCACCAGGACGAACTTAACGACTTCGGATGCTGAGGAGATAGAAAGGCTCAAGCTGTTGGATGGCATGGCCCGACATGAGCTCAAAAAGGGAAGGCTGATTGAGTATTGCCAGGCTAATGACGCACCTCTGGTCAAGCCGTTTGTGCTCATCTCAACCAGGGACACCAACCACGCAAGCCAGGTTAGATCTCTTATTGAGTCGGACGGCTTCTGCGATGGGCGTTACAAGAGCAAGGTCATCGAGATTCACTCCGGCACGCGAGGAGATGAAACTGATGAAAACGTTAGTCGGCTTCTGGCCGTCGAGCAACCTACCAGCAATGTTGAGGTGGTTGTTCACGTGAACATGCTCAAGGAAGGTTGGGACGTGAAGAACCTCTGCACAATTATTCCCCTGAGAGCCTCCGTTAGTGAGATACTGACTGAACAGACTATTGGTCGGGGCCTGAGACTGCCATTCGGGACACTGACGGATGACTACGACCTGGACGCCCTCGAGATCATTTCGCACGATCAATACGCCCGGCTGATACAAGAGGCCAAAGACAACCCTCTATTCAAGTTTAGAGAGCTGAGCGATGATGATCTCCAACCCGTAACAACGGTTGCGGTCACACATGAGTTCATAAAGCTTGACAATGTGTTGGAGCGTCTCACCAAGAACAAGGACATATTGTTCACATCGGAACTGACAAACGAGGAAAAGCTAAATCAAGTTGTCCAGGAAATCGTCGCGGAAGAGGTCGCAAAGCAAGAACTGATTGCGAAATTTGGTGCAGAGTCAGAGCAGGTCAAACAGGCCCTGGAGGAACAACCAACACTGTTCCCTGTAGCAGGGATTGAAGAGGAGGCCAAGAAGTTTGACCCGGCCGCACTGGAGGCCGAGCTCAAAGAGGCCCTACGGAAGTATGCCCAGGCCAGTATCGACGTTCCGCACATCATAACCGAGACATATACGGACAAGAAACTCGCACCCTTTGAAGTTAGAGTGAATATCGGGCCATTTGAGTTGGTCGAGCAAAGAGTGCTCACGCACGAGCTGGCTAGCGGTGAGGAACGAGTTGGCGAGAAACTGGAGGTCATGGAAGTCGAGAACCCCAGGGCCTTTCTGGCCGGTAGGCTAATCGATGCGATAGAAGAACTCGACGTTGCCTACGATAAGGAGGCGGCGTTAGCATTAGTTGACAGCTATATCTCACAAATTGCCAAACCGGATCAGGATATCAAGAAAATCGCACACCTTTACAGGGATGCGATCATCAAAGACCTCAAAGGCCAGGTGGAGGCTCACATCCAAGATGAGTCAAAGGTCGAAGCACACATAAGGAGGGGATTTATAAGATTTAGGCCTTACTCGAAAACGGTTCTTGCGAAGGACGGAATAGTACCTTACACACAGCAGGTTCCGCGTGCTGACATCAGACGTTATCTTTTTGACGGGTTCAAGAAGTCGCTCTATCCGCAAGTACCATTCGATTCGACGCCGGAGAAGGACTTCGCAGGAATTCTGGAGAGAGACCCGAATGTGGTCAAATGGATTCGCCCACCTGACCAAAATGTGCCAATCATGTATAGGGGAAGATACTATTCTCCAGACTTCATTGTCCAGACAACCGACATGAAGTACATCGTGGAAGTGAAGGCACGCGGGGAATTGGAGCCAAGTATTGACACCGAAGTGAAGGAAAAAGCCCTCGCGGCCATTCGTTGGTGCCAGATCGCCTCCACTGTGAAGATTGGTCTCAAATGGGAATACAAGTTGATTCCCGATGACGTGATCAAGCCAACCCACGATTTCAAATTCATCTTGGGAAATGCTTGCAGTCTGACAGTTGAATAATGGCGGGACACTATGCCTCTATGATGTGGAATGAACCGCAGCCAGCAAAAGTGGCTGCGATGAAAAGAAGAAGAGAAATCACCCGACTTTGCCACGACTCAACTCGGATGCCAATAGATTCAGTTGAATATCAACTCACGATACATCCCTTGTTTCCTGATTGTCCCGGCAAGACCGGAGTTACGGACATTGAAAATGGTGCTAAGTTTTGACTTTTCTATAAGTCACTGATATTACAGGGTTTATGGAATGGGCATTTCTGCCGAATTGGCAGATAATGAGCCTTCGGGTTGTAGGCCCGTTGTAGGCTTCATCCAAGGTGCGGTGCCGGCTCTGACCAGCGAGAATTTGTAAAGAGAAATTTTTTGCATATTGGCGGCGGGTGTGCAGGGGTGCGAGGACATTGTTTTCGCATGGCCCATAGTGTACTGTGATTACTGGATGGCAGGCAGGAATGGTCTTTTTTCCACAAATGACTTGAAGACCATGAACCGCATCAGTGACCAGTTTGTTGCACCGACTTGGGTGCGTAATGGATCAGCATTCAAGGTACCCGAGGCAGCCGTTGATGCGCTAAACATTGTGGAGGTTCGAAAATGATGACTGAGTCTAAGATGATAAGAATGATTGCATGGAGTGTTGCTGGGTGTATCTCGCTGTTTGGAATGGCCAGCCGGCTTTCGGCGGAATCCGCAGGTCCTGCCATAAAATGGTCTGAAGAAAAGGCATGGGAATGGTACGCGAAGCAGCCTTGGCTTTTCGGCTGCAATTTTCTGCCCAGTACCGCCGTGAACGACACCGAAATGTGGCAAGCTGAGACATTTGATCCTCAAACCATAGACCGCGAACTGGCCTGGGCAGAAGGGCTCGGCTACAACTCTTGCAGGGTCTTCATCCAATACATCGTTTGGAAACAGGACCACAAAGGCTTCAATAATCGCTTCGACCAGTTACTGTCGATCGCCGAAAAACATAAGATCAGCGTGATACCGATTCCCTTCGATGATTGCGCCTTCGATGCCGGTCGAGACCCCTATCCCGGAAAGCAGGACGACCCGGTGCCGGGGACATCCAACGCCCGCTGGGTGCCGAGCCCCGGGCTGAAGCTGGTTACGGATAAATCCGCCTGGCCCGATCTCGAGAAGTATGTAAAGGACATAGTTGGAAGATACAGAAACGACAAGCGCATAGTGCTTTGGGACCTGTATAACGAGCCGGGCAACTCCGGGATGGGCAACAAGAGCCTGCCTCTGGTCCAGGCGGTGTTCGATTGGGCGCGCCAAGCCAAACCCTCTCAGCCTTTGACCATCGGCGTATGGGGCGGGCCAAAGGAGATCAGCGATAAGCAGATCGAGCTCTCGGATGTGATCAGTTTCCATTTCTACGGCAACTATGATGGTATGAAGAATCGCATCGCCGATCTCAAAAAGCTCAATCGCCCGGTCATCTGCACCGAATGGATGGCGCGGACGCTGGGCAGCAAGTATGAGACAGAACTGCCTCTGTTCAAGCAGGAGAAAGTCGGCTGCTATAACTGGGGGCTGGTCAACGGCCGCACCCAGTGCCAGTATCCCTGGGGCTCGCCGAAGGATGCACCCGAGCCGCAAGTGTGGTTCCACGATCTGCTGCGCCGGGATGGCTCGCCAAAGAATCCTGACGAGATCGCGTTCATCCGCAAGTTCACCGCTGCGCCCAGCGTGAATCGTCTCAAGCCGCTGTTCGATTATCCCCTGCGCGACACCAGCGTTTGCCTCGGACCTGACGGCACGTATTACCTCACGGGCACCACCGGCCATCCGACTTGGTGGAAAACAAATCAAGGTATCCGCATGTGGAAATCCAGGGATATGAAGACGTGGGAGCCGATGGGGCTTGTCTGGTCGTTCGATAAAGACATGACCTGGCAGAAAAAGCAGGGAGAGAATCAGGCTATCTGGGCGCCGGAGATTCACTACTTCGACAAAACATTCTGGATCGCCTACTGCGTGAACTACCATGGCACCGGCATATTCAAGAGCTCCACCGGTACACCAGAGGGACCCTATGTGGATATCAAACCCGACGGACCGCTTACCGGCGAGATAGATGCTTCACTCTTCCGCGATGATGACGGCAAGGTATACTTCGTCTACCAGAACGGCAAGATCGCGCGCATGAAAGACGATATGAGCGGTTTGGCCGAGGAGCCCAAGTTCCTGAAACCGGCCAATGCCGGCCACGTTGGCTTTGAGGGGGCGTTCATCTTCAAGGCGAACAACCGCTTTTACCTGTCTTGCGCGGACTTCATCGATGGCCGCTACCACTGCTACGTCGCCAGTTCCAAATATCTCTACGGTCCCTACGGAGACCGCTACCTGGCGGTCCCGCATGGCGGGCACAATGTGTTCTTCAAGGACGCGAAGGGGCAGTGGTGGAGCACGTTCTTCGGCAACGACGGAGATGCCCCGTTCAAGGAAAGATCCGGTCTTCTGCGAATTGAGTTCGGCGACGACGGTGAACCCCGTCCTTTGGTGATCACACCGTAGCCCATCCGTTAGTAATCACTTCAGAAGAAACGCATGCTTATCGTAAAAAGATTATCCGTTTTCGCTTGTCTTTGTGGGGTCAGCGGCGGCGAGATTCCGATCGAGGAGCAGACCTCGGCTTGCGATTTTTACGACAACGAAATCCGCGACGTCTGGGACAACTTCATCGAGGTAGACATGTCGCATCACAACATCCGCGTAACCAGAACGACAAGAACAGCCGGAGTCTAAGGAACACGAGCACTGGTCATTGAATCCGGTACATAAGCAATCGCAATTTTTTCGCCAAAATCAGGGGTGAGCAGATTCAGATATCTGTTCTATATAACTGTCGCTAAGACGCGTCGAAAACCGCAACCATAACGGCTGCGGTGAAAAAAGAAAAGAAATCACTGAACTTCAGCTGAAATAGTCGGCTCTCAAGCCAAGATATCCACTTGGATAAGTCTGCCAAAACGCCTGCATTTTCTGGAAGATTTCGCTTTTGACGATTTGGTCTTCTTTTACAGCTCGCTTACGCAGGGAAATCTGCTGGTTTTCACCATTCTCTTCACATTTGTTCCGTTAATCTGAGATTGCAGACCTTAAAACTCCGAAAATAAATCGCGGGAAAGTGAGAGTTTGAGGATGGGCTAATCCTCATAGAAATAGAGGTCCTGCTAACATCGCTGTTGCTCCGAGCGGCATTGTAAGCTTGAGCCATCTTCTCAGTCGAAGGCGACAAATAGACAGAGGTGGTTTTTAGACTTCTATGTCCTACTTGTTTTTGAACGATAGGCAAAGGCGCCTTCCTATCCACAACGCAATGGAAAATGTGACTGTGACGTAAGCTATGGACCGTGAACATCTTTAAGTTCCTGCCACAAGTATCCTTTCCATAGACCCGCTGCAGCCCTGCCTTAGTGACATAATGCTGAAATATCTGCCTAATTCGGTTTTCTGTGTATGAGGTATTGCATCTTTTTCCAGGGTGAAATAAGTATGCCTCAGCTCGTTTTACCCTGTCCTCTCGCTTAGTCAGAACGCCTTCTTGTTTCAACATACTCCTGATTTCGTTCATCAGGCCTTTGGGTAAATAGCTGGTTCGTGCATACTTGGTCTTTGTGTTTTCTGCAGGAAAGAAAACCGTGCTGCGACTGAAGTTCAGATGCTTGACTTGAATCTTGACAAACTCGCCGACTCTGCAGCCGAGCTCGTAGATAATTTCAAACATCAGCTTATGATGATAATTGTCAATACTGTCGAAGAGCTGCCCAAGTTCATCGACGGTTAAGTATCTTATGATCTCTCCGAAGCGTTCGTATTTCTTCGAATGTCGTGGCTTCTTGTTCAGACTCTCCGTCGCAGGAGTAGGATCAGCGTGCTGTTCCGATTGCATGCAAATGTGAAATCAGAAGGGTTTATAAATGTATCGAAATGCATACAGAACGTGGTAGTTCGGGGGAGAAAAACGAGGCCCGTTTTTGGGCCAAAATTGCGGGTTTTGTGACACGTTAACTATTTGGTAAAGAGTCGCTTCAAGCTGCAGCTTCCCGGGTCAATCCAACTTGGATCACATACAAAACTGACGTCAGAATGACACCGGATGCCTTGAGTGCAAAAGAGCTGCGGCCGAGAGCCACAGCCCCTTGTTGTCAAACGGATTCAATGACCGTTGCTTATGTTCCTTACACTTAAATCGCTTTTGACCGCGCGCTCCATGTAAGTCTGGTTCCGTCATAATTGCAGCAATTTGCGTCTGACGGTATAATGCTTGGCAGCAAGTGTCGCTTTACCACTTTGCAGCCGGAAAGCGATAGCTCAATGTGCGGGAGGATATATTATGCGAGAAAGATTTGTACGTCGTGCTGTGCTTGGCATATTGCTGATTTGCCAGTTCACTGTGTGCTTCGGCACAAAAACTGCAGATCCAAACCAAAGCAGCAAATACCTCGAGGCCGTCCGTGAGTTCGCCGATAACGTGCTAATGTATGGCCGCGACACCTACGGCCCCAAGCACACACCGTTATTTGTTGACGGCTTGAATATACATACCCACGAGCCGGTGAAGTGAGAATACTGCAGAAAAGGAATACGTGCCAATAGGGAGAGTTGAACCATGAAGATGGTACCTTCGGTTTTGGGAGTCGTCTTGTCGGTCCTTTGCATTTCTGGTTGCGGTGACGGAATACACAGTCCAGAGATCTCCGGAACTGCCCTTACCTCAAGACAGAAGCAGCCCCACAGCATTGGGGTTGCCGGAGTTTTCGTGCCTTCAACCTGTGTTCAAGGAGATATCGTCCCCGTTACTGTCACGGTTGAGAACCAAGGCAATTCGAGCGAGGAAATTGAAGTTCTACTGACGGACATCACGGCGGGCAAACCAATTGGAAGGAAGTCGCTGACACTATCCGCAGCCGGTCAAGGTGGAATGGCTGAAACTGCTGATTTAGCCTTTAGGAACACAGGAGACGTACTCTTGCCAGCGACGCCACCCTAAGCAGGTAGCCAAAAGGCGAAGAGAATTAAAGGAGGCAGAAACAGATGACCGTCCCCCAGACAACCTCGAGTCCATCCGCACCTCAGCCGCGCGTCTCGCGACGAACGTTCCTGAAGGGTTCGGCCGCCGCGGCCGTGGCGATAGGGGCGACGGCCCTGCCATCGGCGCGCGGCGCGGCCGTCGAGCAGCCTGCATCCGGCACGCCAAGCGGCCCGTTCCGAAAAGGCAGGGTCATCGACTGTCATGCGCACTTGTCTCATCGGAGCCGCGCGACATGGGAGGCGGACGACCGCAAGCTCATTGAGGCGGCGGACAAGCTGGGAATCGACCAATTGTGCTGCTCGACCCTCACGCCGCGCCGGCCGGCGACCGCCGACGGTTTTCGGGAATGCAACCAGTGGACGGCCGACGGGATGCGCCGGTTCCCCGGCCGGGTGCTCGGCTACTGCTACGTCAATCCCGGCTACGGCCGGGAGGCGTTGGAGGAAATCCGCCGCTGCGTAGAAGAGCGTAGGTTTGTTGGCATCAAGCTCTACAACGAATACACCTGCACCGAGCCGGTCGTCTTTCCCGTCGTGGAGCTGGCGATCGAACTGGGTGTGCCGATCCTCCACCACGCGGCGCACTCACACTACTTCGTGGAGGACCAGCCGCGTATGTCCGATGGCGGACACCTTGCGGAACTGGCTCGCCGCTACCCGGAGGCCATGCTCATCTGCGCCCACATCTCTGGCGGTGGCGATTGGGAGTGGACGATCAAGGCCCTGCGCAACGCGCCGAGCGTCTTGCTTGACACCAGCGGCAGCGTAACGGATGAGGGCACGGTGGAGATGGCAGCAGCAGTGGTAGGTGTGGATCGGCTCGTCTTTGGCTGTGACTCGTCCATGACGGCAGGGGTGGGCAAGATTCGCGGGGCGAACCTGAGCCCACAAGACAAGGAGAAGATCCTGGGCGAAAACATGATGAAGCTCTTGCGGAGGCGGAAACCATGATCGTTGACGTGAATGCGTATCTCGGCCATTTCGCGTTCCGCCGGCTGCGGCACAACACGGCCGCGGCGCTGCTCGCATTGATGGACTCCAAGAAGATCGACAAGGCGGTCGTCTCCAGCGCCAGCGCCATTACCTACCGTAACGTACAGGCCGGCAATGAGGAGGTGGCGGCCGAAGTCCGTGGTCATCGCGACCGGCTGATTCCGCTTGCCGTCATCAATCCATTCTATGCCGGTTGGCAGGATGATCTGAAAGCCTGCCACGAGGATTTCGGGGTGGTGGGGCTCCGCCTCTATCCCAAGTGGCACAACTATCAGCTCTCCAGCCCGTGCTGCCGGGAGCTGGTGAACGCCGCGGCGGAGCGAGGCTTGGTCATCTCCATTCCTATCCGCGTGGAGGACAACCGCGAGCGGAGCTGGCTGCTGGACATTCCCGACGTGCTGCTGGAGGAGATTGTCGAGCTGGTGAAAGCTTGTCCGAAAGCGCGTTTCATCTTGCTGAATGGCATCGGCTACGTGGCGTGCTTGCTGGGGCGAAAGGACAACGGTCTGCCGTCCAATTATGCCATCGAACTGTCCCGGTTGAGTGCCGTGCTGGCTAACGAGATTGGGCAGCTCATCACAAACCTGGGCGCCGAGCGTGTGATGTTTGGAACCGGCATGCCATTCAACTATCCGGACCCCGCATTGTTGAAGTTGGAAGTGTTGGACGCGAGCGAGCCGGACAAAGAGAAGATCCGCTGGCAGAACGCGATGACCTGGTTGCGGTTGTAGCACAGGGCGAACGCCGAAGGGATCGAGCAATGCAAGGAAAGGAGGATTGTTCAGTCATGCGATTCGCATTGATGGTTTCTCTGGTCACCTGCTTGTGCGTGGCTTGGTCGGCGCTTGGGGCTGACAAGCCGCTGGTCGTCGAGATTTGGCCGGGTAGGATTCCGGACGAGAGCGGCAACATCGGCGAGGAAAAGTTCCGCATGTCGCCGAAGCTGGACCGCAAGCAGGTCGAGGTCACCGAGCCGACGAAGCTGGTGACCAACGTCACCAAGCCGACCCTCACGATCTATCGGCCGGCGAAGGACAAGGATACCGGGACCGCGGTGCTGATCTGTCCCGGGGGCGGCTACTGGGACCTCTACTGGCAACTGGAAGGCGAGGAAGTTGCCGCCTGGTTGAACTCTATTGGCGCCACCGGCATCATCCTCAAGTACCGTGTGCCGCGCCGACCCGATGAGCCCAAGGGCGAGCCAGCCCGACGCCCGCTCCAGGATGCGCAACGAGCCGTCAGCCTGGTGCGGAGCAAAGCCACGAAGTGGGGCATCAATCCGCAGCAAATCGGCATAGTGGGTTTCTCGGCAGGCGGCCATCTGGCTATTGCGACAGCAACGAGCTTCGATCAGCGAACGTACGAGCCAGTCGATGACGTGGACAAAATCAGTTGCCGACCCGACTTCGCCATTGGCGTCTATTCGGGCTACCTGAAGGTGAAGGACAAGGACGAGATCGCTCCCGGCCTGTGCATCCCGCCCGGGACACCTCCGATCTTCCTCGCGCACGGCGGGGACGATATCATCAGCCCGCCGGAGCACAGTGTGTTGATGTACCTCGCGCTGAAGAAAGCCGGCGTCCCGGCGGAGCTGCACATCTATGCGACAGCCGCTCACGACTTCGGTGTCCGCGCGAGCGACCATCCGTGCTCCACTTGGACGGAAGCTTGTGCCAACTGGCTTCGGCATCAGGGATTCCTCAAGCCCCCACGCAACCGTACTAGGCCAGAGGACTCCTCTCTTAAGCCAAGCGTGCGTTTCTTCCCTCGCCAGGGGGATTAGGGGGTATCCAACCTGCTTCTGGACGATTGGAAGCGGCAAACCTCCGTCGTCGAGCTACCGCGTAAGCACCGGGCGAAGGAGTAGGCGAATCCCCGGGATCGGCCATGGCTCCGTCGCTCGTCCCGGGCGGCCACACCTCCATCGCCGACCTGTGCCGTAAGCACGGAGCAAAAGAATAACCACCCCACCCCGCCCCGCGACAGCCGGGAGGCGGTTTGCAGAGAGGACCCGAAGGGTTACCCCCTGTCACAGGGGTTCTGGAGAAAGTGATGAGACGGTCTATCCCCTTACTCTTCTTGCTCATCATCGTGCTCATTCTGTGAAGAGTGTTGAATCTCTTCGATGATCTGCTTGGCTTGTTCGATACGGTTCTCGGGAACGAGCACACACGGAACCATGCCGTCAAGACAATAAGCTCCTTGCAGGCTCTCGTTGGTGATCCGAACTGGGATTCCTGCGTTCTCAAGACTTGCCTTCATCAGATAGGCAAACGTAATATCGCTCGCTGCAAAGACCTCGACGTATTTGTCCATGTGACCACCTCTTTGCCTTGCCGACAGAGGACTGATTTGTTGCCCACTGCCACTAATCCTCTTCTACCCGCCAGAACTTCCTTTCAGACTCCCAGCTCTTGGATATTTCACCGGTTGGTCGTACGACAACCGCTTTACATTCCGTGGTGATCGTCCCATCGGGCAACAATAATTCTGCTGCGACTTTCATGCCTCTATTCCCTTTATGCTCCAGCCAGCCAACTGCCTTCAGCAAGGTATTGGTTGGTGTCGGCCTTCTATAAGTCACGTTCAGTCTTAAGGTGACAAACAGATTGTCAAAATTGCCATCCAACATAGCAGCTCTACCCGAGGTCTCATCTAAAATCGCGGCGACAATTCCACCGTGCACAATCCCCGGATATCCGTTGAACTGTTTGGGTATGGTAACGACTGCTTCAACCCGGTTTGATTCAAGATTGTTATACCATACCATTTTCAGCCCATAACTATTTTCACGACCACACATAAAGCATGTTCTGGATGTTGGTTGTCGTATCATTGAATTCACACTTTCCTACTTTCCATTTCCTGCTATTATTGTGACAGTTGTGGCACGAATCCCACAGTTGGTCGGATTGCTAAAGTTCCTCTCTTCAATCGTTGGAGTCGCCCAGAACTCCAAAGGAAGTATCAGTCTTACGACGCTCGATCATAGCACGGATACCTGCCAGTGGTAGCGAAGCACTTGCGAGGTAGTTGGGTAACCTGTGTTTTTCACCAAACACCCACTCGCATGCACCGTTCTTTTTGAAGTCGGTTACAAGGTCAATGACTGTTTGATCTGCAAGTTTGGGATCCACGAGATCCAGAGTATAAACAAACCAGCCAGTCGGCGTAGCCCAATAAGCACCGTTTTGATACGTGTCACGAGCAGCACCGCACGTTTCCCAGTAGACACCGCCGGGGAGATGGCGAATCTGACCTTTTTGTACTATCTGCGAGTAGTTGTCCCTAAAATACTTGGCTATTGCCCTTGACTGCCCGTCATCAGCAACTCCCAGATAAACCGCGAAGGCAGAACCCCAGATGTGATGCTCTCGACAGCGAACTGTAGCTGCTCTGAACAGGCCGGCTTGCGAATCCCAGAACACTTTCCGGATGCTTTTGGCTACGGCGTCAGCCTCGCGCTTCCATCCGGCTGCATCGTAATTGCGGTCGACTGCGTTCAACAAATCGGACAGTCTGCGACTGGCCTCGACATACAAAAGAGAGCAAAAAAGGATATCGCCCTGCATACGGACTGTGTCTGTAAAGCCATAGGGACAACGATCCCATTCGTTGTCCTTAATATGAACCAGCCCTGTCTCAGGGTTACGCGGTACGGCATTTATTGTCTTAATAAGGGCATCGATAATCTCTCCAAGGAACTCTGAGTCCTTTGTCTTTTGGTATGTGTTCCAAGCCACGGCGATGGTGAATTGCGACCCGTCGGCAACCGGGTTAGCGCCCATTGTCCCGAGGCCGGGCTTGTATATAGGACGACCGTCGAATGTCACACAATCCACTCCGGTGCCGTCCGCCCTGATGCTGCGGATAAAGACCTTGCACGCTTCGTGCAACTCCTTTTCGGAATACGAATCAATAGATCCTTCAAGCGTATAGACAAAGTCTCGCAGCCAGAATGCCTCATAGCCAATTCCCACCTGGGGCGGAAATGCAGCTGTGCCGTCCCTCATCGTCCGCCTGCTGGCGCGGATCAGGCGGTGGGATTCACTCTCAAGCCAGGTGACCGCCTCGGCTAAGGTCGCAGGACCAGCAAGGGTATCTGTGATTTGCGCAGCCGATATAAGAGCAGCAATGGCAACAAGCGAAACAAAGTTCTTGAACATTCAAGGCCTCTCTGACTATCCGTCAACGGTCTTATGCCACATTGTTCTTAGAGGTAGTACTCTCCCATGGATTCCCTATTTTATATCGGAGTCTAAATGGGTGCGCGACAATGGTCAAGGCAAAATCGGTGGTTTTGTCTTTCCTCACTCTGGCCAGCACCTCACGAACAATGCATCTGAATTTGATTGTCTGTTTTGAGAGTTGCGTACTTGTCTTTTTCTCCTGTTGCGGAGCACATTATACTGTTTTCTTGCTATCTGTAGCGGGCGCGATATACTTGCCTCTGAAAGTCTAATGCAGTAATGGCAGCGGCGACACTGATCGCGGGACTCCCCACTGCAACTTGAGAAATTCGGGTCGCTCAGTTTGTGTCGTATGGGACCGTATATACCGGATGGCTAAGTTACCTGCCGGAGGACGAAGGGAACTGACAATGAAAACCAGAACAAATTGTCTGATTGCCGTGGTGGTCCTGGCGGGATGGCCAGCCTTGGTGGTCGGTGCGGAGATAGAACCGCTGTTAGTCACAGAACCGAGCAAAGAGAATCCACGTAATTCAGAAGGGGATATAATTGAGTTGAGAGACGGGCGATTGTGCCTGATTTATACCCGATTTACAGGCGGCAGCGGTGATCATGCAGCAGCCGATCTTGCTATGCGTACCTGCGACGATGACGCCAGGAGTTGGAGCGATGACAGTATCGTGGTGCGGCGTCCGGGTCGGCTGAACGTAATGTCCGTATCGCTTCTGCGGCTGGCCAGCGGTGAGATCGCCTTGTTCTACTTACGCAAGACCTCAGAGGAAGACTGCCGACCTCTTATGTGCATCTCGATGGATGAAGCAGAGACCTGGAGCCAGCCGACTGTCTGTATCACGGACAAGGTGGGTTACTATGTGCTGAACAATGACCGTGCTGTCCAGCTAAGTGGCGGCCGGCTAATCCTGCCTGTAGCGTGGCATCAAGGCCCCGGCGAGCCCCGGGACACGGCCGGTGTGATCATGTGCTACCTATCCGACGACAACGGCAGAACCTGGCGACGCAGTAAAGACTCATTCAAAGGGCATGGGCCGGATGGACAGCGCATTACCGTACAGGAACCAGGCGTAGTTGAGCTGAAAGATGGGCGATTGATGATGTTCATGCGGACCAATGCAGGGAGCCAGTATATCTGTTACTCCCGGGACGGCGGCGAAACCTGGTCAAAGGCCCAACAATCGAGTCTGGCTTCACCTTTGAGCCCCGCCTCCATCAAGCGCATTCCCTGGACAGGTGATTTGCTCTGCGTCTGGAACGACCATTCCGGGATCCATAGGTACCCAGCAGGTCGGCGAACACCACTATGTTTGGCCGTTAGCAAGAATGAAGGTAAGACCTGGAGTAGGTCCAGGATTATTGAGGGCAATCCTGACGGGTGGTATTGCTACACTGCGATCACGTTCGTGAAAAACCGGGTGCTATTGGCCTACTGTGCAGGCGACAAAAAAATTGGTGGGTTGAATCGACTGAAAGTTCTGGCAATATCAAGAGATTGGCTGACCTCTCTTTCTCTCGAGTAGAGAATTGCGTTTTTAGCAGATCCCCCGCTTCGGCCTTGTTGGCCCAGAAAGCTCATAACTCTCAACCTTGATTGGCCGAGGGTCGTTCTGTATTGAGAAGATGGTTGAAGACAACAAAGGATCAACATGCAAGCGTTCAACTTTCTCAGTCATCAATAAGCGTGAAAGAGTGTTAAACGGGTAACCGAAAGCCAGAGTTGCTATAGGTGGGTTGGGAATATAGGTATTCTCATCGCACCAATTTTGGGGGAAGCGGTAACACAAGCGTCACTCGACGGAGGCAGAAGTGCTCGTATAGAGCAACGGTTCAAGTAGTTTTTTTCTGTGGGGATACTAAAAAAGCTGCGAGAGAAGATATTGTGAACAACAAAAAGAACAACACGAATCTTGGGGCCAGAAAAATCCAAATTATGGTTGTTGATGATCACCCTGTCGTACTTGAGGGATTGAGACAACTTGTCAACCAGGAAGATGACCTTCTGGTTTGTGCTAAGGCTCGCAATGAGAAAGAGGCTTTAGAGACCATTGAGAAACAGCAGGTTGACTTGGCTATCGTTGATATGTTACTGGAGAATACAACAGGTGTTCAAGTTACTGAAAAGCTAAAATTGAGATGCCCAAATTTAAAAATTCTGGTTTTTTCCATGAGCCATGAGCTGCAGTATATCAAACGTGCCTTTCAAGCCGGCGCACGACGATATATCACCAAAGAGGAGGTGGCTGAAAGAATTTTAGTTGCCATCCGCCATGTGCATAGTGGAAAAGTCTACGTCAGCGACGTGCTGGCTCAAAAGTTCTCAAGCAAAACACTTGCAAGGATCTTGAGGGGAGAATTCCAAGACTCTGTATGGGAATACTGACTGGGAATAATAGTGACATGTAGCGACTGTCTTGAGAATCAAGCAGCAGCCGGCGAATCATGATTTGTTCTCTATTTCTGGGCGTACGCGCTACCCGAAAGACTAATTCTTACATACGGAGATTCTGGGGCGTTCGTTTGCAACAGGATAATCATCGAATACCTGCCCACAGGTCCATCCGACCTCGGATAGAAGACAAATGGGACCATCTTAGAGCTGCCGGCGGGAACCTCGAAATCCCTGAACAGAGATCCCGTGTCCGGATGCTCATAGTAGAACACATCCCAGTATCCAGGATTGACCATCTCACCATCGACCGAGAATCGTCCCTTCTTGAAGCTTACCTTCAACGCGCTACTTCCGGCGTTGTTGAAAATGATGGTTCTGCGAGGTTTTGTCCCACTTGCGACACTGCCAAAATCCAGGTGCGACGTGCCCAAGTCCAACCTGGGCACCTCGCCGGTTGGTTTCGGCCTGAGCGTCAGCGTCGGGTCGCCGGATAGATGAACCGGCAGCGACGATAGATCATTCTTGTACATCTGGCCAAATGTCACCCCCAGCCCCAACGGGATGTAGTCTTTGAGAAACTCCACCGACGTGGCGCCGACGCCCATCGCCACCGTGCTATTGGCCATAACCACTAAGCTGCCGCCGCTGAAAAGGTACCAGCCCGCCAGGTAATAGTCCCGCATAAAATCGCCATTGGAACAGGATGCCATAACAGTGAACAGCGTTTTGGGCTGTGCACGTATCACCTCACTGGGGTAAACGCTGGTTGAACCGCCCAGCCACTGACTCGTCGCGCTGCCGTGAATGTTCACGAAGACAAATTCATAATCCCGCGACAGTTCCGTAAGGTAGGCCTGCTTCTGCGCCTCCAGATCGCCGTCATAAATGGAATTCACATCTTCGTCCGACTCGTAAAGACCCGTATAATCGTCAATCTGCCCGACGAGATGGTCGTAGTCCGTTTTGCTCATTCCGTTCTGGTTGATGGCGATAGAGCCGAAATACAGCATCCGTCTGCGGTACGTGAGCTTACCCGTTCTGTATCGGTGATTGCTGTCAAGATACTGCTTCAGAAGCATTATGCCTTCCCCTCCGCTCACCGGGGGTTTTATCCTTCCGATCCAGATGTCCCTCATCGTGACATCCGTTTCCAGACTGTAATACTCCTGCTCGAACTTGCCGTCACCGTCCGAATCGACGAACTTATCGCTTAAGTCCTGATAGTACCAGTCGGTAGGCGTCTCGCCCGCATCGCGAAACTCAAAATAGGCTGTCGGAATCTCTCCTATGAGAATCGCCCCCATCAAACCGCTTCGAGCGTATCTTTCCGTGAGCAGATCCTTGACGTCGGCGGCGTCGCGCCATTCATTTGGACAAATGAACACATCGACGTCCAGGTCATTAGTAATGTCTGCTGCCAGCCTGTCGATTTCGCTCGCCGCACCGGCGTACGTGCCCGAATCGACAATAATCGCAACAGACCTTTCTCTATCCGACCATCGCGAGGCAAAGATCGTAAAATCCAGGAAGTCCACAATACCATCGAAGCTGAGGTCCGCATCGCAGCCACCCGGCCGCCCGGTCCACAGCCAGTCATTGACCAACCCGTCGAGGTTGAGGTAATCAAGCGGCGTTGTGCGATTGTCGAAGCCAGTGTCGCTCTCGGCGTATCTATTAGCGAGATCGCTCGTAGCATCTGCTGCGGTCTGCCCGGCGACGCTTGGCCAAACCGCCCAGCCCACCAACAGAGCCGAAGCTACCAGTGATCGTGCCATCTTCATCCTATCACCCCTCCAGCAGCGGCCGGTAGCAGGATTCCCGTGTTTACGCGCGAGTGCTCAGTGGGGATATCCACCGCTGTCCCACCACGCCTTCCACCCACGCACGCTAAGTGAGGACAATAGTATTATACACTTTTAGAGTCGGATAATCAACTTGAAATCAAGGTGTTCACAGTTGAGAGCAGAGAATGAGGCGTGTTGCGCTGGGGAAAAACAGGCGAGTAGGCACCAACCGGGCCCCATGTATGTTCTGACGGTCTACAGCTTGTCCCTGGCTAATCCTGTGGAACCTCCCATCCGTACGCCGATTCCATACCATGTCTCCAGCATAGACAGGATTAACCAGAATGGCTCTGATGGTGGTATCGGTCCACTTGCCACTGTAAATATAAGACCATTCCGGCCCACGCGGCGTGCCTATGCCCTGCTGATTGAGTGTATCAGCCAGAGATTTATAGCCTTTGCCTTGCTCTGCATACATGTGGAAGATTCGTTTGACTACTTTTACACGTTCTGGGTCACTAAATGTAAGTTTGGCTTGGTCACGTTTCGATATGTTCAGCGATTCGCCCCGGGCAAGTGTGCGGATAAGCTTCCCCTTTTTGTCGTATAGTTCCTTAGAGCCATCCGGCGTAAACCGGACAATGAAGAGAAACTGTCCAGCCGCATTTTCATATCGCAGGTCATAACCATAGGGCGGTGTCCCTCCCATCCACCAGCCACCTTCGACTTTAGATAGAAGTCCTCTGATAGTCACTTTCGACAGGTCTTTTGATTCCTGCCTTGCCTGCCATTGCTTAACAGGTCGCAAGAGGTCATCCGTTGTATCACCATTAAAATTCTCGCTGACATAAAGTACTTCAACGCCGTTGGTCCTCAGGGCAAACGCATCTTAACTCACGGTGTAAGCTGGACGTAGCCGATATTTTGGA
>CAZMLE010000066.1:0-19598 GCA_964567045.1 uncultured Pirellulales bacterium | reverse complement strand
TTTATGCCTTTTTCCCTGGATTAAATCGGCAATCAATAACTAAAATTGGTATTATAGAATTGATAGCAATAACCTCCCTCAACACGAATTATGAAGCTTTGCTAATTAATCTGTTCAGTTTGTGCTCAAGATTTGCACCAATTTGTTTATTTAGGGTTTTTATGTATTGAATTTTGCCTTTGAAGGAAGAGATTTCTTTCGGGTCAAATCTCTCTCCTGAATTTGTTTTTATACGCAATTCACACAACTTGTTCTTTACTTCTTGAACCTTCTCTTTGGGGACATCGATTCTTTTGTTTACCGCCACACCAGTTACAACTTGTTCTTGATAGGGATATCTCGTGATGCGTTTATGTGGTTTTGGACTCGCCCGAAGACCTGCCTGCCGTATGATCTTATCTATCAATGGGCGAAGTCTTTCTATATACCCAGGTCCCGAAACCGTGCCGTCATCAACAAACTGCGAATAATCGCACCAGTGCTTTTGCGCAAGCCGACATAATCTATGGGCCAACGGTAAAATGACAAGATTGGCAACTGCTGTGCTGGTAGGGGAACCTTGTGGTAACTGCCCTTCGAAGGTAACAAGCCGAGTCAGTATCCGAGCAACATCGGCCGGAAACCGGCAGTGTTTGTAGAACATCTCATAGACTTGCCGAGGCCTCACACTCGGAAAGAAATCCGCAATGTCAAAGTTGAGAACCGCAGCCTTACGGACATGAGGGGCCGCATTTGTTATCGGGGAGTGTCCTTTAACACCGCCGTGTACATAAGGTGGCAACTCTATCCTGTCCAGCACTCCCTTGACTTTGCGAAGTAAATCATCGAGCTTTCCTATGGGCTGCTTAATCGGCCTTATCTTTTCGCCCACACACAGGGCGAACTGCCTGTAATACCGCTCAGGGTGGGCACAGAGCTCGTCCAGTAACCGTCTCCTGCAACGCAACAAACGGCATAGATACTTGACGTCCCTGATGTTTGGTGTGTTTAGCTTTCGCATGTCTTTCTTTAGGCTGCCAACCTGGCAGCAAGATTTATCACGATTTATTATCAACCCCGATATGTGTAAGAAAGGGGGGTAGTTGGCAGAAAATAAGAGAACGGATTTTTTCAACGATCTCCATAACAAGCTTCACGGTTTTCAGAAGATTAATCAAATTAACCCTCTTCAAACGGCGATACATCTGTCTGGTACCGGCAAAAAAACCCGCTAGGCTCAATTTGCCAAATATGCGTTTGTCAATAGATGACTTACGGCATTTGGCCTTTGAGCCGATTTGAACATTCTGTTTAGTCATTTAGATCACCTCCTTTCCAGAAACAAAGGGTTAAAAATCTGAGGGCTGGCTCACACTGCGTGAACCCACGAACCCAGTACTTTCTACGCTAAGCTATCAAGAAGCCTAATCGAAGTGAAACTAGCTTCGACTCTCTCATTCTGAAAAAGAATGTTGTTCTTTTTGTTGCTGCTTAACACAGCATTCTTATGGCAGTTCCAGCAAGTTTTCCCTTAGGTAGAATGAAACAGGTTGCAGACAATCAATTAGCAGGATAGCAGATGGAAATGCAGAGCATGTTGGCATATCTACACCAGCACCTATGCCGCCATAAAAAAGCCTTCTATTGGAGAAGGCGGCTGTTTCTCACCAGCCCTTCAAAAACGCCCTTATTGGGCGGGCTTAGCGCATTTCAAATCGGCTCACTTTAACTTGTCAAAGAGTCAAACGGTCTGGAAACCGCTATATGCCATCCAATATCCACATCCCCAACCTATGAGCAGCCCATGGAGTTGCCGCAGTTGTAGCACTTGTAGCAGGTGCCGTTACGAACGGTTATCGAGCCGCAAACATCACAGGCAGGAGCATCATCTCCAAAATGCTCGAATTGAGCGTTGAACTGCTGCAAAACCTTCGCCTCAGCTTGGAATGGCTCGGATGGATCCGCTACCGAAGAGCCTACCAGCACACCTATTCGATCAGCAGGGTCTGTGCTGATGCCTATCGAGGCGGCAGCGGGCCGATCAGGAACTGGGACTGAGTCTGCGAAATCCTGCGCTCTCCGAGCGGGCGTTTCTACCTTAGCCTTTGTGCCGGCTTTTGCCTCGGCGATTTTTTTCGCCAGGTCTCTGGTCTTTTCCACCAATTCTCTGGCGGTGGTGACATTTTGGCTTTCCGGTGGGCCGGCCGCCGCGATCCTGTTAGGGATGTTCTTGTCGGCGTAGCCGGGTATGAACTGGCAGCCAAGCCAGCAGAAAATGTAGTCGATCAGGCTCTTGGCGAAGGGCATGTCTTTGTTCGAGGTCATTCCTGACGGCTCAAATCGAGCGTGGCGGAACTTGTCCACCAACGTGAACAACGGCACACCATATTGAAGCGCCATTGACGTACAGGTGCCAATGACATCCATAAGGCCACCGACGGTGCTGCCCTCCTTGGCCATAGTGATAAAAAGCTCACCAGGCTGACCATCCTCGTATAGCCCCACCGTCAGGTAGCCTTCATGTCCAGCGACGGAAAACTTGTGCGTTATGCTCTGGCGGGTGTCCGGCAGCCGACGCCTGAACGGCCGCATCGGAGCGGCCGTCTCGGCAGCAGCCTTAGCCCGGGCATCCTTATGCTTCTGCGTGGAAACAGGCTGAAGCTTCTTTGACCCGTCGCGATAAATCGCCACTGATTTTAACCCGAGCTTCCAGCCTTGTATATAGGCGGCCATTATTTCTTCCGTGGTACTTTCTTTAGGCATATTGATAGTTTTGCTTATGGCCCCCGATATGAAAGGCTGGACCGCCGCCATCATCTTTAGGTGCGCCATATAATGGATGTGCCTTTTGCCGTTTCGCGGCTTGAAGGCACAATCAAAGACGGGCAAATGTTCAGGATTGAGCTTTTCCGCTCCCTCGATAGTCTCCTTTTCATCTATGTAATCGCAGATGGCCTTGATGTCGTTAGCGCCATAGCCAAGCCTTTCAAGAGCCATTGGCACGGTCTTATTGACAAGTTTTAACATTCCGCCGCCGGCAAGCAGTTTATATTTAACCAGGGCTATATCTGGCTCAATTCCGGTTGTGTCGCAATCCATCATAAAGCCGATGGTTCCCGTTGGCGCAAGAACCGTTACCTGAGCGTTGCGGAAGCCGACTTTTGAGCCGGCGTCAAAGGCATCATCCCAGGTATCTTTCGCGGCGTCACGTAAATAGTGCGGGCAGTGCGACTCCGGAATATCGTAGGCCTGCTGACGATGCACGCCTATAACCTTGAGCATCGGCTCGCGGTTTTTTTCAAATTCCTCAAACGGCCCTTTCATCGATGCTATTTCAGCGCTAGCCGCATAAGCAGCCCCGGTCATTATCGCGCTGATTGCCGAAGCCAGTGCCCTTGCCTGGTCGGAATCATAAGGAAGTGCCTGACTCATAATAAGAGAGCCAAGATTGGCGTAGCCCAGGCCAAGCGCGCGAAACAAATGGCTGTTGACAGTAATAGCCTTGTCCGGATAGCTGCCGCTATCAACCAAAATCTCCTGGGCAATAATGAATATCCGAACCGCCTTTTTGAAGCCCGCAACATCAAAGGAACCATCCTCTTTGAGAAACTTTATAAGATTCAATGAAGCCAAATTGCAGGCTGAATCATCGATGAACATATATTCGCTGCACGGGTTTGAGGCGTTGATCGGCCCGGAGGCAGGACACGTATGCCAGCGGTTGATGGTGCTGTGGTACTGCAGACCCGGATCGCCGCATATACGCGTGCTCTCCGCGATCAGCTCCATCAGCTCTCTGGCGGAGTATTCGCCCATTTTTTGCCCGGTCGTTACCGCGTATGTGGCCCAGGCTGCGTTTTTCTCCACCGCCTGCATAAACTCATCGGTGACACGCACGGAAAGGTTGGTGTTTTGAAACATCACGCTGCTGTAGGCCTCGTTGTTATGGTCGCCGCTGTAGCCGGCCTCAATAAGCGCCCAGGCCTTTTTCTCTTCTTCAGCCTTGCAGGTGATGAACTCTTTTATGTCCGGATGGCCGACCTTGAGCGACTGCATTTTTGCGGCCCGGCGGGTTTTTCCGCCCGATTTAATCACCGCCGCTATCTGGTCGTAAACCCGCATGAAGCTTAAAGGCCCGGACGGTTTGCCGCCGCCGGAGAGTTTCTCGCGGCTGCTTCGCAGGGTCGAAAGGTCGGTGCCGGTTCCTGAGCCGTGCTTAAACAGCATAGCCTCGCTGGTTGCCAGCCGCATTATATCTTCCATCGAGTCCAAAACCTTCTGGATAAAACAGGCTGATGCCTGGGGATATTCATAGCTGTTTTCACAGGCGACTGCTTCTTTACGTTGCGGGTCCCAGCGATAGTTGTGCTTACTGCCGGCTATGCCGTAGACGTCGAAAAGGCCCACGTTGAACCACACCGGCGAATTGAACGCCCCGTATTGATTCACACACAGCCAGGTTAATTCATTATAGAACGCCTCGGCATCCTGCTCGGTGCCGAAGTAACCATCTTTTTTGCCGCGATCCGCGATTGTTTTGCAGACGCGATGGATAAGCTGCTTTATGGAGTGTTCTCGCTGGCCGGTCTCGAGGTCGCCGTAGAAGTATTTGCTGGCCACAACCTTTGTTGCCAATTGGCTCCAGGACACCGGTATTTCGATGTCGTCCTGCTGGAAGATTGCCTGGCCATCATCACCGGTGATCACAGCCTTCCGCCTCTCCCATTCGATTTGCTCAAAGGGATGCACGCCTGGGGTAGAAAAGAATTGCTCTATGGTCAGACCCCTTGACTGGGCGGCATCCACGGTTGTTTTGCCCGGCGATTTCTCATTTCTAAATGGGTTTTGAGGCTCGAAGTTATAAGACATTTGCACGCCTCCATGCGGCAAGACTACAACCACAATATATAGGATAAAGGCCCAAATTATGACAACATATAGTCGAAAAGACAGGGTATCAACTTACTGGTCTTGCCAACTGGTGTAAAGGCAAAAAGTTCAAAATTCTGGTGCAGACTTCCCGACCTTTTTGTTAGTCCTTGTAGCTACAGAATCTATGGAGTGAAAATTTTTTGCCGGCAAGGCGAGATATTATACAGCCGCAGGATAAAGCCGGCGCCGTTCCGGCTGCTGGCGTTCTCGACCGCTGCTATCAGTTCTTTTTAAGGCCTTAGAAATAAAGCACTTACAGCCTCCCATCTTCCAGCCAATGAAAAGCCATAATTGTAAAGTCCGCCAAATCAACCTTACAGTCGCCGTTTATATCCCCAGCCACGATTGTTTCGCACACTGCCTCGCCGAAGTATGACTTGCTCGCCTCAGCCGTTCCGCCGTACGCCCCCATATTGATCCGCCCACCATTGGGAAATGGCTCGTGGCCGATGGGACTATTTGGATCCCCAGCATCAATACATGGACTTGTCACATCATCTTTAACCCAGCTTTGGCTCTTCGGGTCCCATCTGCCAGCCTGGGATTTCAAGTGGTAATCGCCAGCTTCTGGGTCTGCAAAGCACGGGTCAGCATCGATATTACCAGGCCCCCAGTCGACATAGTAATATATCTTTATACCATCCCATCCGTCTTTGACGTTGCTGTACGACACTTTACATTTTGGGTTACATGCATCGTACACTAAACCTATGCCAATATCATTGTTCTTGGTGTCCTTAGCGGCCATGTTTCCCCAGATAATGTTGTTTTCTATCACCACGTCGCAGGAAAACATACTCCAGATACCGCCGCCGGTTTCTTCTGCCACGTTGTTCGCAATCGTACAGTTCGTGATAAGCGGATAACAACAATACGACGGACCGCATGCCCACCCAAGACCATCACCACTTAGGAAAATGCCACCACCATATCCACCAGGCAGCCAGATATGCTCCTCATCCCTAATAGCGGTATTGTCGACCACGACGCAATTTATTATCATTGGACTACAAAGTCCCCCTTCCTCAGTGCAAATGCCGCCTCCACGGTAGGCTCTATTACCGCTGATGACACAACCGCTGATCGTTGGACTGCTATGGCCGGTACAGTAGATGGCACCGCCGTATACCGCGAATCCGTTAATGATAGTCAGCCCGGAGATGATTGAATCTGGCCCCTCATCATTTTGAAAGATAAAGCCCCGGTGATGCTCCGACGCGTTTCCTTGGCAATCTATGACACAGTTTCTGGCACCATTCTTACTCTTTACGGTGATCGCTTTGCCAAGAAAGTCGATGTCCCTGTTACCTTCTCCGCTATATACCCCGTCAGCAATGAGAACGATATCTCCTTGGCGTGCCCAGTCAATCGCTGCCTGAATCCTATTATATTCTGTTGGCACATGCCGAATGTTATCGCCATCCTCAATGTGTAAAGCAATTTTGATCCCCTCTTGCCCATTTAGAGAAGCCGGGTCTGATATCGTGATTTCACACTCATAGAGACCTGGATCGAGACCCAAAATATCTACGCCCAATCGAACCTCGTCGGTCTGGCCTTGTGACTCTCCGGAACCGCCCTCAACATCCAACCAACTACAATCCTCTGTAATCGTCCATCTCAGAATCCCGCTACCAGTATTCCTGATGCCAAGAATCTGCCGCTCTGGGTTGCTTGCACCTGCGTCTGCCTCAAACAAGAAATCTGAAGCCAGGACAAACAGGTACGATCCTTCCATCTTGAACTCATCCGAGCCTATATCAGTCCGCCCAAAAATGATCCTGTTATCCCCGTCGATGTCAACTCTCCGCCTGTTCAAATCATACTGTGGGTCACCTGCATTGACGCAAGGTGACATCGCCAATAGATGATAGTCACCCGCTCCAGAATCCACAAAACAGGGATTCGCATTAATATTGCCCGCTCCCGGAAAACCGGCCTTAACATCGCTGTAGGAGACCGCTGGTAGCCCAGAAATGTCCGGCATGCCTTCGTCGGACTTGTTGCCCCAGATGATGCAGTTCCTCACAACAGCCGCACTGGTTCCTATTCCGCCTCCGTGCCGTTTGCCCCAGTTCTCCGTAATAGTGCAATGCTCAACCGTCACAGCTTTTGAAAGGTCGTTGGCCCCGGTACAGATTCCACCGCCGTGAGCGGCGGCCGAATTGCGTGCTATGGTACAATTAAGTATTGTCGCTTTGGGATCCGGCTTGCAGTAGATTCCTCCTCCATAGGAGTCAGTCGAATTTTCTAAAATCGTACAGTGGCTTACCACGACCTCATTCAAGGGCCCTATGTAGATTCCTCCGCCGTACGCTTTTGCGTAATTGTGTGAAATAACACACCGATCTATCGTGGGATTGCTCAGAATAAACAGACCTCCCCCGGCAGAATGCCCGTAGGCAACCTCCTCACACGGCCCATACCCATTAGTGATCGTCAAACCAGCCAAGACAGACCTTTGGTCTTCTTGGGAGTGGAAATAGAAGCCGCGATGTGGATTGTCTTCGCTACCCTTGCAGTCGATCATGGTCGCCACCACTATGTTTGGGTCGTTCGGATCAACGCTGCGAACAGTAATTGCCTTCCCCAGGAAGTCAATGTCGCGATTGTCTTCGCCGGTGTATATTCCCGGCTGAACGACAACAACGTCGCCCTCATTGGCATCATCAATCGCCGCCTGGATGGTGGGATAATCGCCCGTGCCATTGGCGTCGACGTGCATTGTCCGAGCAGGCGCTACAATGGCCGCGCCCAGGGAAAAGGCGATTGCTGCCCATATCCGCATCAGAAGACGTTCTTTTGACCTCATCGCTGCCCTGCTGAAAAGCTGGTAAATTTCTATTGTGAATATCGTAGCATATTTGCCGTTACGTGTCCAGAACTTGGGCCGTGCAAAGTCTTCAGTTGTCGGCTGAGTGAGGTTACAATGGAGGCGGTGCAGATATGGCAGATGTGCACGACAACATAATTGAGATAATACGCCGGAACATAAAGACCTTCCCGACAGCGCCCGGGCTATATTTTATGAAAGGCTCTGGCGATAAGGTCCTCTACATCGGCAAGGCTAAAAACCTCCGCTCGCGGGCGGCAAGTTATTTCCAGCCGGGCGGCGAAATAGCTACCGCACGCGGGCCGAAAATCGCCGAGATGATTAGCAAAGTCGAGTCGGTCGACTTTCTGGAAACCGAAACGGAAGTCGATGCCGTGCTGAAGGAAGCCCGGCTGATAAAAGATATTCGCCCACCTTACAATACCGACCTTGTGGATGACAAGACATTTCCGTATCTAGAGATTACCATGGGCGAAGATTTTCCTGGCGTCTACATCACCCGAAAACCACGCCCTAAAGGCAGCAGATTGTTTGGGCCTTTCGCCGGCGCGAAAGACCTCCGGCAGGTTATGGTGGAACTGCAAAAGATATTCAAGTTCCGAACGTGCGCCTTAGATATCAGAGAAAACAACTCAAAGCGTAGATTCTTTCGCCCCTGCATCCTGTACAGCATAAAACAATGTTCCGCTCCCTGCGCGGATAAGATCGATAAAAGCGAGTACAAAAAGAGCATTAGCGACTTTATAAAATTCCTGCGATCAAAACGGTCAACGGTCCTGCGCTACTTAAAGAAAGAAATGACAAAGGCAGCGGCAACATTCCAATATGAGAAAGCTGCGATGCTTCGTGACCGCATCCGGCTAATCGAACGGCTGGACCGCCGGGGCATACCCGAAGAAGATGTCCAGCCGGAGGTCTTCGCCGCTGACCCAAGCGAAGCTCTCATCGAATTGCGAGAGCTGTTGCAGAGCACGGAGCCTGTAAGGATTATCGAAGGCATCGACGTCGCTAACATTGCCGGAGCCGAAGCGGTCGGCTCGCTGGTCAAGTTCATTGACGGAAGACCGTTCAAAAGCGGCTACAGGCGTTTCAAGATAAAAACGGTCCATCGCATCGACGACTATGCGATGATTGCTGAAGTGGTCAAACGCAGATACAAGTATGCGTTACGAGGTGAAGAACTCTGGCCCGATCTTGTCTTGATCGACGGGGGACAGGGACATCTACATGCCGCCGAAGCGGCGCTGCGAGAAATGAAGGCAGCGCGCCTCGTAAAAGTTGCCGCCATTGCCAAAAGAGAAGAAGAAATTTATCTGCAGGGAAATGCTAAACCATTGAAGCTGCCGGCACATTCGCCGGTTCTGAAGCTGCTGCAATACGTAAGAGACGAGGCCCACCGGTTTGCTCAGCACTACCACCACATCCTGCGTACCAAGAAGATGCTCAATGAAAAGTCCTGACCAGATGAACTCTGCCTTGTTGTTCAAATCCGGCAAGGGCAGACAGAATTGACAAACCATGTTGGAAGCTGCTATATTCCAGGAGCTTATTGGCTTTGCGCCCGTAGCTCAGTCGGATAGAGCAACGGATTTCTAATCCGTAGGTCGCAGGTTCGAGTCCTGCCGGGCGTGTTTATCCAAGTCTCACACTGTAAAGCACTTATGTCCTATGAGCCTTTGCCCGTCCATCTGAAAAAGCCTCATTTTGGCCAAAGTGGGTCAGTCAGGTTGCTTATTTTTTAGACGAGATTAACAGGATTTACTTCCTTTTAATCGTGTTTTATCCTGTAAATCCTGTCCGAAAAATAAGGCACGTTTCTTCAGCTATTCGCTCTTGGCCAGGGGCTGACCTGATTTGTCCGTGGGAATCGGCCCATGCTACTTACGATATATCCCAACTTTTTCAGTCGCCATGATAAGACCTCCAGGCCCGAGAAGGCCGCAGGCTATCACGGACGACCGACCCGACTGGCAAGTATACATTGGGTTCTCTCGTTATCACAGCTCATGCTCACTTAGGTCCGTGCACATGGATTAGCACCCCCGCGGAAAGCGTCTGAGCGCCACTGTTATCAACAGCCATCGCCGTTAGGATATAATCGCCCTCTGGGTAATGTCCCCAGCTACCCCACCAGATCCATTTGATCTGCCAGCCGTCACTGCCATCGGAGTCTTGGCCGATCTTGCCAATTACCACACCTGAGGGGCTCCCGTCAGCATAGAATTGCACCCTGGCTACCCGCCCATCGACGTCGTAGGCATCTGCGATAATTTCAATAGGGTCATCCTGATGGTAGATTCCAATAGTCTGGCCACCTTTTGGCTGCTGGATGCTGACATGGGGCGGCTGGTTGCCAGCTGGAGATTCCTGCCTGAGCCAATTGCCCACCATGATCGCAAAGTCACGAAAATCTACTCTGCAATCGCCGTTTATGTCGCCTGCGATAATCGTTTCGCAGACAGACCCACCGAAGTAGGATTTGCTCGCCCGTACAGTGCCTCCGTATGCCCCCATATTGACTCGGCCGCCATTGGGAAATGGCTCCAAGCCAATAGGAGTGTTTGGATCGCCAGCGTCGATACAGGGACTTGTGACATCATCTTTGACCCAGCTTTGGGTTTTTGGCTCCCATCTGCCTGCTTGTGATTCAAGATGATAGTCGCCGTTGTTCGGGTCGGCAAATAGTGGATCGACCGAAATATCCGTTTCGCCCGGCTCACAGCCCACATAGTCGGCAGGAGGAATCATCCAGCAAGTATTGCCCCAGACGTTGTTTTTGACCAATGTCACACCACCGCCATCACTACAATAAATGCCACCCCAGCCGGTGTTGCTCGTGATGATATTATTGGCAACGAGAGCCGCAGCGCCAAACCAGACATTGATGCCGGCTTCGTTACGGTTTCCACAGATTGTGTTGTTGATGATCAGGGTTTTTGCTGAGGATTCGTAGTTGCAAAAAATGCCAGTGCACGTGTTGTCGAGAATGAGATTATTAGAAATGATGATGGATGAGCGGACGGCGTTTACTCCGCTCCAGGTGTTGTTTTTGATGATGTTGTTAGAGATAGTGAAATTTTTCACGTCCTCGCAGTACACACCATCAATATCTTCGTGAGCGTAGCCTGTTATAGTAAAACCATCGAGTCGACAGTTATTCGCCGCCCTGACAACAGCAGTCCATTCACGACCGTCTATAATAGTGTGCTCGGCGCCGGCACCCTGGAGATTCACACCGTCTTTCATTCTCACCGATTCGGTGTATGTGCCATGAGCGACAAAAACAGTATCACCTTCTTCACTTGCGTCTATCGCCGCTTGAATCGTCGTGAAATCCGCAGGGCCGTCATCATCAACGGTGATTGTGCGTGCCCGGCAGGTGGATACAAACAGCAGGTACAAAACAATAACAAGCAACCTTCGCATACGTTCAACCTCCATTGCCTCATATATGGAAGGTCTACTGATTTGGCTGCCCTGGGCTGGGGGTCGCGGCTTGCCAATTGTTGGGGTCGTTGCCGTAGTAGTGCGGATACTTGCGGCTAAGTGATTTGCCTAAGCCGTCGGCATCTTTAGGCCAGGGATCAACCGAATTAGGCTCAACATCAGGATGCGCACCATCACTATACGCAACCCTATCCACACGCATCCAATGCCGCACTCCCTCCAAGTCCACATCCCCAGGCTTACTAATCTGTATCTTCTCGCCCCCGTTATCCAGCCGACCAGAATGCCACTCAAAGACCTTGACGCCCTGCGGCACTGTAAATTTGCTGCTAAACAACGTCAAATCCTTCACTAACACCAGATACTCCCCCACCTTTATCACGACCGGACTATCCGCCGGAAACCTAAAATCCACCCCCGGATTGTCCGGATCATCCACAAACCCCCACGGCTCGCCTACCACCTCATCATATAACGTGACCGAGGAGCTGCTGATATTCAATAACTCCACATACTCCGCATCATCCACCGTATCCGGATGATACATGATCTCATTGATCACCACAGGCCCCACCTTGGGATAGGAATTGTCAGCTCCCGGAGTCGGAGTCTGTAATGCAACAAAGTTGTACGACCCCGTGCTCTTTTTGTACCTGCCCATGGACACACCGGTCTCTGAGGCATCAAACTTCTCCTGCTCACTATAGCCGGTAAGCACCCCTGCACTTGTACCAGAATGTAAATACAAGGTCTCGCCGTTCTCACTTAATGCAAAGGGCATCTTGCAGCCTGGGTCATTGGGATTATTAAAGTGCTCATGCTCATAGAAAACTGTATACCCGTAAGCCGGAATGCTCGTACCTTCCTTTATCTGGTACTTGGTAAGGTTGCCCTGGTCATCGCTTAAAAACCAACTGCCTATGCTAATAGTCCTGTTTGTAGTATTGTGCAGCTCTATCCAGTCAGCCCCTGCTGCGTGTGAATGCGCAAGTATCTCATTTATCACAACATCCCCGAGCTCAGGCACATCCCCTGTGTCATCATAACCAGGTGAACCGCCAATACTCGCGCTGGGCCTCCAGATGCTCTTGTCATCCAGAGCGTTAGGCTCAGCAGCAAGATTTGCAGGGTCTTTAACGGTAAGCGAAAATCCAACACCATCTGTTATCTCATACCAGCCATCGGAGTACTTGAAATCATGTATGAGTTTGCCCGCTGCATCCTGGAGCTGGATTCTCTCTCCTGCATTATCCAGACTTCCCGTATATGTACCTGCTATCGGTAGGCCCTGCCCGTATTTCTCGTTGAAGGCGTTTAAGTCTTTTACGACCAGGATATACTTATTTGGTGCAAGCTCTACATCGCCGAAAGTGAAGTCTATGCCCTTGGTGAACCTTGTCAGGTTCAGGTTTATGGCTTGTGTGCCTATGTTCTTGAGCTCTATGAATTCTGTGTTGGGGTCGTTGGGGTTGTCGGCATCCTGCGGATGGTACATAATCTCAGTGATGCGCAGACTCTCTGCAACAGGCCCAACCGCAAAGACCGCCTCATTAAGTGCACTCCAGGTATTGCCACTAAGCACCCTCGCCTTGACGTGGGTGCTCTTGGTCAAAGTGACAGGTCCGCTGTACGCTGTCGCGGCGGAGGTGTTGATAGCGCCGCCCTTGAGACGTGGATCAGAGCCATTGAGCGTGTACCATACTGTGCCGGTCGGCGAGGTGATGGTAAGACTGAATCCGGCGGCGACCCAACCGCCATTTTGGTTAAAGGCCGGCGCATCGACGTTGGGGAACCAGCCCTGCGACTTGAATTGGTTGAGCACCACCCCGGTTCGATAAGGGAAGTAGCTGCTGACCATGCGGCTCATGTCAGGCAGCCAGTCAGCGTCTTTGGTGCGAGGCGTGGAGCGCTTGGCGTCACCCCATCTTGCGGACTCAGCGATGATGGCAAGATCTATCTGATTGGCACGGTTCATAAAACGCGAGGAACACCATCCAGGAGTAAGCACTCCATCGTTGAAGAAGTACTTGTACACGCGGTCGACAAACCGCATCTTATACTCCGGATGAACGATCAGGTGCGTGTGCATCCACAGCGGGTTGGACTGGTTGAATTGACTGCCTACAGCTAACGTCGTTGAGGCAAAAAGCCGAGACTCCTGAAGATCCCAAAGAGAGTGTTCCGCGTCGTGCCTGAAGAGCTTAAAGCCGTCGGGGTCATTGCGGTTGTAGATGCCATAAAAGTTGTTGGCCACGCGGGCCCAGGCGCTGACGGGACCATCCGGATCGCCCACATAGTACGTGCAGAGCATATAGTCGATCAGATTATCGACGTCCAGGAGTTTCTCATAAACAGGATTGGGCGTGCCGTCCGTATTGAGACCCTGGAGGCGGTAGTAAGTCTGGTCGCTGAGTGTCGTGCGGAGCGAGTCCCACAGCCGGCGCCACGCGTCGAGTGTGCCGTCCGTCGCCTCGATGTCGTAGCCGCCGTTGCCGGCGCGAGACTTGATCACATCATAGTCTTCCTTGTCGCCGCCAAAATAAGACTCGGCGTACGATGCCTCGGAACGCTCCTGGGTCTGGTAAAGACCCCAGTAGTGCCCGTCAATGTACAGATGATAGTATCGGCTTCGCGTATAGGGCTGTCCCATGTCACGCTGTGTATCGCGAGAGAAGACTTCGCGGACAAACGTGTCGTGAGAGTTTGAGCTGCCCCCCTCAAAAGACCAGGAGTAGTTCTGGCTGCACCGCAGGTCAACGCACTCGAATTCATCGACGCCCTCATCGCCGAACAACGCGAATCTCAGTTTGGACGCCCCGTAATCGGGCCTGAAGAATAACCTGAAGGCATGTTTGGGATTACTGCCGGTTCGGCTGTAGCCGCCGCGTATTCGCAGACCGGCGTCGATTTGAAACCCGTCACTGCCGTCGGGGTTAACCCGCCATACGTCTGGTGGGTTAATCAACTCCACAGACACAGGTCGTTCCCAAGACTCTCCCTGCGAACGCGCGTTTACATAGATACCCGTGGACGCGCCGAATAGATTCGCCAGGTCGGTTACCAGAGAAAGCGTCGGAATCGCAAGCAGAGCGTCGTCAATCAGGTCCTTGTACCGCGGGTCGTTGACAACATCGGGGTCCATTCCGTAATTGATCATTTGGCTGTTGACACTGCCTGTAGGCCAGCCAGGCCCAGGCGCCTGACCGGAAGGCGACTGCGTTTTGACATCGGTAACAAAAAAATAGCTGTGCGTCGCGACCGCTGATGGTAGCCAATTCGGCTTATAAGCTACCGCTCGCAAGCATGTGGTCTTGATGATTGGAATAGGCCCAACATAAACTGCACCACTCGGCCTGCCCAGCTTGAAATCATAAGGCGTACTTCCATCGACGGTATAGTATATCGTGGCCCGTTCGGTCTCGGTAGTGAGCGTCACCGAGAACGGCTGAGTATAAAAACCGCGGTCATGACTGAACTGCGGTTTGGCAACAAACCCTTCGTAAATCACTATGTTCATACCGCCGGGTGTAGGAAAAGCCATCAACGCCCAATTGTCAGCCGCATCCGGATATCGCCCGTATGAGACATCCGTCATCTGATCGCCGAACGAGATACTGTCGATGAGCGTGCTGCCATCCTTGTCAAAGAGGGCTATTTCATCGCCAGCGGCGTCTATCCTGAAATTGGCGTGCAGACCTGACTGTCCGACATCGTTATCCGCCCAGACAAGCGGATACGCTTTGGGGTAAACGGTTGTCAAAGAAGGGTTGCCAGAAGGAACCTGCCACTTAGCGGGAACCGCTAAGTCATCAGTCAAATACATGCCGCCAATATCAACCGCTGCGCTGCCGGCGTTATATAGCTCAATCCAGTCATCGAACTGACCCTGGGGGTCGGCCTTGGTCTTGGTATTTGATGCCAGGACTTCATTTATCACAAGCGGAACGCCGCTTCTGCCCCAATTTGCAGCCAGGATGCTCAAGTCAACCCCGTTGACATCGCCGTCACTATTCAAGTCGGCAGCGGTGTCAGCGGTACTCAGCCAGTGCTCGCTCAGAACCAGCAGGTCACCGAGATCGACTCGGCAGTTGCCATCGAGGTCACTTGTAGGGCAGCCCGCTTCGGCATACCCTGCAATGCCGGCGCAGATAACAACCACAAGAAGCGGTAATACCTTAGCTGAATGCATCTTTCACCTTCTTCCTCACTGTTTGAGCTGAGGCATTGTACGTGGCTTTATCCGCCGGACGGAGGGCGGATCAACAAGATTTTAACATATAAGGCATGGCAAAGTCAACTGCCCCGTCAGCTCGTACTGCCCGTTCTTGCCTATCTGTTCATCTATGAGTGCGGATAGATATTTAGCCCCGCAATTTATTGCGGGGTTGTGTTTGCTTGGGCAGCGGATGAGCCGGCCAGGGCGCCGGTCGACCAGCACATCTGGAGATTGTAGCCGCCGCAAGGGCCGTCGACATCAAGGATTTCGCCAGCAAAAAATAGCCCCGGACAAATCTTGGATTCCATCGTCTTTGGCTCTACTTCAGTGACATCTACGCCGCCGCGTGTCATAGTCGCCTCAGCGATCGGCCTTGTGCGAACAATCGAAAGGGACACCGTTTTTAGAAGATGCAGCAGTTTTATTCGCAGGTCTTTGCTCAACTGATTGGCAGGCAGATTAGCTGCAAGATCAAACTGCCCGCGTAGAACGTGTGAAACACGCCGGGGCACAAATTCAGCTAAAATATTGACAACGGCCTTTTTGGGATGATCACCGGCCTGTTTGAGAATCATCTTTTCAAGCTCGGCTTCGCTGATGTCGGTAACCAAATCAATAGAAATCTTAAGCGGGTTTCGCTCGTTCTCCACAGGACGCCTTCCGGCGGGCAGAAAGTCGGTGACGAATCGGCTCAACTGGAGCGCCGCTGGTCCGCCGATACCGTCGTGCGTAAAAAGCATTGCCCCCGTCACGACAATTTTCTTCTTGCCTATCGCAGTGGATATTTTCACATTTTCCAGCGATGTGCCGGCCAAATCGCCGGGCCAGCTTTCGAGTGTCACCAGGGGCGCCAAAGATGGTCTCGGCTGGACTACTCTATGGCCCAACTGGCCGGCGAATTTGTAACCGTCGCCCGTAGAGCCGGTGTCGGGGCACGTAAGGCCTCCTGTGGCAATAATCACTTTTTCGGCGAGGATTACCTGCCCGGCACAACTGACGGCGAATTGCTCTCCGTGCCTGGTGACGGCCGTGACTTTCGTTGAAAATGTAAAGCGCACGCCGAGCCTTTTGGCCTCCGCTGACAGAATATCTCTTACGTCGCCGGCACGGTCGGTGACCGGAAACACACAACCGGTTTGGTCGACCTTGCTTTCCAATCCGTGCCGGCGGAAGAATTGCTGCACCTTTGCCGGCGGAAATTTGTGCAGACTGTAGCGTAAGAACCTGCCTTTAGGCCCAAACGCGCGGGTCATTTCTTCTGCGGTAGTTAGATGTGTGAAATTGCACCGCCCGCCCCCGGTCAGAAGGAGTTTTCGCCCGGCGGTCGCGTTGGCCTCGATTACCATCGTGCTGGCACCTGCTTGGGCAGCTCGCTGCGCTGGCCGCGGGGCAGCGAAAATTGCTGCCATCAGGCCCGCCGGCCCGGCGCCGATTATGCAGATCTGTGCCTGGACACAACTATTGGCCAACGAAAAACTCCTGTAGCTATTTTACTGATGCCGATACAGTTTGACCGTCGCCATGCCGGCGACGGCTAAACGCCCTAAAGGACATCATTAGCATCGCTACCAAGCCTTGTAATCGGCGATTTGGCGTATATAATAGGCGTCGTCTGATTTTATGGAGAGCAAAATATGGCAAAAATCACCAAGCTGGACGACATCGTATCGCTGTGCAAGAGGCGTGGCTTTATATTTCAGTCCAGCGAAATCTACGGCGGGCTGGCCAGTTGCTACGACTACGGGCCGCTCGGCGTGGAACTAAAAAATAACGTCAAAAGGGCCTGGTGGAAAAACGCCGTGCAGATGCGCGACGACGTGGTGGGCCTGGATTGCAGCATCCTTATGCATCCACTTGTCTGGAAGGCGTCCGGCCATACCGACCAATTCGCCGACCTTGTGGCTGAGTGCAAAAAGTGCAATACAAGAACCCGCATCGACCATCTGGAAGAAAAAGATGCTCAAGAGGCAGAGCATCACACTGAGCACGTCTCAGTCGACGCCGCACGGGCAAAAACGCACGACCTGAGTAACAAGGTATGTCCTGCCTGCGGTGCGGTAGGCCAGTTCACCGAGCCAATGCCGTTTAAGCTGATGTTTGAGACCCAGATGGGCGCCAATGTTGACGACTCAATGAAGCTGTATATCCGTCCGGAAACCGCCCAGGGAATCCTTGCCAACTTCAGAAACGTCCTTGATAGCACCAGAATCAAAATTCCGTTCGGCATCGCGCAGATCGGCAAAAGTTTTCGCAACGAAGTCACCACCAAGGCGTTTATCTTCCGCACCCGCGAGTTTGAGCAAGCTGAGCTTGAGTTTTTCTGTGAGCCGGGCGCCGACGAACAGTGGTACGAGCGATGGAGGGAGCTGCGATTCAATTGGTACACCGGGTTGGGCATAAAAAAGGAGAACCTGCGGTTCCGTGACCACGACCGCGACGAGCTTGCTCACTACGCCAAGGCATGCGCGGACATCGAGTACAGATTCCCGTTCGGAAGCGGCGATTGGCAGGAGCTTGAAGGCATCGCCAACCGCACCGACTACGACCTCCGGCAGCATCAACGCGGCATAAGAACGCTCAATAAATGGTTTGAAAACGACCGCGATGTCACAAAAATTGAACTGGCGCCGGAGGCAGAGGATTACCAATCAGGGCCGCTATCGTACTTCGATGATGAAAAAAGAAAACGCTACATTCCTTACGTGATTGAGCCAAGCGCCGGCATAGATAGAAGCACTCTTGCATTTTTGGTCGATGCCTATGACGAAGAGGAAGTTCGCGGTGAAACGAGAAATCTGCTGAGATTGCATCCTGCTCTTGCGCCGGTAAAGGTCGGCGTGTTTCCGCTGGTAAAAAGGGACGGCATGCCCGAAGTAGCCGTAAACATCTACAATGATTTGAAGAGACATTTCAACTGCTTTTATGACGAGAAAAGCGCTATCGGCAGACGCTATCGCCGGCAGGATGAGGCCGGGACGCCCTTCTGCATCACCATCGACGGCCAGACGCTCCAGGATACGACCGTCACCATCCGCGAGCGTGACTCGATGGAACAGGTGCGGGTCTCAACCAGCCAGCTTCTGAGCCACCTGCGTGACAAGCTGGACATATAACGAGCGGACAGCGTTTAGCGTAGAGCGGTCAGTGTGTATTCTGAATCAAGATCAGTATGGCGTCCCCAGATTTCCAGATTATTGAGGTCACCGCTTAGAACATATATCCCTGGTCGACCCAGTAATGCCAGTCCTCGACAGCCTCTCTTGTATCCTTGTCCGCATCAGCGCCGATTATGTGAAGCATCTTTATTTGATGAATTCCTATTTTGGACCTTTGACATTGTTTCGGATTTCGGATTTCGTGCTTGGGATTTTTGGCGGCGAAGACAGGATTCTCGATCTGGTATTAAGTTGCAGCAGTAGTCTCCCTTCAAGCAAGGGTATCAGCACACTGCCTGTTCTTCCGGGCCGTATGCATCAACGATGATTTCCATCGCGATGCGATGCTCGCGTTTGCCGTCCTTCTTGCGTTTACGCATGCTGTTTTTTACCTTTCGGGCCGGCCCTAACACCGCCGCTCACCGCTGGCCTTTGGGAGATAGAAACAGCCCCCATTCTATGAACTCGCATCCAGCCCTAAAATAGGTGCCTGTCCCGAATGGCGGTTCCTTAAGCCATGTATCTGCCTTTTTTCGTGATTATTAAAGGTTTTGTATTAAGATTGACGACATTACTCATAAACGCAGTTTTTTCTGCCTTTCGTGATGAAAGAGCATCTTTGCCAATCCATACGTGCTCTCTCATCGATGCGGAAGTTTTCTTTGCATAAAACCCTTAAAGCACCGCCATTCGCGGCTGTCCCTAGTATTCCTCTCCCCCTACGATGCTATGGCTCCTCGTCGGCTTTTCTGAATAATCCCCTGAATATCGCTTTGGTGTTCTTGTCTTCTTCCAATCCATTGACGTTGAGCGAGTAGTTGCAAACTCGCAACAGACGTTCATTGATGAAACTCTTGTATTCACCTTCTTCGTATTTGAAATAGACAGCCATTACTCGAACACCCTGTTTCATCAAGGCGCGTACAAGCGGAATCAAATCTGCATCTCCCGTGACGAGGGCAGCAATATCAATTCGCCTGTCTAGACCCTACACAAGCGTGACTTCTTGAATTCAATTTTTCAGGCCTACAAAAAA
>CAZMLE010000065.1:0-19892 GCA_964567045.1 uncultured Pirellulales bacterium | reverse complement strand
GTCTATGCAAACGTGCACCTGACGTATCAAATAATTGTACAATCTTTCTTTGCCGCTCTATCAAGAACTGTCCTCGATACTTGGCTTCTGTAATTACTTTGCCATGGCCTTCACGATTATAGATGAAAGAAGTACATCCTGCGCACCCAATTTTCAGTGGAGATTCTGCCATTCGTACAAATAAGAAAGGCCGAGCCAAATTATGCCCGGCCTTTTCTAAACCAACGTATTTCTGTAAAGCTAATTGCCGGAAATAATGTAATAACGGCCCTTTGTGCTTTTCTCATTATGCAGCCACATCTTCAGGTTATATTTGCCGTTCTTCTCATAGTAGGTTTTTTCGGCATAAGGAACGTATGCGCCGCCATATTGTGGGAACTCAGTTTCACCAAAAACATACTCAGCAGGTTTTTCATTGGCCAGAAGCTTTGGGTTCCATGTGGCTGAGCCTGGCCATAAAATGGCCATCGTATCATAATCCTTTGCTGCTCTGGCCTGCCAGTATCTCTGTACAAGCTCTTTTGGTTCCGGCCAATCTTCACGGCTGTCAATAATCGCAATCGTTTCCGTGACGATCTCATCATAACTTTGCCTAAGAGACGGCTCAGCCTGTCCGTCTTTGGGCATAACTTTGTCGGGATCAAAGATATCAACAGGGAATTCACAACTTGTCTCAAGAAATATTTTCTTGATAGAGCTTAGACGCAATTGCAGGCGATTTCCCTTATAGTCCCAGCCTATCGAGCTGTGTTCTATTGTTCTCGGGTACCATTGCCCGGTATCGGTCCTGCCAAATTCTGTGACTTCGGTGATAGTGTAAGGTTCCGATGGAATCTCTTTCGGGTCAAAGTCCAGTTCTTCAACTGGGGTATTAGCAGACCTCTGATAGTGTGCGTAAACTTCTTCGCGGCGACATATATAGCCGTGCTGTGGGTCAAGGTAGCGAATGTTTTTCTGGGCGGGGTAAATCAGCTTACCGTCTGTGATTCTATGCTCGCTGCGTGTCTCAACGCAGAGAAAATTGTGAGCCAGTGCGTAGTCATTTTCGACCACTTTTCCGTCATTGCTTATCAGTGACCAGCCAAGGTCAGCCAAATCTCCAATCGGGTTGGGATTGAAATCTGGCGAATACCGCTTTTTATCAGCCGACCATTTATCGGCGTCATCCTTTTCAAACTTGTAGTGATACTCGCCGTCATACAGGTATATCGTAACCGAGCCGCTTTTGCCCTGCTGGGCCCATTGGAGCAAAGAATCGAAGGTTGTGCCCATAGCGGCGGAATATACAGGCCACATTTCATATATTGCCTCACCAGGTTTGAAAACAGAGTGACTCTCAAATCTCTGTTTTCTGCCATCGTTATAGATAACATCAACCCTGCTAATTTCCGAAGTCTGCCAATGCGTCACAATGAGGATATACCTTGAAACCAGATTTTCTCTTGCGGTTCTGTAAGGCTTTATCACTTCGAGAAATTCAGGAGTTGGGCGCTCATCGATTATCTTAACCTGGGCATCACGTGGGGCGCCTGCCTCGTATATGTCGGTCGGTCCGGAGTCAGGATAATCAAACTCGCCTGAGATCCCGACAATCTGACCTTTGGAATCAGTCTGACGCGATGTAAACTTCTTCGGCAACCGGGTTAAGGGATCTACAAACATGGATATTTCTGTGCGTGACTCCTGGTCGTCGGAATAATCTATGCTAATAACTGTAACAGCATTATTCTGATAAACACCACCGCTGTAGATCACCTTTGCACCCCTTTTTTCCATCTCAGCAATTTGCCTCGGTAACATTTCAGCAAAATCCGTGAACATCGACCCTGAAATGCTTGCCATATTTGCGCTATAGTCTATGGTTATTGTGTTGGTTTGTGGGTCATAACGTGTCGATTTGCCCAAATCATCCTCGCTGAAGCTAATGCTTCCATCGGCACCAATAAGGATACCCTGACAGGGGTTCAACGATATCCAGGTTTCGGGAACTACCTTCATTTTCTCAGCGGTATTGGGGTCAACGTTTAGTTCGGTGACTTCGAATGTTACACGCATCCATTTCGCTTTTTGCATCGCGGCGATTACATCTTCAAGCCCGAAGGCGGGGCTTGTTATATTAACTGACCCATTATGTAGCGCCAATATTGCTGTGATGATTATCACTGCCGCAGCAGCGAGTTTTGTAATTCTGCTTTTCATAATTATTCTCCAGATACTCGGCTGAGCAGCCGCCGATTTTTTAGCCTTTGATTGTTCGAATGCCTTGAGGACATCGTCGAGGACGGCTTCGTCCATCTTGGCATTGGTGTCAATATCTACATTCTTGACCAGTTTTTCCATATTTCCTGCAGGTCTCATAATTTGGCCTCACTGTCTAAAATTGACCGCAGCTTATCCAGTCCATAGCGGTACCTGCTCTGGACTGTGTTAATTGAAACGCCCTGCAGCTCGGCAATTACCTTGAATTTCATTTCTCCCTGCAAGTGCAGAGTTATCGCCTCTCGCTGCTCGTATGAAAGCTGGGCAAGTGCATCGTTCAACTGTTGCAACTTTTCGTTGTAAATAATCCACTGTTCCGGCCTTTTCAGGCTTGATATGATTGGCTTGGCCTCATTTAGACTGGTTGTTGCGCGTCGCTGCCTTGCTCGGTTCCAGTTACGTGCACCGTTAGCGACAGAGGCCGCCAGATAGCCTTTCAAATTGCCGTTGACCTTCAATTGCTGCGAAGATTGGGCAAAAGATACAAAGCAATCGTGGACAATATCCTCGGCAGCAGCCGTATCGTTCAACAGAGCCGATGCCAATCTGAGCAGATTACCTTTGTACTTTTCATAGATGCGGCAAAGGGCGTCACTGCTGCCTCGCTTGAATTTCCATATAAGCAGCTTGTCTTCTATCATCTATAGTCCGCGCGGTTGTGTCCTGGGACAAACGTTTGTCACCTATAATACAACCAGACTGTGTGTTTTAGTCTAAGCAAAATCAATTTTGGGGCAGCACTTCGTAAAGTAGCTCTCGGAATTTGTCGATTTGCAGATATGGACAATAACATCGACCGAAGAACAGAACAGAGACTGCGATACCAGTGGCCTATCTGGTTTGCCCAAGACTTCAACGGAGATCTCGCCCAGGGCCAGATGGTTGACATCTCCAGTAGAGGTGCTTCTTTTACCTGCCGGGCAGACGATGCCTGTCCCTATCTCGGCCAGCAGATAACTGCTCGCTTTAGCGTGCCCCGCTACGGCGAGGACGACTCTTTTGACATGGCCAATTTCACCCGCTCCGCTAATATCTGCCGGGTCGATCAGGTAAACAGCTTCTTGCGTCGTATCGCGATTCAGTTTGGCCAGCCGCTACCTTTCAAACCCGGCGAACAAACTGAAAATAAAGCCCAGCCTGATAGTGATCTTTCACAAGTCAGATCTGGGAATACGAGCTCGGCCGTAGAATAATATCGGTGACGTTTGAGACCGTATCTTTGTAAGCCGGATCAACCCGCAGCTTCTTCCAATCCGGATCAGAGCTGAACACCTCCCACTGCTTGTCACGATGTGCCAGATCATCGAAAGCCAGCATATACGTTAGGTTCGGTAGATCGGATCCGATCAGCGTCTCGCCGAAAAAGACCACCTGCAAACCGGTCTTACGGAAAATCGCTATCTCCCCGCCCTCATTGAACATCTCAATCTTTTTCTTCGCCGCTTTGATGCTGTGACTCTCGTAGGTCCGAAGCTCGAATATCCGGGACTTCTTCTGCGGCACCTGCAACCTGGGCATATCCTTGAAAGCCACCATCAGCGAACTCTCGTACCGCACATATCCAGGCTCAGCTAACGGAGCATTAACCAGATCTGCCTTTGCAAACTCAGCGTCTGCAAGCAGCCTCGCTGACGCTTGAACCACCGACTCCAACGACTTATGCGCCAGCAATACGTAAAGCGTGGACTGGCTGGGGCCGTACATCACATTGAAGACTCCGACCGGCTGGATTCCTATCCGGCTCATCGCCGGTATCGCCACGTCGCGCAGGAAGTTTTCGAACACGCTCGCCTTGGCCCGGTTGAGCAAATGGTATTGTCTCAGCTCGAAGTAGTCTCGTTCGCCTTGACCTTTTGGTTGGCCGGCAGCAGCGACAGCATTTATGCCCGTCACTCCAGCCAGCCCTGCCGCCAAAAAACTGCGTCTATTCATCTTGACATTCTCCTTTCCAAGACCCGCAAAAGTTCCACTTTTTGCCCCTATCAGTGCTGTACAATAACAACGATCGGAACTGCGGTCAAAACAAATAGTCACCAATCAGAGCAAGCCGGAACGACCCACAAAATTCTTCGCCAAGCATTGACACAATCACTATTGCCGGATAGTTATTTCGGCGTGGTCTTTGACTTTTGGCAGCTTTGCGTTGACCTTTTGAGGACAACTCAAAATGGCCCAAGACGGCAAAATTACCGCGGCCCTGCCTGCACCGGTTACTCACCTGGCTCGCATCGTGCTGGCGGCCTTTCTTTTGACTTTCATATCGGCCAGGATAATTGTGTTTTTGATTATGTCTCGCACCATTCCAGACCTATACCTGCACCTGGGCGGCACGCATGTGCACCATCTGAACTATGGCATTTTTCTGCTTTCAGCCATCGCCGGCTATCTCGTGCTCGCCCGGCCCACCGGGCGGAAGCTACAACGGTCGGCTATGCTTTACGGTATTGGTATGGCGCTGACCTTTGACGAGTTCGGAATGTGGATACACTTGGGCGGCAGCTATTGGCAGCGTGCCAGTTGGGATGCCATCATCGTCCTCGCCGCCAGCTTTGCCCTTATTGCTTTTGCCCCCTCGCTGAATAGATTTCGCCCTCGACATTGGCTCGCCGCCGTGGCGATGGTATTAGCCGCTGCAATATTCTTTTTTATGCTAATGAAATCCTTCCACTACGCGGGCCAAAGGCTCGCGCCGAAAATCCGCCAGATCGAGTCTACTGCCCCACACTAAACATGCCATCAAAGGTCCATCTTTGGCCCGCTGATCCTGGTCAGACTTCCTTGTCCAGGCGGTTCAGCAAGACTCCTTGCAGTTTGTGCAGCTCCAGAAGGTGGCCCACGTATTCCGCCGCTTTAGTCCGAGGTTTTGCGCCTTTTTGGGCCGAAGCCACTTTTGCCGCCCTTATTTTTTTAGATTTTACCATTTCTTTTCAGCTACTTGATTGACAAAATTCGCCTTCGGGTCTAAAATTGTGCTTTTCATAAGGCACTTAGCCCTGATTAAAACCTAAACGCGAAGATTTGCAAGAAAAAAAACGCAAACAAGTAAAAATATGGAAGATTTTATCGCAAACGCGATAATTGAGCGGACTAAGCTGCTTCGCAAGCAATACGCCGGCAGCAGAGGCAAAAGCAAATTTGCCCGCGCTCTGGGCATAAGTCCTTCTACCTACAGTTATTACGAGAGCAGCCGGGTTCCCCAAATTGCGGTTTTGCTGAAGATATCAGAGGTAACCGGAGCGGATTTGGATTGGCTGCTCACAGGCCGAAAGGCCGAAAAAAACTTCGCATCTGGGCCAAACAAGCCGCTCCTGGAGCAACTCGATGACCTGCTCAGCAATAATCCCGAACTGGCGGAGCCGGTCCAGGCCTTCGTTGAGCTACTGTGCGAGAAAAAAGGCCTTCAGAAAAGGCTTGCCGAAACCAAATCCGGAGAAGCTGCTCGGCCAGGCTGGATTCCCGTGCTCGGGCGAACCGCCGCAGGAATAGTCCATTTTTGGGATCAAAAATTTCTGCCGGAACCCAAACAGGCTATTACCCAGCTTGAGGAGCTGGTCAGACAGCATACAGGCAAAACTGTCGTGGGGTCGGTAGACGGTACGGTGGCTATAGACCTGCGTGCGCGAGCCTTGGTGGACGGCGTCAAAAACCGTCAGGTTAATCTAATTCAGGTTGGCGGCACCGAGCATGAGCAAATAGTTGAGTTTGTGCAGTGCGAAGACATCCACAAGCTGTTTCCGGATAGCTTCGCGTTACAGATAGACGGCGACAGTATGTCGCCGCGAATAAATGACGGAGATATTGTTATAGTAAGCCCCTCTGTGCCGGCGGCGCAAGGACAAATCGGGATCGCACGCCTTGCCAACCAGATAGGGGTAACCTGCAAGCTCATAAGAACCACCGATACGGAAGTCCACCTGATTCCGATAAACGAAAGATATGAAACTAAGGTGGTGTCCAAAAAGGACTTGCTCTGGGCATTAGCCGTCCTGTGTCATGTAAGCCTCTGATATATCCGGTCCTATAAGATCGAGCCTATTATAGGACAAGAATCATCTCGGCAAAACCAAACCGACAGAAGAATACACGAACCGAAAATTCTCTTGAATTTTGACGCCTTTCAGGATAAAATATATCTGCCACGAGGGCAAGAAGAAGCTGAGATACGGAGGTTTCGCGGGCAGAGTCCGGATTGGGCTTAGAAGGTACGCGCCTGACTCACGGCGACAATACCACCTCAAGGGTGCAAGCAACATCCGCTTGCATTGGGTGAGAAAACACAGTGTACAAGGGGACAGAATGAATGCCAGAATAAATCTGAAGTTCGTCCTAATAGCGTCCAGTCTTTTATTGGCGATGGCAGAGGCCACCTTCGCACGGCAAATTTTTGTTGACATAGATGCTGCTGGAAACAATGACGGTTCGAGCTGGACCGATGCCTACAATCTTTTTCAGGATGCGCTTGCTGCCGCCTCCGCTGGAGATGAAGTTCTGGTCGCGCAAGGCACTTACAAACCTGACAGCGGTAAAACAGTCGCGCTGGGCGACCGAGCAGCGACATTCCAGCTCAAGAACGGCGTAACCATAAAAGGCGGCTACGCCGGCCACAGCCAAGCAGACCCTAATGCTCGTGACATTGCCGCTTACCAGAGCATTCTGAGCGGCGACCTAAACAGCAATGACGAGCCGAACTTTGCCAACTACGCCGAGAACAGCTACCAGGTCGTAACCGGCAGCGGCACAGATGAAACGCCTGTGCTTGACGGCTTCACAATTACAGGCGGAGGAATGTACAACAAATCCGGCAGCCCCACAATAATCAACTGCACATTCAAAGACAACTCGGCGTGGCACGGCGGAGCAATGCGAAACTACTATAGCAGCCCGACTCTAAGAGATTGCTCATTCAGCGGCAACTTGGCAGAACACGTCGGCGGCGGGATGTACAACTTCGGCAGCAGCCCGAAGTTAACCGGCTGCACGTTCAGTGATAACCGGGCCTCTAACGGAGGCGGGATGTACAATCACGCCGATAGCCACCCTACGCTGAGTAACTGCACGTTCAGCAAAAACTCCGCCCAGTATAGCGGAGCGATAGCCAACTACTTCAACAGCAACCCGGTGCTGGCCAACTGCAAATTCAGCGAAAACTCGGCAGAGTTCGGCGGCGCTATGCGCAATTATAAAAGCGCCCCGACGTTAGTGAGCTGCATATTCAGCCGAAACTCCGCCAGCGGTGAGGGCGGCGCGATGAATGACAATAGCAGCAGTGCTAAATTCGTCGGCTGTCTGTTCAGCGGCAACACGACACAGGGCTGCGGCGGTGCGATACGCAACTTTGAAAGCAGCCCGACACTGGTCAACTGTACACTTAGCCACAACTCGGCAAAACAGGCTGGCGGCGGAATTGCCAACCGCAACAACAGCAACCCAACGCTAACCAATTGCATCCTCTGGCTGAATAACGATGCTAACGGCGCAAATGAATCGGCGCAGATTTTCTCTGTTGATAGTAGTCCCACGGTCAACTACTGCTGCATCCAGGATTGGACCGGTACGCTGGCAGGAGCCGGCAATATACATGTGGACCCGAAGTTTGTAGATGCGGATGCCGGCGACTACCGCTTACTGCCCAGGTCGCCCTGCATCAATGCCGGTGAGCCGAACCATGTGGCTGCTGCCGACAGCACCGACATCAACGGCGACCAACGCGTAATCAATAACCGCGTTGACATCGGCGCCCACGAATACGACAACAGACGTCTGGTGCCGGGCGCATACGCCACCATTCAAGCAGCAATTGATGCCGCCGTCGAAGGTGACGTTGTCATTATCAGCCCCGGCACCTACAAAGGCCGAGGCCTCCGGGATGTTGACTTTAAAGGTAAGGCAATCACCGTCAGAAGCACCGACCCGCAAGACCCCAACGTGGTCGCCGCAACAATTATTGACTGTGAAAAAGATGGCCGGGCATTTGAATTCCACAGCCGCGAGGGCGCAGGCTCGGTCTTAGCCGGGCTCACTATCATAAATGGCTACGCCACGAATGGCGGCGGAATCTACTGCACCAACAGCAGCCCAACACTCACTAACTGCGTATTCAAAAATAACTGGGCCAAGTATGCCGGCGGAGGAATATGCAGCAGCAACAGCAAGCCTACGCTGACCAACTGTACCTTTAGTGAAAACCGGGCGTATTACGGCGGCGGTGGAATACAAAACAACAATACGGCCAGCCCGACTCTAATCAAATGCACCTTCATTAAGAACTGGGCCAACTACGGCGGCGGAGGGATGCAAAATCAAGATAACAGCAATCCAAAACTAACTGACTGCATATTCAGTCAGAACTCCGCAAATAACCGCGGCGCCGGCATGGACAACTATCAGAGTAGTCCTATCCTGACCAACTGCACGTTCAGCAAGAATTCGGCCAAAAGCAACGGCGGCGGGCTGTACAATCTGGGCGGCAAACCAGAATCAACTGACTGCACATTCAGCGAAAACCACGCCAGCGACAACGGGGGCGGCATGTATAACCTTTACAGCAGCCCCATCCTGACAGGCTGTGTTTTCAACAACAACATCGGTAACGACAACGGCGGCGGGATATTCAACGGCAGCAGCAGCCCAACGTTGACCAAGTGCAAACTCAGCCAAAACCGGGCAAGCACTGGTGGAGGCGGCATGTACATCCGTGACGGTACGGCAACACTGACTAACTGCATCTTCACCGCGAACTTGGCCGGCACCGATGGCGGTGCAATATACAACAACGGCAATACGCTGCTGGCCAACTGCATCCTGAGTGGGAATTTCGCAGGAGGTCAAGGCGGCGGAATTCACACAGGGGACTTCGACTCCAGCAGCCAAAGCTCCCTTACGTTAACCAATTGCATTCTCTGGGACAATACTGACAGCGGCAAGGCAGAAGACTCATATCAAATTCATGGTGGTAGGCCCACGGTCACTTATAGTTGCATTCAGGACGCTGACGCCAACGATACAAGCATATACGCGGGCACAGGCAACATCAATGACGAGCCTCGCTTTGTCCGGCTGGGTCGCTGGGCCGATGCTGACAACCCTGATGTTCCAGCCGAACCAGGCGGCACAAATGCGGCCTGGTTTGAGGGCGACTATCATCTGCTGCCTGAATCACCCTGCATAGACGCAGGCGATCCCAACTATGACTTCTCGCTTGAACCGCAGCCCAACGGCGGCAGGGTAAATATCGGCGCTTACGGCAACACGCCGGAGGCAACTGCCAAACGTCAAATGCTGGAGCAAACCCCGCAATAAATTGCGGGGCTTAACCCGCCATACGTCTGGCGGGTAAATATTGGCGGTTGAGAATCTCCCGTAAGGGATGGCCAAGCCACTTAGCGATTGTTGTTCGGATCGGTACTTTTTGCCGGGTTATCGGGTGCCGGCAAGACCATCGGGCGAACCTCGTGACGTGCGGCAACTTTTTGCTGACGCTGTGCGACCGTGGGCATATAGGGTGACAGAGCTGCTATGCCGGCCCACGCCAACAAACATGAGGCGACTCCTACGATTGCACCGACCTTCAGCCACTCTCCGAAATGCACATGTCCGCGGTAGCGTTTCTCGAGCATCCCCAAGGCCACAATGTTGGCGGTAGAGCCGATCATTGTGATATTGCCGCCCAGGCACGTCCCGTGCAGCAGAGCCCATAATAGGGGCGTTTGTTGCAGCTTGTCAACGATTGGCATAAATGCCGCTACGAATACGATGTTGTCCACAAAAGCTGAACCTATGGCAGAAATACCAATAATTACCGGGGTCAGAAGCGAGAGACGATTGCCAAATGCCTGCTGAAAATATCCAGCGATTTCCTCGGTGACACGTGTTTCTTGCAGGGTGCCAGCTTTGGCAAACAGCATCATAAAGAATAGAAGCGTCCACCAGTCGACCTCGGATTCGATGTAGTGCCGACACCGCTGGTGACGCCAGAGCATCAGAAGGCCTGCTATAACCAGTGGAGCAACAATCAGTATAGTATTGGGGGCAAGCCCAAGGTAGTCCTCCAGATGACGATGCAATGCGATAAAGCATATCGTACCGGCCAGAATACTAAGACCTCGCTTGTAGGGAACCTGCACCAGTGGGCCTAAGCCCAGCCCTAAATCCCGCCTTGCTGCAAGACGCTCCGAAAGAAGGCGAATCTCTGCCCTGAAGTACCACATAAGTATGATTAGCGAAACCGAGAGCGTCACTAACATTATTGGGAACGACCAGGTCAGAAAGTCAATAAAACTGAGCGGCGGCGAGGCATTCTGCCCTATCAGGATTCCAACAGGGTTCCCAAGCATCGTGCCGCTCGAGCCGATGTTTGTGCCCAGCACGGCAATAATTACAAAGGGAACCGGACGCACCTTCAGCGTATCACAGACCTGAAATATCAGCGTGGCAATGAATACGATGGAGGTAACCTCGTCGACGGCGCAGGCCATAAATGCTCCCAGGAATACGATAATAACAACAAACATCGGACCGGTCATGCCGTGAATCGCAATGATGCTCTGGATAATCCAGGTGAAAAGTCCGAGGTCCTTGAGCACGCCAACAGTGACCATCATACCAACCAGAAACAGGATTACATCCAGCTTACATTCGCGAATAAAAATAGGTAGCGTTAGGACATTGGTACCCATTAGCGCACCAATCCCGAGAAACGCTATGGCCAAGCGATACTGCCAAAACAGCAGGGTGGCCATTATTACCATAATAAAAACCGAGCAGGAGATTACCTGCTGACGGTTCAGCCCAAATGAGTATGCCAGCAATCCCACCGCAGCGCTGACGCCGAGCATGATAAGGACACAGACGACAGTTCTGACTACGGGCTTTTTCGCCTCTACCGCTCGCCTGAGCGACTCGATCCGGCTCGTCAAGGCCTGCCCTGAGCTTGTCGAAGGGCTCTGGCTGAAGTCTGTAGCCATGGCTTATTCCCGAAGAATTTTGCTCAAGAAAGTTCCTAACGAAACCACGCCGACGAGTTTGCGACCACGGATTACATAAGCCTGGTCAGCCCGTCGCCGTGTAATCTCCTTGGCTACCTGAACCGCCGGCGAGGTCTCCTGCACGGTTGCGTATTCGCTGGTCATTATTTCGGCCAGCCATGTCTTGCTTTCTTTGCGCAGGATTGCTGCGAATGGCTGGAAATTCAGTACGGGCGTAAGGTCTTCCATCCACAAGATATAGTCCGGCAGACAAACCCGCAACAGCTCATAGGTTGTTACCACGCCAATTAACTCATCGTCCTTGTCTACAACGGGCAGCTCATTCAGCCCGTAGTGTACGAATAGGTCGATGGCTCGCTCCAGCGTATCCTGTTCCTGCAATTTGACTTTTACCGGCTCCATTATGTCGGATGCCCGCAGATGGTCCGGCAGAATAATACGGCCTCGGTTGAAGAAGCTCCAGACCTCGCCGGAAGAGGAAAGATTTGCTACCACCTCGGCTGTGGAGGGGTCCTGGCAAATCTTGGCAAGGGAACTTATTGCCTGAAGATAAGCCCCCGGTGCAGCTTTCGGCACAAGGGTCAAGATTATGAGCTTGATCGGGTTGTCGGGACAATTGCGGCTATATATTATGCCCTTCTTTGATGTCACCACCCCAACCACAATTGACTCGACTGCCTCCAGCCTCGCGTGCGGCATAGCGATACCGGGGCCAACGATGGTCGGCATATCGTTTTCACGTTCCAGAACCGCCCGGTACGCCTGCTCCACGTTTCCGATCCCGTGTTCGTAACCCAACAGCCGAAGCAGATCCATTAACACAGTGTCGCGGTCCGTTTGCTCAGTCCGGCATATCACATGAGATGGACGAAAAAGCGATGAAAACTGCATCTCGTTGTTCTTGCGAGGCATAACCTATTTTCCCATTGAGGCAGGAAGCGTCTCTTGTGAAGCGATGATTGAAATACCACAGCGGCTCCGGCTGCGCGGGAGCTCGGACACGCTTCACGACATGCGCTTCACGAACAATGTGATAAAGGTTAGCGGATTCATTCTGAGATTGCAACTATTTTAAGCGCTCTGAAGTGCCGCCAATTCATTGGACAGGTCCTATATTATTCTTTACTATAGTCACGGGTGTTGGCCGCGTGCAAAGCACGCCCTAATACTCTGCGGATATATACTCGAAACAACAATAGGAAAGGACCCAGAAATGACAAAACAAACCAGAAGGCAATTTCCCGAAAGACACGGGGAAACAGACGTCCGGCTGAATCGCCGGAGTTTTCTCAAAAGCATCGGCTGCGCGGCGGTTTCAGGCGGGGCGCTGTCATCCCTTTGGGATTGTACCAGCATTGCCCAGACGCTGGGGGCAGAAAAAAAACCGCCCAACATCCTGTTTATTATGACCGACGACCACGCTGCGCACGCGATAAGCTCCTATGGGAGTAAAATCAATAAAACGCCAAACCTGGACCGCATCGCCAAGGAAGGTATGCGATTTGCCAATTGCTTCTGTACTAATTCCATCTGTGCACCGAGCCGGGCGGTAATTCTGACCGGCAAATACAGCCACATCAACGGCGTAATTGACAACGCAAAAGAATTTGACGGCGGCCAGCAGACCTTCCCCAAACTGTTGCAGAAAGCCGGTTACGAAACCGCCGTCATCGGCAAGTGGCACCTCAAGACCGACCCGACCGGCTTTGACTACTGGAACATTCTGCCCGGCCAGGGAGTGTACTACAACCCAATTATGATCGAGATGGGCCAAAAGAAAAAATACGCCGGCTATGTTACGGATATAATCACCGACCATTGCCTGAATTGGCTCAAAAAACGTACGCCCGATAAGCCATTCTGTCTGATGTACCACCACAAAGCTCCGCACCGAGAATGGGAGCCTGCACCCAAATACCTGACCTTATACGATGATGTCACTATCCCTGAGCCGCCGACTCTATTCGATGACTACTCCAACCGGGGGCGAGCAGCAAAGGAGCAGGATATGACCATAGAAAAGACAATGAACGATAGAGACGTGAAACTGGTCGCTCCGAAAAATCTGACGCCCGAACAGAAAAAACTCTGGGACGCCGCTTATGAGCCGAAAAACGAGGCCTTTCGTAAGGCAAATCTCCAGGGCAAGGACCTCGTTCGCTGGAAATATCAGAGATACATCAAAGACTATCTGCGGTGCGTTGCCTCGGTCGATGATAACGTTGGGCGGATGCTCGATTACCTCGATGAGGCCGGCCTGGCAGATAATACCGTTGTGATTTACGCCTCCGACCAGGGCTTCTACCTGGGCGATCACGGCTGGTTCGATAAGCGGTTTATGTATGAAGAGTCGCTGCGGATGCCGCTTTTGGTGCGATATCCGAAGGAAATCAAGCCCTGCTCGGTCAACAACGATATTGTCATGAACCTGGACTTTGCGCCGACCTTTTTGGATTTTGCCGGCGTCTCTAAGCCAGCCGACGTGCAAGGCCGCTCCATACGCACGCTGCTGCAGGGCAAAACGCCCAGGGATTGGCGGACATCTATGTATTATCACTATTACGAGTATCCGGCGGTGCACAGCGCCAAGCGCCACTACGGCGTGCGGACCCAGCGATACAAACTGATACATTTTTACCACGACATCGATGAGTGGGAGCTGTACGACCTGCAAAAAGACCCGGACGAGCTGAATAATATCTACAACGACCCGGCTTACGCCGATGTGGTCAAAAAGTTAAAGGCGGAGCTCTCGCGGCTGCGTGAGGAATTCAAAGACGATACTGGTGCTCCAGTTTAGCGGGTTATCAATTCGTCCGTTGCCTTGTTCCATTGGGTAGTGCGGACTTTCATCCGATGAGCTTTGCCGTGGCAGTCGGTACAGTATCTGGCCTCGCTGCCGGCGGCAGAAGCAGAATCTCCGCTGCGCCGGTCAAAGACAGTTTCTGCCCCGGCAAGAAGAGGCTCGTGGGCCTCCACACCGCTGATTTCACCTCTGGGGTGACACATCATACAGGTCGGATTGATCTTTGCCTTGGTGTACATAATCTCAGGCGGCGTAATATTTGCCTCGTCGGAGCGGTGACGCGGGGACTCGCCGTGACACCTCTCGCAGCCGATGCCCGCTAATTCATGGTTTAGGACAAGCTCTTCGCCGTCGAAATCCTGGTGACAGACATTGCAGAAAGGATTGGCCACGAATTTTTCGCCGGCTTGGGAATAATAATCGCCGCCGCTCCGCCGGCCAACCGTAGTTTCGGTACTGTCTTTTTCAAAAGAGCAGCTTGCTACAAGAATTAGCAGCAAGCTGCTCACAATAAATATAACTATTGTCGCTCCCGGCGCTTCGGTGCTGCCCATGTTCTGCATCCCTGCTTTATACTCGATTGGCTGCTACACGTATTCCCAGTCTTTGAGCCACTGGTAGTCTGGCGGCAGCTTGGCCCACGCCTCTTCCATAGCTTTTTCGAGCTCTTTAGCCTCAGCCGAATCAAGCTCACGGCGCTCCTTGACCGCCTTTACCATATTGTCGACCTGGGCAGTACTGATCAGGCCGGGGATGGGTGCGGTGATTGCATCGGTAGCCAGGATGTAGCGAATGGCCATGCGCGCCAGCCGGTCGTCTTCCTCGGCATTTGGATTACCCGGCGAACTGTCGCCCTTGAACAGACTATTGCTGGAGAAAGGCTTGATACCGAAGCAGCCCACTTTGTACTGTTTCAGGGTGTCAAACAAACTGTCTTTGGGGCGGACTTTACTCTTGGCTGTGTACGGCGTCACGATGACATCCACGACTTCGGGGTAGGTCTCAATCATCCACTTGATGTGCGGACGGTCGTGCGAAGAAAAGCCGGTAAAGCGGGCCTTGCCTTGTTTCCGGGCTGTTTCCAGCGCCTTCATCATCTCATCCACCTCGCCCTTGGTGTGCTGGCCGCTCTGCTCGTGCATCGTAATCCGCCAGAGGTCCACGTATTCGAGCTTTGCCTGCTCCAGTGCTTTGTCCAGCGTTCCCAGCAGCGCTTTGGCGGTGCGGAAATCCCCGTTTCGCATTTCCTCCTGAAACCAGGAGCAGCCGAGGTACATTGCGTCCCGTCTGCCTCTTAGGGCCTCGGCGTAGGTAAGCACCTCTTCTTTGGTGCAGGCGTCAATATAATTGATGCCCGATTCAATACATCGCGTGACAACATCGTAGCGGTTCTTTTTGAAGCCAGGATTATTTAGCTCAGCGCCCAGCCAGTCGCCGCCTTCAAACAGCTTGGGCACCATAACATCGACGCGTTTCCAATGCCCGCCCAGGCACACCGCTGAGACCCATAGGCCGGTTTTGCCCAGTGGTCGATACTCCATCTGCGGGTTGTAACTGCGGGTCTTTCTGATGGCTGCATTGTCAGCAGCAGCACTTTTGCCTGCCGCGGCACTCAGCCCCACAGCCAGACCTGCGGCAGCCACAGCGCTTTCGCGCATAAATTCCCGCCGGGTCAGATTGTCTGCTTTATGTGATTGTCGTTGCTTTTGGTCCATAATTCTCTCCTTCTATTACTATTATTTCAGTTCAAGTTTATGTCACCCCCCTGCTTCAGGGTTCACTTTGCTGTAGCACGCCTTTAGATAATCCCGCGATTGGGCCAGGTTGGCAAACATGACATCAGGCTCCGGATGCCCGTGCATAAAGGGATTGACGTATCTGCGGTATCGAATATCCGCCAGAGCCTGTATCCATGGCATCATATCCGTAGGGCCGACGCCGGGAAGCTGTTTCGACTCTGGATAGCACTGCCAGGCATAGAAAAAGAAAAGCTGCTTGGCGCAGATCCGGATCGCATCGGGCACGGAAGCGTTTAAGGTTTGAAGATGATAAGGCGCCAGCGCAATGCCCAGCCTTGCCGAAGTGTTCAGCTCAACAAATGCCTTGAGCGAATCGACAGAGTCAAGCAACGCCTGCCCGTGATTCTCGATGGCAAGATAGGAATTGTGCTGTTCAGCCAGTTCCACCAAAGGCTTGAGGCCCTCGATGAACTGCCGCATCCGGCTGATTAGCTCCTCCGGCTTACAGGGGGGCGCACTTGCTTGAATGGCCACGCCGCCGCCCACTTTTCCGAGCAATTCTGCGTACCGCGTGTAGCCGCCGCTGTAGACCGAAAATGCAGCCAGTTTCAACTTGCACCCGGCCAGCAGCTCCTTCAGGCCCTCTGCTCCCAGGCGTTTTGCCGCGTCATCCAGATGTGGACAGCCCTCGTGAGCCGACCAGATGTCGATTGCTTCGAAGCCCAGCTTGGCAATTTTCTCGCAGGCCTGCTCGATAGGCAGTTGCATAAAGTGGATAGACGAGGTCGACAAGCGCATCCGCCACTTTCGGCTTGTGGCACTATTCTGCGTCTCCGCCAGAGCGGACAAAGCAGGTACGGCACGCCCTGCCGCGGCACTTAAACCTGCAAATTTCAAAAAATCACGGCGATTGAAGCTCACATTTGTAGTATACTGGATGACATTGGCGTTTGTCAAACTTTTATATTTTGGTTGCTGGGAGCACCGCATGAGCAAAAAGGTATTAGTTCCAATTGCAGACGGAATAGAAGAGATAGAGGCCGTTTCTATTATCGACGTGCTCAGGCGGGCGGGAGCCGAAGTGACTGTCGCCTCCGTCGACAAAATGCAGGTGACCGCTTCTCGCGGCGTAAAGTTGGCGGCGGATAAGCTAATCTCGCAGTGCGCCGGCCAAACCTACGACCTGATCGCCCTACCCGGCGGCATGCCTGGAGCCGAACATCTACGGGATAGCAAAGAGCTGGAGGCGATGCTAAAAAAGCAAAGCAAAGAAAAACGCCTTTTCGCAGCTATTTGTGCCTCCCCTACCGTTGTGCTTTTGCACCACGGTCTTTTAGGTCAGCATCGTGCCACCTGTCATCCGAATTTCGTGGAAAGACTCAGCAACACCGAAGCGGTCGAATCAAGAGTCGTTGTCGATGGAAATCTTGTGACCAGCCGAGGCCCAGGAACGGCTTTGGAGTTCGCATTGAAATTAGTGGAGCTGCTTTTTGGCAAGGAAAACGTCGAGCAAATCGCCGCCTCAATGCTGGTTAAGGTTTAGCCGTCGCCGGCACGGCGACGAAACCAAAATAACTTTATGCTCGACAGTCGCTCTGCTATAATGCTCAGCAAATAGCGAATGAAATCGCCGTCAAGACATCTTATATTGGAGGCACTGTCATGCAAACGTCTTACTCTCGCCGTAAATTTTTAGGAACCGCTGCGGCCGGCAGCGCTGCGCTGGCGCTGTCTGCCGCGAGTTACGCCCGTGTTCTCGGCGCCAACGACCGCGTCTCGATCGGCATAATAGGATGCGGCGGCCGCGGACTCGGCGCCCACATGCCGGGCGTACACGAGCACGCCAAGAGCCAGAACATTGAAATCACCGCCGTCTGCGATCCCTGGCGGCTTCGTCAGGAAGAAGCAGCCGCCAAGGCAAAAGAATGGTACGGCCGCGAGGCACGAAAGTTTTCGTCTTACCGCGACTTGATAGCACGCAACGACGTAGATGCGGTGATGATCGCCTCGTGCGACCATCAGCACACTACACACCTCAAGGCCGCCGCCGAGGCTGGCAAAGATGCGTACTGCGAAAAACCGCTGGCGATGACACTCGATTCGCTCAAGGATGCCTGCGATGCCGTCAAGAAAGCTAAGACGGTCGTTCAAATCGGCACGCAATTGCGGAGCCTGCCAAGTTTCGCCGGATGCAGGGAGCTTTACAGAACGGGCATCCTCGGCAAGGTCGGGCGAATCGAGCAGTGCCGTAACGGCGAAATCCCCTACTGGTACGGCTACGTCAAAGACGTCAAAAAAGAAGATGTGGATTGGCAAGAATTCCTTATGGATCGGCCGGCCAGACCCTTCGACCCTGTGCTGTACTCCGGCTGGTACGGCTACCGAGAATTCTCCGACGGGCCGGTGCCGGGCCTGGGCAGCCACTTTATCGACCTGGTGCACTACATCACCGGCGCAAAGTTTCCCAGCAGTTGCGTCTGCCTGGGCGGGACTTTCACCTGGAAGGACGAGCACAAATTTACCTGTCCCGACCACGTCCAGGCGTTGTGGATTTATCCGCCAGACGTACGGCGGATTTATCCCGAGGGCTTTATGGTCAGCTACTCCACCAACTTCGGCAACGGCAGTGGAAACAGCTTCAAAATCTTCGGCGACCAGGGCGTACTGGATATGGTGGAGTGGAATTCGCCGATTTTGACCGCCGAAGGGGCAAACAGCAAGAAAAAAGGGCCGATACGCGGCAAGAATCCGGTCAAAGAGGTTCCTGTGCCCGACCACTTCCTCGATTGGCTACAGTGCCTGCGGACACGCAAAACGCCCAATGCCTCGATTGACGCCGGCTATCAGCACGCGGTCGCCTGTATAATGGCGATGCAGTCTTACGACACGGGCAAAAGAATGATCTACGACCACGAAAAACGCCAGATTCGCCCGGGATAAATCCGCCTGTGGCACGGGCTTCCAGCCCGTGAAAACACGGCCAAGCCTGTCCTGAGCGCAGCCGAAGGGATGGCCGTGCCACGGATAAATTAAGGAGAGATTTCCGATGACGCCACTGGACAAACTTTCCCGCCGAGCTTTTCTCGAACAGAGCGCCAGGGTGGCAGCCACCGGTCTGGCCGGCTCATACGTTACTTCGCTGTCGGCATCCGCGAGCGGACAATCTACCGACGGCCCCTGGCAGATCGGCTGCTACACCCGCCCATGGGACAAATACGATTACCGCGCGGCCCTGGATGCCATCGCCGAAGCCGGTTTCAAATACGCCGGGCTTATGACCACCAGCTCAAAGACTCACCTGGTGATTTCGGTTGATACTACGCTTGAAGAAGCCCAGCAAGTCCGCGAGGAAGTCAAAAAGCGAAACCTGCAGGTTCTGTCGGTCTACGGCGGCGATATTGCGGCGGCGAAGTCGCTCAAAGCGGGCATCGAAGACCTAAAGAAGCTCCTCGACAATTGCGCCGCCTGCGGCGCAAAGAATCTGCTGATGGGCGGAACGGGTGACAAGCAGGTTTACGAAGCGTACTATAAGGCAATCGCTGAATGTTGTGACTATGCCGCCGAGAAAGGCATCGGCATCAGCATCAAGCCACACGGCGGCCTCAATGCCACCGGGCCTCAGTGCCGAAAGGCCGTCGAGCTGGTCGGTCATAAAAGTTTTCGCATCTGGTACGACCCGGGAAACATCCTTTATTATTCGGACGGCCACCTTGATCCGGTCGCCGATGCCGCCACAGTCGATGGGCTTGTCACCGGAATGTGCGTCAAGGATTACAGGCATCCCAAAAACGTTGCGGTGACGCCGGGGACGGGCCAGGTAGACTTTCCGGCGGTTCTGGCACACCTTAAAAAAGGCGGCTTCACCGGCGGCCCGCTCGTTGTGGAGTGTCTTGAGCCGGCAGATGCCGAAAAAATGCTCGGCGAGGCGAAAAAGGCCCGGCTGTTCCTGGAAAACGTAGTCGGGCAAAAACCCCAGACCGCTGCCGCCGGCAGATCAAAGACAGAACTGCGAGCGGGCGTAGCGGTTGTAGACATAACTCCGCCCATCGGTTACAGAATGAGCGGGTACTTCTACGAGCGACTCAGCACCGCCGTTATGAACCC
>CAZMLE010000064.1:0-21943 GCA_964567045.1 uncultured Pirellulales bacterium | reverse complement strand
TTTTATAAGCTAATGAAACTGGCCGCCTAACAATCTATTTTTTGGAAAGTGCAGATTGTCTGAAAGCTTCAATTGTGTGTTCTATCCGTTCCGCAGAAGCATTCAAAAGATGCATTCCGCCTATGGCGCCGTAAATATATTTTTGGCTGCTTAACTTTGCCACATAATCCAAGGTGTTAATTACGCCAGAATGGGCACAGCCAAGAAGAACAATCAGCCCATTTTGTGTCTCAAAAAACAAAGCCTGATCGTCGAGCAATTTATCAATTTTTTTACAGTTATGGTTTATAAAAAAAGCTCCACCAGTATCTTCAAAGTTTGTGTTTCGAGGTATTTGGCTTGTAATAAAAAGGCCAGGGAGAACTTCTGTTGGCATTTGGGTCCAAACTAATCTTTTACTTTCTTCTAAGGCATGAATCCTTTCCTTTGTATAAAGGGTCATACCGATGTTTCTTATATTGTCGCCTTTCTGAGTAAATTTTGGCCCCAAAGCTTCCGGATGAATGTATAAAGTTGCATTTTCTGCAATATCAAGGACGGCGGATAAACATCCTGTGTGATCATAATGCCCGTGACTTATCACAATTGCGTCAGTTTCAGATAAATTGACACCAATTTCTTTTGCGTTTTTCAAAAGCAAGTCGCTTTGTCCTGTATCAAAAAGAATTCGCTTGCCGTTATATTCGACCCACAGGGACAATCCATGTTCTGATTGAAGATTACCACAAGCAACATTATCCATAAGGATTGTAATGGTAGCTGTATCTGTCTTAACAGCGCTTTTGAATATGTTGCTTGTGATTGCTCTATGAAGTGCTGAAGCCGCAAGATTGGAACAATGATGCTTGTGTGCAGGAAGGCCTCCAAGAGCCTCGGCAACCTGATCATCCGTCAGTTCTAATGCTTGGTCAATATGTTTTCCAATTGCAAGTTCGGTCATCATACTACAGCAAGCTATTGCTGCCGGACATCCAAATACCTTATATTTGATATCTACCAAACGCTTATCAGCAACTTTAATCCAGACTTTCAACATGTCACCACATTCCTCCGATACAATCGTCCCAATGCCATCAGCATCGGGGATTTCTCCGATATTGCGAGGATTCATAAAGTGATCAAGTACTTTATTTGTATATTCCATAATCAAACAGCTTACTTAATGATTACAGATATTATCTCCGGTCTGAAGGGTTTTATTCAGATAAGATGAGATTAGATTCTCTGGACTATCAACAGGAGCTCCAACAACGACGTCAATATTGCTCTGTTTAAATAATTGTTGAGCTCTTGTGCCCATTCCACCGGTAATTACTAATTCAACAGACAATTGTGATAGCCATTGCGGTAAAAGGCCCGGCTCATGCGGCGGCGGTGTCACTAACTGCTGGCTTTTTATTTCCTTGCTATTGATGTCTGCATCAATAATGGCGAACTGCTCGCAATGCCCGAAATGTTCTGCAAGTCTGCCGTTTGCAACTGGAACCGCGATTCTCATTTTACAGTTACCTCCTTATTGGTTTGAATTTGTTCGTAGGGTTGCAGCAGCACTTTAAACGCAGATATAAGAGCCTGTGCTGCTGGGCTTTGGCTATTTGAATAGATAAAAGGTTGACCTGAATCACATGCGGAAACCATAGCAGCATCTATTGGGATACTACCTAAAAATGGCACATCAAAGTCCTTGGCCATTTGTTTACCGCCACCGGCTTTGAATATGTCTATTCTGTGGTGGCAGTGGGGACATATTAAGCCGCTCATATTTTCAATCACTCCGAGAACGGGCAAGTTCAATTGCTTGCAAAATGTTATGCACTTTTTAACATCGATAATGGCAATCTGCTGAGGTGTGGTGACAATAACAGCACCATCAGCATTGTTCAACAACTGAACTATTGATAGCGGCTCATCACCTGTTCCGGGCGGACAGTCAACAATTAGATAGTCCAGCTTCCCCCAGCGAACATCTGTTACGAACTGCTTTATAAGAGTGTGTTTGATAGGACCACGCCAAATAACGGCGTTGGTTTCATCCGGCAGTAAGAACCCGATACTCATTACTTTTAGCGTGTTGCTATATGAAACCGGCTTAGTCTTGTCGCCTTCAGCCTGAATGTCTTTGTGCTCAAGATTCAACAGTTTAGGAATGCTCGGTCCGTGAATGTCGATATCCAGCAGGCCGACATTTTTGCCTTGCATTGACAACCAAACAGCCAGGTTAGCGGCAACGGTGCTTTTGCCGACACCACCTTTGCCGCTTAAAACAAGAAACTTATGTTCTATATTTTCCATTATTTTTTTCCCTTATATTTACCGGCTGCTCCAACATATCCATTACTGATTTCCATAGGGATATTAGCTGGTCTTTTAAGCTGTCACTTGAGTATTCCACAATGCTCTTTGCTTCAATCTGGGCTTTTGTTACTTCTACGTCATAAGCGATTTTGCCGACCAATCTCAAATTTCTTGCCTGGGCTTCTGTCTCGATAGCTGTCGCGATATTGACATTGATGTCATATTTGTTAATGCAAACCGCTGTTGGGATATTAAAATGCTCAGTTAAGTCAATCACTCGATGAAGGTCGTGCTGGCCTGAGAAGGTCGGCTCGGTAACAGCCAGAACCAGATCTGCTCCAGTTATAGAGGCAATGACCGGACAGCCAATGCCAGGTGAGCCATCGACAATAATCAAGTCTTTGTTTTGCTCATTAGCGATTTGTTTGGCTTGTTTTCGTATCAAACTGACCAATTTACCACTATTTTCTCCCCCAGGTTTAAGCCGTGCGTGTACCAGAGGCCCCAATCTGGTATCTGATATGAACCACTGGCCGTTAACGGCATCTTTGAACTCGATTGCACCGACCGGGCAGAATTCGACACAAACTTTGCACCCTTCGCAGGCCATGGGGTCAATCCGATATGTCTTCTCGACCACATCATTGGCTGGGCCATTGAACACGACAGCGTCAAAATTGCAGACTTGTTCACATCTACCGCAGCCAATACACTTTTCTGTAATAACAGAAGCTCGCTTACCACCAATAAAGTCATAGGTCTGTTTTATATCCGGCTCTAACAGCAAATGCAGATCCGCTGCATCCACATCACAGTCAGCCAGCACCGCTTTTTTTGCAAGTGCAGCGAATGATGCGACTATACTCGTTTTTCCAGTGCCGCCCTTACCGCTTATGACCACTATTTCCTTCAACTTACTGTTACCTTTATACAGAATTTTTCTTTTTTCCTTTTATAACGTATAGACTGGCTAAATCGGGCTGCTGGCTTTTAAGAATCTGCTGTCCTTTGATTCCTAAAAAGAATTCGGTTTGAACAGAAAAATATTCTGCAATTGTCCTTTCAATTTCTCTCAAGTCTGTATCCTTAATCTTGCTGACGTAAGAAGCTGGATTATTGGTTTTCTCTTTGAAAAACTGGGATTGTGGATTAAGCAACATAGCAAAAAGTTTGCCACCCGGTTTAAGGACACGAACGGTCTTTTTTATAGCTTCTTTATACTTTTCAATAAACTGTAAAGAGGCAACATAAATAACCGCATCGAAAGAGAATGGCGTAAAATCCATATTTTCCGCAGAGCCCGCAACAGTTCTTACTGTGTCTGGCGCACAGCCTAAAGCCTCTTTGGAAATATCCAGACCGGTAACATTAAAACCGTGCTCGGCTAAACCTGCTTCTATAATTGCTGGGCCGCAGCCGACACTTAGGACATTTTTGGCCCCTTTTAGTTCCTGCAAAATATAGTCCAGCTCAGCCTTGAAAACTTTCTTCCAAAATTCCGTTTTGCAGGATTTCAAATACTTCTCCATACAGCTAACTCTATACTTAATCAAAAAACTTTTCACGCCACCACAGAAAGTATCCCCAGAGATTATCAAGTTTATATTTATTATCCTCAGGGACGCCAGGCCAAGTTCGAATTTCCTCCAATAGCATATCGCAGGGTTGGTCTTTGGCCAAAAGTCCGTAGGCGCACTTTACCAGCAAGAATTTCTTGTGCGCATCCTCATCATTGGGATTATGATCAGGATGATACTTCAGGCACACCCGTCGGTAAGCTTTTTTTAGTTGCTCTTGGCTTGCAAGCTCTTCGACTCCAAGAATTTTTCGTGCTGCCCGACGAGCTTCCAAGTCACGATTTATTCTTTCACCGAATTCGTAATCGTCTTTCATCATCGAGCTTTTCCTTTACGCCCTCTAAATAGTCATAAAGTATTAAAAAATGCTCTTTGTATTTATCTAATACAGCCATAATCATTTTGCCGGATGAATATGCCTCGGCTACGCGCCTGTCGTCCGGCAGCTTCATAATGACATCTATATTTTCTACCCGGCAGTATTTTTCCACTTCTTCATTACCAATGCCGTAGCGGTTGATAATAACAGCAAAAGGCAAATTCATCTCGCGGGTCAATTCTACAGCTAATTTCAAATCGTTTAAGCCAAATGGAGTCGGTTCGGTAACAAGCAGAACCAAATCTACGCCTTTAACCGCTTCGACTACGGGACAGGATGTCCCAGGTGGAACATCAAGTATGGTTACGCAATCCTGTTTTATTTGCTTTTTCACTTCTTTTATCAGTGCCGGCGTTCTGACATTACCTATCTGTAATCTGCCGCTGACAAAATCAATACCACCTGCCTTGCCAAACTCAATGTCACCAATTTTTAGCGGTTTTGCCTTTATCGCACCGACAGGGCAGATGCGAATACAGCCGCCGCAGGAGTGGCAAAGCTGCTCAAAGGTCAGCACATGTTCTTTTATGCAGATGATAGCGCCGTATTGGCAAATCTCTCCACATTTGCCGCAGGCGGTGCATTTTTCAATATCAACCTGTGGCACATCTATGGTAACATCCTGACTGCGATTTATTTGCGGCTTTAAGAATATATGGCCGTTAGGCTCCTCAACATCGCAGTCAAGGTACTGAACCGTTCGAGCTAAAGTAGATGCTGCATAAGCAAGGTTGGTAGCGATTGTTGTCTTTCCTGTGCCGCCTTTTCCGCTGGCTATAGCAACGACAAGGTTGCCTGTTTTCATTCTTAGGCGTTCCTTTTATTTGTCATCCGCGAGCATTTTGTTCCTTATGTATTTACTGTAAAGGGCTCCGGCAGGATTATGTGCCAGGAGGCGGTCTTTTACGATAAGTGTGGTTACGGGAGCTTTTGAAACCATTGTAAAAATCATATCGTGTCCGAGGCATAAGCCACACAGTATATTAAAGTTTGTTTTGGCGTGGTTTAACAAGTTGGCCTGGCCTGCGGGGTTGCAGGCTATTTCATTTTTGTCCGGGTTTATCTGTTGTAGTCCCATTTGCTTTTTGTCGATTCCACAGGCCTTGCAGCATACCGAGACAACCTCGAAATGGCGGGAAAGAATGCGGTCAATAATCTTTGCTTCTTCAGCCAAGCCTATGCAAAAGGCCAGACCGATTTTTTGGAATCGTAGTTCTTTGGCAAATAGTATTATCTCGCCCAAACGCGTTTCTTTGTTATAGTGTTTTGCCTCGATAGCTGCCGCTGTCTCGTATAATTTTTTGATATCGGCATCTTTGTAAAGTTTTTTGTGGTTGTTTGCTTTTTCGAAGCAATCCTTGCCATTAAGGCATTGCGTAACATTGCATTTTGCACACTGAATCGACCGGTTTTTTGTCACTTGATAGCTTCTTGAAAGGATTATTTATCTTTACCAAAATGAGTTTGTACATTCGGTTCTGTGCCCTTGGTTAATTTTCCGGTTTTGAAAAGCTCGACCGCCTCGGAGACCTTCCCTGATACACCGGTATATAGTTTAATACCAGCAGCAGTTAAGGTTCGTTCGGCATTCGGACCGCAATTGCCGGTTAGGACGGCTTCGGCGCCGGAATCAATCACAACTTTTGCGGAGTTGATCCCAGCCCCGCTGGCCGCAGCAGCATTACTGTTCTCAATCACCTCGAAATTCATTGTCTCGGTATCAACGACAAGAAAGTATGCTGCTCTTCCGAATCGCTGGTCAACTTGTGAATCCAGTGTTTTTCCGGTGGACGTAACTGCAATTTTCATAAAAATCCTTTCTTCTAAGAGAGAGGACACGTCCCCGTTGGACAGGATTCATTGCCCCGTGGCGATAAGTTATTAGCCCGTCCAACGGAGAAACTTGAGAACAGCCTCTGCAAATCTGAGCTTTTGCAACGTTGGCAGACATGTTTACGGCTGCTACTGCTTCTTTCGAGAAATTCCATTATGTCCCCGCATTTTCGGCACTTATATTCAAACATGGGCATTTTCCAGCCTCCTTATCAAGTTCTTAAATCTTGCTCTAAATTTACAACAACGGGTCTCCGGCCAAAATCATTCATCCTTAGCTCCAGCCAGAGAACAGACAATTTGCATTCCTTCTCTGATACTGCCGGTTATATGGCACTTGTCAGCCGCTTCCAGAATGCCTCGCTGCTGCTCTTCGGACAGCTTTGCACTGAGGCGGATTTTGGCATCGATTCTGGTGGTACGCGATAGTTCAGTTCCGGACGAGGTAGTATCGGATGAGTAACGTTCTATTCGACGAGATAGCTCAATTGTCATATCCTCATAATTAATGCCTTGCTTTTTGCAGTATTCGGCAACATAACCGCCAATGCACATCCCAATAGAAGCCGAGAATAGTTGAGCAGGCCACATCCCATCCCGCTCCTTGTTCCCATCGTCACCATGGCCGGTGGTTACGGTGTATCCTTTGCAGGTTGCCGTGAAACGGTAACCGTTGTCGTATTTAACCAAGACTTCCATAAGCTATACCTGTTTTAGTCAGGAGCTTAGCAGTCAATATGAAAGGTCTTCCTTGACCCTGTTTTATTTTTCCTGCTTTGCTTTTTCTAACTCTTCAATGCGTTTGTTAATCTCATCAAATGCTTCCTGGAAATACTGGGCTTGCTCCTTCAGGCTGGCCAGTTCTTGTTCCGGTGCTACTGTTGGGGCAACCGGGGCGGGATAAAACGGATAATGCGCCACAGCCGGCCCCCAGGCTGGATAACTGAAACCTGCTCTTGCCCAGCCGAAACCACATCCAAATCCTCGGCCCCTGCCGCCGCCTCGACCTCGACCCCAGCCCCAGTAACTGCGTCCTCCAACAGGATTGGCATAACCAGGTACCGGGTAATCCGCACAAAAACCAGCAGCTCTACCTGTCATTGGTCCCATCCCAGCAGGACCTGTTCCATCTCCACGTGGCATAATAATTCTCCTTTCTGCGTAAAAAAGTTAGCTTTGATTTTTTTGTATTAAGCTAATTGCTTCTTGTTCTCTGTGGTTTCTCAATCAGCTTCAACATAGTTAGAAATACTGCGAACTCCTGCCAAAGATTTAAACTCTGCATGCCTATTTTTTAATGATAAATTTCTTGGTTTACTCCATTTTGAATAATCTTTTGGAGGTTGATAATTATACATTGAATCTAATCTGTCTATTGACTTAAGCCGTTCATATATCAATTGCCATCCACAGTCCTGTTCCCTGTCTACTTCACATTTTCCATTTTTTGCTCCACCGCAAGGTCCATTTAGAAGCCCTTTTGAACAAAGAGTTAGTGGACACAGTCCACCTGTTATCTCTATAATACATTCTCCACATAGTGAGCAAAATTCTGTTATGAAGTTATCTGTAACCGTCTCTCCTCCAAAAATAGTGTCACAACCAGGGTGAACCAAGCCACCATTAGTTGCATCTATTACAGTGTGAACTCCCTGGCCACAAGCCAGGACCAGAAACGAATCAGCTTCTTCTGTTTGTTTCTTATGTCTTACATTGAGTAATTCTTTTGCAAGAGAAAGTTTACAGAGAGATTTGCCAGAATCTGTGGCTCCATATCCTGTAACTTGTGCATTTTTTCTTTCCAGAGACGTTTTCATGTCTTTACATTGTTGTTCTCCTCCTGATTTGCATTTTTCAGCGCAAGTTCCACAGCCAACAATAAAGATTTTTTCTCCCTCTTTAATATTTTTAAGGATTTCTTCTAATGGTTTCTGTATCGTTGCGTGCATTGATCTAATCCTTCTTGATGTTATTAACTCAAACTGACCGATCTTAGGCCAGCGATAACTATAAGTTCTTTCTTGTAAACAACATACAACAGACTGTCATTCTAAGCGTAGCGAAGAATCTGGGCCTCGAATCGAAGGCGATTCTCAATGCAAAGACCAGATGCTTCGCCTTGCGGCTCAGCATAACGGCAAAATCGGTCAGTTTGAGTTATTAAGCCTTGTGCGAAACACCGTTCCAGTTCGTTTCGCTCAGAATGACAGTTTTTTTATGTTTTGCGGTAACGAATCTACTATTTGTTGCCTATTGTCTTGTCATTTTTGTACCACACTTTGGACAATCTCTTTGATTACAAGGTTGTCCGGCAACATGAGGGACCGTTGCTCCGCATTTCGGGCAAACGCAATTTCCGCCCGGCCCTGCGGCAAATGGTCCACCCATCCTGCCTCTTCCTTGACCTTGATTAGGCATAATATCCATCCTTTCTGCAATTAATTGCTAATTCGAATCTACCACCAATAACCAAATCCGCCTCTGCCGCGGCCCCACCCACGACCTCGGCCGAAACCTCGGCCGAAACCAAAACCTCTACGAATCCACGGATTGACCCAGCCAGCATAAGGCACACCATAGCCGGCCCCATAACCATATAAACCTGCACCATAAGGTACGACTGTCGGCACGCCAGCAACAGAAACAAGGCCCCTTGCTCCAACCGGATTCATGTAACCCGGTACCGGGTAACCAGCACAGAAACCGGCAGCCCTACCTGTCATTGGTCCCATCCCAGCAGGACCTGTTCCATCTCCACGTGGCATATCAATCACCTCCTTTCCAGGAAACTCACTCTTATCTACTGCCTTAATAGGTTTACCATCAATCCCTGCAAATCCTACTATTTGGTCAGGGTTGCTTTGCGATTCTTTCAAAACACAAAATCCCTGGCCTCTTCCTGTCATGGGGCCTTGGCCTAACGGCCCTGTACCATCAAACCCTGGCATCTTCTCTTTCTCCATTAAATGCTTTTGTTTTTTGGAAAATCATTTCACCAACTTTGCAGCCAATATCTCTTGCAATAACGGGACACTTGGCCTTCAATATGAAGAATATATTCTTGTCCACATTACTTAGAGTCTCGTAGTTGCCCTGTCCCTTGGCGATTATTAAATCCGCATTCTCAAAACGACATCGAAAAGTGTTCGAGCAGCTTTCCAGAATTGTGCCTGGTCCATCTGAACCATTATCGATTACTTCCACAATTTTAGGCAAACCAGCAAGTACGGCATCTTCCATTGTGGCATCATTTATTATAGGTTTGCCTTTGACAACTACGGTAACTTTTTCTATGGGCAACTGCTCAATCAATAGGCGGTCAAAGATAATCTCACCGGCATTATCCGCTAGATAAAGAATATCTTTTGCGTCGTTTACAGCGCTGCGAAAGAGTTCAAGTTGCATGTCTTCAAATTTGTCAGACAGACACTGGCTTATCGTTTCTTCAAGTTCAGTCTCTTGCAATGTGCTGTTGAGCCCGAAATCAATGATATTTCCCGCTATGGCCAGCCGGATCGCCATCGCAAGCATATCTTCGGACTCGAAGATGAATTTCCGCAGTTTTGGATACAACTTCAACGCTATTTCATTAAACTGTTTTTTTATCTTACGATATGGATCTTCAATCCCTACCAGTTCTCGAACCAATCGATGTATCTGCTGTCCAATTACCGGCGGACTCTGCCATAAATCCATTTCGCTGACCAAACGCATAGACTCGCGTAATACCTTCTCCTGAATTCGTTCATCAGCCGTTGTCATCCTTACGGAATCAAGCACCTGACGGACAAAACACGGAAAACAGTCAAAATACGTCTTCATCAGTACCCCATCTGGTTATTCTTATTTCAATTGGCTGCTCGGATTTGTCTTTAAAAGCGATCGCCTATTAAAGTCATCTATATATATTATGAGCATATGCTCATAAATGTTCAAGTGAAAATTTTTGAAAAAAAAATGCTTTAACAAAGTTTTATAATTTTGCCTGTTTCTGCAGATACTAGAACATAAGCATAAGTCTTTTCTTAATAAACAGTTAAAGTTTCTGGAGCAGGATAACGAAAGTTTCTTTGAAACATTATTACCGCAATAAAAAACTTTGCTGATTTCGGACAACGCGGCGTAAAATATTTTGCAATTTGTTGCTGGTATGGCAAAACCACGTATAATGATCTCTGCAAAAAAGTTCTTAAACTTGCGACCTTTCAATTATCATAAGACACAAGGTATAGACTGAAATTTAAGGTTGAACATACCTTTCTTCGTATGTCTAAGGCAGATGGCTACAATTATTAAAATATTTTTTCTTGCTGACCGATTCATTTTATCCGCACTTACCTGCAGGCTGGGCATAGGCCCTCCAGTCGAACCTCTTGATGACGAATGATGAAACCCTTGTGTGGGCTTTTTACCAGCGGGGGTGTTATCCCAGTCAGGCAGTGTGTATGGCCGCAGCTTGTACAGGTGAAATGAGGATGGCATTGACTCTCAGTGCAATCCTGTGCAGATTCAAAATACCATGCCCGTTTTTGCATAAAAGCCCTGTGCACCAGGCCGGCATCACAGAAGCTTTCTAAAGTTCGGTAAATAGTCACCTTGTCAAAACGTTTTTTCCCCAGATGCTGTGCGATTTGTTCCTGTTTAAGCGGCCTATGTGCCTTGAGCAGCACTTTCAAAACAGCTTGCCTGCACTCGGTGCGGTATAGCTTTGCAGCTTTCAAAGTCTTTCGTGCCTGTAAATCTGAATTTGGTTTCATAGTTCTCTATTACTCTAATTTCAAAAGCGAGAGCATTAGAACAATGCCGAGCAAAAACGCAAAAAAACAAACCACCGATTTTCTGTCGCACTTTCCAGTCTTGATTTCCGGGACCAAATCAGAGGCGCTGATGTAAATAAAATTCCCTGCTGCAAAAGGCAGGAGAAAAATAATAGAATCGCCGATTTTCTCCGATAATAAAAAACCGATAATCCCTCCCAAAACCGCTGTCAGGCCGGATAAAAAATTAAAAAACAGTGCTTTTGGTGCTTTGAAGCCGCCGTAAATTAAAATACCGAAATCACCGAGTTCCTGGGGAATTTCATGGAGAACAACCGCTAAAGTTGTAATTATACCGGTTGGAAAACCAGTCGCGAAAGAAGCAGCTATGGCCAATCCGTCAAAAAAATTATGAATGCCATCGGAAAAGAGAATCAAATAAGAAAACGGCATGATATCCGGATGCCGGACAGCGTGGTGATGGTGCCAACGGATAAACTGCTCCAGAACGAAAAACAGGCAAAAACCGAAAAGCAGGAAGCCGAAAATTTTCAAAATATTTTCTTTTTGCGACCCGATTTCACTAATCGCCTCAGGCAATAAATGAAGGAAGGCAGCACCGATCAAACCACCTGCGGAAAAAGCAACCAAAATCAGAAGGATTCTGGTTAATAATTCTTCTTTTAAAAACAAAAGCAAGGCGCCGACAAAAGAAACTGCACTCACCAAAATCGTACTAATTAAAATCCAAAATAATATGGTCATCTTAAATAGCCCGCACTTTCCAAAAAATAGTTTGTTAAGCAGTTAATTTCATTTTCTTGTCCCTAGTACTTTGCTCTGCGTTCATTCTCCGCCCCTTAGGAGCTGCGAAGGATAAAAAGCTGCGCAAAGCAGTTTCTTTATCATCTATACCTACCAGTACCGATATGCACTTTTATTTAGCCAACATTATAAAGTTATACGGAGAAAATGCAACTAAGTTGCAAATTTTTTTTGCGGTTTTCGTCGACTTTAAGCCCGTGGCACATCAAGTAGACACACGGGCTATGCCTCTACTACAGCCGGCAGAAAGCCATTGCGGATTTTAGCCCAGCAAGTTAAATTGGTCCGCAGTTTGTTGTAGAACAAAAAAGCCGAAAGAATAGGCAAACTGCAATGAGAATTTTGGAGACAATGGGAGACCTTGAGAAAATAAAGAAGGGCTGTGTGCTTACCATTGGCAATTTCGACGGCGTCCATCTCGGCCATCAGGAAATCTTAGCTGCTGCCAAACGAATCGCCCAGGAAAGGGCAGCCGAATTAGTCGCGATGACTTTTGAGCCGCATCCGGTTGCCATTTTGCATCCGGACAGGGCACCGGACGTGCTGACGCCCTTAGAGATCAAAACGCACTTACTGGCAGAATGCGGCGTAGATTGCCTGATAGTATTGCAGGATAGCCGCACGCTGCTGAATCTTTCGCCGGAGGATTTTGTGAGTCGATTTCTCGTGGAGAACGTTCGACCAAGCGTCGTCGTTGAGGGCCATGATTTCAATTTCGGCCTGCACCGGGCCGGCAACATTGATACGCTGCGAGAGTTGAGTTCAGAGAAAGGCTTTGAGGTTTGCGTAATCGGCCCGAAGGAAATCAAGCTTTCGACCGGGCAGACCGTCAGGGTCTCAAGCACGATAATTCGTTATATGCTGGAGAGCGGCCACGTAGCGGACGCCGCTGCCGCTCTGGGCAGGCCTTACCGACTCATGGAAAAGACTATACCGGGCCGGGGAATAGGAAAAAAGTTGGGCTTCCCAACGCTGAATATGAAAAAGCCCACGCAGGTTATCCCTGCCGAAGGTGTCTATGCTGGCTTTGTGAAAATCGGCCAGACTATAGAGGATGTTCTGGCTTGCGGCGAAAAAATCCCCGCTGTCTATAGTATCGGGCAGGCACGTACATACGGGCAAGAATTTCCGCTGCTGATAGAGGCGCATTTGCTGATAGAAAATGTCGGCGATTTGGTCGGCAAATATATGGCTATGGATTTTGTCCAGCGTATCCGCAGCCAACAGAAATTTAAGACGCCTGAAGACCTCTCAAAACAAATCGCACAAGACTGTGAAAAGGCAAAGGAAATTCTATCCACCGGGGAGGGTGGTTGATGCAACGGTCTCAGCCGACGCCTGCTGAGTTGCTGACTATTGAAGCAGAAACATAACACTGTATAATTGAATCTATGAACGAAGAAGACACAAGCTCCGATGCACAGGAAATTCTGGTTCGTATATATCAGCAGATGTCGCCTGCCGCTAAGGCCAGGCGCATCTTGGGGGCCTATCAGGCGGGCAAAATATTGGCAATGGCGGGCTTAAAGGATTCCTACCCTCAAGCAAGCGAGAAGCAAATCTGGCATCTTTGGGCAAGGCAACATCTGGGCGAAAAGCTTTTCAAAGTTGTATACGGGGCCTTGCCCGATGAGTAATCCTCAGGAACTGACAATACTACAGGACTTTACTGACGTTCTTGAACAACTGAACATCCCCTATGCAATAGGCGGCTCGATGGCCAGCTCTATCTACGGCAGGGTTCGATTTACCCAGGATGCTGATATAACCGTTGAGCCGTTTGAGAATCGGGCAGAGAAACTTTTCGAATTTCTCAAGCCCGAATTTTACATCAGTAAAGAGGCGATGTATCAGGCTTTAAGGCAACGGAGCAGCTTTAACGTTATTCACTTCGAATCTGCCTTCAAGTTTGATATTTTCATTCGCAAGGACACACCTTTTGAAAAACAGTTAATGCTGCGAAGAAAGTCGCTAAAGCTTTCTGATTCTCTGGACAAATCGTTTTCAGTGATTTCACCAGAGGACATTATCTTGTTAAAGCTGCAGTGGTATGGGTCTGGCGGCCGAATGTCAGAGCAGCAATGGAACGATATTTTAGGCATTTTGGAGGTTCAGGCAGGAAAGCTGGACCTTGAATATTTGAACAAGTGGGCTGGCATATTGGGAATAAGTGAACTCCTGCAAAAAGCGATATCCGAAGCAGAATGATCTTTGTAATTTTTGGTTGCCGATAGACTTTTTGTCCGTATTTCTTTCGGCAGATCGCAAAGGACTGCGAAAAAGCACAGCAAATATTGCCACGTCCAAAGATTTGAATTTCCGTAAATTTTTTTATGAAACGTTCTTGAAAGTATTATATGTATACAAATTATATTCGCAATGTAGCAATAATTGCTCATGTCGACCACGGCAAGACAACACTGGTCGATCAGTTGTTGTATCAGTCAGGCATGTTTCGCAGCGAGGATCTTGATAAGCTTGCCGGCGGAAAGGACGGCCTGATTATGGATTCTAACCCTATAGAACGCGAGCGGGGCATTACAATATTAAGCAAAAACTGTTCCGTTTTGTATACAGACCGAAAGGGAAAAGAATACAAAATTAACATTATTGACACCCCGGGGCACGCTGATTTCGGCGGTGAAGTCGAAAGAGTCCTCAAAATGGCGGACGGTGTATTATTGCTTGTCGATGCCTTTGAAGGCCCGATGCCACAGACGCGGTTTGTGCTCGGCAAGGCCCTGCAGTACAACCTGAAGCCTGTCGTTGTCATAAACAAGGTTGACCGTAAGGACTCCCGCCCGAATGATGTCGTCAACGAAGTTTTCGACCTGCTTGTTCAGCTCGGCGCCAATGACCACGCTCTCGACTTTCCCATTATTTACGCCTCCGCAAAAGAGGGCTGGGCAACTACCGACCTGAAGCACAAAAATAACGATATGCAGCCGGTATTCGATGCGATTATAAAGTACATAAAACCGCCGCATGCGTCGCCCAAAAGTCCGCTGCAAATGCTTGTTACAACGCTGGACTATTCCGATTATGTCGGCAAAATCGCCATAGGCAGAATTTTCACCGGCCAAATTCGAAAGGGACAAATGGTAACCGTTATTGATAGAAATGGTCTGTACACCAAACAGAAGGTGCAGGTGCTTTATCAGTTTCAGGGCCTGGGCAAAAAAGCGGTTGATCTTATGCCGGCAGGGGAGATTTGTGCTGTTGCGGGCCTCGACCCTGTGGATATCGGCAATACCATTGCCTGTCCCGACAAACCGGCAGCGTTGCCCGTTATAAGCGTCGATGAGCCGACGATGACGATGACTTTCAGAGTCAACGACGGCCCATTTTCCGGCAGAGAAGGAAAATACGTCACCAGCCGACAGATTGGCGAGCGGCTTGAAAAAGAATTGAAGCAGAATGTTGCTCTGCAAGTCGAGACCGGACAGACGAGCGATCAGTATAAGGTCTCGGGAAGAGGACTGATGCACCTCGGCATACTGCTTGAGAATATGAGGCGGGAAGGATACGAGATTTGTGTAGGTAAGCCCAGCGTAATTTTACGAAGAATAGACGGCATAATTAACGAGCCAATCGAGCTGCTCGCAATCGACTGTCCTGCTGACTGCCAGAATGCCGTTATGAGCCTTCTGGCAACCCGCTGCAGCGAGCTTATCAGTATGCATACCAAAAGCGGTGCCAATGATTATATTCATATGGAATTTACGATCCCGTCACGGGGGCTTTTCGGCCTGCATACACGCCTGCTAAATGCCACGCAGGGAAGGGCGGTTATGCATCACAGTTTTGACAGGTATCAGCCGATGCGAGGCAATATCCCTCAGAGGCAGGCAGGCGTTATGATTGCGACTAATACAGGCCAGGTGACAGCTTATGCCCTCGATGCCCTTTACGACCGCGGCGTATTTTTTGTTGAGCCGGGCGACCAAGTTTATGAGGGGCAGGTTGTCGGCGAACACTGCAAGGAAAAAGACATCCCCGTCAACGCGGTAAGGACCAAGCAGTTGACCAATATTCGCGCAGCGGCCAAGGACGAAGCGGCGACAGTCAGACCAGCCAGAAACATGAGCCTCGAAATTGCTCTGGAGTATATCCAGGATGATGAGCTTGTGGAGGTTTGTCCGAAGAGTATTCGTATTCGCAAATTTTACTTAAAGGAAGCCGACCGCCGCAGGTCAAGAAGAAAGAAAAGCTGATTCCAGGGATTCTTACTACGAAGGCACAAAGACACGAAGAAATTAGACACGGATTAATACAGATTAACACGGATTTTTGGTGCCAGATGGGCAAGATGTCGGCAATGGCGGGCATAAGGCACTCTCATCTGCGAGCCACTGATAGAGAAGTCTGGTATCTCTGGGCCAAAAAGCAGCTCGCTAATAAAGTCTTTCGCAATCTCGGCCAGACTAAACATAGAATGACGACGACAATATTGAGGTGACATGTGATGTTCGGTTACGAATTAGCTGTCATTGTGTTTATGCTCTTTTTCAACGCTGTCTTCGCCGCCTACGAAATGGGGCTTGCTTCCATATCGCGGGCAAGGCTTGCTGCTTTACATAATGAAAAGAAAAGAGGCGCGGCTGAAGGATTGTTTATGAAAGAGAGGATGGAGGCGAGCCTGGCAATTGTGCAGCTCGGTGTTACGGTGGTCGGGGCTATCGCGGCGGCGACCGGCGGGGCGGGGGTGCAGGAGGAGTTTGCTCCCTATCTGCAGCGTGCGTTGGGCGTCTCCGGGATGCTTTCGGAAGTACTGGCGATTGTGGTTCTGATAATACCGCTTACGTTTGTCACGGTGGTTTTTGCCGAGCTTGTTCCGAAAATGATTGCCCTGAGGAACAACGAGGCGGTTGTATTGGCGCTATCGCCGTTTATGAAGGTGCTCTCGTGGATTGCTCACCCGATTGTTGCCGTGATTGAGGCTACGCTAAGGAAGGTCGTGGGTTTGCTGACGCCGTCGGATGGGGCGGAAATCAGCAGCCGGAAACAGTGGCTGCATGAGCTAAGGGCTGCTATTTCACTTGCTCGAACGTCAAAGCTTCTGGGAGAGCGGGAAGAAAAGATAGTATTGGCTGCTGCGCATTTATCTACGCGGCCGGTGCGTGACATCTTCATACCGGCGCAGGACATATCTATGATTTATATTGGAAGCAGCCTGATAGATGCGCTTGTCAAGGCGCATCTTGATATGCACACAAGGTTCCCCGTGTGCGAGGTGGAAAACGACGCCCAGAGCGTACAGGGATATGTGAATTTCAAGGATATCGTGGCGGCGCTCAAAATAAATCCTTCCGATCCGACCGTTAGAGGGATAACAAGGCCGATTCAAAAGGTCAAGGAAGACACGGCTTTGTCGGCCCTTCTTGAGATGCTGATCCAGCAGAAAACGCACATTGTAATTGTTGTCTCGCAGGAAGGAGCTGTGCTGGGGATGGCGACACTGGAAGATGTTATCGAAGAGCTTGTCGGCGAGATCGAGGATGAATTTGACCGTTTGCCGACATACATCCATCCCTGCGGTACATCTTGCTGGATTATGGGGGGCGGCGTGCTGATGAGCACGGTCGCATCGACTGTGGGCGTTGAATGGTCGAGTAAAGCCGACACCAGCCGGGTTCCAACTCTGGCCGAGTGGTGTGCGCAGCAGGCAGGACCGGCCTTAAAGGGCGGCGAGGCCATCGAGGCTGACAATCTGCGGGTCCTGCCGCGTAAATTCCGCAGAAAAAAAGTGCTCGAGGCTATGGTGACGGCGAAGAACTAATCTGCATTATTGCTTTCGTAGAATCGACTACGGCGTATGCGCTTTCCTGGAAACTATTCGTATCTGAGCTTTTGCAGGCAAACGCAGGCAAGGAGAGACACAGGTGCAGAGGCTGAAAAAGATTGACAGCCGTATATAACTATTATATACTTTCATCCAAATGGCCGATATAAAAGAGACATTCGATTGCACAGGTTTCCAGTGGGACGAGGGCAATATTGATAAAAATCTGGTAAAGCACCGTGTTACAAATTTGGAATGTGAACAGATATTTTTTAATGAGCCTTTGGTCGTTGTCGAGGACTTGAATCATTCTCAACGCGAGAGAAGATATTACGCTTTAGGCCGGACAGATACCGGAAGGCTGCTTTTCGTTGCTTTTACGATTAGGAACAACTTGATACGCATCATCTCAGCAAGAGATACGAGTCCGAAAGAAAGGAAGAAATATGGAAAAAAACCGTAAGAGGATACCGAGGTTCAAAAATGAAGATGAGGAAAGGAATTTCTGGGGCAAACACGATTCCACTGATTACTTCGATTGGGATAAGGCAAAAAAAGTTGCTCTGCCGAATCTAAAGCCATCTGTTAAAACAATTTCCATAAGGCTGCCTGAAATAATGCTCGAGAAACTTAAACTTCTTGCCAATAAAAGGGATGTTCCGTATCAATCCCTTGTGAAGATGTTTTTGGCCGAGAGAATACAAGTGGAATTGGGGATGGCAAATAAGGGGAGAACGCGTAACCTTCAATTGGTGGGATGAGCTACTCGCACTATCTGCGAATCTCCGGCGGCAGAGGCAGCCAGGAAAAGATGTTGGGCCGTGACAAGATCGCTTTCTGCATTGAAATTTTGCAAGAAAAACTGGAATGTCAAGTAGCAACGATTTTCAAAAAGCATTTGAGCTGATTAATAAAGCCAGCAGTATTTTGATTACGACTCATACCAGGCCGGATGGCGATGCGTGCGGCTGTTTGGCGGCATTGTCCGAGGCATTGACGGCTCTGGGCAAAAAGGCCAAGCTTTTGATGGTCTCCCCCCTGCCTCAGTGGTACCAGTTCTTATTCGACCAGAAGGTGCCCGTTCTCGGAGAAGATGTGGGTGTTGAACAGCTAATAGCCGGCCAGTGGGGCGAATATGACCTGATTGTCATTGTCGATACCAATAGTTGCAGCCAACTGCCGAAATTCGAGCAATATCTGAAGCAGGCTGATAAGGCGGTACTGGTAATCGACCATCACGTGACTGCTGATGGCTTGGGCGATGTTGAGCTTGTAGACTCCGGCGCTGCTGCCACCGGCTTGATCTTGCTTGATTTTTTCAAATATGCCGACTGGCCTATGACTGAAAGAATTGCCGAGGCGCTTTTTGTCGCCATAGGTAGTGACACCGGCTGGTTCCAATTCGGCAATACCGACAGTAGGGTTCTGCGTGCTGGCAGTGAGCTGATTGACGCAGGGGCAAAGCCGGCGGAAATTTACGACAAGCTGTATCAGAGTTTTTCATATCCTCGCTTTAAGCTGATGGTCGCGATGCTCAACACACTGGAGCTTCACTTTGATGGCCGATACGCGACCCAGTATTTATTGCAGCGGGATTTCCAGCAGGCCGGCGCCGCGTACCAGGACACGGAGAATCTAATAAATGAATGTCACCGCATAGGCACGGTTGAGGTTTCTGCATTGTTTGTGGAATTGGCCGATGGACGAATCCGCTGCTCTTTGCGAAGCAGGTGCGACATTGATGTTAGCCAGATCGCTGCCAGATTTGGCGGCGGCGGCCACAAAATGGCCGCCGGCACCTACCTGCAAGGCCCTCTGGCAGATGCAATGCAGGTCATCTATGAGCAGGTTGCGCAACGGATACAGAGGTTGCAGTCGGGCACGTGAAAAAGCAGCTTGCTGGCGTCGGCACGACGCCAGGTGATCTGGGCCGAAGTTCACACTCGCAAATTCACCGTGATATTTAATTGCCGTATTATTAAGGCAGGATTTCTATTGGCGAGATCCTCAGCCAATCGGCCGCCAACAGACAAAGGTCGGCCACGTTAATAAGCCATCGCGGTTGAAATCCGTCCGTGCGTCATACTCCGCCTGCGATTGGGACGACAGCCAGCACCTCGACAGGGTGGCATAATCATCAAGATTGACTGTGTTATCCTGGTTGGCGCTACCTTCCAGAAGTGTGCCCAAGTCAACGGACGTGTTTCCGCGCGACAAGTGGTGAGCAAGGTGATAGCTGAAAAGCTGTCTGCCGCGTCGAACCACTGCCCAGGACAGGATTTGAACCTGCACGGGAAATTCCCACCAGCCCCTCAAGCTGGCGCGTCTGCCAATTCCGCCACCTGGGCCTTTTCATTGATTATTGACTATTGATTATTGATTGTCAATTCTCAAACCAGAACTCAGAAAAACTCCTGGCACGATTCTGCCTTAGGGAGAGCCCAGCAATAATCGGCCAAAAAGACGGCAGACAACCCCCGACTGCGACGTTCGGGGGGATGGTTGACGAGCAAAGAGAACCCGCCAATAATCCGCCAAAAAGATGGCGGACAAGATTGCCGGGCTAAATATCTTCCAGAAAGTCATGCGAGTGCAGGGCGTCACTTTTAATATTCTTTGAATTGTCTCATCCATTCGGGCCAGTCGCTGGGTCTACAGCCGCCCGCTGTCTAGGGCCCGTTGATGTTAAACTGGCGGTGCCATTTGAGCTTCCAGAGCTCCTTCAGCCCCACCTTCCGAACAGACCAGTCCAAAAACAGATGATTTACAGTTCCGCTGCCGTGCCGATCAATACAGAAGTGCATCATTTCCCTGCCGGCCCCTAACCATTGACCGTTGTGTTCAGGAGGGTCGCCGCGTTGGCCCGCGTCATAGGGGCCGCCGCCTCGCCACATAGTATCCGCGAAGACGGGAATCTGGTCTGCGCTTCTGACGTCTCTGGTCCTCCAGTTCCACTCGGTTGGACGGTTCTGGATTTCCGTCTCTCCCAGTGCCGGATTGTAGAGCCAGGAATTGGCCCCATAGCTGGCTTCTTCCCGCAGGTCGGCGTATCCGCCCACTCCCATCACGAAGGTGTTAAAAGGGACCGCCGTTGGCGTCGCCGCTGGGCAAACGCTTGGTCGCCATCGGGCACTTGAGAATGGCCGACCTGGTCTGGTATTGAGGCCGCAGCGCTAATATCCACGTGCCGCGTTTCCAGCCGAGGTCGCCGGCGTCGCAGAAATAGCCGTCGTTTTCATCCGTATAGAGCATCCAGATAACGCCCCACTGCTTCAGCAGGGCTTGACAGGAAACGGTTCTTGCCTGTTTCTTTGCCAAGTTCAGACTGGGCAGCAATATGGCCATCAGAAGCGCAATGATAGCTATTACGACCAGAAGCTCTATTAGTGTAAATCCGCCGTACGTCCGATGGATAAATGCTTTTGGTTTGCCCATAATAGTAGCCTCCCATACGCACCGTACTCCGCTTGGACTAATATTAGTATACCGTTGGTGCGATTGTCTTGCAAGATGAAAATTACGCGATTCTTATACAAGAGTTTTATTGACGAATGACCGGCTGATTTGGTATAAAGAAAGTAAATGTGCGGTGCAAGTATTCGAAACTCTTAGCATCAACCTTTTTGAAGGAGGAATATTATGTGTAGAAAACTGACTTACTCACTCTGTATTGCTCTGGTGCTGGGCCTGGTTCTGACCAGCGTGGCAAAAGCTGCTGACCCAAACCTTGTCGGGTGCTGGAGGTTTGATGAGGGTGCCGGGACCGTAGCAGCCGATTCGAGTGGCTATGGGAACGATGGCACCCTGAACGGGGCCCCGGAGTGGGTCGCAAGCCGGCTGGGTGGTGCCCTGGATTTTGACGGTAGTGCAGACTTCGTGGAAGTTCCTCACAGCCCCAGTCTCTCAATCACTGATGAAATCACAATTGCGGCCTGGACGTATATGAGAGCAAGCGCCAGCGGGGAAATGGCGATTGTCAGCAAAGGCGGATGGGCGGCAAACGATCTACCTTATGAATTAACGGAAACGCCCGGGGACGTGATCTTTTGGCAGTTTTACGATGACGGAGGCAGAGACGACTGCGCTCCCAGTTCCCCGCCAGTGGACGAGTGGCACCATATTGCTGCAACCTACGATGGGAAAGTCTTCAAGTGTTACATCGATGGAGAATTGGCGGAGGAGTGGGGGTATGTGGGAAAGATGCCGGAAAACACGGCTTCAGTTACCATCGGAAGAAGAAGCAGGGGCGGGACCTTCTTCAACGGGATGATTGACGAAGTTCAGATCTATAACCGCGCTCTCACGGCGGCCGAGATAAAGCAACTTATTCCCCCGCAGTTAAAGGCTTACGAGCCTGATCCGGCTGATGGAGCCAAGGGCGTGACTGCGCCGCTGGTTCGGTGGACGGCAGGAGACACCGCTGCGTTCCACGATGTGTATTTCGGCACCAATCCGACCCCGGGGCCGGCTGAGTTCAAGATCCGACAGACGTGGG
>CAZMLE010000063.1:0-21946 GCA_964567045.1 uncultured Pirellulales bacterium | reverse complement strand
GGAAGTATCGGCTTATACTGAACAATCACTTTGAACTTTTCACACACCCTCTAAGTTCCCGCGAAGCGGGGACCCTGCCGGCGCTATGCGCAACATTCTGGACTTTCTTGAGCATCTTTCTGTAGCCGTCGACCCACCACCCGCCGCCGCCAAGCGGATGCCCGTGTGACTTGTCAAAACAAAGAACCGGGCCGGCAGCGGCAATCTGGTCGATGTAAACCGCATTTACGCCTACCTCCGCTGCCAGGCGCTCGACGATGCCAGCAATTTTATCCTGCCAGAATTCCGTATAGCTGCACATAGGGGCCTGTTTTACTCCGTTGCCGTATACCTCCACGTAGTGCTTTCCCGCCTGATCTTTAGCACAATAGGGGAAATACTCCTCAAAGTCGTCGTTAGAAATGTCGATGATTCTGCCGTTGATATAGGGCATTATAATAAGGCCTTTTGATACAAGGTCACGCACCTGGTCGGCAATGCCAGGCTTGGTCGGAAAATAGTGGGGGTAGTGAGTATCGAAAGGGATGGCGTGCCAGTTGTACCAGTGTGCAGCAAGTGGAACGCCGAAGTAGTTTTGCGCATCGAGCAGCGGCTTATTCTTTTGCTCCAAAGTGCCGGTCTCCGGCCCGATGTAACCACCCACCAACATCCATAACCCAACGTTCTTAAGCGCCTCCGGCATACTTGCGCGATGTGAGATTTTGCCTTGCGATGTCCACGGGGCGGACAGCGCAAATTTTCGATATATTTTGCATCCTTCCATCCAGCTTCCACTGTATATGCCCATCATTACCGCAAATGGGTCCTTATGATCGGAGCCAGGAACAGCCATATTTTCGGCGTTTGTTTCGATGTAAAACTCCTTGCCGGGTTCTATGATGAAAGTTTTGTCCCACGCATTCGGATCATGTGCGGCCACATAGATTGCGTTCGTTCCTTTGGTTGCGCATAGAAACTGCATCGGCATCGACCAGCCGTGCGGATACCTGTACGACATTCTTTCGGCGCAGTTTTTGAAAAGTCTGCCCGCGTTACCTGTAGGAACGGCTATATCATATTCTCCGCGTTTCAAATATCCGCTACACTTTGGGAAGTCAACGTCATAAAGTCCCCATTTTTCGGATTTATTGTCTACCCATATTCTCCAGGAAGCTATGCCGGAATTTCGAGGAACATCAACCGTTACCCGAACAGTGACCGCGTTTTTCTCGTTCTCCAAATCCATATTAAGCCACTCAAAAATTGCCCGCTGGCCCTCGTCTGCAAGTTTCTCAATTCTGTAAGAGGTGCAGGGTTGCTGGGGGTTTGAGAGGCTGCGTTTTTCTATGCCCCGGCCAAGGGTGAGCTCCCAGAGCGTGTGTTTTCCATCAGCCGGCTGGATGTGGTTGACTCCGGCACCAACATCCACCATCGCAATAAGTCCCATACACTCGGGCTCAAATTCAAAACGAACAATATCATTTGCTAATACAATTTTCGATGCCTTGGCAGCGGACTGACCGGAAAATGCGGTCGTAACGTGTGCGACAGAAACCGCGAGGACACATGCCAGTACGATGCAGAACCTTAGTTTTGCAGAGTGCATACCATTCTCCTGTAACATTGGCCGGGCCATTTATAATAAAGATAACTAAAAGGCGGGATATGTGCAACATAGAACGGGCAACGCGATTGCCGGTTCTGGACAGAAATCTAACCGCAGAGAACGCGGAGACCGCAGAGCAGAAATCGAAGTTAAAAAACTCAGCGTGCTCTGCGCCCTCGGCGGTAAAACAGGGAGCAGGCCTTTCAGCAGCGACTCGCGATTTTTTATTTATGCCAGCATTGCCGGAGGCCGATTATATCTTTACAAAGCTGCAAAATGGAAGGTCGCGGACTTTCAGGCTCAAATGAAAAAAGCAAAAGCCTTTACGCTGGTTGAACTGTTGGCCGTGATTTTCATCGTAGGAATTCTCACGGCCGTCGCGATGCCGCTTATACGCGGCAAGATCAACTCCTCAAAATGGTCGGAAGCGCAGACAGGGGCGGGAACCATCAGGACAGCGGTACGCACCTACATAGCTGAAAAGGGACCGAATTACGACTATAGCGGCATCGAAGGGTCGCTTGGAACCCAGTCGATTTACGTGTCGTTAGGATTCAAAGGCGGTGACCTTAACGGCCGATATTTCAACCAGGGTGACTACAGCGTTAGTAACGTCTCGGCAGACCCACCCGGTTGTGTCATTATGGTGACTTCCTCGGTGGGCGGCGGTCCGCCGGGCACGGGGACACTTGCTGCAGACGGCACCTGGTCCGTGGCTGAGTGAGGGTTCCCCCAAAGCGGGGTCTCGCGCAAAAGCACCGCCCCATCATCTCTTTTTGCTTATTCGCTTTTTTCGCTTTGCAACAGCTTGCCCGTTTTTCTGTCCCATTGGACGGTACGGACCTTCAAGCGGTGATCTCCGTGACAATCAGTGCAAACGATGCTCTGGGCGTCCGTTTTATTCGGGCAGCGCTGCAGCCACAGCGTGAAAATCTTGCTCGCAGGAACATCATGGCTGCCGTGGCATTTGTGGCACGCCGGATCAATGCTATCCGGCGGATACATGATGTCCGGCGGTGTAGTGTTGTTCTCATCGTTACGATGGGCATAAGATGGCCCGTGACAAGACACGCAGCCTATTTCGGCAGTAGCGTGTCGGCTGGCCAGCGGCTCAGCCTCGTAGTTCGCGTGGCAAACAAAGCAAGGGCCGTTGTCGGCGAGCCCCCGCTCTTGCTTCGCAAGAAGCTGGGGGGGCGACGATACCGCAGGGAGCGGATTTTCCGCCTGGCCAGGCTCATCCAGAAGCAGCGGCGCATCCTGGGCAATAACCAATGCCGGCGGACCGCCCGGTTTCTGCGCTTCAGAAAGTCCAGGTTCACTTACCCCAGAGCAGCTCAGTAATCCTGCTGCCGTTATTGCCAACAGAGTAGCCAACAATGACAAAAGGCGATAGTTCATGTCTATTAGCGACCGACCCTCGGCCTGATTCCTGCTTTCGCAGGAATGACGTGCCCCCGGCCCTGCTTTCGCAGGGCCAAGCTGGCCCCCGCGCAAGCGGGGGGCGGCGGCTCGGGTCGAAGGCTACACATATTCCCAGTCTCTTAGCCAGCGGTAGTTAGCCGGCAGATTGGCCCAGGCACGGTCCATCGCCTGCTCCAGTTCAGCTTTTTCCGCCAGGTCGAGCCGGCGACGTTCCTTAACCGCTAATGCGACATTGTCCACCTGCTGGGCGCTAATCAAGCCTGGCATCGGCGCGGTGATTGCCGGGTTGCAGAGGATGTAGCGAATAGCGAGGCGGGCGATGCGGTTGTCATCTTCAAAGTGTGGGCTGTTCGGCGAGCTGTCGCCCTTGAACACCGAGTTGCTGGCAAAGGGCTTTATGCCGAACCAGCCGACATCGTACTTTTTGATTGTTGCCCACAAGCCCGCCTCGTCGGCGACCACCTTGGTCTTGGCCGTATAGGGCGTCAGGATGACCTCCATCTGGTCGGGGTACGTTTCAATCAGGTGCTTCAGGTGCTTACGGTCGTGCGAAGAAACGCCGATGAAGCCGGCACGCCCGCTTTTCTTCGCCCAATCCAGCGCAGCTACAGCCTCCTCAATCTCGGCTTCGCTGTGCTGACCACTATCGACCAGCAGGCTTATCCGCCACAGGTCGACGTACTCCAGGCCGGCTTCTTTCATGCCCATATCCAGGCCTTGCTGCAACTTTTTGCGCGAGCGCCACTCCTCAAATCGGCTTTCCCAGATGTGCCAGGAGTAACCAAAGTACATCTTGTCGCGCCTGCCCTTGAGGGCCTGGGCGTATGCGAGAATTTCCTCGCGGCAGCAGGCATCGACGTAATTGATGCCGCGCTCGATGCAGCGAGTGATAACATCGTAGCGGTTCTTCTGGAAGTTGCGTGCGCTAATGTCCTCGGTCATCCATCCTTCGGCTTCCTGGCCGCCTATTATCTTGACCAGGCGTTTCCAGTGCCCGCCCAAGGCAACAGCCGAAACCATAAGGCCGGTCTTGCCGCATCGGCGGTACTCCATATCGGGGTTGTAGTTCAGAATCCCCTCGATTCGGCTCGGGGCAGGCTTACCGGTCCTGACCTTGGTATCTTTGCCAGCACAGGCTGGTTTTGTAGTCGCCAATCCTGTAGCCAGTGCTGCCGCAGCTGCTGCGCTGTCACGCATAAACTGCCGGCGAGTGAGTTTATTAGCCATAGCTTCGACCTCCTAACTATTCACTGGCTTCAAAGTACCAAATCGAGTGCTGGATGGCAACTAATTGGAGAAAAATAGCCACAGACTTTCGTCAACGGTGGAAATCTGTGTAAATCCGCGTCTAAAAAAACGTGATTGAAAAGGATTCCGCGTTGTGGTAAAGATAGCGATCCAGATTAACACGATTAAGAACTGAAATTATCCAGATTTGGGAAGAATTGGCGTTTTTTGGTCATTTTTCCGAGGTGATGTTCATTTTTAGGGTAAAACGTGGCTTCGCAGGTCATCTTGTAGGGTTTGGGTAAAATAGGCAGGAAAAAACAGGTTAAAAAAGCATCAGAAATGCGCAGAAATGCACAGAAATTAGTGGAAATGTGCAAAAACGCGCGCGTTTTGAGCAGAAATTAACAGAAATTTACCATTTTTTTCAAATTAACATTTTGTTGAATTGGGGCAAATAGGTAAATCTATAGGCGGTGGATGGTGGCTCGTGACTCGTCATTGCTGACCCGTGACTCGTTCTGTGCTGGGCATTTCAGGATTTCAGTTTCTCGCTCGTTTTTCCACTCCCTGCTCAACTCTTGGCAATTCCGCGGATAATCCAATGGGTGCAGGGTGCATGTCATCTTTGTAGGTAAAGAACCGGCTTATTTGGGTCTATTCGTGTGTTGATGGTTGCGTGAAGATGTGGATTCCCGCTTTCGCGGGAATGACAGAGGGGTAGTAGCTATTATTAACGGAAAAATGGGGCTAAAGGCCCAAAAAATCTACCTACAATCGTGACATGCACCCATGGGTGCAGAATTCCCAGAAAATGCTTGCAAAATCAGGTGCCCTTGCATTAGAATTAGCGAAACGGAAAGGGTTAAAGGAGGACATTCAAATGACAAAGTCAAGTCTGATTACTTTAGCTGCGCTATTCGCACTATTGGCATTGTGTTGTAGCTGCTTATGGGCACGGCCCACAACGGCTGATGAAGCTGAAAAAGTGGTAACAGGGTGGCTTAAAGCGGATCCCAAACCGCTGGGAATGTCCCTCGGACGGCAGGTGAGACAGGTTGAGACCTTCAGAAATGAGAGCGGCGAAGCGATCTATCACATCGTCTATCTGCACCCTTCCGGGTTCGTCATTGTCTCAGCGGACGATCTGGTCGAACCGATTATCGGTTTTGTTCAGGGCGACAGGTTTGATCCTTCCCCGGACAACCCGCTTGGCGCATTGGTGGCGGATGACCTGAACGGGCGAATTGCAGCAGTTCGCACCGACACCGGTCCACGCGTAATGGCAGCAGAGTCCTTAGCTTCTGATGCGCGACCCAAATGGAGACACTTTATAGACCTTGCCAGCGCTCCCAAAGATGGCGTTGCTATGATGGCCTTGAGTCTCCCCTCAATCTCAGATGTTCGTGTAGCCCCTCTTGTGAAAAGCAGATGGGCACAATCAACGGTGAGCACAGATTGTCCACTGCCTTGCTACAACTACTGTACACCTAACAACTACCCATGTGGCTGTCCCGCCACTGCTATGGCGCAGTTAATGCGCTATCACGAGTACCCCACGACCGGGATAGGCGTAGACGAATTCACGATCACAATTGGTTGGATTAGTGGCGTTGAGCAAAAAGCATTTACTCGCGGCGGCGATGGCTTCGGCGGGCCATATCGATGGGATTTGATGCCATACGAACCAAATTGCGATACAACAGAAGTACAACGACAGGTCATAGGAGCACTCTGCTTCGATGCTGGCATTTCCATGAACCAAATGTACAGTTCGACTGCATCGGGGTACGCCGGATGCGGCAACGCCAGGATCAAGGAGGCACTGACGACCACTTTCGGGTATGGCAATGCGGTACATGGGTACAATGCTGAGTCTCCCATTGGTCGGGGCTTAATTGGAATGATCAACCCTAATCTGGACGCCAAAAAGCCGGTTGTCCTGGGTACGGCCCCGCACGCTTTTGTATGCGATGGATACGGCTACGATTATTCAACGCTCTACCACCATCTCAACATGGGATGGTCAGGACTGAGTGACGCGTGGTATGACCTGCCTACCGGCATTCTTAAACAGGGTCTTGTCTGTAGTTGCGTCTATAATGTGCAGACCATACGGGCCGGTGACGGTGAGATCGTAAGCGGCCGAGTGCTCGACCAGGATGGGGAGCCGATAGCTAATGCCGTCCTGTATGTGAAATCGGGAAGCGAGATTATCGCGGAGACCGAGACTGATAGCGAAGGAATATACGCTTTTGACTGTTTGGAATCCAATGCCCCCTATACTGTGAACACAGTGCTGAAAGGGTATGGCTTCAATACCCAAAAGGTCACCACCGGCATTTCCAAAGACAACTCTGTCGTATCGGGCAATGTGTGGGGTGTTGATTTTCTGGGGCTGCTCTGCGACTTCAACGGCGACCAAATAGTGGACATGAGAGATCTTTGCACGCTTGCCCAGTACTGGGGCCAGGACGAATCATCCGTTGACATTGCTCCAGGGCCCTCGGGGGATCATATGGTGGACTACGAGGACCTCGCGTTGTTAGCTGGGTATTGGCTGAAGGAAGTCGTGAAGCCTCAAGAACCTGGTTTAGTAGCCCACTGGAGACTGGATGAAACAGAGGGCTTCATCGCGCATGACAGCGTCGGTGACCATAACGGCTTTGTCCTGGTTCAAAATCCGCTTTGGCGGCCTACTGGTGGCAAGATAGCCGGCGCGCTGGAGCTTGACGGTATCGACGATTCTGTCAGCGCGCCTTTTGTGTTGAACCCAGCGGAAGGAGCGTTCAGCGTCTTTGCCTGGATTAAGGGCGGTTCTCCAGGGCAAGTAATCATCTCCCAGACAGGTGGCACCGGGACGGGTGCAACGTGGCTTGGCACAGGCCCATCGGATGGGGCGTTGATGAGTGCTCTGGTAAGTCCGGGCCGTTTCGGCAGCCCATTAGTATCGAATGCGGTCATTACCGATGGGCAGTGGCATCACATTGGCCTGGTCTGGAATGGTTCTTACAGAACCTTGTACGTTGATGAGATTGAAGCTGCCAAAGATGCCCAGCCGCAGAGCCAGCCAATAAGCGCCAATGGCGGCTTGTATATCGGCACTGGTAAAGGGCGTGAGGCCGGCAGTTTCTGGTCCGGCCTGATTGATGACATTCGCATCTACGACCGAGCAGTAACGCCCTGAGCGCACTGTTTTTTTGCCATCCCCAGTTTAGCAAAAGGCTTGTTCGACACAGATTAACACTGATTGACACGGTAAGCAAATTAGCAGTCCCGATCAGGGATGGCCGAGCCATTACAAAACAGTGCGAATCCGTGTAAATCCGCGTCTAAAAAAAGCTTGTTCGACACAGATTAACACTGATTAACACGGCAAGAAAATCAACAGTCCCTATCAGGGATGGCCGAGCCATTACAAAACAGTGCGAATCCGTGTAAATCCGCGTCCAAAAATCTTCTGGCTGTCTTGCTGCGAAAATACTTGCAAGTGGGTAAAATGGAAACGTCAAATCGCAAACAGGTACTGGCTATAAGAATCTTTTTTGACAGGATTTACAGGATTATCCTGTTATCCCGTCTAAGAATCAATAATGATGAACCGACGCGACTTTCTGAAATGGACCGGCTCAGCCACTGCGGCGGCGATGTTAACGCAAGTCCTGCAACAATAATGACTGAACGAGAAACAAACCAGGATTGGTGTGTAAGACGTGAGCAAGCTGACGTAGGGCTGCCGGCAGGCAGAATCGGTCACGTCAGGGTCAGTCGGCTGATTTGCGGCGGCAATCTGGTTATCGGAAGCGCCCATGGTCGCGACCTGATATATATGGCCTCTCTTATGAGGCACTACTTCACGGATCAGAAGATCATGGAGACGTGGCGACTCTGCGAGCAGTGCGGCATCGACACCATGATAGGACCCGTCGATAGCCCGTACGCCTTCGGAGAGGACCCAACCATTCGCGTGTACAAGCGCTACCGTGATGAATGGGGCGGCCAGATACAGTGGATCGCCCAGACATATCCAAAGAGCAACGACCTGACCAGTTCAATCGAAAAAGCCATTGACAGCGGGGCGGTCGGCATTTTTGTCCACGGTGGCATCGCTGACCAGTGGGTCAGATACAGCCGGGTGGACTTGCTGGCTAAGGCCATCCAATTCATCAAAAAGCACGGGCTGATAGCCGGCTGCGCGTGCCATTCGTTGGAAGTTCCTATGGCCCTCGAGAAAGCCGAAGTCGAGCTGGATTTCTATATGAAGACGTTACACAGTGACAACTACTGGTCCGCTACCCCCCGAGCCGAGCGTCCCAAGAATGGGTTGCCTCCTCACGACAACATGTGGTGTACTGAGCCAAACAAGACAGTAGAGTTTATGAGAACCGTGGAGAAGCCCTGGATCGCCTTTAAGGTGCTGGCTGCAGGGGCCATCCACCCGCGCCACGGTTTTCGATTTGCGTTCCAGAACGGTGCTGACTTTGCCAATGTGGGCATGTTTGATTTTCAAGTCCGTGAGAACGCGATCCTTGCCCGCGATATCATCTTGGAAATCAAGCAGAAAGGCCGCAAGCGACCATGGAGGGGGTGACGGAGGACGGACGACGGAGTACGGATGACGGATGTTTGTCCTCTGCTGTCTGTCCTGCGTCGTGCGGGATCGGGGCGATGGCGTAGCGGGAAGGCTGGCCCGCCAGACGTATGGTGGCCTGGCGTTTTGCGGGGGAGAAAGCAAAAAACGTTTTGGGTATGGTTGTGTTATCCAATAGAATATCAAAAAGTCGTTTAGAAACGATAGGAAAGGGCGAAAACGCAGAGCATTGCTGAGGGCAGGGCGGGGTCTTGTATGAGTTACCAAAAGATGCTGCAGGCAACTGTGACAGGAGAAACAGTTCAGCCCATAAGGTTATATTACCAAGTAGCTGATGAACGGCGCTTAATCCATGGTTTTAACCAGTTACGTTGCGTGGACTTCGACCAAGCGGGGAACCGGTGGGTTTGGCTTTATGCGTACGAGGCGAGAACGTTAAAATTTGAAAAGTCCTATTCGTTCATTCCGAAGAAGATGCATCCGATAGTTATTGGCTCTTTCTTTCTGAAAGGCAATGAGCTATTCTTGGATTTGCGGTCCTTCGATAGAGCAATCAAGGCGATTCCATTCTTTGACAAACATGTTGGTCCGGATGTCGCACGAATAACCCATGCTGCGGTGGTCAACCGACTGTTCGATGCACGGGAACAGTTTGGCCCGAATCTCGATGTGTTCTTCCGCAGTAATAAAGTGACGGAAAGATGTCCGGATAAAAGCGCAGCGGAAATCGAATCATTAATCGAAGCGCACCGTGCTGACAGAGAATTCGAGTGGTCCCCCATTTTCGAACAGAGAGCGAAAGAACCCTTTCCAGAGATCGAGAAATTCCCTGTCAACTTCTATGAGGATGGGATTAGTTCGTTCAAGACAGCTTTGCGATTCAGACAGATAATCGCCTTTGAACACTGGAAGGGCAACGCCGACTATACATTCCATGATGTCCTTACAAGAGTGATTCCTGGCTTAGACGAAGCAAGCGGCTGTGACGATCGCCAGAGGGAGTAGTCTCTTATGGCACAGAAAAAAACAAGGGCAAAGAATAAAAAAGTTGCGAAGAGAACAAGAACTTTACTGAAACGCAAATTCTCTGTAGGCAGCCAGGTCCTGGTAAAACAAGGCATTACCGATCCTGATTTCCCGGACATTCCTTTGGGCGGCTGGGTAGGGACGATCAGGCGAGTTGATGCTAAAGAGTCTCCGCCCATATATCTGATTGAATGGAATCGGGACACGCTGGACGGTATCCACCTTGTTATTCGGAAACGATGTGAGCGAGACGGTCTGGAGCTTGAAAGCATGTGGCTGCAAGAGAACGAGATCGAGTTTTATCGGGGGCAACCTGTTGCCATTCAGCAGCCCAAGGACATTACGCCCAGACCTTTGTCGTTAGACGACCAAGATGACCGCGTCAGAATGGCCATGGGATTGACCAGTGATGACCCCGTACCGGACGTAGAGGAAGCAACTTTGTTAACTTACTACCAGTATCTGATTGAGAATTTGTCATTTCCTTTTGACGCCGAGTATCACGAGGAAACGGCCGACGGTTTTATTGCCCACCGTGTACAAATTTTGCAGTTGCTTGATCCTGATGAATTTGATAGCGATGACTTTTACGGGCTGCTTTGTGAGGCTCGCGAGGGAAGACGCGAACTGCATATCCCACTCGGTGAGGTGGAAGTGGAAAAGAAATATCCAAACTATAAATTGTTGTCTGACTACTCGTACTGGTTCTGGAATTGGCGGTAGTTATTGTATGAGTTGATCAATAATGCGATAGGGCTGGTCTAAAAAGCAGGGGGTAAAGGTGGTACGGGTGGTGATAGCATACCCCGATAAATCGGGGTTGAGTCAATAATCTGCAGTGGAGGCAAAAAATGTTATCGAAGATGGTCCTGATATTCGACGCCTTTTTTCTAACATTGGCTGGAGGGTCGTGCCAGTCTTTGCAACAGCCCAAGGTTGCCAGCTTAAGCGGGTCTTTTTTGAATGATGTAAAATATACTCACAATGCCATAGTTATACCGCAATACGGAGTGTTTGAGATTACATTCAGACACAAAAACGACTACGGTAATCCCTTCTTCGATGTCATTATTGACCTTACGTGCACTTCACCCACAGGAAAAGTAATCCAGGTGGGTGGTTTCTATTACGGTTCCTCTTCTGAGGCCGGCGGACACACGATCAAGAGTCAAGCCGATAATGGCAAGACGCCGCAAGAAAGCGGTTGTGGCACGGGCTTCCAGCCCGTGAACGCACGGCCAAGATGGCCGTGCCACAGGCTTGATTTATGGAAGGTGCGGTTTGCGCCCTGCGAATTGGGCAAATGGAAATACAATATTGTGTTCAAAGATGTAAAAGGACAGATGGCATCCGGCAAAGGCACATTTATATGCGTGAAAGGGCGGAAGCCGAATCCCGGATTTGTCAGGTGTAATCCGACGAATCCTTTCAGGTTTGTGTTTGATAATGGAAGTCCCTACTTCCCTATTGGGCTGCAAGAATGCTGGGGGGACGGTTCTGGTAACGGCTCAGTTCTGGATGAGTGCTCTATGGAAGGACCTTTCCGGACCGACCTGAAGGATCCGCTGCCGCTGCCGCCTGGACCTATGTTTGTGCGCGGGCCATCCGGTAATCCTCAGAATGCAGACGTGTACTTGCGTTATTTCTCCAGATGCGGGTTTAATCTATTTCGGTTCTCGCAGCAGAATTGTTCATATCAGCTTTATCAAGACCTGGACCATTACCTTGTTCGGGAGGGCATCATGACGGACGAGCTGCTTTGCTGCGTCCGTAAGTACGGCTTGCGTGTCTTTTATGGGATATTCGGCTTCCAAGAGGTTTTCAACAACGGCCCGTACGATGAAGAGAATATGTTGAAGGTGAAGAGATTTATGAAATACAGCGTTGATAGATGGGGCGCCTATGTAGATTTTTGGGAATTTCTCAACGAACAAAAAGCCGGCGACCGATGGTACGAGATTATGGTGCCATATCTGAAGTCAATCGACCCCTATCATCATCCTGTCACGACAAGCTGGGAACGACCGGAGGTTGCCGGCATTGAAATCAATGCTCCTCATTGGTACCAGCGGGAAGATGAACACGAGTCGGACGTTGTTACCGCGCTAAGGGCAAGGGACTGGAAGAGATTCAACAAGCCTGTAGTTGTAGGCGAGCAGGGCAATCGCATTGATAAAAGCAAGCCTCAGCCCCCGGGTGTGGGAGGTGTATGGGATCAGAGCTCAGCCCTGCGTATGCGAATCAGGAGCTGGACGGCACTATTTAACGAGATTGCATTTATATTCTGGAATACCAGCTATGCCAGAGACGGTCATTACATGAACATTTGGCTTGGTCCGAAGGAGCGTGAATACGTGCGTGCTCTGCAGGATTTTGCATACCGGTTAGATAAGGACGTTCGTATGGTGCCGGTATCGGTCTCGGAGCCGAATCGTGTTCGGGCCTATGGGCTGGCTTCAAAAAAGAGGGCCGGCGTGTATCTTCATCATTTTAGCGATCATTCAGAACCTCTTAAGAATGTGAGACTCACACTTGATATGTCTGGTGGTGGTAAGGGATATTGGTATTTGCCGGAGAATGCTGCCGTTCTTGGAGTGGTAGAGGTATCAGCCGGCGTGAATACCTTTGAAGTACCGCAGTTCGTCGAAGATATTGCCCTTCTTATTACACCTGACGGGCCGCCCGACATCGATAAAGACGGCAGGCCCAATCATCTTGACCCTGATGACGATGAGGATGGAGTGCCGGATCAGGAGGATGCCTTTCCTCTGGAGCCGCACGAATGGCAGGATAAAGATAAGGATTTGATTGGCGACAATCTTGACGCCGATGACGATGGAGACGGTGTGGCAGACGACATCAACGAGAACGGCATTCCAGATTGTGAGGAGTTAGACTTTGATGGCGATGGTGTTCAGAGAGCGAGATCCGTTCCCTGGGACGTTTTTCCGTTGGACCCGCAGGAGTGGCAGGACACAGACGGAGACGGCGTCGGTGATAACGCTGACTTGGATGATGACAACGATGGTTGTGAGGATGAGCAGGAGGTCAGAAAAGGGACAGACCCACTGGATAAATTGAGTTTTCCTGGGTCACACTAAAAGGTGGGAATCGGGCCGGGGTTAATCGAGATAGTTTTTAGCTTGACAAAGCCTGCCTGTGCTGGTAGTGTGGATATTAAACGTTTCTCGCCCGCTAGCTTGCTGCGCTGGCCGCGTGGCAGACGGATGGCGGGTAAATCTGGAGGATAAAGTCATGAATAGGTTCTTACTGCTAACTGTTGTGCTCGTTCTGGCGCTTACCGGTACAATCTTTGGGCCTGCCCTGAGCAAAGTCGAAGGGGCTATTGTCTACTCGGGCTCCCAAAATGTCACGCTCCAGTTGAAAGGCGGTCCCAATCTGCCCGCTCCCCCGGCTGAGCAAGTAACAATTAGCATTGCCGGCTCGGGCGAGAAGTGGGACGACTTCACCATCATCCTGGAGTACGAACTGGGAATGATGGGAATGCCCGGAATGACGATGGGTATGACGAGGTTGACCATACTCGGCAGTATGGGTCTGGGCATGGGGATGGGCGAGGTGGTCGGCCTGGACATGATGGGGATGGGGCGGGCACTTAATCTCGCTCCCGGAGCCTTGATCGGCCCTGCGTCTCCTCTTGCCGACCACGGTCTGGCGGTGCTCCTTTCAGAGGGCATGGGGGGAAGGACGACCAACGGTGAATTCGGCGCATCCGGCGGCTATATCGGGCTGGTTCTGCCTGGCAGTACCTACCATGCTTGGCTGCACCTGGCAAACATGTCTAACGTCGGTGCAAACAACCAGAGTGCCACATTTGACGGATGGGCGTATGAGGACGCAGCCGGCACCCCGATCGGCGCCGGCGATACCGGCCCCGGGCCAGGTCCGTGCGACTGGCAGCCCGGCGACCAGCACAAGATGCACTTCCCGCAACTACCTGACCCCCAGGGCTGGGATGTCGATGTCATGTATGCCAACATTCTGGCTGATGACTGGAAATGCTCGGCAACCGGTCCAATAAAAGACATCCACTTCTGGTATTCTTGGCTGGGGGATAAGGTTGGGATAATCACCAATATCCGCGCAAGCATCTGGTCCAACATTCCCGCTGAGGACAGGCCTGGCAGCTACAGTAAGCCGGGCGAGGTTCTCTGGAAAAGAGACTTTAAGCCCGACCAGCTCCATATATGCTACTGGGGAAGCGGCAACCAGGGATTCATGATGGGAAACGAAGGTAGGGCGAACGACCACAAGCAAATCTTCCAGTGTAACATTGTGAACATCGCCGACCCGTATGTTCAGCAGCAAGGCAGGATTTATTGGTTGGCTCTTTCAGCCTGGATCCAAGACCCGGTCGGTACCCATATTGGCTGGAAAACATCAAAGGACCACTTTGAGGATGACGCGGTGCACGGTTCTCCAGACGGCCTCTGGCAAGAGATGCGGGATCCACTCACTCGCGAGTCACTTGATTTAGCGTTTGTGATTACCGGTGAGGAGCAGCCGGAAGAGCCCAAGAGCGACCTCGGTGACGCTCCAGACAGCAGTAGCACTGTTGGAGTGCAGATGACAGCGTATCCGAAGGGTGGGCCGCCTGGAGTACCCGCGAAATATCCCACTGTGTACGGAGCTGGTTCTCCGCCGTGCGGTCCAATTCACTGGCAGCCCAAGGCAGTAGCCTATTTAGGCGACGGTGTCAGCCTCGAGAACGAAGCAGATATTGGTCCTGACGAAGATGGCACAAATAATATTGATCCGGCTAATGATAGCCCGGACCTGGATAAGGCTGACGATGGGGTTGCGGTGCCTTTGGTTTTGCCGCACTGTCAGCAGACGAGATTCAACTACACAGTTACAGTTGTGCCGTTGGCGACGATTGAGCCGCCGCCCTTGTATGTGAATGTGTGGTTGGACTGGAACCGCGACGGCGACTGGAACGATGTGTTACAGTGTCCAGACGGCACGATGGTTCCGGAGTGGGCGGTACAAAATCAACTGCTGCAGTTTGTAACATCAGGCACGTATGATGTCACTACGCCGGCATTCACTTGCTGGCACCCTCCGGGAGGCCAGGCAGAAGATCCAATCTGGATGCGCATAACACTTTCCGAGCGACAATGGGGCATGGTTCTTTCCGCCGCCAGAGCTGGTGGGGACGGACCTGCGGCTGGATACGAGTTTGGCGAAACGGAGGATTACTACTTTGTGCCTGAGGTGGAAGTGCCGCCTGAGCCTAAGCCGCCGGCGGAGCATCTGAAGTGGTCTCAGCCGCCCATCGAGTGGGATCCGATGTCCAAAACACCTATATATTGCGGCTGGAACGAGCCGTCTTTCTGCGTCAAGCCCAGTGTGCCTGGCGCCGTATTACCAGCCGTCTGGAATATTGTCGCGGATGACTTCCGCTGCCTGGGCGATATGCCGGTAACCTCCGTTCACTGGTGGGGGTCGTATGAAGGGTGGGATGGGCGCGAACCGCCAGATACCAAGCCGGCTGCCTGGCAAATAGGGTTCTGGTCAAATGTCCCTGCCAGTCCTGATGCCAAGCCTCCGTTCAGTCATCCGGGCTGGCTGCTCTGGCAGATTGAGATACCACCCGACCGCGTGCACGAGGAGTGGGCAGGCATTGACAGATTCCCGCAGAAACCTTCGGATAGCTGCTTCCAGTATTATGTGCAGCTAAAGCCGCGGGAGTATTTCTTGCAGCAGAAATATATCAATATTCTTCCTGAGTTCTACTCAGCAACGGGAGGCGATGTCTTCTGGCTGAGCATTACCGCCATTTATCCGCCGATTACAATTCCATTCCCGCAGTGGGGCTGGAAGACCCGGCCGCAGCACTGGATGGATGATGCGGTGAGGTTCGAGGTACAAGGCGAGCTTCCCACAGGCTTTTCGAACGAGTTCGGCATCGAGGAGCTTACCAGCACGTCCTGCGGCCAGATTCAGAGCTACGATATGGCCTTTGAGCTGGATACCGATCCGAATTACATCAAGTGGGAGCAGGCGTACACGGGCATCCGCGACTGGCGGCACTACGAAGACGAGGAATCTTTAGCAGTAGAGACAACGACCGCGGTCAAGTGGACGCAGAAGCCGGACCTCAGTGAAACGGGCGTGGATGTGGACGCAACGGATGATCTGCCGACAACGTGGCCGCCGCAGGTTCTTGCCGACGATTTCAAGTGCGATGCCACCGGGCCGATTACGCACATTCGCGTTTGGGGTTCGTGGTACAACGATATTCTGCCTGCGAAGTTTCCGGAAAACGTTGTCTTCAGATTGGCTATTTATGAGGATATTCCCGCCAGCCAGAGTGTGACGCGCTACAGTATGCCGGGCAAATTACTGTGGAGCCGGGATTTCAAGACCGGCGAGTTTGCTGCAACCAAGCACGCTGAGAAGCTGAAAGAGGGCTGGTTTGTGCCGTGCAAGCCGATTTACGACCCCTCCGCCGATACTGTCTGCTGGCAGTTTGATTTTGACATCAACCGGTCTGAGGCATTTCCTCAGCGGCAGGGCACTATTTATTGGCTGGCGGTTCAGGCGCAGGTAGTGCACTTGCCATTGACCGAGGCGACGCGGTTCGGCTGGAAGACCTCAGAGGACCACTGGAACGATGATGCGGTCTGGCGTACGGAAGTGATGCCGATTTCTCGCCCGTGGGAAGAGCTGCGATACCCGCAACGGCATCCGTTGGAGGGCAAGTCTATCGACCTTGCCTTTGAGATTAGTAGCGAGACTGCGAACGAGCAGCTACAAATCCGGCGCCTGGTAGCCGATGACTGGCTGTGCACTCGAGTAACTCCGGTGACGGCCATCGTCTGGTGGGGCTCGTATATCGGCTATCGGTATGAGGCGTGCCAGTGTCAGCAAATGACGCCGCCGGCCAAGCCCGACTATTTCCTGCTCTCGATCTGGACCGATGTGCCGACGTCTACTGCCGTTCCGTATAGCCACCCCCGCGAAAAAGTCTGGGAGTACGAGGCCTACGATTACGACGAGGTGCTGGTCGGCTACGACAAGCATCCTGAGCTGTCGCGGTTCGATGTTTCATTCCCATCGCAGGAGCCGGTGTTCCGTTACTCGGTGCAAGTGCCCCAGGTAAAATGGTTCTGCCAGAAGAATATCAACGACGTCTACTGGCTGAGCATCGTAGCCGTCTACAAGGACCCACAGGCGGTCGTGTACCCGTGGGGCTGGACAAACCACAAGTGTACTACGTGGGATACGCCCACGACCCAAATCGGCCAGGCGCTGCATTGGAAGCTGGATGAGACATCCGGCGTAACTGCCAGCGATGATAGCGGCAACAACAACGATGGCACGCTCGTCGGCGATGCCAACTGGGCGGCCTGCTGCGGGCATGTCTGCGGAGCGCTGGACCTTGACGGCAAGGGTGACTACGTTAAGGTTGACGCGCCGACAGGGCTGAATTTCGCTCCTGGTTCGTTCTCCGCATCAGCGTGGGTAAGGGCAAGAGAAGTCACTGGCGGCTGGCGGACTATCATGGAGTACGACCGCGACGGCTGGGAGCGCAACAGGTTCGGGATGTGGCTCACCGAGGACGGCAGGTTCCACTTCAGGGTCGGCTGGAACGCATGGCAGACGAACCAGAAGCTCAACGTGGATCAGTGGTACATGCTGACCGGCACATACGATTCCAAGACGAAGAAGTTTAGCATGTACGTAAATGGTCAGTTTGATATCGCGGCTGACCTGCAGAAGGGTTTTACATCTGCGAATGTCGCGAAGCTGACGGTCGGCGTGCGCGGATCAGAAGATGGCGAGTACTTTAACGGGCTGATCGACGATGTTCGAATCTACAACTACGCCCTTAGTGCAGACCAGGTCAAGGCCCTATATGATGCGAGCCGGAATGATGATGCCGTAGCCGGGCACATGGTGACAGATACGACCGGCGCCGAGGCAATGGTCTGGGAAGAGCTGCATGACCAGCTTGGTATGAGTGAGGATATGTCGTTTATCCTGTTTACTGAGCCAGGGTGTTTCCCGTGCACGTATTCGACCTACGGGGATTGGTTAGCTTTTGGCAAGCCCGATTGCTGGTGTGCACGGCCCAACGGCAGCGGCTATCAGTGCGATGGTGACGCCGACGGCAAAGATTCAGGCGGCATCAACAAGTTCCGCGTTTTCACGGGGGACTTAACCCTGATTGTGGCCAACTGGAAGAAGAAAGCTGGTGACGCGACTCTTGACCCGTGCGCAGACATCGACCACAAGGATTCGAGCGGGATACTCAAGTTCCGGGTTTTCACCGGCGATTTGGCCAGACTCGTGACCAACTGGAAAAAGAAAGATACGCAGCTTCCAGGTGATTGTCCGAGGCCGGAATAGGCGCGTTCGACACAGATTAACACTGATTAACACGGCAAGAAAATTAGTAGTTACAAAACGGTGTGAATCCGTGTAAATCCGTGTCTAAAAAGACCCGTGATCTCTATGGCAAGGAAGTGCTCTCGCGGTAAGGCCTGCCAGCCTTGTAAAGCTCGAGGCGGGACTCTAATGTCGTCGTGGAGGCCTTAGGGTTATTGCGGACGATTTCTATTGCCTGTAGGGTTGTGCGCACGGCCTGATCGAACTGACCTACTTCAGCATAGGCGGCCGCCAGGGTATCCAGCAGCGGGGGCGACTTGTATGCCGTGGTCTTGCAGGCCCACTCGGCCAACTGGACCGCCCGATGCCCATCGCGGAGTATGCTTAGAGGGCAAGTCGCCAGCACCCATGCTAAATTGTTAGCGATGGACACGTCCCCAGGGTTTGCGGCATAGGCAGCCTGGAGGTGAACCAAGGCCTGGCCGTACTGCCCGGTGTGACTGAGCACTGCCCCTAACAGGCCGTGAATCGTGGCACTATTGGGCATAAGCGCAGCAGCCTCGCGCGCGTAGCGAATCGCTTCTTCCTCGCGATCCATTCGGGCAAGGCACGATGCCAACAGGTATAGTGACTCAGCGTGTCTCGGCTCTTCCTTCAGGGCCTTGTGGAACTCCTCGATGGCCTGGGCGTACTGGTGGCGCTGCTCGTGAAAGGTCCCAGCGCGGTAGTGGGTGTAGTAGTCTGCAAACTCCTGGCGGATCTCGGCGAACTGCTCTGGCCGGACATTGACGAATTCCGGGATGTTCGCGGCGCGGTCCGCCGCGGTAAAATGCTCTAAAAGCACGGCGGGTGTGTCGTTGCCATCAGCGTCGATGTGCGTCAGCCAGAGCTGCGTAAACGGGCCGCCCACCTTCGAGGCGAAGACCAGCCACCTGCCGTTGGGCGACCAGCTATGCCACGAGTTCATCTTATCGGAGAAGTTGCATCGCATCCTCCTGGGCGTGCCGCCGGAGGCCCTCATGATGTAAAGGGTGCTGTCGGGCCTAAGCAGCATGAACGTGTCACTCTGGCAGAACACGATCCACTTTCCGTCGGGAGAGAATCGCGGGAAGTAATTGCTCTTTCCATTGTCGGACGCCCCGGGTAGCGGCGTGGGCTGGCCGCCTTTGCCGCCATTGAAAGCGATGCCGTAGATGTCGTAGCGGAACTTCTTGCCGCCTTCAAAGAACTCCGACACTTCCTCCCGTGTGACCAGTGCAGAGGAGGGGTCTTTCAGGTTAGGCAGTTTATAGCACTTGCTGCGTGCAAAAAGGATCGTCTTGCCATCGGGACTCCACACGGGATTGCTCTGCACACTCTGGTGATCGTCGGCACCTGGCAGCGGAAAGAACTCCTTGGTCTGCCGGTCATAGACCACCAGGATGCCTGTGACAGGGAAGAAACGTTGGGAATAAAACAGCTCATCCACCGCGGCGAACACCGACCGGTCCTTGACAGTACTGATGATGTAACGCCCGTCAGGAGAAATCTGAGACAGTAGTCCAAAGGTAGGTTCTTTGTCTTCACGGCGGTAATCGCTCCAGGAGATTACCTTGCTCTTCTGAAGGATGGTCTGACGTTCGATCTCTGCGATGACGTAAGAGCCCTTGTCGTTTCCGTAGTCAACGTCCATCGCTAAGGTTTTGCCGTCGCGCGTGAAGGAATGGCAATTGCCGCAGACCTTCATGTCCGTCAGCAGAGTGGGCGGTTTGTACGAAGACACATCTCCCAGACGCCAGCGGATAGACTCGAGGTTCTCCAGGACGTGCCCAAACGGCAGCGGCACGTCGCGATAGAAGATCGGCGCCCCCACGGCATCGTCCGAGGTACTGAGTTTGAAGCGCCCGCGCGACAGGGCTCGGTCTAAGTTTGCGCTATGGAAGCCTGTGATCGTAACCCCCGCTCCTGGCTTCCGCCAGGAAGACGCGGGGGCGGCCCGGCCGCGTGATAGGCTCTTAATCCGCTCCCAGGTGTCAGGGGCTGGCATCCATCGGCGAGGCTGGAGCACCGGTGCTGGTGGCTGATAGGCGGCTGCGGCCTGTGAGAGAGTCCTTGGGTCGTCATCGCGTGCCCGTGGCGGCGTCGCCCCTTGTGTGAGGACCCAAAGGTGATCGCTCCCGCTCCGGCTCGAGCCTTCGCCGAGACGAGTGCCATCGCCGGACACCACGTCGATCAGCCAGGTATCGGCCTCGGCAGCAGGGTCGCTCCAGACGAATGTCGGAGCAGCCATATCCGGGGGGAACACAGCCTCATCCAGGGGGTAGTCAACCTTGAGGGGGACCAGATCATCGCTTGTCGAGGCTGCCTGAACTGCTTGAAGGATCGCCTTTCGAAGTGTCTTATCAGATGTTGACAGGGCCTGCCCTGAGCCAAGCTGAAGGGAAGAGTCAAGGGTCACCTCGTTATGCTCGCCCAGCAAAGCGTGGGCGGCCAGGTTGGCCTGGCCGGCAAGTATCCCAACAACCAGAACAACAAGGATGGCACGTCGCATAAAATAGGATTCCTGACCTCTACGCTGCTCAAAAAATAAGGGTTGCATGTTCACACCTGCAACCCTTTTGATCACACACCTCGCAAATGTTCGGGCTGTTAGACCACTCGGCGTCTGCGCAGCCAGGTGACAAGCCCTATGCCGAGACCGCCCAGAACAAGGGCAGCCGGTGCGGGTATCGCACCAGCGCCGATTGCGGTCCCATCTCGTGTCTCATATGCCCATCCATCGAATGTGCCACTTTGTGTGCTCAAACCGATGTCCGACATGCCTGACATGTGCAGCCAACCATAATGTGTCCCCCCGAACTCCGTGCCGGCTGGGCCGACCATCATCAGCCCGATATAGCCGCCGTCAGCGCCAAATTTACCGACGCCAGTATTGTATAGGATAGCCCAGGGGACAAAAGAAGAATCTTGGTCAATTGGCTCTCCGGCAGGCAATTTCAATGCATACGGCACCTGCTGCGAGGTCAAGTCAAAAGCCCCGACTATCATACTCATGTACGTCATTCCTGTTGGGCTCATACCCATTGGCGCGTAAATAGCCAAATGGGACATGCTCATCGTAGCATCAAACCATAGATTGACCGTGAAGTCGTCCCACCTATCCCCAGAACGAGCAATGCTGATCATTGCCATCTCAGCCGGTGGAGACATACCACCCTGCAACGTAAGCGTGACATTCTGAGACCCCGAGTAGACAATAGCGGCAAACATTGGACCCGGGAGTGCGAGAACCAACACAACAGCCACCAATAAGAACCTATTCATGATTTGCTCCTCCTATTCCGCCACCTGATAATTCACCTACCTGCCGAAGATGCCGCGATTGCACCCTGCCGCTATTAGCAGCACACTTGATCGGAGACTCTGAAGTCCTCCTCGATAGTAATACCTTAAACATATAGGTTACCAGCACGCCGGCGATATGTCAAATAAAAAAGCTCTCAATCTTTGGGATTTTCGCATGTTTTTCAGCTATTTGCAGTTGGCATGCCTTATATGCGTAGCTTTACCACGACGGTATGGTTTACAATTATTGGAGAACGTGTGATAAGATTGGAAGGGAGGTAGGCTATGAAGGTTAAGCAGGGCTGGGGTAATTGTGGACTGCCCTTACGGATAGCGGCGTTGGTTTTGCTGCCGGCAACATGCCCAAGGATGCCAATAGCCCAGAGGGAGAAAGAGATAGCAAACTTTTTTACCGC
>CAZMLE010000062.1:0-22119 GCA_964567045.1 uncultured Pirellulales bacterium | reverse complement strand
CAGATTACGGCAGCCGAGACCGTTGGAGTTGAACACCGGGCGAGCTATTACGATAGAACAGGAGCGCTGCGGGATATGTTCCAAAGCCATATACTGCAAATGCTCGCTTTGGTGGCGATGGAGCCGCCGGCCTCATTTGAAGCGGACCGGATTCGCGACGAAAAAGTCAAGCTTTTGCGTTCGATTCGCCCCTTTGACATGGGCCGGTTGAATAATTCTATCGTGCGCGGCCAATATGGGCCAGGGGCAATAAACGGGCAGGAAGTGGACGGCTATCGAGCCGAACCCGGCGTAGACCCTCAGTCCAAAACTGAGACTTTCGTGGCAGCAACACTGTTTATAGATAATTGGCGCTGGAGCGGCGTGCCTTTCTATCTGCGAACCGGCAAGAGACTTGCTAAGAAGGATACGGAGATCGCTGTTTCCTTCAAAAAGGTGCCGCATTCCATATTCGACTCGGCAGGGTTGGAAGATATTCCGCCCAACGTTATCGTCTTACAGATTCAGCCGGAGGAAGGAATGTCCCTCAGTTTTCAGGCCAAGCGCCCCGGCTCAAAAATCTGCATGAGCACACTAAATATGGATTTTAAGTACAAAGGCGTCTTCTTGGCTGATATGCCGGAAGCGTATCAGAGGCTGCTTTTAGATTGTATGGTCGGTGACCAGACGCTCTTTACCAGATACGACGATGTGGAGGTTTCCTGGCGGTTGCTGACGCCAGTACTGGAAGCCTGGCAGAAAGATGATTCAGCGCCCCATTTCTACGCTGCCGGCAGTGACAGCTTTCGGCAGGCCGATGCCCTTATCGAATCCGATGGCCGCAAGTGGCGAAAGCTCTGCGAAATCTAATCTTTTTTTGACCCGCCCTTGTATCTTCTATCGCACGTCGTATCGTAGGAACGATACAAAAGCCGCCGCAAAGAAAACCAAGTTGAAAAGAGCCAGTAGCCCGATATCCCAGATAGCCAGTTTCAGAGATTTGCCGAGCGGAAGGTCTCGCTCCTGGAACTTGGGTACGGTCGCGAAATCAACAGGCTTGTGAGAAATTGTCTTCCAGCTCCGCGCGCACTGTTCCTCCGGAAATATCAGATGCAAACTGTCAGAGTCTTTAGCATCCTCGCCATGTATATATTGCTTGAGGTCGTCCTGGTATCGCCCGATTTGTCGACGGAGATCCACACAATGATTGATCCCCGTGCCGGCAATCGCCTCAGACGCACGTTGGTAAATCACAACCGGTGAAAGAGACGCGAAATTGCGTCCTGTGGACACTTGAGCTAACATCTCGTGGTGGTGCTCATCGAGAACTTGGTTTTTGGTGTCCATCTGTGCGATCATGAACCTAGCGCGTGCAGGCGGGTTATTCGTCGGCGACTTCGGATCTGTACTCATGCTGCCTGCGTTCGCGCCAAATTTGTCGGAGGAAATCTGCTTTGATGCTTCATCGAGCTTCCTCCGTAGTTCTATCTTGGTCACGCTTTTGGAGGATAGGTCGGAAAGGATTCGCCCCAAACTCGGCATGAGAATTACCAACCCGACCCACACCAGCAGAAGGATCACCATGCTGTTGGCCGAATGGGCCGTTCGGCTGGAAACAAACATCCCCAACAGCGCAAAGGCCGAAAGACACAGAAGCGACAAAAGGACAATAGTGAAGATTCTTAACCATTCGCCGGGACCGATAACGATCTCTTTGGAAGAAACTACGATTACGAGGCTCACCAAAATCCCAATGCACAAAGGAATACCCAATGTGAACATTGCGGCCAAGTACTTACCCAGTAGCACTTTATATCTTGGAATCGTGCCAGCCAGTACCAGGCAGAGTGTACCTTGCTCCTTCTCTCCGCAAATACTGTCGTAGGTAAAAACGAGCGCCACAAAGCTCAGAATCAGAGAAATGATAAAAACCCAGTCAATGTCACTGAAGTGCGGCAAGACAAAATTGCCCTGGCCCCTTATTTCCGGCAGATCACTTGTGAATGCATCAAACCTGATACAATTGGGCAGTGACTTTTCAAACCCTTCTACGCACCACGTCAGTGGTCTTGGCGCTTTGTAGATCTCCTGCTTATAGAATGCCAATCTATAGAGCTGTTTCGATTGTTCGCTCACGCGTGTTAGATTTTCGTTTGTCTTCTTCCAGTAATCCTGAGACTGTTTCTCGTACCTTTTGACGAACACAAAGCCGCTAACGGCAAAGAGCAAGATGGTCAAGAGCAGCGACAGGAGGAAACGCAAGCTCAATAGATTCTCCAGAACTTCTTTGCGGAGTATTTGGCGGACCATGTTATACCTCCAATGCTCGGATGAGATTAGGTTTCAACTCATTTTCTATTGGCGTCGTATCATCTCACGTCATATCTGATAAACGCCACAAAGGCGATGGCGAAAAACAGTGCATTCCCAAAGATCAGAAACGCCAAGTCGGGAATTGCCCTTCGAAGATTTCCGAGAGCGCCTGGAACTGATGCGAACCGGGGACAATCCGCCAGATCAAGATTTGGAGGATCTGCAAGTGCCTTAAACCACTCCATGCTGGCCTGCTGGAGTCTCGCCATCTCAGCTTGATTTTGAGCTTGTTTTACCTGCGCCACGAACTGCCCCAAGAACTTTTCATATTCCGCCATTTGCTGTTCCGTGCACGTTGAAAAAAAAGACGAAGAAGAGAAGTCTGCAGTTTTGGAACGGATATACTGCAGGATTTCTGTTCGATACCTCCTGACTCCATCCACAAAACGCTGAAAGGCAGCCATGTCTGTGCCAGCCAGAGCCAACAATACACCTTCATACAACGAAATGGGCGAGATTCGGGAAAGGCCATTGGCAAGGTTTTTCTGCTCACACAGACTATTGAGATAACGACGTTCCACCTCCCAGTACTTATCGGCGTACTTGATTTTAAGAGGATACTCAAGCCGATTGCACTGTTGGGAATAATCCATGCCAGCCTTATTGATCAGCCGGTTATACCCATGGCCAAAGCCTCCGCCGCCGCCATCGGACTTGCTTATGCTCGGCTGGTTAGGCCTGCTGCTATAAAACTCGTTTTCATATTCTTCTTTCAGTGCCGCGATCTGTCCGGCTATCCTCTCCTGTGATTCCAGAGGCTGTGCTTCTGCGGCCAGGTACACACTTCCATTGGGAATGACCACGGCGAAGATAATCCAAAGAAACAGTCCAAGCACTAGAGAGATGGCTGATCGCCTTGTCAGGCAGGAGAACAGCAGCCCCACATTGTACATCGCCGAGACAAACATGAGCGACGCGAGGTACATCAGCCCGATTCGCAACCAATCCAAACCGGTCAAATCCACCAGCGGAAAAGACAACAGAATGATCAAACCAATTGCGAATACAATTGTGACGGGCACGACCAGGACCATCAGCCCGGCAACCAGTTTGCCCAGCAGAATTTGATAGCGTGCGACTGTACCTGAAAGCATCAGCCGCAGTGTGCCTCGCTCTCTTTCGCCGGATATGGCATCATACGCCAGGAGCAGAGCCAGGACACCTATGACAATCTTAAAAATCAGTGATGCATCAAAGACAGGGAAGACCGCCTGATACGGATTGCTCTGGGCCGCCGCTGCACTTATCTCAGGGAGCTTATCCAACTCTATTGTTGCCGAGTCAGCTAGTTGTTTTTCCAGACCTCCACTGAAGACCGACAGCACCGATGGCGGCCGATATATGGTGGGTGTAATATTCTTATAGACCTTGACCTTCTCCATTTCGGCTTCGTTACGAGTAATGTTATCGTGGTAGGTTTTCAGTCTTTGATGGTAGTCCTTTGCCAGAATGGGAACAAACATAATCGTCAGGACAATGGAAACGACTGTGCCCACCGCAAACTTGAACGTCATCAGGTTAAGCAAAAACTCTTTCTTGGCGATTTTCCAGATCACGGTTCGCTCTCCAAAATTTGACTGCCACTGGCTTACGCTCGTGCCTCTGTCCTCTGTCTTCCGGCAAAGATGCCGTTCATGACACGGCCTCGGCGGCCTCCATCTCGTGCATGTAGATTGCCTCGAGGTCGGCGTGCTTGAAATCTTCTCTTTTACGGATGGCAACCAGGCGGCCTTGCTTCATAATACCCACCCTGTCCGCTATCATCTTGGCTCTGAATATGTCATGGGTCGTTATCAAAATGGCCTTGCCGCGTTCGCGTAATTTGCGAAGCTGATCCAGGAACTCCTGGGCGCTTGTAGGATCAAGCCCGCTGGTAGGCTCGTCCATCAGAATCGCCGGCGGGTCTTTCAGAAGCGCAATAGCAATCCCTAATTTCTGCCGCATGCCCTTGGAGAAATGCTTCAGCCGCATCTTTAGTGCCCTCTCCGGCAGACCTACTGTACGCATCACGTTATCGTAATCCTTCTTTTTGAGTCCTTTCTTGCCGGCCAGCTCCGCGAAGAAGGCCAGATTCTGCCTGGCTGTGAACATCCCATACAACTGCACGTTCTCGGAGACGTACGACACGTATTTTTTGGCCTTCAAGGGGAACCTGTTGCAGTCGTGGCCGTTGATAAAGCCCGAGCCGCTGGTCGGTGGGATAAAGTCCAGCAGGATGTTGATAGTAGTTGTCTTGCCGGCTCCATTGGCGCCGAGCAAACAGAATATCTCGCCCGGCTCAACCTTGTAACTTACATGATCCAGAGCCAGGACGCCATCCTCATATCGTTTTGTCAATTCTTTAAGCTCAATCATTTCACTACCCTTTCTGATCCTACATTATCTAATTCAGATAGTTTCGGTTTCTACCGCACGTCGTACTTCAAGAAAGACACAAAAGCCGCTGCGAAGAAAACCAGGTTAAATAGCACCAATAGGCCGATATCCCAGATGGCCAATTTCAGAGATTGACCAAGTGCAAGATCCCGCTCCTGAAACTTCGGCACGGTATCAAAGTCCACCGGTTTGTGCGAGATAGCTCGCCAGGAGTACGCCATGTTACGTTCCGGACCGATAAGGTGAAGGCTCTGAGGGTCCTCTGTGTCTTTGCTGCGGATAAACTCTTTCAAACCTGCCCCATACCACTTGACTTGTTTGTACAGGTTAGCACAGCGATTGATTCCGGTACCGGCAAAAGCCTCCGCAGCCCGCTGATATATCACAGCCGGTGAGACGCGCGCGAAGTTGCGACGAGCAAGGGCCTGCCCCAACCACTTGTTATGGTGCTCTTCGACAAGCTGATTTTCGGCATCTACCAGAGCACTTTGGAGCCGTGCCCGTGCAGGCGGGTTGTTTATCGCGTCGCTGAGATTATTGGACATGCTGCCCGCGTTTTTGCCGTATCTCTCGTGATTGTTCCAAATCTCCTCGCGCGTCTCGTTTAACCGCCTTTGCATCTCCTCCTGGGTAGGCTCTTCGCAGGTTACGTCAAAGATGATTCTGCAGAAACTTGGCAGCAGGATAACGGCCACTACCCACACCAGCAGGAGAATTGCCATGGAATTGGCCGAATGACCGGTCCTGCTGGAGACGAGCATACCCAGCCACACGAAAATGAAAAGATACAGCAAAGACACCAGTACGATGGCCAGGATTTTGAGCCATTCGTCACCGCTCAGAACCACATCTTTGGAAGGAATCACGATAATCAGGCTCACAAGCAGCCCTGCGATCAGAGGTATGGCCAATGTGAACATGACCCCAAGATACTTGCCCAGGAGCACTGTATGCCTTGGTACTGTATTTGCCAGCGTCAGGGCTAACGTCCCCGCTTCTTTCTCTCCACAGATGCTGTCGTAAGTTAAAACAAGTGCCACAAAGCTGAGTATCAGCGAAATGATGAAAACCCAGTCAACATGGCTGAACTGGCCAAGTGCAAAGTTGGCTTGTCCTTTTGTCTGGGGCAAATCAGTAGTAAAGGCGTTGACTGCGAAGAAGTTGGGAAGTGATTGTTCAAACCCTTCAGCGCAGAGGCCGAGCGGACGTGGTTTGCGATAAATCCCTTGTTTATAGAACGCCACTTTGTACAACTGACTCGATTCTTCGCGAAAAGCCGAAAGGTTGTCGTTCGTTTTCTTCCAGTAATCCTTCGATTGTTCACCATACCCATTTACAAACACATAACCACAGACTGCGAAGAGACATGCGATCAGAATCAAAGATAGAGCAAAACGCAAACTCAAGAGGTTCTCAAGGACCTCTTTGTAAGCAATTGAGCCAATCATAATCATCTCCTTGCTGCGGCTGGCGCCACGACCAACCGGATTTCTTTTCGACTTGTCATCGCACGTCATATCTGCCCAAGGCGGCAAAACACAGGGCGAATAAGGCTACATTCATTATGAGCAGCGTAGCCAGGTCCGGTATAGCCCCCTGGAGGTACTGCACGGGGTTCGGACGATACCTGAACAAGGGAAAATCCTGCAGATTAAGAGGAGAAGTCTTTACCGGGTTTTTCTGCTCCCATTCTTTAAGGACCTGTTCGGCTTTGGCTTTCGCCTGGTCATTCTCAGCTTGTACTATTTGGAGGAACAGCCTTGTATATTCGGCCGAGTCATCTTCGGTGCACGTTGCGAAAAAGGATGTGGAAGAGAAGTTATCTGTTTTAAGACGAATATACTCTACAACCTCGTTTCGGTGGGCTCTGACTTCGTTGATGAAGTGCACAAAGCCGGTTATATCGGTCCCGGCCAGGATGGCCATCAGGTTCTCGTAAGTTGAAATGGGCGAGGTAAGTGACAGACGATGGGCAAGGTTTTTCTGCCCGAAAAAGCTGTCAAGATTGCTGTGCTCTAAATCCCAGAATTTGTCGGCGTACCTCAATTTAACGGGTATGGTCAGAGCGTTCAGTTTTCGTTCGGCGTTGAGCCAAAAACTGTCCCTTCTCTTGGCGTAGTACCCTCCGAAAGCATCGCTCTCATCGCTTGTGATAAGACTAGCAGAAAAGTCCACCTTGATATTGCCGAGCTCATTGGCAAGGTCGTTTTTGATGGACATCATCCGGCCGTCTCGCTTCTCCTGTGACTCCACCGGCCTGAGCTGTGTGGCTAAATGAACACCTACGTTTGGAATCACGATGGCAAATATGATCCAGACAAATAGCCCCAGCACCATTGAGATAGCGGAGCGTTTTGCCAAACAAGAGAATAACAACCCCAATTGGTACATCACTAAGGTGAAAGCCGACGACGCAACGAATATTAATCCTATCCGGGCCCAATCGGAGCCGGACAAGTCGACCATGGGGCAAGAGATGAGAATGACCAGCCCAATCACAAACATGATTGAGACGGGAACGCTTAGCGTTACGATCCCGGCCAAAAGCTTACCCAGCAGCACCTGATCCCGTGCTGTTGCGCCCGACAGCATCAGCTTGAGTGTGCCTTGCTCCCTTTCTCCGGATACGGCGTCATACGCTATAAGCAGAGCCAAGACACTTATGACGATCTTGAAAATCAGTGATTCGTCGAATACCGAAAAGATTGGCAGATAGGGATTACCTTTGCGCTCCGTTACACTCAACTCAGGAACCTTATCTAACTCGATTTTTGCCGAGCCAGCCAACTGTTTCTCCAAGCCCGCACTAAAGGCTGATAGTACTGCTGGCGGCCGGTATATGGTGGGCGTTATATTTCTGTACACCTTGACCTTTCTAAGCTCGGCCTCGTTGTTGGCAGTGTGCTTGTTGTAAGTCTCCAATCGCTGCCGGTAGTCCGCTGCCAAAATAGGCATGAAGACGGCCGTCAAAAGTACGCAGGCTACAGCCCCGACCGCAAACTTGAAGGTCATCAGGTTCAGTAGGAACTCTTTTTTGGCGATTTTCCAGATCATTTGCTATCCTCGACTTGCTTATCTACGACTTAGTTTTACGCCCATGAATACGATACCCGTTATCAGAACAACCAGGCCCACGACCAGCCCCAGCGTGGCGGCGATATTGGTCTTGGCACTAATACGGACCTTGAGTCGTTTTTCCAGCGCCTCTATGACTTCACTGCCGCTTTGGCCTTTTGCTTCGATCTGTGCTTCATACTCACCCACACCCACTTCTGCCCCCGGCTGCAGATGTATTTGCATCGACTGTTTCTCAGCCGGTAACAAACGGGCTATAGACTTTGGCGAAACTTCCGCTGTCCAGCCCAACGGCGGTGACATTTCGGGCACAATGTTGAACAACGTCAGAGTGCCGTCATTCCGCAAATCAGCCTTGACGTCGACCCCTTGGCCGGGCTTGATTTCCTGGTAGAGATTGACGATCAGAATCTCAAGCCTGCCTGCTCCTTTGGGTACCAGTGTCAGATCGACCCTTCCAGCTTGTATCTGTTCAAGCTGCTCCTTAGGGATAGTTTGGCCGGAATGGTCGCGCCTGAGCTCGTTCAGCGTCTCTATCTGGCCGGCCGAAAGAACCCACGCCTGGAAGTCGATAGGCTTGTCGATCATCTGCACATCAAGCTTCTGAGGGATGGACAATTCCAGCGCCAGTTCATGCTTGCTTACCTGTTCGGTGAAGCGAACGCTGGTGATGCGGGCGCCGCTTCTGGATTCCACAAAGGAGTAGTTGATCTGGGGCGGAAGATTGGTCACTGTCAAAGAGAATCCAGTATCTGATGTAACCAGCATCTCCAGGTCCAGGCTGTAGCGGATTGTTGCCCCAAGCTGACCTTCTTGCGAAAACTGCGAAGCGATGACCGTTGGGATCTGCTGAAGTGATTCCTTCTCCAGATATATCCGCTCAGTGACAGTCTGGTCCAGATAGGACAATTTGACGCCGGCTTCTTGAACATCGGTCAGCAGCTCGAAGGTGACTTTCTTCTGGTCGCCGTACGGCAGCACTGGTATTATCTCCTCGTATGGTTTGCCTATGCTGGAGGAGTTACTAACGATGGACACGATGATGTTCTCGATGTTGAGCAGAGCGCGGATTTGCTCTGGGTTCTGCCAGCTCGAGGCGGATTCGGTCTTATCTTTGCGTAATCCCAGCGCCGACTCGGCCTGCGTCAGGTTAGATGCGTTCCGCAGGACAAGATCGAGCATTCGTCGGCCCCGGCTGTCATAGTATTTCTTAGCCTCCATAATAGTAATATGCGTTGCATTAGCTAAGAAACTTAGCTTAGTCCGCTCCAACTGGATTTCCGCCTGCTTCAACCGCTGTTGGGCCTGAGCATAGTCCGACAGGGCTACGTCGAGCTCCTTCTTGGAAATGATGCTCTGGGCGAATAGCCTCTGGGAATTCTCGTACTCGCTTTTGTATCGCTCGTGCGTTTCGCGGGCGGACTCAAGGTCCACTTGAGCTGCTCTTAGACTCAGCTCGTTCAGTAGCTCGGTCCGCGTTCTCGGCTGTTCGGTTTCACTTCGAATCGGCATCTGGTCGTCGCTCTGTGCCCTCACTGCAGGGGTCACCGTCAGAAAAAAGCCCACGAGAAAGACAAGATGCAAGGACCCTGCCAGAGTGCTGGCAGGGCTAACGGTTAACCCCGCCATCACATGGCGGGGTTCCTCGAACCTGCGTAGTTCAACCATTGTTCATGTTTCCTTACTTGAAGTAACGGATTGCCAAGCGTAGATCTTCTTGACGCTGAATCATGATTTCCTGCTCACTGAAAAGGTTGTCCTGAGCCGCAAAGAAGGACCTCCGGAAGGTCTCCAGCTCGTCGTCGGTGATCTTGCCGACATCCCTGAGCTGCTCCTTGATCGAGAATCTTTCCTTTTCTATGTTGACGTATTCCTGCGCCAACTGGACCTGGAATTGCTGCTCGGTAAGGAATTTGTACTTCTGACGGACATTCAATTCGACACGGTCCCTCTGGTCATCAAGGGCAGCTTTGAAGCTTGCCAGAGCGGCTCTGGCCTCGATACGTCTTCCTTGGCGTGCTCTGCCCTCAAGCAAAGGGATTCGCATCTGCAGTCCTGCGAACCAGCCCGGCTCAGGCCCGGACAAGCCGACCTCGCTACCGTATAAGCCCAAGCTCTGCCCGTGCGGTGTCTGCAAACTTGGCGTTTGAGGTTGTCCAAAGACATCCAATCCCCAAGTATCGTTCTCGTTCGTCACCTCTGTGCCGACGAGGCCTTCCTTGTCCTGGTAGCCGCCTTTGAATCGTAGGTCAGGGATGTACTCATAGCGCAACTGATCGAGCGTTCGCTGCCCTTCGGCCACAAGGGCCTCTGCCAGAGCAAGTTCACTGCTCTGCGCCAGCGACAGGTCAATCATTCCTTCCATGTTGAATCCGTCGAGGCCAAAGCTGTCCATCCGGCCTTCAAACTCCACCAGGTCTGCACCGACAGGCAGTCCAACCAGTCGCAGCAGTTCCATTTTTTGGTTGAATCTCTGACGTTCGAGAGTGTTGATTACCGTCTTCTCGTTCAGAACATTAAGCCTCGCCGTCAGTACCTCTATCTTTACGCTGAGATTTCCCGCATCCATCCGCTGCTGCTTTATTTGCGCCTGTTTCTCAAACTGTTCCAACAAAGAACGTCGTGCGGCAATCTGTTGTTCTTTCAGCTTTATGAATAAAAATGCCCTTCGTACCTGCGAGAATATGGAAGCCACCCGATTCTCATAGTTGAAAAGCGATTGCCTCTGCTCCTCGCGCAGGTTGATGTCGATTGGATTGTCTTTGCCATATTCCAGAATCCGCTGTCTAAACTTTGCGCTGAGAGAATACGCGTCCTCGCTCTTGGTGTCGGAGTCGCTTAGGTCCATGATATGCTCGTATTGGCTGATTAGCTCCACGGTGGGCAGGAAGCGTGAGTTCGCGATGATTTTGCTTCCTCCGACTGCGAGTATCTGCCCACGGGTCTGCTTGATCTCGTTGCTGTTGGCAAAGGCCAAACGCAGACACTCCTGCAACGTCAACACGCGCTGGGCTTTCTCCTGTTTACGCGAGACACTTCTTGCCGGGCGCTCACCGGTGGCTCGCAAATAGGGCAGCGAATTCGGATCGAAAAGGTCGGCACAAGATTCCTCTTCCAGCCGATGCTCCACCTGGACGAGTGGGGTATCCAGCTTTTCGTGTCCCTTGAGCGCTGGCAGTTTTTGTGCAGCACACGGCAGCGTCAGCACGAGGGTAAGGACCATTAGCCCTGCCACCCCTGTCCCCTCGGCTCTGCTCGGGACGGGCCTGAGCAAAGTCGAAGGATGTGGGCAGGTCCGGGGGTTAAACATTGCTCCTGTTTGCATTTTGCTCACCACAGATAAGGCTCTCATTAAATTGAAAATTGACAATTCGCAATTTTCAAAGGTGGCTGTCGCAAAGGCCGTGCCAAAGAAGGAAGACAGACACGAATTCTTCATAAGTTTCGGCATGTAAAGAAGATAGGGATCCACAGTGTCGCTGAAAGCGAAGAACTGAGTGGGTGACCTTGTGTCTCACTCGTGACACGTTGTGTCTCACCGATGAGACACTGATGGGCTATTCCATCCCATAGAGTCTGAGTTTACGGTAGAGGGTTTGCCGGCCGATACCAAGCGACTCGGCAGCCTTTTCGCGGTTGCCTCCAGCCTCCAAAAGGGCCCTGCTTATTGCTTCCCGCTCGGCTTTTGCCGTGGCCTCGGCGGCTATCTCAGCAAGTGACACCCCCGCTCCTGGCTGCCGGCAGGAAGACGCGGGGGCAGATGCCACTTTACCCGAGTCTGGAGACTTCGAGTCAAGGTAAATTCGTTTCGGTAGATCAGATGGTTCGATGCTCAGGCCATCTGAAATTGTTATCGCGCTATAAATACAGTTTTGCAGTTCCCTTACATTGCCCGGCCAGTCATAGGCCATCAATAATTCCATTGTTTTATCAGAAACTGCAGGTTGTTCTATTCTCAGTGGTACGGCATATTTCTCAAGGAAATGCTCCACCAGCATCGGGATATCTTCCTTGCGTTCGCGCAGCGGACAGACACTCAAACTCAATACATTCAGGCGCCAGTAGAGGTCCTCTCGAAACTTGCCCTCTTTGACCATAGTTGACAAATCCCGATTTGTAGCTGCCATTACCCGCACATCGACCGTAATGGGTTTATTACCGCCCACGCGTGAAAAGGTTCCCTCCTCGATGACCCTTAAAAGCTTGACCTGCGCTTCAGCAGTAAGCTCAGCAATTTCATCGAGAAACAATGTTCCAGTATCTGCGACCTCGAACTTGCCGATCCTAAGCTCTTTGGCATCAGTAAATGCCCCTGCTTCATGGCCAAAGAATTCGCTCTCGATTAGATTGGCAGGTATAGCGCCACAGTTGACCACAACAAACGGCCCCGCTTTACGTCTGCTGGCCTGGTGAATTGCCCGCACAATCAATTCTTTGCCCGTGCCACTTTCGCCATAAATCAACACTGTACCATCGGCGGCGGCAAATTTCCGCACCAAAGTGAAAGTTGACTTCATCTTATCGGAGACGCCGACAACGTTCTCAAACCCGTACGCCTGCTCTATCTGGTCTTCCAACTGTCTGACCCGGCGCTTGAGTGTCACCATTTCGACTGCTCGCCAGATTATGGCAAGAAGCTCATCGTTATCAAAGGGCTTCTCCAGATAATCGAAGGCACCTTTCTTCATCGCCTCAACAGCAGAACGGACCTGCCCATGCGCAGTCATTATTACGGTTTTGCAGTCGGCATTGAACCGCTTAGCAAGTATTTCCATGACCTTCAGGCCATCCATTCCCGGCATCTTAAGGTCAAGCAGAACAACAGCCGGCATGAATTGAGCGTATAGGTGAATCGCCGCCTCTCCTGAATCGGCCACCTGCACTTCATAGCCATTCTTGGTTAGCAGAGTGGATAGAATGGAACATATACTGGCCTCATCATCGACAATCAGGACTTTGGGTATCTTCATAAGATTTAGCCCAGACCGTGACATCTACCTTACAGATAATGCAATTTTGACCTCTGTGCCGCCGCCTTTGGCCTGATCGATCCAGATGTCTCCGTCATACCGTTTGACAATGCTGTTGCAGATGGCCAGGCCGAGGCCTGTCCCGCCAGGTTTAGTTGTAAAAAACGGTTCGAAGACTTTTCCACGCAGGGCATAAGGTATGCCAGCTCCTTCATCCTCAATCTCTATTAGCATCTTGTCGGTTGTTGAACCACAGCTACGGCTTTCTTCAGCGAGCCGGCGGGCTTTGATTGACAATGTTCCACCTTCAGGCATGGCTTGCAAACCGTTCATTATGATATTCAGAAGTACCTGCCGTAACTGGGCAGGGTCGAAGGTAAGCTTTGGCAGGTCTGGCTCCAAATTTGTTTGCAGCCTGACGTTCTGGCTCTTTGCTTTGGCCTCTATGAAATCCAGGCATCGGCCGATTTCCCCAGAAACGTCAATCTCTTCGAGGTGACTCTCGGCTGGCTGTGCAAGTGAGAGTAGATTACCAACAATGCTATTGAGTCTATCGACTTCATGTAATATATCGCCTGCCAGTTTCCTTTGCTCAGTGCCTTCAGCAAAGTCGCTCGCAAGATATTGTACCGTACTGCGAATCGCTGTCAGTGGATTTCGAAGCTCGTGCGCGATTCCGGCAGCAAATTGTCCCATTGTCGCTAGTTGTTCTGCGCGGAACATCCGTTCATTCTGGCGCAAACGTGCCTTGAAAAGAAGGGCATTCTCGAATGCCAATGCCGCTTGTCTGCCCAGCAACTGTAAATTAGCAATCTGAACCTTATTGAGTGGTTCCTGTTGCAAACGTAGAAAAACTATGCCAATGAGTCTGTCCATTGATACAAGGGGAAAAGCCAGATTCATGGACAGATCCCAAAAAGGCCGGAGCTCTGCATTCAGATAGTTTGTTATGTCCTTGTTTTGCTCAAAGAATAATATCTGACGATTCGTGCGGAACCATTGTGCGATCCTGCTGTCGGCGGCAATATCTGGCAAGAGGGAGCCGCCTGGACCGGTCCGATCCACCAGAGAGAAAACCCGTGGCGATTCGCTTTGGTCCATTAGGTACACAAAGGCTTTTTCGACAGTTATCAGCTCCTTCAGTTTGCTGAGCAAGTTATTAGTTAACTGCTCAGGATCAACTATGAGCATCAAACTATCTTCGAACTCCGTCAGTAGGCTGTTCTCCTCTACATGTTTGCGAAAAAGAGTGGTGATCCTCTGCCACATCTTAGATTCCTCGCGACTACGAGCAAATCGGTGTCAATTACACAGTGTGTGGAGTATTATACTTATGTATGACAGATAAAGTCAATACAGAGGCCCCAAACTTAGCGATTCCGCAAAAAAGTGTGTCTTTTGAGCACTTCGCTGCCCCGCGGCCAGCGCAGCGAGCTGCTGCTGATAGCGGTGGCACGCCCATCCTGGGCGTGTTTTTCACGGGCTGGAAGCCCGTGCCACCCTGTGCGAGCAATAGTGTCCCTGCCCATTACACCATTACAAAATTTGTTGAAAAGTTGTTGTAGCGCTGCCCACGGGCAAATATAATTTAGGGTTTGTGTCGATTCTTCCCAGACTGGTAAGTTAACCCTGCCAGCCCGTGGCAGGGTTGTGATTTGGTCGAGATGGTCCTAACGCAAATATTGCAGCCAACGTGCATCAAAGTTCCGCTGGAAGGTAAAGATAAGACCTCCGTGATCTCGGAGCTGATCGACCTGCTGGACGCTGCCGGATTACTGCTCGACAAAAAAACCACGGCACAAGCAGTTTTCATGCGTGAGCAAACTCACAGCACGGGAATCGGCTCTGGCATCGCCATCCCTCACGGCAAATGCAGGGGCGTCCGCGAACTTGTTATGGCAGTCGGGATCACCCACGAACCGATCGACTTCGAAAGCGTCGATGGAAAACCAGTAGCAATTGTCATTTTGCTCGTCTCGCCCGCGGACCAGACCGGCCCACACATCCAGGCATTGGCCAAAATAAGCAGGCTGATGCTGGATGAGCAATTCAGGCAGGCGCTTGAGAACGCCAGCACTGCCGACGAGGTGTACCAACTGTTGAGCAACAAAGAAAATCAGTAAAAACCGTATCTGGTCTGCTGCCCCCGCCGTTTTGCTTCGCGAAACGAAGCAGCGGGGGCTGTCATATATGGGGGGTGATGCCCCGTCATCAGGTTATTCGCCTTGCTTTGCAGGCACGGTATCCCACAGGATCAGGCTGAGTTCATACTGGTTAGCCAGATCAGGACGCCAGGGCAAGACCCTCACTGCGACACCATGCCGGCCTGTTGTTCTGCAGGACATCAAGCCGGTAAACCAATGTTCGCCGTTCTGTCCAGACGTTTCTGTGTGAACCATTTTAAGAGCCGAGCCATCGGTAATATTTCCACAGCTATCGACGGGACCGTGATAAAGCTCCACTGAAACGTTGCCCGGCCCGATATTGCCAAGTTTGACCAGCGCGCTAACGCTGATCTCTGAGCCGATTTTAAGCCTGGGTTGTCTGGGATTTAGCGGCTCATAGCCCTGGCCGTTCCTGACTTCTACTTTTACGTCTTTGACTGCGAGTTCAGACCAGGCCTTTTTCACATTGGCTTTCCAGGCCGCAAATTCTTTGGCCTTAGCCATAGCCTCGGCGGTTAGATACTGCTGCCGGGCCGCAGCCGGATTGTAGAACCTTCGCGTGTATTCAGCAACCATTCTGTGAGTGTTGAAACGAGGTGCAATCCACCTTATGGAATTTTTTATCCGGCGTATCCAAGCCCGCGGTAAATTGTCCGCACATCGCGTATAGTACAGAGGGACTATCTCATTCTCCAGTATGTTATAAAGGGCGTGCGACTCCACCTGATCCTGATACTCATGGTCGTCATAATCTTCACCGGCACCGATAGCCCATCCTCCCTGAGCCGTATAGCCTTCACACCACCATCCGTCCAAAGTACTGATGTTCAGCACGCCGTTAAACGCTGCTTTCATACCGCTGGTGCCGCTGGCCTCCATCGGTCTGCGCGGATTGCTGAGCCAGACATCGACACCGCGGAACATTACCCTGGCCACATCAATGTCATAGTCTTCAAGAAACACTATGCGCCGTCTGACATCCTGCTGGTTGGCAAAGTGAATAACCTGTCTTATGATATCTTTTCCTTCGGTGTCTCTGGGGTGGGCCTTGCCCGCAAAAATAATCTGAACGGGCCGCTGCGGATTTGTAAGAAGCTTTACGAGGCGCTGCGGGTCTTTGAGCAACAGATTGGCCCTTTTATAGCCCACAAATCTTCTGGCAAAGCCTATGGTAAGTGCCTCGGGGTCGAGAACCTCTTCAGCCCAGTTCAATTCGGTATGATAAGTACCCCTGCGTTTCATCTGATCCTTCAGCCGGTTACGGGCGAAGACCAGCAACTGCTCCTTACAACGTTGATGCACCCGCCAAAGCTGCTCGTCCGGAATGTCCTCGACGCCGTTCCAGGCTGTGTTGCTGAACGTTCCTTCCGCCCAACTGGGGTCGAGATACCTGTCGTACAGAGAAGTGATCTCCTCTGACAGCCAGCTTTTGATGTGGACGCCGTTAGTGATCGATATGATCGGCACCTCCTTCTCCGGGATGCCGGACCACAGGCTACCCCACATCTGACGCGATATTTGCCCATGCAGTTTGCTGACGCCATTCATGTAGCTGCTGAGTCTTATTGCCAAGACTGGCATCTTAAACGGCTCATCGTCATCGTCGGGAAGCACTCTACCCAGTGACAAAAACTGGCTTCGATTTATCCCAAGATAGGGAAAGTAACCGCCGAAATATTTGTCCATCAGTGGCACACGAAATTCGTCAAGGCCTGCTTTCACCAGGGTATGCATCGTAAAGACGTTGCTCGACCTGGTGGCTTCCACAGCCTCCTCAAAAGTCATATTAGTCGCGCTTCGCAGTTGCCGGATCCGCTCCAGTGCCATAAAAGCCGCGTGCCCTTCGTTCATATGGCAAACATTGGGCGTAATATCCATTGCCGCCAGAGCCTTCAGGCCGCCAATACCCAACATAATCTCCTGACGAATTCGCAGTTCGACGTCACCACCATACAGAGAGGCGGTGATCATACGATCCACTGATGAGTTGACGGGAATATTGGTATCGAGCAGATATAGCTTCACCCTGCCGATGGAGACACACCATATTTGAGCCGAAACGCACCTACCCGGGTATTCAACGCTGATGGTCAGGGGCCGGCCATTGCTTTTTCGAACCAGATCGATCGGCACGGCGTCAAAATTATTGTCTACATACAACTCTTGCTGCCAGCCATCAACATTCAAATACTGGCGAAAATAGCCCTTCTGATACAGAAGGCCAACCCCAACCAATGGAACACCAAGGTCCGAAGCGCTTTTCAGGTGGTCCCCTGCCAGAATCCCCAGGCCGCCCGCATAGATGGGCAAGCATTCGTGAATTCCAAATTCGGCGCTGAAATACGCGATCAGAGGCCTTGTGGATTCTGCGGCGACTTTATCAAACCAGGTTGGCCCATTAAGATATGATTTGAGCTTTTCAGCCACCTGGTTCAATCCGATCAAAAAGCTCTCGTTCTTGCTGAGAGACTCAAGCCTGGCTTGAGAAACACAGCCAAGAAGTCTGACCGGATTATGCCCGCAAGCCGTCCATAAACTGCCGTCAATACGCTGGAATAGCTCGGCAAACTCAGCATTCCACGACCAGAACATGTTTTTGGCTATCAACTCAAGGTCTTTTAGGGAATCTGGAAGCGCGGGCAAAACCGTGAAGGTACGCACACTTGGCATTCTTACCTCCCTACCGTAAGTTCTTTGAGAGCATAGACTAACGACTCAGGGCGAAACGCAGGCGTCCGCCAGTTCTAATAATCGGCAAATACATTCTTCGGCTTAAGTGCAAAAACAGAACAGATGTTGGGTACGAGGACCGTGATGGTCCGGTATTTGCACCGGTTCTTGAGTTGATACTTGGACTAAAAAAGGCCTGTTAATCAACAGGCCTTTTTTTATTGCCAGGCTTTCCTCCGCTGGTGCCGTAAGAAAAGGATTTTGAAGAGAACCCATTACTTCCAGGTGGGTAATCGTTGCTTGCGTCCGAAAGTCCTATCGAGTAGGCATTTCCGGTCCGTCAAGGCCTGATTTCCCTGAGTACGGGTATCGGTTCTTTCAAATACACACTTTCTCAACGAACACCGCAGGGGTCCGCCTGCACTATCTCTTTTATCAATTTCCAGAGCAAAAGTCAAACAAAATACCGATAAATCCCGCAGCCCCCCGCAGCCGACCCAGCCGCAGACTAAAACTCCTGTACGCCGACAACCGCGAAGTACGTTTGGGCGTGTAATCTAATCAGACGGTTCTCAGCTCCGCACCGAGGGATTTGGCCAGGCGCTCCACAATATCTGCCTGAAAACCGTCGACGGTTTCGTGGGTCAAAGTGCCCTGCTCGTCTCTAAAACACACAGACAGCGTAACGCTTTTTTTGCCCGGTGGGATGCCTTTGCCACGATATATATCAACAAAACGGATGCCCTGCAGCTCAGCAGGAGCTTTGTGCCTGACCGTCCGGACTATATCGTCCCAGCGCACCTGCTCATCGACAATAATCGACAGGTCCCGCTCTATGGCTGGAAATCTTGGAAACGGCTTTACCTTTACAGGCCCCGACTTTAGAGCTGCAAGCTGCGCAAACTGTAGCTCCGCACCGACAGGTGCGAGGTCGGTTAAGTCAAACTTCCGCTTCACTGCCTGCGAAAAAATTCCTGCGGTTCCGATGGTCTTGCCATCGACGACAATCTCGGCACCGGCTTCCGCCCAGACCAGCTCCGCAGGCTCAAACTCAATCTGGGCATCTCTATCCATACTCTTTACCAGCCCCTCGATTGCACCCCGTAGCTCTCTGAAGTCCCCGTCACAGACCATTGCCAGCTTGGCCTCTTCAATGGGCAGGCTGCATTTTCCCCGTGACGTGGTCGCGGGGTTAACCGGAGGCGGCAGGAAGGTATCAGCTATCTCATATATCTTGCACGGCAGATTCCCGGCATTTACGTTGGTCTTCAGAACATCCAATAACGAACCCAGAAGAGTCTGGCGAAGCAGGTTCATGCTCTTCCTGGAATCATCCCGCACGCTCATATAAGTGCTGGCGCCGCCGGGCGTAAAAAGCTCCGCAACAGAACTGTCAACGAATCCAACATTAATCGTCTCGTAAAAGCCGCAGGCGTTCAGGTGCGCCCTCAGTGACTCAGCCAATTTCTGATGTGGATCAACCGGCACAGCTTCTATTTCGATCTTTCGCTCAGTAGGTATCTTGTTGTAGCCGTAAAGGCGCGCGACTTCCTCAATTAAATCAACCTCGCGACAAACGTCACTACGCCACGAAGGCACCAAGCAGATTATCAAGTCTCCTTTTAAATCGGGCTGGAAACTTAGCGAGGCCAGAAGTCTGACTGCTTCCTTAGGCGGCACTTTAATACCAAGCAACTTGTTCAAACGCGAAAGCCGCAGAATTACCTCCTTCGCTGGCTTTCTTTTAGGATAAATATCGACCACGCCTCTAACTACTCTGCCGCCGGCCACGAGAGTTATCAATTGTGCAGTGCGTTTGGAGGCCCAGTCTATCATTTCAATGTCAACCGTCCGCTCGAATCTAAAGGCGGCTTCTGAAGCAAGCCCGAGCCTGCGAGAAGTCCTGCGGATACTTACCGGATCAAAGTATGCATCTTCCAGAAGAATGGTCGCGGTAACGTCACTGACCTCAGTATCCAATCCGCCCATGACTCCGGCTACCGCCACGGGCCCGCGCGGATCAGTGATAATCAGCATGTCTGTGTCCAGATCACACTTTGTGCCGTCGATGCTGACGAGCCGTTCGCCGACAACAGCTTTTCTGACGATTATTCTGCCCTGGGCTATTCTGTCGTAGTCAAAGGCGTGCGGCGGCTGACCGGTCTCCAGCATCGCATAGTTGGTGGCGTCAACAACATTGTTGACGCTTCGCAATCCGACCGCTTCAAGCCTATTCTTTAGCCAGTGCGGCGAAGGACCAACCTTGACCTGCTCAATAACACGTGCCGTGTACCGGCCGCACAAAGCCGGCTCAAGAATCTCAATACCGGCGAATTCAGTGACATCTTTATCTGATTCGTCCAGTTTAACTTCCGGCATTGTCAAGTCCCTGCCCGTCGCCGCAGCCAGCTCACGGGCAATGCCAATGAAGCTCAGACAGTCGCCCCGATTGCTGGTCACCTCTACGTCGATTACTGCATCGTCACCAAGGCATTCTATTCCTTCGCAGGGAAGTCCCACATCGCTCAGGACTCCGGCGATCTGCTCTGCAGAGAGCTTGCCGGTTTCAACGTAATCACTTAGCCAACTGAGTAGAATCTTCATATTAAAGCACCGTGGCAAAAATCCATCTTTAAGTCCACAATACCCTAACCTTTGCAAACACTCCTGTCAACGATTTTGAATATGCTCTGGGCGTGCATCTCTTCGCGTCAGCACACTGCTTGCCCAGACGACCATCAACGTTTTAGTTGCCATAGGCTCGCCGGATAGATATACTTGGCACTAAAAGAGCTTGCTACTTTTGCCCGGCACGTAGCGGTGCCGACGTAAATCGCAGGCATTCAGAAGGGGACAATAAACAATGAACCATAGTCGGCGTAAATTTCTCAAAGCAGTTGCAGCCCTGACGGCAATGTCAAGCCAGTTGAAGGATCTGCAGACAGCGTCACACGGCCAGCAAGCGCGAAAAAAGAGCATCGGCAAAGTTAAGACCATCGAGACTTTTACCCAAGGGCCGGTCAGCATCGTTCGAGCGCGCACCGACAGCGGAGCTGAAGGCTACGGTCAGATAGCTCCTTTTAATGCGGACATCTCCGCGCTGGTTCTGCACCGACAGATCGCACCACACGTACTGGGCAAAGACCCCGCCGACATTGATTCTATCGCGGACCGGTGCATCGAAGCAAATTACAAGTTTCCCTGGTCTTACGTTTGCCGGGCGTTGGCCGGCGTGGATACCGCGATGTGGGACCTACGCGGCAAGGCGGAAAATAAGAGTGTGTGCGAGCTTCTGGGCGGAAAGCCCCGGCCTATCGCCGTGTACGGCTCCAGCATGAGCCGGGACATCCAACCAGCCGATGAGGCCAACAGACTTGCACGTCTTGGTGACAGCCAGGGCTTCCGTGCGTTTAAGGTGCGAATCGGCAAGGTCTGCGGCCATGACCAGGACCAGTGGCCGGGACGGACAGAGGCGCTTGTCCCTGCGGTGCGCAAAGCTATCGGCGATGACGTCTCGCTGCTGGTAGATGCCAACAGTTGCTATACGCCCGATAAAGCAATCGAGGTTGGAAAAATGCTTGAGGATTACCGCGTCTGCCATTTTGAGGAACCGTGCCCATACTGGGAGCTGGAATGGACAGCCAAGGTCGCAGCAGCCCTGAATGTTCCTGTGGCCGGCGGAGAGCAGGATAACGACCTTGCGCAATGGCGGCGAATGATACGTATGCACGCCGTTGATATAGTGCAGCCTGATATATGCTATGTAGGCGGATTGACGCGAGCGCTGCGCGTTGCCGCGATGGCCGCCGATGCAAAACTCTCCTGCGTGCCGCATTCGGCTAATGTTTCGATGGTAAGCGTTTTTACGCTACATACGCTCGGCGCGATACCCAACGCCGGGCCTTTTATGGAATTTTCCATCGAGTCGACCGACTGGACCAGGCAGCTTTATGAGCCGGCACTGAAGGTGCAGGATGGAAAGGTAGATATACCGGATGGCCCCGGCTGGGGCGTGACAGTTAACCCTGCCTGGCTGGCAAAGGCCGAACGAAGTGTGAGCGAACGTGGGTAGCGCAGCGTCAATTTGGAATTGTCAATCTACGATTTTCAATTGCGAATTCTGACAGGGGGTATCTATATGAAGAAACAGATGGCAAACCACCGGAAAGAAATCAGAATTCTGTCTTCTGTCTTCTGTCTTCTGTCTTCTGTCTTTCTTATTGCCGGCTGTGTGGAACGCAGATTAACAATCAATACCGAACCGCAGGCGGCTTTGGTCATTTTGAACGATGAGGAAATAGGCATCTCGCCCGTTTGCGTCACATTTCAGTGGTATGGAGATTACTGGGTGAGAATAAGCAAAGAAGGCTACGAAACGCGAAATACACACCGCAACTTAGAGGCCCCGTGGTACGACCACTTCCCCTTCGATTTCTTCGCCCAAATACTTTATCCTGGCAGGATTGTCGACTCCTACGAATGGACATTTAGACTCATGCCACAAAAGCAGC
>CAZMLE010000061.1:0-22169 GCA_964567045.1 uncultured Pirellulales bacterium | reverse complement strand
GTTACAGAATGAGCGGGTACTTCTACGAGCGACTCAGCACCGCCGTTATGAACCCACTGCGCGCTAAGGCCATCGTTCTTCGCCAGGAAAAACAGAGCGCTGCTCTTGTTTTCTGCGACCTGATCGGCCTGTCACGCCAGGTTACATCGGCTGCGCGAGAACAGGCCTCAGAAAAGACGGGCATCCCGCCGGAGAACATCCTGATCGCCGCTACGCACAGCCATACCGGGCCGCTGTACTTTGGCGCCCTGAGAAAACACTTCCACGATGTGGCGGTGGCTAAGTACGGCAGCGACCCCTGCGAAGAGGTGGATTACGCCAGCGTACTGGCTGGGAAAATCGCACAGGTTATAGCGCAGGCCGATGCCGGCACAAAGCCCGTGCGGCTGCAGGCCGCAGTTGCCCAGCAGCAGGGCCTTTCGTTCAACAGGCGCTTCCACATGAAAGATGGAACCGTCCGCTTTAATCCCGGCGTACTGAATCCCGACATTGTTCGGGCAGCCGGCCCAATCGACCCCGACGTTTCCTTCGTATTCTTCCGCAGCATTGATGGAGATAATGCCATCGCAGCGATGGTCAACTTCGCACTGCACCTGGATACCGTGGGCGGAACCGAATACGCAGCAGACTACCCTTATTACCTGGAGCAGTCGCTTCGCCAGAGTCTCGGCGAGGACTTTGTGCTTCTATTCGGCACAGGCACCTGCGGTGACATCAACCATATCGACGTGACTAAAAAAGATCGCCTCAAGACCGACTATATCGGCCGGACGCTGGCCGAAACGGTGAGAGCAAAAGTAAATGAGCTAAAAACCGCTGCCGAGCCGGCACTTGCCGTGCGAAGGGAAATTGCGAATGCGCCGTTACAGCACTACAGCCCTGAGAAGATCGCCTGGGCCCGCGAGAATATCAAGAAGGTCGGCACAAATGAGCTGTCGTTTCTTGAGCAAGTCGAGGCGTACAAGATTCTGGATATCAAGATGCTACCTGGTCAAACCCTCCCGCTGGAAGTCCAGGTATTTCGGCTGAGCCGAGATGTAGCAGTGGTTGGTCTGCCGGGTGAGGTCTTCGTTGACCTGGGCCTGGCTATAAAGCACGCCAGTCCCTTCCCGGTAACGTTGGTAATCGAACTATGCCAGGATGCCCCTGGCTACATCCCCACGAAGAAAGCATTCGCCGAAGGCAGTTACGAGACGGTCAATTCGCGAATCGCTCCCGGAGGCGGCGAAATGATGGCCGAAACAGCCGTGCGACTTCTCAAGCAAACACTGACGGACACTGAATGAGGCCAGGCACGGATAAACACTGAATTAAGGTAGACACGGATTAACACGGATTAACACGGTCACAAAATTCAGGGTCAAAAAGCAGTGTAAATCCGTGTCAAAAAAACTCTGCGACCTCCGCGATCTCAGGGGTGAGAAATATCCGTTAGCCAGTTCTCGGCCAACACCGCAAGGTCGAGGAAATTGACGCTGGCATCCCGGTTAATATCCGCTGCTGAATACTTGCGTAGATACGGGTAGGTCTGATTCTCTCCGATACCCCAGATATTGACGAAGTCCCAGCCCGCCTCGGCGGGCAAGCCGGCTTCAAGGAATGTGCTTGCCGTCTGCATCTCGGCCGTGGTCTTACCTTCGCCGCCGGCACTCGTGGCCTGTCCTGAGGTCTGGATGTCCCAGAAGGATTCGAGGACCGTAGCACCCCAATCGCTTTCAGTGGCTCCCACCAGCCCGCCGACATCGTTCCCGTCGCCGCTGACCGCACCCGTACTGTAGCACTGGGTCACCTCACCGTACGCGTAGTTCTCCCCCACCAGCCCCCCGACACAATTCTCGCCGCTGACCATGCCCGCGCGGTAGCAATTCGTCACAGCGCCCCAGTAGTTCTCCCCCACCAGCCCGCCGACGTAATCATTGCCATCGACCGCGCCAGTGCTGTAACAGTAAACTACAGAGGCGACCTGAGCGAAACCGCCATTTGCCCCCACCAACCCACCAACATACTCATCACCAGTGACTGCACCTGTGCTGTAGCAATAGGTGACACGCCCCCACCCACCAGGGGGCCAATCCTCTGAATAGCCATTGCCATTACCCCCCACCAATCCGCCGACATCGTACTTACCGCCGACCGTACCAGTGCTCCAGCACTGAGTCACGGTACCCGTGTTGTTTCCTCCGACCAGCCCCCCGACATCCGAGTAGCCGCTGACCGTGCCCGCGCTATAGCAGTGGATTACACTGCCGTCATTGGAGCCCACTAGGGGACCGACTGATCTCCCGGAACCGGTTATATTCGCATCGATTACCCTTACGTTCTTGACCTCACCGGCAGGCGCATTCAACCGCCCTAATTGACCAACTAGCCCCAGATAGCTCTCACCCTGAATCGTCAGGCGGAAAATCGTATGGTCATTGCCGTCAAGAACACCGGTGAAAGGAACTCCGACAAAACGGCAGCCCCACCCACCACAAGCGCCTGGCGCAATGACGGCCTTGTCGAAGACGTAGCCTGCAAGGTCGATGTCGGCTGTCAGGATAAAGTGCCTGCCGTAATCTTCAGGGGTCTCGCCGAGGCCGATTAGATCCTCTGCCGTAGCGATTTTGTATGGGTCATCCGCCGTTCCGCTGCCGCCCCCGTATTTGCGGAATTGAGCAACAGCACCCAGGCCAAAGATGAAAAAGTCGGCGCTGTTAGGAGGCGGAGTTGTCTGCCCAACAAGGCAGGCCAAATCATCCATGAGGATCACTGTGATGAGAACATCGCTATCGGCGGAGGCATTGCCCGTGAATTTGATCGAGCCGTTCGGCTCGACCGTGCCGACCAGCGAGGTCATGTTGAACACGTGGTTCAGGTCCAGGGTGCGTTTGAACTGGCTGTCGTCAGTTGCATTGGCATCGACATGGGCGAACAAAGCGCTGCCCGCATTCGGATCGACGGTAAGCTGGAACTCTCCTTTGATGGAATAGGTCCAGTGGACGCCGGCGATTCCACCGGTCTGAACCAATTTACTCCGATCGGGCACAAATACGTAAGTACTCGTCTCGGCAGAAGCCGCGAGGCTACTGCCGCCACATTCGGCCCGGGAAGATATGCCGACCACGCAAATTGCAATTAGTAAAGAAACTATCCGCACGCTTGGTGAATTGCTTGCCGCTGCCATTTTTAATCCTCCTGTGGCACGGGTTTCCAGCCCGTGAAAACACGGCCAGGCCTGTCCTGAGCGCAGCCGAAGGGATGGCCGTGCCACGCATCTTTTGGGCAACACGATAACTGGCTGCCTTTCCTAAAGCTGCGTTTTTCAGACACGGATTTACACGGATTGACACTGTTTTGTAACGGATCATTTTCTTGCCGTGTCAATCAGTTCCCTCGACTGCTCCCTCGACTTAGCTCGGGACCGCGTCTGCGTTAATCCGTGTCCAACAAGCTCTTTTTCAGACACCGATTTACACGGATTCACACTGTTTTGTAACGGATCATTTTCTTGCCGTGTCAATCAGTTCCCTCGACTTCGCTCGGGACAAGGTTAATCACTGTCGAAGGCTTTCCTATGCTTGCCGAGATATAGCATACCCGATAGGGATTGTGTTGTCAATTGTAAATTATAGGACGTGAAAAATGGTGTGTGACCAGATTTTGTGGCGGGGCCTTGTCATTGCGCGCCCCGACTTGTCGGGGCGCGGCAATCTCAAAACTATCAATGCAAGAGATTGCTTCGGTCGCTGCGCTCCCTCGCAATGACAATGGCAGATAAACTGCTCTCAGGAATACTGTTACACAATGCCACAGAAATTAGTCACACACGAAAAATAGCGTTCGGCTGCGTCCGGCGCTAAACCGCCGCAGCTAAATAGACGGCCATCACTGCATCTGGCGCAGCAGCCATTTAATGGCGGCATCTGGAGCATCCTGCGATGCGAGATCAGAGATTGTCAGGCTGTTTTCAGCGCTGGCAAGTGTATAGAATTCTTTGATGGTCTCGGCTTTTCCCTCGCCAGCCAGCCAGAGCCTTTGGGGAGCATGCAAGGCGATAATGCCGGGCAAATCGCCGTACTTGGCGCCGCCGGGCAAGAAATCCACATCGCGAATATCAGGTATTTTGCCGAACCGAAAGCCCGCGGTATCAATCGCGGCAATGTCGATGGCGCCGCCTGCTTGTGCTCTTGCCGCCGCCACCCAATGGCCGGCCCCCTTCAGTCCCACCAATGCCAAAATTCTCGTTTCGCTGTCGCGCTGCTTGACGTACTTGACTGCGGACAAAATGTCGTGGACTCGCTGAGCGAACAGTGTGTCGTTGTATCCAAATGTATAGGCGGCAGACTCGCGCTTGTTCTCAACCCGGCGTGTTTGGGTGATGGGCTTTCCATCAGCGAGAAACTCGCCCTGGTACAAAAGGTCGATCCCAAGAACTTCAACGCCCGCGTCAAGCAGCATCCGGATTTCCGGTCGCAGCGTTTCTTCTTTCACCGCCGAGTCCGCAGAGATCGCGGAGTTTTTTGTCTCTATTTTCCGCTCTGCGCTCTCAGCGCTTTCTGCGGTTAGCGGCCGTTGATCGTAGAGTCCCGATTTGCTCTGGGCGTCGATCCATAAGACGGTCTTACCTTTCCAGGATGAGGGCCTGAGCAAAACCGCTGGTATTTCCTCCTGGTAAGTCTCATTCCGTAGCAAGCCCAGGCTTTGCTGATAGGCAGCAGATTCGCTCTTTTCGGTTTCCTTGAACACCACGTCACCCGCCTCGGCCAGGTTTCGGCCAATGATCACATCGATGGCGCCGCCGACGAGTTCTCGATAGGCAGTTAGCGACTCGCGGGCCTGGCGCAGTTGCTTTTCACTGTCGTCATTTATCCATCGCAGCAGGCGGCGCTCGAAACCCGGACCACCTTCCGGCTGGGGATGTTCCTGGTCCCAGACCGACATTTCTTCTTTCGTCAGGCGCTCGTAGTCTTCCTCGACGATGGGTTCCTGCCAGCCCAGCTTAAGGTGCTTGTTGAACCACTGATACATAGCCGCTCGGCTCACGTAGTTGTAGTTGTGGCCGAAATGAGTCAGCGATTTGAGCATGACGTTGTGCGGCGAACCGACCATCTGATACAGTTTCTGCAGCTCCGGAAAGCCTTTGGTGGTCATCTCTCGCGTCCAGTCGTCGGCAGCGGTCAGGCCAAGCGGCTTGGGCGCAAATAGAGCCGCAAACTCGACATTGCCCGTGCCGATCCGGAGCAGGCAAGCGTTTTCGCACGTGCAGCCGCCCTGCATCGCCGTTGACACCATCACCGCCGGGAAAGCCACGGTTGGTCGCGGATCAATCGCCGCCAGAATGAAAGTTTGTGTCCCCCCACCGCTGGCGCCGGTGACGCCAATTCGCTCCGCATCGACATCGGGCAGGCCGAGCAAAAAATCCAGAGACCGAATCGAATTCCAGGTTTGCAGTCCCATCACGCTTTGTAGATGCGATTCTGCCTGCGGACTATAAAGCCCCCAGTTCTCGACCGTGCTCATTTCCGGCCGCTGCTTGGCGAAGCCATGCGCTATGTCACTGGAGATTTGCCGGCTGTCCGCGTAGCCGATCATGTCATAATGAAACACGATGCATCCCATTCTTGCCAACTGCATACAGCGGGACTGCAGCGGGCTGCGGCCACCTTCCTCAAAGCGTTCGGCGCCCTGGACGATTTCGCGGCGCACATTCTCCAAGCCGGAATCATGGAATCGGCCATTCGCCCAGTGACCGTGAGGGGACAGCACGCCCGGCCATTGTTTTTTTTTGACGGGATTTACAGGATTATCCTGTTTATCCTGTCTAATTGAATTGCCCGGTGCACCTTTGGGACGATAAAGATTGCCGGTTACGTAGAAACCCGGATAGCTCTCGAAATACACCTTCTCAACAGTGTAATCCTCGCGGTCGATTTTGCCGTGGATAACGGCATTGAGCGGCGTCCTTGTGGGCATGGGCCATAGACCCAGCGCTACCCGCATTCGCCGCCGGATACGCTCGGCGCGCTGGTTCCAATCATCGACCGCTTTCGGCGGACTAAAAGGAAAGTAGCCATCCAGGTCTTTGAGCGGCCCAAGGCGTATGTCCTTCGGAACTTCGCCCGGCGGCAGAACACGCGGCGCATCTGCGAATGCAGCGTTCGATATGCAAGTGACAACGCCGATCGTGACAATACATACGGACAATCTGAATCGCCCACTTCGGGGCCAAACACGGCAGAGTAAACTCCTCATACTTTGCTCCATACCCGCAGCAAGAGCTGTTTTGACTATTTCAGATCCGCCAGCCTTTGGCTCAAGGTAACGACGTGGCTCATCTCTTCTTTGATTATCGCTTCCACCTTGTCTTTGCCGGCTTTGCGCGAGACGCCATCTCTGATGCCAACATAAAAGGCGATGGAGTCTTTTTCTACGCCGATAGCCGTCTCAAGAATATCCTGCGGTGACTTCTGTTCGGCCAGTAGTTTTGCAGGGTCGGTCCTAACGTTGAAAATATGCCCGTCCGCCATCGCCCGCAAATACGCCTGTGCCTGACCATCCGGGTCGAAAACGGGCGGCTCTTTTTCCGAGACCGAAAGTTCCGCCCGCATAGCTGCAAAGGTCTTTTCGTGCTCATCTTCCATTGCCGCAAGGTCGAGCAACACCTGCCGGATCACCGGCAGCTTTTTTGCCGCAGCACGGTAAAACTTGGCTCCGTTTCTTTCTATTTGCTCAGCCATCTCAAAGACTTCATCTGCACTAAAAGGCATGCCCATCATTATTCTCCTTCGGTTCGGGTTGACCTAAGACTTTGACCGCACCAGCGCCCTATCCAGGTCGGCAATCAGATCCTCAACGTCTTCAATCCCAACGGAAAGTCTAAAGAGCGTGTCGGTAAGACCTAACTCGTACCGCGCTTTTCTGGTATAGTCATAATAGCTTACCATCGCAGGATGCGTTATTAGTGATTCAACGCCGCCCAGGCTCGGGCCAATGTAGATCAATTTCAGGGCATCCAGGAAACGTTTTGCCGTGCTGAGGTTTCCTTTTATTTCAAATGTGACGACCCCCCCGCCTCCCGTCATTTGCTGCCTGGCTATTTCATAATGGCGGTGATTCTCAAGAAAGGGATAATAAACCTTTTGCACCCGTGGATGACTCTCCAGAAAGCGGGCAATCTTCAAGCCGGATTCGTTTTGCCTTTCTACACGCAATGGAAATGTCTTGAGTCCTCGCAGCAGAAGGTAACAGCAGTGAGGATCAATCAATCCGCCCATCGACTTATGCAGGTTCCGCACCTTTTCAACCAGATCTTCTTTGCCAAGCACCGCGCCGGCTAAGATGTCATTGTGCCCCGCCAGGTACTTTGTCAAGCTGTGCAGAACAAGGTCCATCCCGAATTCTATGGGCCGCTGGTTGAAAGGGGTGCTGAATGTGCTGTCTATGAGCGTTAAGACATTATGTTTCCGGGCTATCTTTTTGATTCTGACCAGGTCAAAGATATTCAGGTAAGGATTTGTCGGCGATTCAGAGAATATAAAACGCGTGTTCTTTTTGATGGCCTTCTCAAGAACTTGATAATTGCCGAACGGAACGATGGTACACTCGATGCCGAACTGCTTAAGGTAGGACTTACAAAACTCCAGCGTCTTTTTGTAGCTATCGTCGGTGATTACGATGTGGTCGCCGGACTGTACCAGAGAAAGAATAGTCGTAGTTATCGCGCTCATGCCGGACGAAAAAACCACGCAGTCTTCCGCACCCTCGAGGTCGGCAAGACGGGCCTCAGCAATTTTCGCGGTGGGGTTGCCGTACCTGCCATATTCAAAATGCTCTTTGCCCTTCTTGGTGTAATCCTCGATTGCCTTACTGTTTCTGAACGTAAATGTCGAAGTCTGAACAATCGGCGTCGTCAATGAATCGGCGTATTTTGTCCTTGGCTCGCCGGCATGTATGGCCCTGGTCGATAAGGATTTGCTGCCTCCGGCAGGTTTATTTCTCTTAGACGATTTTGACCTCATCTGTTCCCTCTCCAGAGTAGAGTATCTGTTCACTGTTTAGCCGTCGCCGGCACGGCGACGGCTGCACGCCCCAAGATCGCACTACCTACTTGCTCATACCTTCGTTAATGAGCAGCCAGGTGCCGGTTTTGCCGGCTACCGCGATGTCCAGCCGCCCGTCACCATTAAGATCCTGGACGCAGATTTGCATGCCGGTGCCGACGCCGCCACCCGGCGGACTGATCGCATGGCGGATGAACTTTTTGGCAGCGCTATCCCATGCGTAATAAAACAGGCACGCCGGCTCAATCGCACCGGGGTCACGCTCAGCGTGGCCGCGGACCCGCTTGCCGGTAATTAGCTCAGCCTTGCCGTCCCCGTCCAGGTCAGCCCAGGCCATACTGTGAGCCTGCGACCATGATTTGTCGATAAGACGCTCTTTCCAGGTCGTTTTTCCGTCAGGCTGCGGCTGGCCTTGCTCCCACCAGTACACGCCATAATCGTGGCCCCGTCCCCAAACGAGGTCGTTGCGACCGTCACCGTTGACATCCACAACTAAAAATGGCGAACTGGCAATCGGCAAGGCTGTCTCGGGATGCAATCTCCACGGCCTGGCGAACGGATCACCCGCAGGACGCTCATACCAGCCTGCTCCACAAAGGATGTCTTCTCGCCCGTCACCGTTGATGTCGCCGAAGGCATAACCATGCCCGCAGGCACTTTCGCCTAAGACGATCCGGCTGACTGTCGGCTCACCAGCTGCCGTCTTGCCGAGCTTCCAGGCCACAAGCGGAGCCTTTCCTACCCAGCAGAAGACTACGATTTCCGGCACGCCGTCACCGTCTATGTCGTGCAGCTTAAAGGCCTCATTCTCCGCCCGCGCCTTGACTAAGAGGTGCGGCTCCCACTTCCAGCCCTTCTCAAGGGCATCCTTGCCGGGATTTTTGTACCAATAAAGCTCTGCCTCTGTCCAGCCGCCCGATATTACGTCCAGCCAACCGTCACCGTCGACATCGTAAATATGATCGCCGTTGTTGGCGTAGAAGTCCAGGCTGCCGAATCCGAGCGATACCTGCGGGATGTCACGAACCGGCCGGGGAATAAAATCCGGAGCCGCATACCAGTGTGTCCCGGCAACGATATCGGGCTTACCGTCGCGATTGACGTCTGCGATGGCACAACCCTCATTCGGGCTGACCATCAGACAGCGCCTGGAGAATTTCAGGCCCCCAGGCTCCGCAGCAACCACGGGTGCTAAACACAGATTTGCTAAAGTAAGAATCGCAGTAACAAAACGCCCGATTACACGCAACCGCTCAGAATTTCGAATTTCAAATTTCCAATTTCGAATTTGCATAACTATTCCTCCTTTTCCAACGCTTTCCCGATAACCTATGCCCAGCTCACTACTGGGCTTGCGGACTATCGTAACTGAAATTGCCGCCAGTGCAACATTTTTTGATGGATTTGCGATGAGTGACGAGCAAACCGCCACAGGTGCAATCCGGACAAGGCAGAACTCACCGCAGAGAAGGCTGCTCCGCGGCCAGCGCTATTGAGACCGGATCCAGTACCGTGCTATAATAAGACGTGTAGCATGCAGAAGCACCATCTATGGAGTCAATTGTGGAACCTCGATTTTATTTGGACGTTGGCTTTGGTGAATCGCAATGCGATATAGTGCACGAATATTCGGTTGGAGCAATGTCCAGCCAAGCGCTCATGTTTACAGAGCCATTGTTTAACGAAGAATTACCTCCGGAAGGACATAAAGATGAATAAGAAAGTGACTCGTAAACGAATTGTTCTCGCCAGCGTGATTATTGCTTTCGCTCTGACCTTTATTGTGCTGACCAACCCGTGTTGCCAAATGTCGGTAATGTTTCTCATCATGGGACAGCGTAACTACCAAATGCAGGTCCGCCTGTTGTGCAGGACTGACCATCAGGCCCTATTGGAGGCCTGTAGAGAAGTTTTAAGGCGGCGCGATCTTCAGATCGGGAGGTCGTATAGGATCGATGGTGATCGGTGCCATCCAGAGGTATCAAGTTTACCCCAGCCAATTCTAGACCTTGCACCATGCTCTATCCGTATAGAGAAAATGCTCGGAGGTGAACCCATAGTGCAGTTGTTAATGGGCACATCGGCGGACCATTTTGGAGTATACGCATATCCCGAGGATTACGAACCGCCTTTCGAGCGTTTTCACTATGGTGACAAACAACTTGTTCCGGGCCTTTGGTATTGCGATGAGAGATACGTTGATAATCCCGGGTATGACAAAAGGATTGAGGCATTGCTGAAAAAACGTAAACAAGCGCATTAGCATCAGCCGCCAAAGTTGTGGACGGGCGCCAGTTCTCGCCAGGATCCGGCAAACTGGAACACCATCACCTACAAATACGACCCGTCCGGCAGCCGAATCAAAAAGAAGGTCGAGGGCGTAACTACCAACCCGTACAAGAAGCCTGGTGGCTACACCACCACGTACCTCTATGACGGCGACGACTTGATTGCCGAATACGATGGCAATAACAACCTCGTGCGCAAACTTGTGGTGAGCCCGTTCGGCTAACGCTCAGGGTAAACTCTGTCGAATCCATACGTCTACGGCCTGCGCATTGACGAGCCGGTCTGTATGATAGACCTGGCTGACAGCAACGCGGTCTACGCTCCGTCGCCATACCTTTGGAGCGTCGGCGACTACTATCACTCCCGTTCTCCGTAGCAGGCTACTGCGAAGGGTGAATTGATGGTCTTGGCAGTGTTGTGGCTCTGACCGATTCAAACGGCACTTGCGTCCAGACCTACGAGTACTCGGTCTATGCGCACGGGGCCGCTTCGGATCCAAATCATCCCAATCCCTTTATGTTTATACGCCTACGGCGTACTCACCGGCCGGCAATTTGATATCGAAACCGGCCCGCCAGACTTGCAATCTGGACAAGGCAGAACTCAGCGCAAAAAAAACCGCAGACGCCATCCTGAGCAAGGTCGAAGGAGGACACAGAGTCCACAGAGATTAATCCGCCAGACGTATGGCGGATAAAAGAAATGGAATACTTCCTCTGAGCTGTCTGTGGCGAAAAATACTGGGCACTCTGCGGCAAAAAAAACGAAATTTGCTTACAGAAAAAGAAATTGTTTGTAACAAATAGACTTGTCTGTGTATCATTACTTATAGAGCAGGCAAAAAAGGGGAAAAGAAAATGAGCAAAAAGAGATTCACGATAGTCCTCGCGAGGTTAGTCCTAACGGCAGCCATCGGTTTGCTGGTTTTGGCGCAATTGTGCACAGCAGGCACTACCGAAGACTCAAAACTAAAAACACAAAGCCCAAAACCGGAAAGTCGCGCACCAAGCGGCAGGATTGCTACGGATCCTTCCAGGTTTTCGCAGAATATGCCCTTTGGCGAAGCAATTGATATTCTGCGATATTCGACCAACCCTCCACTGAATATAGTGGTGCTCTGGCGTGACCTGGCAGAAAAAGCAGACATCGACAAAACCACGCCCATCGGAATGGACGGCGTCTCCGGCATACCGCTGCGGCAGCATCTGGAGCTTTTGCTGATGTCGGTTTCCGCCGGCAGTGCCGCAAAATTGGGCTACGTCGTCGAAAAGGGACTAATTATCATTGCCACAACCGGGTCTCTGCCTAACAAAGCGAAAACGCGAGTTTATGATATTACCGATTTGGTTGGTGAGCCTGCCAACTACTCTTGGCGCGGCATGATGGGGCCTATGGGATCTTATGGCGGGTCTTATGGAAACATGGGCTACGGAGGCTATGGCCCCGGCACGGGGGGATCCGGATATGGTGGGGCGGGCTCCTACGGGGGAACTTACGGAGCCGGGCCTTACGGCGGCGGAGGCTATGGCAACTACTCCGGCTACCCGTATGGCTCCACAGGCGGCTATGGGCTCAATAGAGGCGGCTCGCTGGGCAACATGATAGGCACGCTTTATCGACCTGCCGGCGCAAGATATTACAGTGGACCCCGCTCAGCACGGACCCGAAACAACAGCAGGACAGCCCCAAATAGGTAAACGGCGACATTTGTCCGCGCCGGCATGCTAACGGTCGGCGGGCCGCTTATAACGCCAGTCTGTACGAAACGAGTGGCGGAAAACTTCAGCTACCAAGCCGGCCAAATCCGGATCGTAAGCCTCCAGTTCCTCACGCGCGTTGATATGATTATGTCCCTGGCAGTTCTGCCGGTTGGCATCGAACCACGACTGCACTGCTTCAGCCCAATAGTCTTTGCGGCTCAACGCCGCATACGTCTCTTTCCATAGTCCCTTCTGGATGGCGTTTTCATACAACTGTTTCAATCGCTCGTCAAATTCTTTATCAATCCGCTTTACGCCCAGCTCATACTGCTGCTGCGCTTTCTTATCAGGCTCTTCAACGACGGGCCTATGGCCGGTTATTACATGCATCGCATGGGCAAACTCCCGGATCACGATGCTCTCACCGGCATAAGGATCATCGCGGTAGCAGAGCAGATTCTCCTCAGCGCAGATAACCATCAATCGCTCCGGCGTGCAGCTAAGCACCCGTCTCGGCGAGCCGTCGCTTTCCGTAGCTTGTTGGTCCTTGCACTGTGGGACATCGCTTATGCTCTCATTTACGCCAACCACCACAAGACGCAAGCCCGCGTCAATCATTGCTTTCAAAACGTCGTGACGGTAAGCGAACATCTGCCTGACCAGGTAGTTCGCCTCCAACAAGGCTTCGTCAGGAACTTTTTCGGAACTGAGGATGGGCAGCCCTCGTGCGTAGACATATTTTTTGTAGAAGGGTTCGCACTCGAGCGCCACAGGAGGCGACGTGACCCGAGGCTGGCGAGCGATGGGCTTATACCGCCAATCTGTTTCGCTGGTATGCCGAAAGGTTTCCGCCACCAACGCGGCCAGTTCCGGATCGTACGCCTGCAATTCGTCGCGCGTATTGACGTGGTTGTGATTGTAGTTGTTCTGACGGTTGCAATTAAAATAAGACTGTACGGCCTCGGCCCAGTATTCGCTGGGATTGGACCCGGCATACGTTCCCTTCCACAGCCCCTTCGCTGACGCCCTGCCATAAAGTTGTTTAAGCCTTTTGTCGAAATCCGGATCCACCTGCCAAAGCCCTATCAGATGAACACAGTGGGCAAACTCGTGGACCAGGATGTTCTCATCGTCGTAGCGGTCGATTGGGTAGCAGAGCAAGTTTTCTTCGCCGCAGCTAACCACGCGACCGCCGAAGCCCCGCGCTCGCTGGTTCCAGAATTCCTTCGGCTTCATCTGGGCGTATTCCGGAATGTCGGTCGTCTGCTCGTTCGCCCCTATTACTACAAAACGCACGCCTGCTTCAATCAGGGCTTTGCGAATATCCGGCCGGTCTGCCAGCATCTTATTGATAAGCTCCTGGGCCTTGAGCAAAGCTGCATCGGCCACCTTCTCGGAACTGGTGATCGGCAGCCCCTCGGCGGAAACGTACTTTTTGTAGAACGGATCAAGGTTGAGCGATTCTGGCGGTGCCGCCACCTCTGCCTTTGCTGACGGTCGATCCTCGACCCTCGTTTCTCGATTCTCGTCGAGCATCCAGCATCGAGCATCGAGGACGGCGAAGACCAACGCCAAATATGCTATTTCCTTGCAGTGCATCTGCACTATTTAACTCCTTACACTACAGGAGGTCAAGTTGTCTCTCGTCCCCCTGCTTCCACAGGGGCAAGCTTGTCCCCGCGAAAGCGGGGATGTCTCGGCGGTCCTGCCAGACAGGCAGAATCTTATTGCGTTCGGAAGCATTAAAAGGATATACTTAATAGAGTAAAGTCCGTTACGCTCGTGTGTGCTGACGCATATTCGGACTCGTCCGACAAGTCGGAGTGGGCAGAAACAATGAAGATGTCATTGAGCTCGGCGGTTGTTCTCTTGGCGGCTCTGGGCGGAAAAATTCTAAACTCCGGCCAAGGCGACGTGCTAAGCCCTTTTGAGGGACCCCGCTCGGCGGGAACCCAAAGCCGTGCCCCTTCGACGGAGTTTACCCTGAGCGCAGCCGAAGGGCTCAGGGCAGTCCCCGGCACGCCGGGGCCCCGGAGCCAAATCGACGAGCTAATTTTCGGCAGGTTGGAGCAGTTGGGCATTCAGCCCGCCAATATCTGCTCGGATGCCGTGTTTGTCCGCCGGGCTTATCTGGACGTGATTGGCACGCTACCCACCGCGCAGCAGGCAAGAACCTTCATATTGGACCAGGACCCGAACAAGCGCAGCACCCTGATCGATCATTTGCTGCAGCGCGAGGAGTTTGCGGATTACTGGGCGATGAAGTGGAGCGATCTGCTGCGCGTAAAGGCGGAGTTCCCCATCAATCTGTGGCCCAATGCGGTGCAGGCGTATCACCGCTGGATTCACTCTTGCATCAAGGAGAATCTGCCGTATGATCGGTTCGTCCGGGAGATGCTGGTATCCAGCGGCAGCAATTTCCGTGTGCCCCAGGTCAACTTCTACCGTGCCATCCAAAGCAAGCAGCCGCAGGCCATCGCCCAGACCGTTGCGCTGACGTTTATGGGCGTGCGGGCGGAAAACTGGCCTAAAAACCGGTTGTCAGGGATGGCGGCTTTCTTCTCACAGGTTGGTTACAAGCAGACCGCAGAATGGAAGGAGGAGATCGTTTGGTTCGATCCCAACAAGCCTGCCCCGAGCGGAGTCGAGGGGGCAACCCCAGCCTGCCCTGACCCTGCCGAAGGGGCCACTGCCGGCGCGGCGCTCGCGGCGGTCTTTCCGGATGGAACGCCGGCACAGCTATCCCCGGGCAAAGACCCTCGCGAGGTTTTTGCCGACTGGCTTACTTGTCCGAAAAATCGCTGGTTCACCGGAGAACAGAGGACAGAGGACAGAGGACAGAGGACGGAAAAGAACCCGGTCAGGTATCCGTCATCCGTCATCCGTTATCCGTCATCCGTTTTCCATCCGGCCAGACAACCCGCCGAGCAATCCCGAACTGTTAGTCTTCCTGGAGCAGGAGCTGATCGCGGCCCGCTACGACGCGGGTTCCCGCCCGGCGGGGTCCCTTGAAGCAGCTCTACCGGTTGATTCTGAACTCACAGACCTACCAGCTTTCCAGCATCCCGAGGACCGACCATCCCGAAGGCCCGGCCCATTTCGCGTACTATCCACTCCGCCGGCTGGAGGCGGAGGTGCTGATTGACGCCCTGAACGAGATTACCGGCACGACGGAGAAGTATTCCAGCGCCATTCCGGAGCCATTTACCTTCATTCCGGAAGAGCAGCGCTCGATTGCACTGGCGGACGGCAGCATCACCAGCTCCTTCCTCGAATTGTTCGGGCGTCCGCCGCGCGACACCGGTCTGGAATCGGAGCGCAACAACCGTACCTCTGCCGCCCAACGGCTGCACCTATTGAACTCCAGCCATATTCAGCGCAAGATTGAGCAGAGCTCTCAGCTTCGATCCCTGATGCAATCCAGCAGGAATCCGCGAGAGGTCGCAAGCGGGCTGTATCTGGCAATTCTTTCGCGTTTCCCGACCGATGAAGAATTGAAGATCGTGGCGGCGTACACTCAGTCCGGCGGCGCGAAAGGGCGCGAGGCTGCGGTGGACCTCGCCTGGGCATTAATAAACAGTGCGGAGTTTCTTTACCGGCACTGAAAGGTGAAAGTATGAGCACCAAAGACAATCTCTCCAGACGTGAGGCGTTACGCCTCAGCCTGTTTGGCGTGGCGGGGTTGCTGCTGGCCGACCGTTTGGGGCTTCCTGCGCTGGCCGCGACGACACCAGCCAAGGCCAGGGCGGTCATCCAAATCTGGATGTGGGGCGGCCCGGCGCACCTGGATACCTTCGATCCCAAGCCGGAGGCGGGCAACGACTACTGCGGTCCGCTGAATAAGCCCATCCCCACCAACGTGGATGGGATTGTGATCGGCGAACTGCTGCCCCTGCTGGCCAAGCACGCCGACAAGTATTCCATCATCCGCAGTATGACACACGGGGTGAACTCCCACGAGACGGCGTCCTACATGGTTCAGACCGGGCGGATGGCCGGCGACGGGCAGGTCTATCCGTGCGTCGGTGCGGTTGTCTCGCTGTTCAAAGGTTATCCCCGCTTGGGCGGGGACAAGCTTGCCCCTGCGGAGGCAGGGGCCGGATACAGCGGACTGATTCCGCCCTACATTGTACTGACCGATCTGCAGGGGCGTTTTTCCGAAGCGGGATTCTTGGGATCCCGCTGTAAGCCGTTCGCTACGGGCGGTGACCCGGCGAGAACCCCTTTCGTCGTGGAGGGAGTCGTCGCCCAGGGCATCACCGACCAGCGGCAGAAAAGCCGCCGTGAGTTTCTCCATAAGCTGAATACGCTGGGGCAAGCCATGAAAAACGATCCCCAATTAGTGGCATTGGATCAGTGTGAGAAACAGGCGTATGACCTGATTTTGGGCGATGCGGGCAAAGTGTTTGATCTTTCGGACGAGAAGAAGGAGCTGAGAGAGCAGTACGGCCTCAATACCTTCGGCCAATCCTGCCTGGCGGCGCGCCGGCTGGTCGAACGCGGCGTCCCTTATGTCACGATCAACTACAAGGGCTGGGATACACATAAGGAGCATTTCCAGGCCATGCGCCGAAAACTGCCGGAAATGGATAAAGGCATGGCGACCCTGCTGCAGGACTTGTCGGACCGCGGCCTGCTGGAAAGCACCATCGTCTGGTGGAGCGGCGAATTCGGCAGAACCCCGAAGCTCCAGTGGGAAGCCCCATGGAACGGCGGACGCAACCATTATGGCAAGGTCTTTTCCGCCGTGGTCGCGGGCGGCGGGTTCAAAGGAGGCTGCGTGGTCGGGGCCTCCGACGCCAAAGGTGAGGATGTGAAGGATCGGCCCGTGTATCCGTGTGACCTCATCGCCAGCATGTACGAACTGCTCGGCATCGATCCGGATGGGACGCTGCCGCATCCCCAGGGTCTGGCGGTCCGCGTGACGCCCTCCGCCGCGGATGGCGTGAAAATGGGCGGACGTTTGAAAGAAATAATGTAAGGGGTGGAGGCTTCCATGAAACGATTCCGATGGCAGACAACTTTATCTGTGGCGATGGCGCTGGCGGTTGCGCCCGCAGCCCTGGCGGCCATGCCCGCGGCCAGGGCGCAGAGAAACCCGCGGACCGGTTATGTCTATCCCGCCGGCGGTCAGCAGGGCGCTACGTTCCAGGTGACGATCGGTGGACAGTATCTGGACGGCGTCACCAATGTGTATATCTCCGGCAACGGCGTTGAAGCTGTAGTGGTCGAGCACACCAAACCGCTGACGCAGCGAGAGTTTACCCTGCTGAGAGAGAAGCTGAAGGAGCTGCAGCAAAAGAGGTTGGCCGCTACCACAAATAGCAATAAACCCGGCGAACAGGACGTGGCGCAGTCCGCAGGACGCCTTACGGCGGATGCCACGAACCCGCAGTGGACAGCCGAGGACGAGCAAATGGTTGCCGAAATCAAGAAGAAACTCGCCAATCCCCCAAATAGGCAGGCCAATCCTGCGATCGCCGAGACCGTCACTATCGAGGTCACAATGGCGCCCGACACAGAGCCCGGCGAACGCGAGCTGCGGCTGGGAACGCCATCCGGGTTATCGAATCCGCTCGTTTTCTGCGTCGGCCAACTGGTAGAATTCAGCGAGAAAGAGCCGAAAAGCAGCACGACCCCCGGTTTGGGTTCCCGCCCGGCGCGGTCCCTCGCGGGGGCAGGCCCCGCCCCTGCGCAGCCAGAGGCTGGGATGAGCATAACGCTGCCGGCCATCGTGAACGGGCAGATCTTGCCCGGCGATGTGGACCGGTTTCGGTTCGAGGCCCGCAAGGGTGAGCAATTGGTCGTTGCCGCCAGCGCCCGGGAGTTGATCCCCTATCTGGCAGACGCCGTTCCCGGCTGGTTCCAGGCCACGCTGGCGCTTTACGACGCGAGCGGGAAAGAACTCGCATACGCCGATGACTACCGTTTCCATCCCGATCCGGTCCTTTTTTACGAGATTCCCCAGGACGGGGAATACGCGATCGAGATCAGGGACGCCATCTACCGCGGACGCGAAGATTTCGTCTACCGCATCGCTGTGGGCGAGCTGCCATTTGTTACGAGCATCTTCCCGCTGGGCGGTACAGCCGGCGCTGCGACAACTGTCCAGATGAAGGGCTGGAATCTCCCGGCGGCTGAACTGACGCTGGACCCAGGCCCTCGGCCGGGAATTTCGAATTTGAAATGTTCCGTGCCCTTCGCGCTGGACACGCTGCCGGAATGTCTGGAGCAGGAATCGAACAACCAACAAGGCTTGCCCGCCAGACGTGTGGCGGGCGAGGCTCAGCCCGTCACGCCTCCGCTGATCGTGAACGGACGCATTGATCAGCCGGGTGATGTGGACACGTTCCGCTTCGAAGGTCGCGCCGGCGACCAGATCGTTGCGGAAGTCTATGCACGTCGGCTGGACTCTCCGGTAGATTCCACGCTCAAACTGACCGACGCAACCGGCCGGCAACTGGCGTTCAACGACGATCACGAGGATAAGGGCGCGGGGCTGACCACACACCGCGCGGATTCCCTACTGAGCATCACCCTGCCCGCCAACGGGACGTATTATCTTGCCCTTGGCGATGCGCAACACAAGGGCGGCCCGGCCTACGGCTACCGCTTACGCATCAGTCCGCCGCAACCCGATTTCGAGCTGCGGGTCGTGCCGTCCAGCGTCAACGTCCGCGCCGGGGCCGCCGTCTCCCTCACCGTGTATGCCCTGCGAAAAGACGGATTCTCCGATGAGATCGCCCTAACATTGAAGGACGCCCCGAGTGGATTCACGTTGAGCGGCGGCAAGGTGCCCGCCGGCCAGGACCAGGCTAAGGTTACGCTGAAGGTGCCGCCGACGCCCACCAAGGAACCCGTCAGCCTACACCTGGAGGGCCGCGCGATTATCCAGGGACGGGAGGTCGTGCGGCCGGCCGTGCCGGCAGACGACATGATGCAGGCTTTTTTCTACCGGCATCTGGTTCCCGCAAAAGACCTAAAGGTGGCGGTAATCCCACGCGCCAAGCCCAGGCCCCGCCCGGATCGGGCCCTGCCGAAGGAGCCCTTGCCCCCGCTTTCGCGGGGGTAAACTCGTGCCTGCACCTGCTTTCGCAGGTGTAAACTTGTCCCCGCAAGAGCGGGGAGCAGGCAAACCTCGGCCCCAAAGCCATAGAGTCCTTGATAGACATTGAAATGACAACCAGAAGCAAATATTTTGTGATATTGGCCTGCTTGATTCTGTGCCAGTTCTCAGCCGGCGCAACGCATAACCAAGCAGTGCCGGAGGCATTGGCACGGAAAGATACGGAGCAGACCAAAGCGGCTGAGCCGCAAGGGGGCAGCCCTGTTGAGGTGATCGTCGACGCAACCAAGCCTGGCAAACCACTGCGACACGTCTGGCAGTATTTTGGCTATGACGAATGTAACTACACTTCAACGCCTCGCGCGAAGGAGTTAATGTCCACACTGGCACAGATAAATCCGCCATCGTATTTTTTTGGACGGGATTTACAGGATTTACCTGTTAATCTTGTTCATCCTGTCAAAAATTGGACGGTCTGGCGGATAAATCCCGAGCGCGTGTATCTGCGGCTATCCACAATGACCAGAGGACAGATGACAGAAGAGGGCCCAGAAGACGGAAGACAGAAGACAGAAGACGGAAAAAACCTTGTCTCGTATCCGTCATCCGTCATCCGTTATCCGTCATCCGTTATGCGTCCTCCGTCCTCCGTCCTCCGTTGGTCGAAGCGGATTGGAAGATCATGGATGAAATTATGGACGCTATTATCGGTTCCGGCTGCCGGCCCTTAGTAGAGATTGGTTTTATGCCAAAGGACCTTTCCGTCAAGCCGGAGCCTTACAAAAGTAGCGATCCTTTCAAGATGGAAGGATATGGGGTCTATTATCCTCCCAAGGACTATAATAAATGGGCTGAGTTTATACGACAGTGGGCGCGGCATAGCGCCCAAAGATATGCCGGGGCGGAGAAGTCGTGGTTATGGGAATTGTGGAATGAACCCAATATCAGATACTGGCAGGGAACCTTCGAAGAATATTGTAAGCTGTGGCACGGGCTTCCAGCCCGTGGACGACATGGCCAGGCTGGCCATGCCACAGCACGCACTGCACGAAGCACTTCCTGCGGCCCCTCTTGGTGGGCCACATACGGCTGGAGCTCCACCATTCCTTCGCCGGTTTCTTGAACACTGTCTGCAAGAAAAGAACTATGTTACCGGGCGGCAGGGTGTACGCCTGGACTATATTGGATTCCATTCCAAAGGCAGGACAAGATATATCGCCGGGCATCCCCTCGACGGAGTTTACCCCTTCGCTTCGCTCAGGGCAGGCTCTGAGCGGAGGCGAAGCCCTGAGTTTAATCGAAGGGGCAGCCGAAGGGCTCGGGGCAGGCCCCAGATGGATTTAGGGCAAAATCTGCGGACTAACCGAGACTTGCCCGCCATACGTCTGGCGGGTAAATTTGGCATCATCGCGGAGTTTCCAGAATTCCACAACATTCCTGTCATCATCGGCGAGTGCGACCCAGAAGGGGCCGCGGCGTTGTCTTCCGGCGTAAATCCGGCGAATGGCTACCGTAACGGCAGCGCATACGCAGCCTACGAAGTTGCTCTAATGAAGCATACTCTTGATCTGGCTGATCGCAAAGATGTGAATCTACAAGGGGTACTGACCTGGGCTTTCATGTTCGATGGAAAGCATTATTTCGAGGGGTTTCGCACGCTATCGACCAACGGAATCCATAAGCCGGTATTGAACGCCTTTAAGATGTTGGGAATGCTTCAAGGCAGGCGCGTCCCCGTCAATAGCAGCGGTGCGCTCGGCGTAGACCGTATTTGCCAGCAGGGCGTTCGAGACCAACCGGACATTGACGGTTTGGCAGTCGCCGCTGAGGAAACCGTGCAGATACTTCTCTGGAACTACCATGACGACATGGTCGATAGCCCCCCTGCTTCGGTAAGGTTGACTGTCCAAGTGCCCGACAATAATGCAGCACGGGCTCGCATAGTCCACTATCGCATCGACGACACCCACAGCAATGCCTACACCCGCTGGCTGGAACTAAGCAGCCCACAGAACCCCACGCCGGATATGTTAGCCCGGTTGCGAGCCGCGGGTGAGCTGGAACTTTTGGAACCAATCCGCTACTGTGACGTTTGCGACGGGAAAGTGGAATCCACCTTCAGTCTGCCAAGGTATGCGGTCTCATTGATCGAGATCAAGTGGCGGCCATGATTACTGTAAGTTCAAGGCAACCTCTACATACCAAATGGGGCCTATCCCGACGGTCGGGATAGGCCCCGAAAAGGTGTAAAATGAAACATGACCCCGTGTAAAACACCGGGCTAAATATTTAGCCAGCGGTTTCACCGCCGGTTTCTGCCGTGCGATTACGGCCACAAAATCTCCTCAAGCCAAGCATCCGCCAATACAGCAAAGTCCTTGAAGTTAATCACGTTGTCCTGGCGCAGATCAGCCGCCAGTCCAGCACCGGTGTCAAGCCATGTGCCAGCCATAATATCAAGGTCTGCATAGTCAACGATGCAGTTGCCGCTCAAATCAGCAGCGGGCTTGCCTATCGAAGGAACGCATCTGCTGGGATACACGCCGATGTCGTCGACGTATATCGTGCCCGTACCGCCAGCGATGGGAGTGGTCCGGTTGCCCAAGCCAATATACATCTTCTTGATGGCCTTGAGGTTCACACCGGCAGCGCTGAAGTCGCTCAGCTTAATGTTCCATTCCTGCCAGCTCGGGTCTACTGATGCAAGCGGATTATTGTTCGTGACCACCTTGACGTGGGCGGCATTGTCCTCCAACGCCACATACAATGGTTCGTCATCATTAGTACCCGTGACGGTCGAAGCGATGTCGATGACCGTCCAGGCGCCCGTAACCGAGCCACTCGGAATAGAAACGTTGCTGAATTGGGCCATGCACAATACATCGTTCTGATGGCTGCACAACGCCAAGCCGATATAAATGTTCGGAACCATCGTAATCGTTACCGGGTTCATGGCATCGGCTTCGTCACCAGTGGCAGTTTTTATCGTCCAGTTAATACCATCGGGCGAAACATACCCCGTGAAGACGTTGCCTTTGCGTACCAGCTTGACCCAGTACGGTGCGGTCTGAA
>CAZMLE010000060.1:0-22223 GCA_964567045.1 uncultured Pirellulales bacterium | reverse complement strand
CGCTCTGGATGAAGAATAGTGAGATTGGGCACTACTGGATGGCACGGCAGTTGAGCGAACTGCGGGTGGAAGAGGACGCCAGCGAGAAGGAATGTACAATCCACGTCACGACGAGATTTCCGACGGACAACTTCACGCTAACAATCCACGACTGGACAGCGAATCGCGTGCAAGTTTACCCGCCATACGTCGGGCGGGTGAATGGCGAAGATTTGCCACAGGTCAAGTCGCGGCGTGATTTTCGTAGTGGAGTGTTTCAGGTGGAGGGCAACGAAACATTCGTTGCGTTCAAGCTACCGATGGGCGGCGCAACGCTTATCGTGGGTCGCTGACCCTTTCTATGCGGGCATTCAACTTGAAGGGCAATTTGCCGCCAGGCCACGAGCCTTTGGCTTCATGTTCCAGCGCAGCATATTTCTTGGCCAAATCAATTACAGCGTCTTGGCTTTCATCCACGTACAGTTCGAGCCAATGACCCTCAAGGCCTTGCTTGGCGACCCGTATACCTGCTGCCAGGCGTCCGCGATGGTCTCCGCCGGCGCGATCGCCAGCTATCAAAGCAGCCATCAACCGGTCTGCAAGACTGCCCTGCGTCTCTTCATAGGCTCTTGCCATCGCAAAAATGACTTCTCGGCCGACTAACGTGTTGCCCTGACAAGCATAATACTTACCTGATACAGCTCCCCACCAGACTCCCGAAGGATCGGCCTTAGCCGGGTTACGGTTTGCGGCGCGACCAGACATGTCGATAATAGCCAACTGGCGCTTGTCGGGCTGAGTGTCGTTACGGAGAAGGTCAGCCAGAACCTGTTCAGGCAAATAGCCTTTGGCAAGCAGGTCGAGTGCCAACTCTCCCCACGCTGGGTTGTGCCAATGCTGAGTGCAAAATGCCCCAACGCCTGCTCGAACATAAGGCACAATCTTCCCAACAGCCGGATATTTGCTCGCTACGGCAGCACCACAAACACCGGTATTTGGATCCACAGCCACAATAGAGAATGTGCCCGACAATTCAGCCTGGGGCTGTGAGCATGAAAAGACGGTTTTATCGGCACGGTTAGATCTCTCCTCTGCCATATCCGGCTGAATGTCCCTCCCGCAGGAGCCAAGCAAGCACACCCCAATAAAGAGACTTGCCGAGAAGAACCTCAGTTTTCTCAGAAAACAGTAGCAACCAGAGTCTGATCGGTCCATTCGTACACCTCGTGTTTATGAGCAGGTCTATGCTCGCCCCCGCTACCCCCTTTCCTGTCTTACGAAGGAAGACAAGGGGGCAAACCGGCGGGGGCTTGCCTTTCTGAGCCAATTGGTTAGAATATACCAAATAGTCTAAGCCGACTCAAAGACAAGCAATTAGAACCAATGGAGATACGCAAATGTCTGAGCAGATGATTGGAAAGGTAGCAGATTTCTTTGCCCGACCCGTAGTAGCCGCTATCCAGTTGACCGCATCCTTAAAACTGGGCGATGTCATCCACATTAAGGGTCACACTACCGACGTTAGCGTGAATGTTGGATCAATGCAGATTGACAACGTAGCCGTTGAGCAGGCTGAGGCCGGAGACTCGGTCGGCATTAAGGTGTCCGAACGGGTAAGAAAGGGCGATATGGTTTATAAGATTGTTGACTAAGTCGTAGCAGCGCTGTACAGCAATCTGAATCCAAGCCCGACTCACGCACAGATTATCCAAAGTCCGCATCAGGCACCTCACGCACTGATGGGTGAACCTGAAAGTACTCTTGCGACTCAAAACCAAATATGCTGGCGATAACACTGCTCGGGAAGATTTGGCATTTGTTGCGATAGTCACGGACATTCCCGTTAAAGAAACGCCGCGCTGCCTGGATGCGGTCCTCCGTGTTGACCAGCTCTCGCTGCAGCGCAAGGAAATGCTGGTCCGCTTTAAGCTGAGGGTAGTTCTCCACAACTGCCAGAAGCTGCCGCAAGGCATCCACCAGTTGGTTCTCGTCTGCAGCCTGCTCATGGGGGGCCCCCTGGCTGGCCAGGCACCGCGCCCGCAAGGAAGTGACACGCTCCAATATTTCCTTTTCATGGGCTGCGTATCCCTTGACCGTAGCAACCAAATTGGGGATCAGGTCGTAGCGCCGCTTCAGCTCCGTGTCGATGTTACCCCAGGCGTCACGAATGTGGTTGCCAAGAGCCACCAGCGTGTTGTACGTTAGCACAACGTAAATGACCGGCAGCAACAAGATAGCCGCGATTAGAATCAGTAGTCCCAACATAATCACCTCGGGCAAAATACATATTCGGGCATCAGCGACCTTAATGCGATGAGTCGATTTAGATTCGGCTCTATGCGATCCGGGGCTAGCTGAGAGTTGAATGAGATGGCAAGGGCGTCACCCTCAATCTCTATGGTCAGGTCGGTGTTCGACAAAAGGTACTCAATCATACGGGCGTTGCACACATCATAGGCGAACTTCTTATCAGCGGACCGGACGCAGAACTTGCGGGAGAATTCGTGCGACTCGAAATCAATATCATCGTAGCCGAACGCCTGGGCAATCTTCGAGAAAAAGCCCTCCGAACCAATGGTCAGCTCCGGAAAAGATGCCGGCAGGTGCAGGATGAAAAAGGAGAAATAGTGGTGCTGGGTACGGCGATGTCCCTTGGAGTCTGTGGAATGGGTTTCATAGTGGTAGTCAAACAGGCTCACATCGTGGCCTTGATAGTTGCCGGCCATGATATTGAATGCGTAGCGATTGGACCCGGACCGCAGCTTGTCTAAAAACTGATAACGCTGAGCCATGTCCCAGTTCTTGCTGGGGTCAAAATGTAGGCCAAGCCTGGCTGCAAGAGCAGTCATTGCCTCGCGGCGTTTCTGGGCGCTAATATACCCCAGGATACCCAGGACTACAATCAACGCAATAAAGCCAACAATAATGAGAGGCTGCACTTTCTATACCTCCAGGGAAATGCAAAAATCAAAGTTCAAAATGGAAAATTGAGGAAGTCATCCCTAAGGGATTCCACAATTTTAATTTTTGATTTTTAATTTTTGAATTTCCAGCCAGGCAAATCATAAGGTGGGATTCTACCTGATTTGCCTGGGCCGAACAAGACCCGATGTGAACATTTTTATCCGCCAGACGTAAGGCGGATGAATCTGCGTCATCGCAAGGTTAGCCCCGCAATGTATTGCGGGGTTTCCCTTGACGGCATGTACCCGAATGGGCCATAATTAAGCGGAGTTTAGATATGAGTAAAATGAAGAGATTGGCAAAAGAACATACAGACATCACACGCCGTTATTTCCTGAAGTCGGGCGCAGCTACGGTTGCTGCTGTAGGCATTTGGGACCCCGCCGGGCGGGAACCCTCAGAACTGTGGGCCCAACCCCGACTGGTCGGGGCTGAAGATGAAGCCCACCACCTGCTGAGGGAGGCGATTGCAAAATTAGAGTATCTAACCCGGGAGGAAGATTTCATCACTTACGGACGTGGCAATCCACCGCCACATGAGCTGCCGCTGGAAAAACTTCGGGAAGTGGGACTTCTACGCGAGACCTGGCAGTTGGAGGTTCTGCCGGATCCGGAAAGTGATGCCAAGGTGGAGCGACCGCTTTCCAAAGCGCTGGGCACTGCTCTGAGCTGGGACGGGCTGATGGCTCTTGCTGAGAAACATGCGGTGCGTTTTATGAGCGTGATGTCCTGCACGAACGGGCAATTTCCGTGCGGCATGGGCTTATGGGAGGGTGTACCACTGCGAGAGGTGGTATGGTTGGCTCGTCCGACAGAGAACGTCCGACGTGTCTTCTATTATGGCTATCACAACGACGATCCAAAACAGAGATTCCAAAGCTCGCTGCCGATTGACCGTGTGCTGGAAGAGCCGCCGGGCGAACATGCGGTAATCCTCTGCTATAAGTTGAACAATCGATGGCTCACAAGCAAGCAAGGCGGGCCGGTTCGGATGCTTGTGCCCGACGCCTACGGCAACAAGTCGGTCAAGTGGCTTCAGCGTGTGATGCTAACCAACAACTACCAGGCAAACGATACTTATGCGCTTTGGAATAACGACACCGTCAGTCACATAAAGACCTGCGCGAGGTTTATCTACACCCCAGAGAAATTCAAAGCGGGCCAGCCAGTACCGATAACAGGAGTTGCTCAGGTAGGTATGTCTGGCCTGAGCAAGGTTCAGTACTGGGCACATCCGTACGATGCGCCTTTTCCAAGTGATGATCCCAACTTTACCAAAGCCGAATGGAACGATGCCGACATTTTGCCGCCTCCGGATCATTGGGGAGGTGGACTTGCCGATGGCAAGCTGCCGCCAATTCCACGTCAGATTGATCCTGCAACCGGCAAACCATACCACTGGCCGATTCGCAACACGATTGTCCACTGGGCGACACTGTTTACGGTTGACCGTCCGGGAGAATACGACCTTCGTTGCCGGACAGTGGATGCTAATGGCGTTGCCCAGCCAATGCCACGCCCATTCGCGAAATCTGGCCATAATGCTATCCAGTGTGTACAGATAATCGCTGAGAAATAGGGGTGAGGCTCGTGAAACCCAGAGAAAAATTCAAAGAATACTGGAAGGCAACTGAGGTAATCAGGCAGTACCAAAGGATGCTTTTCACGTTTGGCGATATGGAACTGCCGTACGTGCTAGTGGCTGAACACACGCGATTTAAGGATAGAACCGTCGTAAGAAAAGGCATCGTTCTGCTTCAAAGACCACATATATTGTTGCCCCCGCATTATGGTGGACCGGAGTTTAAGGAAGGTTTTGAGCACGCACATGAAATACCGCCTGACGCTGTATATCTTCTGCGATCAATGCACTTGCCTTACTCTGCGATAACGAACAGGCCGATCGCTGATGACCAGATAGAGTATGGCAGTATGCAGCATGTGTTGGACAAATTCGATGAGCAGATGGACAGCCAAGAGGACACAGAGACAGGGCTGATAAAAGGAGCACTTGACGGTGCAGACATCTCTTTGATGAGATATTCGTTGGGGCTGGCAATCAAATCAGCTCCAGAGAATGTGAAGGAATTTTTCGAGCACCTGCGCCGGCAACGTGGAGAGCCTATAAGGCCTGATGAAAGGATCACGGACGAAGACATAAGAAGATTATTCGGGTAGTTTCTATTTTTGACAGGATTTACAGGATAATCCTGTTATCCCGTCTAAATAATTTTTTAGGAGAAATGCCATGAATCGTCGCAAGTTCCTTCAAGCCAGTGCAGCCGGACTGGTTCTGTCCAGCATTGGCAGCCGCGCTACGGAATTGACCGAGCAAAAGTCCAAGCGTGTCGCCCTGGTCGGCTGTGGCTGGTATGGCAAGAGCGCGCTATTCCGCCTGCTTCAGGTCGCGCCGGTCGAGGTGGTTTCGCTGTGTGACGTGGACAAGAAGATGCTGGCAGAAGCTGCCGAGATGGTGGCCGCCCGCCAGAAGTCGAAGAAAAAACCACGCACCTACAGCGACTACCGCCAGATGCTCAAGCAGGAAGAGCTTGACATAGTACATGTCGCCACGCCCGACCACTGGCACGCTTTGGCGACGATCGCTGCCGCCCAGGCCGGGGCCGACGTCTATGTCGAGAAGCCCATTAGCGTGGACGTGGTAGAGGGCCAGGCCATGGTCGCTGCAGCTCGTAAAAATAAGCGCGTCGTGCAGGTGGGCATGCAGCGGCGCAGTACGCCGCACATCATCGACGCCCGCGACACGATTATCAACGAGGGTAAGCTCGGCAAGGTCGGGCTGGTCGAAATCTGCTGTTACTATCACATGCGTGCCCGTGGAAATCCGCCCGACACCGATCCGCCCGAGCACCTCGACTACCAGATGTGGACCGGCCCAGCCCCTATGCGGCCATACAACTCATTAGTCCATCCGGGACGCTGGCGGTCGTTCATGGAGTACAGCAACGGGATCGTGGGTGACATGTGCATCCACATGTTCGACATGGTCCGCTGGATGCTCGGCATAGGCTGGCCCAAGCGGATCGGCTCCTCGGGCGGCATCTTCGTCGACAAGCAAAGTAAGGCCAATATCTCAGATACCCAGACGGCCGCCTTCGAGTACGACGACCTAACGGTCCTTTGGCAGCATCGCACCTGGGGACACGCGCCTGATGAAAAGTATCCGTGGGGAGCGACGTTCTACGGCGACAAGGGTACGCTAAAAGTGAGCGTTTTTGGCTATGATTTTGTCCCGAGCGATAAGGGCGAGCCGATTCACAGGGACGTCACTTATGAGCTGGAGCAATACCCCGAGGATAAGACGGAGGAGCGATTGGAACGGCATTGTGCCCCGGCACTCCGCCTGCACATGAAGAACTTCCTGGCGGCAATTGCCGCTCGCGGCAAACCGGTTGCCGACATCGAAGAGGGCTATATCTCCAGCGCAAGCTGCATCCTGGCCAACATCGCTATGCAGCTCGGAAGGACGCTTGCCTGGGATGCACAAAATGGGCGGGTTGTCGGTGACGAGGAAGCGAACCGTCTGTTGCGCCGGCCGTACCGTGAACCGTGGGTCCATCCCACGCCTGAAAGCGTCTGAATATTTTTTTTGACAGGATTGACAGGATTATCCTGTTATCCCGTCTAAAAGAAGTTTTTGCCAAAGCCCGAGGACAGAAGATGGAGGATAGAAATGATGGAAAAAGAACGTCTTCAAGGGTGGGCATTGCCCAACATCTTTTTCCGGTGTGCCAAGCACACCCTACTGCTGATTCTGTCAGTCGGGCCACTATCCGCCCCAGGCGGACTGGCTGGTAGCTCTCCGCATGAGGCTGCCGCGCAGCCCACTCGATATATGATAATCGTCACCGGCGGGGAACTGCTGGCAGGCGCTTACCCGGATGGGCATACCTACTTCCTCACCCGGACTCTTCGCCCGCTGGGCCTTCGCTGTGTCGGCTCGATGTGTGTGGGTGACAATCAGGCCGATCTCAAAGAGGCGCTTCGCTTTGCCACGGGCAGAGCGGCTCTGGTGATTGTCACAGGCGGGCTTGGTCCCACCGCAAACGACATTACCCGCGAAGGCCTCTCCGACTTCACAGGAATCCCGCTAAAGGAACACCCCGACGTGCTGCAGCAGTTAGCACGGCGCTTCGGTGTGTCTCCCGCTGAGCTTCGTCCTAACCTGCGCCTACAGACGCAGGTTCCAACACGCGGCACGTATTTTAAGAACCCTAACGGCACTGCTGTGGGTCTGCTTTTTGAAACGGATAGCGCCGTGATCGTCGCGCTGCCCGGGCCGCCGGGCGAATTGCAGGCTATGGTCCGCGATGAGCTCGTGCCGTATCTCAGCCGGCGATTCGGCACGCGACCGCCCGGATGCTCGCTAACGCTGCGCTTTGTAGGGCTTGGCCAGTCGCAGATCGACCAGACGCTCAAGGACCACGTGCCGCTACCATCCGATGTCGCGGTTTCCTCGCAATTCCAAGGCGGCCGGGTGGATTTTACTTTTTCGCTGCCCGACGACACGCCGGGCGACCGCGCCCGCCTCCAGGAACTGAAACAGAAAATTATGGAGCACCTCGGCGAATATGTTTATGCGGATAGTGACACGTCCCTGGAGGAACACGTCGTGAAGCTGCTGGAATCGCGCAACGCGACGCTGGCGCTGGCGGAAGCAGGCAGCGGCGGGAGTCTGACCGCAGCACTAAGTAGCGCGGACACCGCCCACCAGGTGCTGGCCGGAGCGTACACCGCCCCAACCGTGGAGAAATTGCGCCGGCTGCTCGGCGTATCCGACACCCGTTGGACCGATAGCGCATCCCGCAGCCAAAAAGTAGAGGAACTTGCCAAAGCAGCGGCCGAAGCGACCGCAAGCCAATGGGCGATTGCAGTCGGCGAGGCCTGGCAAGACGAAAGCGGCACGGCCTACGTAGATGTCGCTTTCAGGCTGCCCCCGCGTCTTCCTGCCGAAGACAGGAGCGGGGGCCGCGTAGAAAGCCAGCAAATTCGGCTTCGTGACGCCGGCGAATTGGGCCGCTTCCGCCTGAGCACAGAGCTACTGGACCAACTGCGTCGGCGGTTGAGGTCCGGCCCATAGGAGAGTCCTTGGTTGGTTGGCGAATTCAGAATTGGAGAATCACAAACAAACGGCCCTCGCATTTGTAGGAAGGTTATGAATATGGATGGATCAATACCAAAGGCGATTGTCTTAGTGTTGCTGATTTGCACAGCCGTTCAGGGCTACCAAAGCAACCCGTTTATTATCAAACTTGCCATTCCTGCGCCGCAAGACTCAGCCGGCGGAATAATTGTGGCGGACGTTGATAATGACAATAGCATGGATTATTTAGTCACCGTGCCCGGGCACGTAGCGGCTTACGCTAATGACGGCGGGAAACTGTGGGTGCTTGAGGCTGATATTGTGGTGGGTAGCTCCAGCGAAAGCGACGGCCTGCCCGGTCATCACGGGCCCGGAGTAGCTGCCGCCGACGTCGATGATGACGGCAAATGTGATGTGCTGTTCTTGACCAAAGACTCTGTTTTTCATATTGTGGATGGAAAAACCGGACATCAGAAGGCTGCCGCAAAGCCGCCTTACCCCCAGCAAGCCCAGCGATGGGAAGCAGCTATGGTTGCCGACTTTCGGGGCAGTGGTCACGATAACGATATTCTGCTGCAGGCCACAAATAAAGAAGGTTACCGGATGGGCAAATTCCTCGCTGCGTATTCCGTATCGGAGCTCGTAAACGGCGGCAAGCCGTTGTGGGAAACCAGCGATTTCGTCTGCTGCGCCCACAACGCAGCCCGCCTTGCCGACATCAATGGCGACGGACGCGACGAGGTGCTTGGCGCTACGATTTTTTCAGCCGACGGCAGACTATTAGCCCAGGCTGTTCCCGACCGCTACCACATTGACAGTCTTTTTGTGGCAGATGTCCGCCCGGATATACTCGGCTTAGAGGTTGTCCTCCTTGAAGAAGGCAGCAATCACGTGCAAGTTATCGGCAGCGCAGGCCCTATATGGCGGACACATTATGAGAGGCAGGAACCTCAGAACGCTGCGGTTGGACGGTTCAAAAAGGGCAGCAGCGAAGTTTTTATCTGGTGCCGGTCACGCTACGATGAGCATCAAAAGCCATTTGTCTTTGACTCATCGGGCAAGAAGGTCTTTGATTACAATATGGATGACGTGGCCCCTGCCGGCTGGACAACCAAGGGCGTTGAAGTTATCCACACCATTGATTGGACCGGCGATCTTGAGCAGTTGGCCTGCGCAAAAGAGCGACACGAAAGCGGCGATGTGTGTATATTCGAGCCGCTCACGGGCAAATTTGCGGCACATTTTACCGAGAAAGCCGACCGATTGTATGTCGCAGATGTCACGGGCGACTGGCGTGAAGAGATAATCGTCCTTAACGGCAGCGAGCTTCACGTGTACCAAAATAACGACCCCAATCCTACGCCCGATCGCCGGCGCTTGTGGACTGAGCGAAACTACCGCCGGCTCAAACAGTGCCACAATTACTATTCGCCATAAATGACATTATTCGCTGCCGTAGACCCCGTTCTGAGCAGGGCGAAGAAACTGGCTTAAAGCGGGGGAGAGATTCTTCGCTTCACTCAGAAGGGTCCCTGCCGGATGGCGTCAATGACATAGTCGTTGACCCGCTGGGTGTATTTCGCCCCGATACGGACCTGGACGAAACGGTCGAAGATCTCCAGCGTTTGTCGGCAACTTTCGGGGCCATATTTAATTTCCTTGCCCTGCGGGCTGTTAAACGACGGCCAATCTCGATGCCTCGCTCGTTTGTTTATCACCGACTCCTCGATGGGTAGCAGTACCGACCCCGTCAGCGTGGATGCCGGCACCTTCCGCCTCCTCAGCTCCCGGATGCAACGGTCGCGCGATGCTTTATCTTTGGTCTCGAAATAAACGCCGTAACCGATGTCGCCGTCCGGGTCGGGACGGCGGCGCAGGCGAATGCCCGGGAGGGTCTTAATCCCGCTGTAGATGGCCTCTGCATTTTGGCGGAGCTGAGCGAGCATGGAATCGAGCTTAGTCAACTGTGCTCCAAGCACGGCTCCTGTAAACTCACTCATTCTGAAGTTCTCCCCTGCGAATGTTTCGACCCGCCTCTTCCCCACACGGTCAAGAAAAACCTGGTGTATCGTGCCCATATTGTGGAAGCGGACCGCCCGCTCGTAAATAACCGGATCGCTACTTACCACCGCCCCGCCCTCGCCCGATGTGATCATCTTATTGATCTGAAAGCTATAAATGCCCACGTCACCAATGGAGCCCAATCTCTTTCCGCGATAAGAGCCGCCGACGCATTGCGCACAATCCTCCAAAACCGCCAGGCCGCGATTGCGGGCCGTCTCCATAATCGGGTCCATATCACAAGGCCCGCCGAGCAGGTGGACGGCAATAACGGCTTTGGTGCGAGAAGTGATCTTTCGCTGGAAGTCCGCAGGATCGAGATTAAAGGTACGATCGATGTCCGCAAAGACCGGCAGGGCCCCCGCGTGGACCACGCAAGTATAGTCCGACCACCAGGTGTAAGCGGGCACGATCACCTCGTCGCCCGGCCCTATGCCAAGACCTGCTACCGCGCAATCCAGAGCCGCCGTGCCTGACGTTACGCCCAGCGCAAAGCGCGTGCCCATATACTTCGCGAAATCCTGCTCAAAGCGTAGGACCTTCACCGGCTGGCCAGGCCCCCAAAAACGGAACGGCGACCCGGATTCCAGCACCTCCAGCAGCGCATCCTGCTCACGTTTGTCGAAGAATTGAGGCCCCACGTATCCCGGATCGATGTCCGGCATTTCTGCCGGTTTTGGGCCTTCTTTACCCGAAAGCCCTTGCGCCATCAAACCGACCCCCGCGCCGGATAAGGCCATACAGCCCGTCGCTAAGAATTTTCGGCGGCTAAGATTCTGCCCTTCGGCATTGTTGTTGACATTTTGTGTCGTCATTTTTGAGCTCCCTACTTTTGATGGTATACCAACCATATGCTACCGATTGTCCGCATCTGTCGCGGGCAAATCACCGATTGCGAATTGAATTCCAGCCAGCACGTGCCGCAGAAAGAGCGGGTCCCAGTAAGTCTCGGCGGCGTGACCTAACGTGGTGTAAAAGACACGCCCTTGCCCGTACTGAGAGAGCCAGGAGACAGCGTAGTCCTTGTCAGATCGCTTGCCCGGATCAGCCATTCGCTCCAGGTCGAGGCTCAGTAAAACGTGGAGTCTCTGGCGTGAATAAGGCTCGCCGAAGATGTAAATCTCGTCATTGATGCGCCACGGTTTGCCGGCAAAGCAGGCATTCACGGGGTGCTGTGGGTCGTCCAGCTTGATCGTCACTTCCTGGTAGATGTGCCCGCTGTAGTAGCCGCCCATCATCTGGCCGTATTCGGGCCAGTTTTGCAAAGCCGCCGTGGCGGCATGAATACCCACGATGCCTTTGCCGCCGCGCACATATTCCAGGATGCTCTGCTTCACAGCCGCGTCGAATTGCCGAGCGGCGGCTTTCTGCTCCTCGCTGCGCCGGGCAAAATCCTCGGGCAGAAACGGATCAGGCTCGTGGATGTTGTTCATCACCAGAGCGTCAAACTGTGGCAAACGGTCGCCCAACAGTAGACGCGGGTCATCGCTGACCACAGCCTCGAAGGTGCCGGTCTTGCGGCCGAGGATTTCCAGCGCCTTCTCGGCGTAAGGATTCGGCTCGTGCGTCCACGTGTGGCACCAGACCAGCACCTTGCGCGCCTTGCCGGGCTTGGCAGGCGCTTTGTCCGGGGCAGCAGATTCAATTTGTCTAACCTCCTGCTCGGTTGGCGGGGACACTTTCCTTGCCTTGATCCTGGCGGTCCTGACCTCTGGCGGCGTCGGCCCGGGCGCGCGCTTCACTGGGCGCTCGGCACGCGGAGCAGTCGGAGCCTCCAAGTCGCCTGTCGCAAACTGGATAGCATCCAGATAGAATTGGAGCATTTGCGAATTCCAGAATAGCTCGGTGCGATGCCCGAAAGACGTGTAAAAGATTCGGCCCCTGCAACACGACTTCACCCATGCCAGAGCGAAATCATTGTCTTGCCGGTCAATCCACTTTACGCCCATATTCGTGCGCTGCGGGTCAAGCGAGAGCAACACGCGCACGAGCTTGCGGTCGTAAGGGTCGCCATATTGGTAAATCTCGTCGGCCAGGCGAAAATCCTTCCCGCCAAATGCCGCCACAAGCGGATGGCTCGGCTCATCCACCGTAATGCCCACCTCTTCGTTCCACGGATGTCCGGTGAAGGTGCCGCCGAGAATTTTTGGGAACAGGGACCAATGCCGGTTCGCAGCGATGGCGTAGTGAATGGCAACAATCCCGCCGCCACCAACTCGGACCCAATCCAGCAAACTATTTTGCAGAACCTGCTCAACGGCGGCCATATCTCTCCCGTACTTCTTGAACGTCTCTTTGGCCATGTCGGCATCGGTCGGCGTGATCCACGGGCCGGAGCTATTGTTCATCACAATCGCATCGAACTGCCGGATGTTCTCCGGCAGATACATGGCCAGGTCACCGCTGACGACCGGCTCAAACGCACCGGTTTTCTTGCCAAGAGACTCAAACGCAGCAGTGCCGTAAGGGATGCAGTAGCCCTTGTGCGGGTCTTTTTCCATCAGGTGTGCCGGCGTAATCCAGATGAGCACACGCCGAGGTTTCGCGGGGACGGCACGAGCTTTGGCGGGCGCAGCGTCCGCAATCTGCTTAGCTTGATGCGCCGGGATTTGGTCCGCACAAAATGACGTGCACGCCAGCGCCATTACGACAAACAAGCAATAGTATGTGCAAATCCTGCTCTTCATAAGCTCACCCTTCACAGTGACCATCCCTGGCGATATTCGCAGCGCAAAAGTTTATCGGCCTCGGCGTTATTAATGATCTTCATCGCGACCGGGTCAAACTCGAGCTTGCCCTCGAACTGGGTAGCCACGTTGCCAAGCATAAGGAACTCGTTGAGCGCCGATGCGTAGTCAAAATTCGCCCAGGCTGGTTTGCCGCCCCGGCACGCAACGAACCAATCCATCTCATGCCCGCGCGACGGCTCGACTTTCACAGGCCTGTCTTTCTCTACGCCGGCGAACTGCTCTTGCGGCAGGAGTCGGAAGGTGGCGTTGTGACCTGTCGTGTGAATGCGGCCCTTGGCGCCCACGATTATTGCACCGGCGTGGTCCATCCACTTCTTTTCCTTCTTGTCGCCCCAATCGAGGCCATCGCCGATAAGGCCTTCCAGCAGGTCGCGGACGCCGGCAGAAACGCCATTATACCAGGTGAACGTAATGGGCGGGAACTCGGCGCGTGCCGGTATCTCCCACGTTACTATCTCCCAGCGCGGGAACGAGAGCTTGTTGATTCCGGAGCATTTCGCTTCGACGCGGATGATGGGGCGAAATTCTTTAGTCTGGTTGCCCAGCCAGAGTTCGTGCACCTTCAGGGCCATGAACGCCAGGTTGGCGCTATGCGAGGCCCAGTTGCCGAGCTGGCAGGTGCCGAAGTCACGCCAGAGATTCCGCTGCATCCACTCCGGATGGTAGGGGCGGAAAGCTGCCGGGCCGAGCCATAGGTCCCAATCCAGCCAGTCCGGCACAGGCTCCTCTCCGGGCGGCTGTTTGCGGTCCGCCCCGCCGCCGGTGTTCCAGACGTGCACCTCCTTAATTTCACCGATCGTGCCGTCACGGATCAGCTCCAGTGCCCGGCGAAACTGCCCACTGGCGGTGCCCTGATTGCCCATAGATGTAGCTACCTTGTGCTTGCGGGCAAGTTCCCGCAGGGCGCGTGACTCACCAACCGTGCGAGTGAGCGGCTTCTCACAGAAAACATGGAGGCCCTCCTTGATGGCAGCAGCGGATGCTACGGCGTGGGTATGGTCCGGCGTAGCGACAATCACGCCGTCGATTTCTTTGCCCATTTCGTCCAGCATCCGGCGGAAGTCCCGATACGTTTTCGGCTTGGTCTCGGTCAGTTTAGCCCCGCGATTTATCGCGGGGTCGGTCGCCGTGCCGGCGACGGCTAAACTTTCCTGCCACCGCTTAAACGCCTCGTCTATTCTGCGGCTATCCACATCGCACAGGGCAACCACGTTCTCCATCCGCGGGATCGTGTCCACGAACCACTGGCCGCGCCCGCCGACGCCGACCAGAGCCACACTGAGCTTTTCGTTGGCCCGGTAACTGCGAGCGGCGCGGCTGTCTTTGAGGGCCAACAGACCAACCCCACCAAGTACCGTGTTCCTAAGAAAACCGCGACGGCTGAATCGAGATGTCATTTCATGTCCCCTTTAATCCGCCTTGCGTCTGGCGGATTAACCTGTCTTTGCCCGGCTATCCTCTTTGTCACACCAGAATACCAAATCCACCCGCAATTGCTATCCTATTAATCCGCCTTACGTCTGGCGGATTAAGTTGTTTCTTGCACGTTTTGTGCTGCCCAGAAACACCAGGACGCCCTTGAGAATTGACAATTGAAAGTCGAGAAGTCAAAATCGAGAATAATGAAGGGACCCCGCCGGGCGGGAACCCAAAATAGTATTCAATAAAGGGTGGTTCTAATGGTACGAAACAAACAACTACTTACAGTCGCCTTGGCGATTGCCGTCACGCACGTACTGTCCACGATGTTGTGCCCGGCGAAAGAGGAAAAAACTGAGCTGAGGCGCGATTACAACGTCAAGCCGGTGCCCTTTAGCAGGGTCAGCGTCCAGGATAACTTCTGGACGCCGCGACTCGAGACCAGCCGTAAGGTTACTATCCCCTACGCCTTCGGCAAATGCGAGGAGACCGGCAGAATCAGAAACTTCGAAAAGGCAGCGGGACTGCGGCAAGGAAAACACGAAGGGATCAACTTCGACGACTCAGATGTTTACAAAATCATGGAAGGTGCCGCGTACTCTCTCCAGGTGCAGCCCGAGATGATGATGCGGCTGTATCTGGACAAACTGGTCACGATAATGAAAGCCGCCCAATGGGATGACGGATATCTGTATACCTTTTACTCGCTACCTGAAAAGCAGCCCGAGAAACGCTGGACGAACATTCAGTGGAATCACGAACAGTACTGCATGGGGCATATGTACGAAGCAGCGGCGGCGCATTACCAAGTCACCGGTGACGACGCATTTCTGAATATCGCCAAGAAAAATGCGGATCTAATATGTAACACATTGAACCCTGCTAATCGCACCGACCCGCCGGGACATCAGGAAATCGAAATCGGGCTTTGCAAGCTATATCGTGTCACCGGCGACCAGAAGTACCTGGACCAGGCCAAGTTTCTCCTGGACCAGAGAGGCCGCAAAGGCAACCGTGGGCCCAACGGCGACGGCGGGATCTACGGCACATACGCCCAGGACCATAAGCCCGTCACCGAGCAGACCGAGGCCGTTGGGCATTCGGTGCGGGCGGCATATATGTATACGGGTATGGCAGATGTCGCGGCGCTGACCGGCAACATGGAATACATCAAGGCCATTGACACAATATGGAAAGACGTCGTCGACACCAAGCTCTATGTTACAGGCGGCATCGGTGCAGCCGGCGGACATGAGGGTTTCGCCGGGGCCTATGAGCTGCCAAATATGACCGCCTACTGCGAGACCTGTGCGTCCATTGCCAACATCCTCTGGAACCATCGAATGTTCCTGATGCACGGCGATGCCAGGTACATCGATGTCCTGGAGCGAGTATTGTATAACGCTGCACTATCGGGGATTTCGATGGAGGGCGACCGCTTCTTCTATCCGAACCCTCTGGAATCTGTCGGCCAGCACGCCCGAAGCCCATGGTTTGGCTGTGCATGCTGCCCTTCTAATGTCGCCCGGTTTATTCCATCGGTGCCCGGTTACGCCTACGCATATAAGAACGATGACGTGTATGTGAACCTGTTTATCAGTGGTAGCGCTGTGATTGAAACAGCCAGCAACAAGGTCAAGCTGACTCAGCAAACCCAGTATCCGTGGCAGGGCACAGTGAATATCAGCATCGAGCCGGAAAACGCCGCCACCTTTGCCATCTACGTCCGCATCCCTGGCTGGGTAAAGAATCAACCTGTGCCGAGCGACCTATACAAATTTCTTGAGGCGGTGCACGATGAGCCGCAACTTTTGGTCAACGGCGAGCGCGTGTCACCAAGCATCGAGAAAGGCTTTGCCCGCATCGAGCGCAAATGGCAGAAAGGCGACACGATTGAGCTGAAGCTGGTCCCTGCGTACGCGGGGATGCCGGTCCGCAGGGTCATCGCCCATCCAAACGTTAAAGCCGACCGGGACAAGGTGGCCCTACAGCGTGGGCCGATCGTCTTCTGCCTTGAATGGCCCGACAACTCCCGTAAGGGATCCCCAAGCGGAGACGGCAAGGTACTGAACATGGTGATTCCGGACGATGTGGAACTCAAAGCCGAGTACAGGCCGGAGCTCCTGAACGGCGTTGTCGTGATTACTGGCAATGCCCGTGTAGCCAAACGCACGGCCGATGGCGACGTTGTACTGGCTGGCGAAAAGCAATTTACCGCTATTCCGTACTACGCATGGGCTCATCGGGGTCGAGGTGAGATGACGGTGTGGCCGGCCCGGCGACCACAGGCTGCGCGCCCTGAGCCAGCAGATACGCTAGCGTACATAAGCAAGGCCACAGCCTCGTTCGTGCACGTGTCTCTGGATGCCGTCAAGGATCAGATACTGCCGGAAAGCTCATCCGACTCATCGGGGCTGCAACTTGACTTCTGGCCTCATAAAGGCACAATCGAATGGCTCCAGTTTGAATGGGACCGCCAGCATGAACTGTCCAGTGTCAAAGTCTACTGGTTCGACGACACCGGCGGGGGCGAGTGCCGCGTGCCCAAATCCTGGCAACTGCTGTATCGCGACGCCGAAGGCAACTTCAAGCCGATAAACAACAACACCCCGTACCGGATAGATATGGACACCTTCAACAGGGTTACTTTTGAACCGGTGAAGACTGACGCGGTCAAAATCGAAATCGCCTTGCAGGAAAAGTGGTCAGCCGGCGTGCAGGAAGTCGTAATTGAATAGGCCAGCCCGCCCCACGCCCGAGCCTATCTCGTCCCTCGTCCCGCGTCCCTCGTCAATCCTCTGCCGATGGACGACTGACGAGAGAGGATGGACGAGCGGGGCAGCGCTGGTAGACTATAGCTCATCCGCCCGGCTATCTGGCCGCGGCGGAATCTTCACGCCTTTCGGATTGAATCTAACGACAACGAAAATCAACTGCTCATCGCCGGTATTTGTGAGTCCATGATAAACCCATGGCTCAGCATACAGGATGTCACCACGCCTTGCGGGAAACTCTTTTCCAGCCAGAGACCAGGTCCCCGAACCGGCAACCAAAACCAGGTATTCCTCTTGAGCGTGCCGATGCGCCCGGTGAACTGCTTTGCCCGGCTCAACCACAGCTACTGCCGCGAGTACATCTTTTGTGCCGTGTGTCTGGCCTCGGAAATATGTACGCATCTGGCCCCAATCCGCCTGCTGAGATTGGGCATCGTCCCAGCTAACGACCTGCGACTTCAAGGGTGTTGGTTCTGGCTCGGCTGCATAGACGCGATATCCCAGGAAGAAGACCGAACTGAAACCGGCGCCGCACAAAACGATTAACGATAGCAAACATGCCGTTCTCGCAGACATAGGCACCTCCCACGACCTCTGCCGGGAATTCCGAATCCTTCAGCCTGGCTCAGGACAGGTTTTCCTATTTATCCGCCAGACGTATGGCGGATTAACCTGGGTATCAAGGCATTTCGGATCGGCTCAACCCATCTTTCGTTGTTAATGTCGTACAAAATAAAATCACTGTCAAACTGCCAATACGCCCAGCTCCAGCCGAGCTTTTCCGCTGCGGCAGTGACAAACGTCAGATAACGCACCCGCGATTCCACTGGCGCTCTGTCATACACGCCAAATTCGCCCAAGAATATAGGCCTGTTGTGCTCCTTTGCCCAGGCTTGGGCCTTTGCGAAGTCACCTTCGACAGCCGCCTTCTCCTGGTCGGTGCCCTTCCACTCGACGCCCGTTTTATCCTTACGACCGGCCCAGGCGGCCCCCTGGTGGGTGAAATCCATAGGCGAGTAATAGTGGACCGTCGCAATGATGTTCCGATCATCCTCGGGCAGGGCCAATTCGCCAAGATGGCCGATAGAATTATAATTGGCCGGTCCGATGACCACCGTCCGGACAGGATTGGTCTTACGAATAATGGCCAAGGCCTCGCCCATGTACTGGTTCCACATCTGCGGAGTCAATTTTCGGCTGGGCTCATTCAGTATCTCGAATAGGACGTTGTCAGGGGCGTCCTGAAAACGCTGGGAAACCTGTCGCCAGAACGCCAGAAACTTTACCTTGTTTCCTTCCGGATCGTTGCCCATTGCACCGAATTCATGCATATCCAGAATAACCATCAAGTCGCTCTGCAAAGCGTTCTTGACCGCCCAATCCAAAACTTGCCACCAAGAATCACCAAGCGCGTAGTTTTTGTCCGCATCTATATAGCGAAAAGGATGCAGGTTGATTCGCACGCCGGCAAACCCCGCGTCTTTTATCATGCGGAAGTACTGCGCCTTGAAGCGGGCTTTGTCCATAGAACGCCATATAGGGTCATATCCGATGATGTTCACGCCTCGTCCAAGTTTGCGATTTTGAATAAAGGGATCGACTCCGGTTCGCTGGGCTGCCAGAACTGTAACCAGCCGTTCAGCCGCCAAAAGTAAGAGCACAAAGACTGCACAAGGGTGCAGCCAAGAACACAATGGGTTTCTGTTACGCATCGTATGAGCCTCCACTATTCAAGAATCCTAAAGCGCTACTCTAAAACCAGCCCACATTCTAACACACAACACGCAGCGAGGCAACACCAAGCGCAGCCATCCCATTATTTAGGTTAACACCCCATTGATGCGCTCACTGAGGGCACGACAAACCTTCGCTGACAAGGCAGCTTTTAAGCTACAATTCAGCGACCGAGGTTTTGATCTCCTCGAAACGCCCTTCAGCAAGCTGCTTGCCATAATCACGCATAGCGCGGCCTATGTTACGCCAAGCGGTCCAGATGGCATCCTTGCCCCTCGGCGCTGAAAGCTGCTTGGCGATGAGCGTTGCCTCAGCGTCGATGAAACTATCGAGCGTCTTATAGTCCCAGGTCGGCATTTTTTGTGCCAGCACCGCAAGTCGTGAGACTATCGTTTCAGCGATTAGGCGTCCGTCTTCGGCTGAGGCTTCTTTTTTCGGGTCGCGCCCCCCGACGCCTTTATGCGGAGGCTCGCCAAGCTGCGAAAGGTCGACTGTCCCCGGATAGAGGTGCATCATGAGCGAGGTCTCACCCCATGCTCCGTGATCACCGGTATAGCCTACATCCAGCGCGAGCATATACTCAGGCGTGCCGAGCACAGGAATTCCCAAAGCACGGCTCATGCGAACCGCCGTTTCGCGCACCACTATCTGCTGTGCCGCACCGTAGTGGCCGGTGAGAATGATGATCGCACGGAATCCGTCACGGGCCATTTCCCGGCAGAGCTGCTCAAGCCATGGCCGAAGGAGCCTGGAGAAGACGTTGTCTTCCGGCTCCATGACGAACGTATGCGGCTGATCCACGCCGCCGACACCGCCATACAGAGGAGGCGCGACCAAGCCCCCCGCCTTCCTGGCTGCTCGAACGCAAAGTGCATGTGCCTTCACCGAGTCGACGCCGACCACGTTGTGCACCCCGTGCCATTCAATCGTTCCGAGCGGCTGAAAGATGGTTGGGCACACGCTTTGTGCCTCTTTGAGTTCCTTCGGGCGAAGAAACTCCAGCTTTACCCGCCATACGTAAGGCGGGCAAGCCTCACGCTGGCCTGCCGTTGCTCGTCGCTCTCCGCTTGGGGATGCCTTACGGCAGTCGCTCGTGCCTCGGGCGACGGGCCACGGGTCACGGGCGACGAGTATCGCACCGGCTGTAACGGCGCCTAAGAACTCTCGCCGTCCAAGCACGCCATGGGTAAGGCGGGCAAGTCTCTCGGTCATAGCGAACCTCCTTTCTCTCCAATGACTGCAAGGGATCATGTACGTAGACGCAACGCTACGACTTCGTGGTCCAAAATTGAGGGTAAAGTAAGCGAGAGAATTCCACCCTTGATTTCGTAATCCGGCGTTTTGTCGCTGACAAGTAAGTGAGCCTGTTCCACCGTTTCACCCCGAGGAATTTGAACCTGAACCTTCTGCTGGCCGATGGGAATGAATTCCCTAAACGGACCTTTCATCATCATTGGATTGGTCAGATTGACCAGATGAACCGTAATTGACCGCTTTTGCCGCCAAATGGTGATATCAAGGACACCAGGCCCCATCACTCGAACCGGCGGCTCTTCATTTGCCGTCCAATCAATTATGTTCCGCAGAAGTCGCCCATGGTCCGGATTCATGATCTCCCAAAACGTCCGGTCTATGTCCCAGGGGATATAAGTAATCCGGCTTTGCCCCAATTCTCGTGAATATAGTTCCCTAATATCGGTGTCCGGCTGCCTGGGGTACACATGTTCCATCGGCAAGTCAGGATAAGCAGGGATCAACGTCACGGGAGAAGGAAAGTCTATCTTAGGTTTTACATCCAGCCGCCAAATCCCATTGATGATTCGGTACGCGTCTTCCAGGCCGCTCAACACCGGATGAAACCGACCAGTTTTTGAATCGCCTTTCAGTCTCAGATATGAATTCTTCATTGGGCCTTCGATGCGGTCGTTATAGGAAACTCCAAACAAATCGGCAAGGCCGAAATCACGCCGTCGCTCTGCCTGCTCGTCGTATAACGAAGTTTCAAAGGTAGCAACCAAGCCCCCGCCACGCTGGACGTATTGCCTCAATTGTTCGCACTGCACTTCCGAAAGGGCAGCGATGTTAGGCAGAATCAACAATTTGAAGGGCTTTAGATGCTCGGCGTCGAGCAATCGGTCATTTACCATCTCGAACGGTATCCGCGCTTCGATGAGGGCGTGGTACATTCCCAGCCCGTGACCATCGCTTCGTTCCTGCCATCTTTCGCCGCCATAGTAGCGGTTTGTCTGTTCTGAATAAACCATCGCCACGCGAGCGAGCGATGCAACGTTTCTCAGATAAGGCTCAGCGAAATAATGCCATTGATAGATTCTCTCAACCACCTTTAGCCAACGCCTGTCATAGAGCGTGCCTGAAAACTTGACAAACCACGGCCTCATGTTGTTGGCGGTTCCTTCCGCCGCCCAAATCCTGACCTCTGCTTCACTCTGCACGGAGTCCTTCCACCTATGGGGTTCTTCTAAACCGATACTGAATATGCCCCCAAGGGGTTTCATTCCCATCGTCGCGCGGAGTTCTTTCGCCCGCTTGCCGTTCGACCAGATAGGAGTCACACCACTTCTACCTTGATGGTCTGTGAAGAAGATGTCTGCCAAAGCCCCTGTGACGACATTATCGGGAAACCCATTGGGAATATACCGTGAGGCGGCTCTAATCTTGCGAATTGTCTGATCCCACAAAGACCACAGCTCTTTCAGCCGGTGGATACGCCACTGCGTGTATTTGCGATAGGCTGGATTGCGACTATCGCTTGTCTGTGGCAGCTCCACTCCAGAAAACGATTTGAAATTGGTCGCGCAGTGCCCACAGTAACAGATGCCGTGACCGGCCCAGCGGTTGGAGAATATGCCATCCACCTGATACAGCTTCATAATCTCTTCGTGAACCTCTGTCATGAACTCGAAGTTGTATGGGCCAAGCGCGCAGGTGACCCACAATTCAGGGTTAGACCAGTGACGCCTCTTTTGTCCTTTTGAATCGACCGCGATCCAATCCGGATGGGCGTGATACACGTCGTCCCACGTCGCGTGCGGGTCGGTGCGGGCGATCACCGCCATCTGCATTTTGCGACATCCCTGGACCAAATGGCCGAACGGATCCGAATCCTTGAGCCACGCGCTTCGGTGGTGCAGCGGGATTTGTGTGGGATAATATGCGACAACGCCTCCTGCGCTCAGGCACGCGCCGTCAGCGTGGATGCGCTTAAAGTAGTCCAGCCAAAAGTCGGGCTCGAATTGGCCAGGGTCGTTTTCCACTAAGACCAATTGCGCCCAACGCATAGGGCGGTCGAACCACGGTTCCTCGCTGTCGGCGGCACCGGTCCAGGGCGTCCCAAGGACGGCATACGCCCCTGCGACCACCGAGGCCTTCATAAACTCTCTTCGGTCCATGTCTACTTTTTCCTGTACTTAGGCTTCTCTT
>CAZMLE010000059.1:0-22533 GCA_964567045.1 uncultured Pirellulales bacterium | reverse complement strand
CCAAAATATCGGCTACGTCCAGCTTACACCGTGAGTTAAGATGCGTTTGCCCTGGCCACACGTAAGGCGGGCTTGCTTTTTGCCGGCAATTAGGCAACAATAGATTGAGCGGGCAATTGAGTCTCGCCTGGGCAATTGTAACTTGAACCGACGCCACGGAAGGGAATGAGCAATGACCAAAGGAGTTGACCTGGCCGGATATATCCGCAGCATACCTGACTGGCCAAAAAAAGGAATTTTATTTCGCGACATCACACCCTTATTAGCTGATCCAAAAGCATTTGCAGCAGCGGTGGAAGCTCTATGTGCCGGTTTTGCCGACGCTGGGATTCAGTACGTTGCGGCGGTGGAAGCCAGAGGTTTTATATTCGGAGCGGCGGTGGCGGCGAAACTCGACGCGGGCTTTGTCCCTATCCGCAAGAAGGGAAAGCTGCCGTTCAAAACCGAAAGCATCAGCTACGACCTGGAATACGGCACCGATACTCTCCAGGTGCACAGTGACGCGGTGGGCCGAGGAGCAAAGGTATTGATGGTTGACGATTTACTGGCTACGGGTGGGACAATGGCGGCAGCCTGCAAACTCATCGAAAAAATAGGAGGAAAAATCGCCGGAATAACCTTTTTGGTAGAGCTTGGCGAATTGGCCGGCAGAGAAAAACTCCGTCCGTACAAAGTCAGTGCGGTTATAACCTATTGAGCGATTTTCTGCCTGACGATGTTATTTTTTTCTTCGTGCCAGAAGCAGCAGAGCGCCCAGACCAAGCAGTGCCGCCGTAGCCGGTTCAGGGATCGGATACTGCGTCAGGGTAAACGTGGATGGGACACCGTCAGGGATGCTTATGTCGAATTGCAGCGTCACGACCTGACCGGGCAGCACTTCATCCGGCGCCAGAAACTCGAGGCGGTAAGCACTGACATAATCTACAGTTTTGAACTTTGTGCTGCCGGCATCTTTCTGGGCAAAAGTAGCATCGCCTTGCGGGTCAAGCGTCAGGATGTACCGGTCCCAGATGATGCTGCTCTCGTTTGTGGTGGTGGTAGTAATGGTAAATTTCGAGTTTGCCTGGGCGCTCATGGTCAATTGCAGAGGAAAAATCGTAGAGATATTCTGCGAAACCACAGCGCCGCTATCGGACCACGACGAGGTAGCATCGGCACTAAAGCTGACCAAACCTGCTTGAGCCACCGTGTTGAAAAGTAGAACCGTCCCCACTAACGCCCAAGCCACCATGTTTTTTCTCATGGCTACTCCTCCTTAACAGCCAATATTATTAATTTGGCGGTAGTGTACACTCGCCTCCGTAAAATGCAAGCGTTTTTTCACATTTTTGCCAAAAAATCTTTCTGTCTTCTGGTTGTCCTCTCAATTGTGACAAAAACGGGGTGTCAATTTGGGTAAGAGTCTTTAACCGGATATGGCTGGGCAACCATGGTCCTTTCGACTCGGCGAGCACCTCCACCGGCAAGATTATCTGCTGCGCAATGAAGTGGCTCTCGCATAACTTACGCTAAATAATAGACTTAAGCCGGGCCGAGCCCTAAGAAACGTCAGCCACACTGCGGCCGCCAAAAAAAAACGGAAAATTTTTTGGAATTTTGTTGCATTTTAGCACACATTGCGTCATATTACTACATAACATTGAGGATAGGCCCTATGCAGTTGATGTCAATAGAAGACCTGGCAGCCTATTTAGGACTATCAAAGCGGACTATCTACAAGTACATCGCCAGCGGTGATTGTCCGCCCTATATTAAGTTGAGCAAAAAAAACATAAGTTTCGACCGGGCGGACGTGGACGTCTGGCTACTATCCAAAAAGGTCAACCCCAAAGAAATAAAGGAAAGGAAGAGCGAATGATGGTTTTTGCTGTGTTATTGGGACAAGCAGGAAAGTACATGTCACCACCTCAACCCGTCTATTGGCCGCTTGTTCAGTGGCTTCCATGTGCTATCGGCGTAGCTTTTTATGGCTTTCTTGCTTTCTGCATTTACCGTGCGGTAAAATATTTCGGTATCGCCGCAAAAGAACAAAAACTATTACGGATGGAAACAGGCAAGTTGGCTGAGGAAGTCCATCTCTTGCGGCAGGAGCTGAAGAACGCCAAGAGCACAAATTCGCCGCCCCAAATAATCTAACTCTTTTGTTGTGTGGGGGTGTCTCAAGGCTGTACGCAGGAAAGGAAGATAAGATGACAAATAACGCCCTATCTTTTTTCACGCCAGGGCCAATCGAGTTGTTCATTATTCTTATTGTTCTGGGCGTGCCGGTTGTTGTAATTGTCCTGGTGATGCGGTACGCTTTGCGAACGGGCAGAGAGAGCCGAAGGCTGCGCCTTGAAGTGGGAAAGCTCGCCGATGAGCTTGAGCAGATGCGAAAGCAAGCCAAAGGTGCCCAAAAGCCCGATGTCTCGTCCCAATCACAGTGACATCTTTTTGGCAATTGCGATTCGGTCGTGGTTTTGGAAGTCTTTTTCGATTCTGATTTCGGCGAATGTCCCTGTCTGTTCGAGCAATTCCTTAATCGCCCGGCCCTGCGAAAAACCTATCTCCAACATCAATACGGCATCCGGCTTTAGAAACGCGCCCGCTTCTTGAATCACCCGCCGGCAAATATCCAGGCCATCGGTTCCTGCAAATAGCGCCAGCTTTGGCTCATAATGCTTCACAGTTCTATCAAGGGCTTCGTAGTCGGCAGCGCTTACATAAGGAGGGTTGCATACTATCAAGTCCAATCGGTCGCCAGCCAATCTGGCAGTTAGCGGCTCAAACAAGTCGCCGCACAAAAGCTCAACTTGTTCATCCAACTGGTGCTTTTGAACGTTTTGGGCCGCAACCTTGAGCGCATCATCGGATATGTCGGTCGCCATTATCCGGGCAGCCGGGCAATTTTTAGCGATCGCTATAGCAATGCAGCCGGAGCCCGTGCATAAATCACAGACAATTTGAGGGCCGCTGCGCACCTGCAAAAATTCTATGGCCCGTTCGGCCAATAGTTCCGTCTCCGGGCGTGGGATCATACAATCGGGCGTGACATTCAGTTCCAGCGAATAGAATTCAGTTTTGTCAACGAGGTACGCTATAGGCTCGTGTTGGCCGGCCCGTTTCACCAGGTCATGTAAACGGGTTAATTGATCTTCGGCAACTGTCCGATCGAATTGCGTATAAAGTTCGATGCGATTCTTTGCCAGGACGTGACTGAGCAAATGTTCGGCGCTCAGCCGAGGCGAATCAACGCCCTTTCTGCCAAGGTATTCGGCGACCCAATTTAGCAGCTTCTGTATCGTCCAGGTATCCATAGTTAGATGGCAGCGGGCCCGGCGCGCCGATGCCTTAGCAGGGCAGATTCTTAGCGTTCGAAGAACGGGAAGAGCTGTTTGAGTTCATCGGCTGACGGTTGCCTGCCGTATTCGCACAGCTCGAACGCCTCGGCACAGCGCACCTTTTTCCCATTTTCTTGGCCGTATAGCTCAATCAACTTTTGGCGGTACTGGTTCGCGGTGGCCTCAAACCGGCTGCGAAAGCTGCTCCGAACTTTCTGGTGAGCCGCCGCTCGTTCCTGTTCATTCTTCGGTATCAGTCCCTCATGGCCCGTCACGCAGCCCTCGACAAACTGCGACTCAAGCTGCACAAGGGCATCGAGTTTCTTGTCTATTACATCGTCAATTGCCACCGCCACATCGGCACGGAATGGATTTGGCTTCTGGAAATTGTCCGGGAAGTACAGAAAGACCGGGTTCCTGGTTAAGTGCGGTACATCCGGGCAAAAAAATGGGCAGATCACCATAAATGCGGCGTCCTGCACCAGAACGCCCGTATAGCGGTGGTCCGGATGATAGTCGTTTGGCCGGTGAGCCATCACGATGTCTGCCTTCCACTGGCGGATCAGCCGTACAATGGTCTTTCGGTTCTCCAGCGTGGGCATCAGTTCGCCGTCGTGGTTGTCGAGCACCTCCGTCTCGATGCCCAGAATCTTTGCGGCGGCCTGGACCTCTTTGGTCCGGCGCTGGGCGAGCGGTCCGCCAGCCTCCTTCCAGTGGCCGATGTCCCCGTTGGTGGTGGAGACGAATTTGACGCGGTGGCTTTTTGCCGCCCACATTGCTGCTACGCCTCCCGCGCGGATCTCGCAGTCGTCCGGATGTGCACCGAAGCAAATGATGTTCAACTGGCCGGCTTTTTTCGGCTGGGCGTCACGGGCACGCTCGCTGGCAAGCGGGGACTTGGCCGGCTCACGCTCCGCAGCAGAAAGTAATCGCCCGGCAAAGACCAGCGTTAATGCCAGCACAGACGATACCAGAATGATTGAGCCGAGAATGTTCTTTTTCATGGTTTGTCTCCCAAAAAGAAAGATACTGATAACTTGCCTGCCCTCGCTTTAGCGAGGCTACAAAGCAGTCAAGCCGAATTGGCTGATGCTGTAGCAGAAGTTCAGCGAAGTGTCAATGCTTTTGTGGCGTGAAGGCATACATGGTACATCGGTTGATCTGTATACCAGAGCAAAAGAGGATCAACGAATACGCGGGGTCATTTCCACGTGTACGCATTTACTGATCCAATTCAGTAGTCTTTGAAGTGTCTCATCCACTGCGGCCAGTCTTCCGGTTTTACGCCGCCGCGTTTGGTCCACGTGCCCGCCGTGTTGAAGTCCTGGTTCCACTTGAGCGTCCAGAGCTCTTTGAGGCCGACCTTGCGCACAGACCAATCCAGGAAAAGGCAGTTCACATGTCCATTGTGTCGGTTCAAGCAGAAGCTTCCCATGGCACTATCCCTTGCGTACTCGTTCTGTCCATCTGGCGGTCGTGTGTCATCGGTCGGTGAGCCGGAAGCTGACATGGAGTCCAGAAGCAGGGGCACGCCAGCCCTGCGTCGCAGCGAGAAGACGTCTGTGTATGTGCGGGGCCGCTCCCAGGGAGGACGCATCCTCAAGGCATCAGCGTCACCGGGGGATTGGAACAGCCAGCCGTTCAGTCCATAGCTGACATAGCTGATACGAAGCGGCGGGCCGTCCTGTCGGGCGGGCTCTATGAGCACCCAGGCCCGGAAGGTGCCGCCTGCGTTCCACTCGTAGCTGTATGATATTCCGTGGCCGCCCCCGACCCCGGTGCCTCCGCCTGTACTCCCGTCTCCGGGCCTGGTGGCCTCGGGACACAACATGCCTTTTGTCGGAACAGAGTGGTATTGCCTGGGGGGCTGTAGGCTATTCAGGGTACCATCGGCGAACTCCTGAAAGGCCCGGCCGGTCAGAATCCACATGGTTCCGCGTTCGTCGTGTGGCAGGCGACCTTCGTTATCCTCCACGAACACAGCCAGGGTCGTCGCCCACTGTCTGAGGTTTACCTGGCAGGCGGCGGCTTTGGCTTGCTTTCTGACTCGGTGCAGCACGGGCAGTAGTATTGCCATGAGCAGCGAAATAATGGCAATCACCACCAGAAGCTCTATTAACGTAAACCCTTTTCTTTTTCGCATGGCCGGTTTTTCCTCCATCAAAGGAGTTTTCTAGCCGACATTTTGAGTCAAGAAATAGTGCAGTCCGCCAAGTTAGTCTGCACTAATTATAAAACGCTCGCTGCGAATAATGCAAGCAAATATGATGGCTGAGATTGATTATTTTTGCTGCGAAACCACGCATGAGGTCGAGCGCCTTGGTAGGTACACCCGCGCAATAATCGTTCTAAGAGTTGCCTTTTTGAGCGCTATTTGGTTGGGCCGGCAAGTCCACCCCCCGCGTCTTCTGTCGAAGACAAAAACGGGGGCAGCAATTTCCAGCCTGCCGGTAGAAGAATTGCAGCCAGCATTATTTTCAGCAGGTCGCCGACAATGAAGGGATATAAACCGATCACTAATATGGTCTTATTGATACCGATCAGGCAACACAGCCAGAGCAGTCCGAAAGTATAGATGGCGATATTGCCGCAGATCATCGCCAGAATGGTGGTGGCAATCCGCCGGTCCCATCCCTTTTCCGCCAAAAGCCCCGTAATGTAGGCGGCGGCAACGAAGCCGACAATATATCCTCCCCTCGGCCCAAGTAGCACCGCAGGTCCAGCCTGGGCAAGCGCAAATACCGGCAGTCCGGCTGCTCCTGACAAGAGGTAAGCGAGCATGGACAAAGCTGCTCTGCGAGGGCCGAGCAATGCCCCAACCAATAGCACCGCGAAGGTCTGGCCGGTGACTGGAACAGGGCTAAAGGGCAGCGGAATCGCAATCTGAGCGGACAAACCGACAAGCAGGGAACCGCCGATGATTAAAGCGGCATCGTAAAATGCAGCGGAGGACTTCTGGCAAGGCCGCAAAACGTCAGCATAAGTTGTATACGCTCGCATAGCTGCATTATACTTGCGAGTTCCTCTGCGTCAAACGATGCTTTTTGAAATTCACACACACCCTTTTACGGCAGAAATTCTTTCATCATTCTTCGGGCGTCCGTTGCTGTGGCTGCGGTTGCGCCTGCTGCCCCTGCTGCTGGCTCGAATTCATAGTGTTAGACCGTATCTGTTGACCTTGCCTTCCGGGTTGGGTCTGCTGCTGGAGCAGCTTTGAATCTGCGCGAATGTAGCTTTTGTGAAGGGACTCTTTCTCGCCGGTTCTGTACGTCTCAAACACAATTTTATCCTTGCTCTGCCGGGTAACGATCTTGAGTTGCGCATCGACCTGTTTTTCGTGAATCTTCGCCTCGGCGTCATTTTGTAAGAAGGCTGCCGCAGAGGCCGCCGTGGGATGCGCGAACACGTCTGTTTCCTGGAGTTCGGCGATGGCTTCTACCGCGCAGGCGCGGAGCAGTTTGACCCAGAGTTTCCTGAATAGCTCAGGCGAAGTGTACATATCAGCACTACTGGGCTTACCATTAATCACAGAAACAAATCCCACTACATTTTCTCTGCCATAAACCAGGCGAGTAAGGGCATCCACGTATTCTTGCACCGCTTTCTTGACGTCCTTGTCGTCCAGCGTCAGTTCCAGGCTGGATGCAGACTGTTGCGCTTTGACCGATTTGCCGAGATTTTGGCTCAGCTTGTTTTGCACATCGGCCACTTCCTGCCACACACCGCTTTGTGAACGGTTGTAATTGGCTGCGACCTTCAACCCTTTCGAAGGCAGCGCGTTGGTGGAGGCGGAAAACTCATGCGCCTTTTCATCGCCTCTCTGACGCCATCGGCCGCTTTCAACGCAGAAGGAGCTTAGCGGAATTTTGCCTGATTTGGGAGCAATAACGTAGTCGTTGCCGATCGTGCGGTCTTGTTTGCCTCCGCGCACAATATCGCCGCACTGGATGTAGATGTGCACATCGTCGGCTACGTTTTCGATGACAAGGTTGTTGACCGTTCCTGTCTCACTGACGGTTGCCTTTTTCTGCTCCAGCGCCTCCTGAAGTGTCATGAATTTGGGTTCCCGCCGGGCGGGGTCCCTCGTTGTGGTTTTGGCATCCTTGGCCTGAATGAGAAAAATAGCCAGGTTCTTGTAGGCGTATGGCCCTGACAAAGAGTACTTCTCCGCCTGTGGGGCTTGCCCGCCAGATGTAAGGCGGGCTTGCTGCTCACCTGCAAGCACGGGCGTGTTAGAAAATATCATACCAGCGGCGATTGATACTGCCGTAACTATTGCCAGGGCTAAACACAATGTCGGCTTGATTCTCACATTTTTCATTTTTTTCTCCTTTAATTTTGTTCCGGTCATTTTATGGATTTTATGGCTTTAATTACTGCCTGGCATCCCTTCGGCTTCGCTCAGGGCATGCCTAACCAGGACTGGCTCTCCATCCACCAGCAGAAGGACGTCGCCGGCAAGGGCGATACTGCCCTGGCGGTTTACCTTGGCCAGCTTCTCTGCCAGCTCGATGAACTCTTTTGAGCCGAACTCGATGACTTTGGTCGGCTTTGCCTGCGTTTCTTTGTTGACCAGCCTGCTGTCAACCCAGCGATTGCCTCTGCGGTAGTAGGCCACGTCATTGACCTGCTGCACATTGGTCACCGCTACGCGATTCATCTGCCGGTCGAAAAACTCGTTGCGGATGTTCAAGGTAGACTGTGCTTTCTTGTCCATCATATTGAAGCTTTGGCTGACCGCATCTGGCCCGCTGCGTGCCCGCATCGCGCGGTGCTCCATTACACTGCCCGCCTCGCGCAAGACTCCTGACCTGTCGGCCAGGTCCGTTCCCTCTCGGGCAAGAAACGCCGTGTACTCGGTCAAGATGCCAAACTCGGTGGATAGCCGCACGATTTCATCGACAAGCTCTTTGACTTTTGGGTCGTCTTTAGTCGCGGCGGGGTCAGCACCCATCTGGCGAACAGCGTCAATAAGCTGCGCAATCTTTCTGCTGGCCCACAGTCGGGGCACAAAGCCATTCCGCGAGTCGGCTTTATCAAACTCGAATGTGAACTTGAACTTTCGCTCTTTGCCGAGATAGTTGCCGGTAATCTGGAAGGTGATGGGCTTATTGCCCACGTACTGCCCCAGCAGTACGACCTGGTCGCCCTCGAAAAGATCGGGCAGTTTTTCAGGTAGAATGTCACGAGTTCTGCCGATGGCCGGCTCGCCGTCGCCTGTCACAACTTCCAATTCCGCACCGGCAAGGATCGGGCCGGTCAGTTTCTTAAAGACCCGGCCTATTTTTGCCTCCACGTCTTCTTTCGGCAGCACAAATTCAGCTTTGGCGCGTGACTCGGCGGCAATCTTTTCCAGCAGCGGAGCATTTACATCCGCCCCGACGCCAAAGGTGAACACCCGCCGATGGTGCAGATTTGACTTTATTACCAGATCGCGAATGGCTACCTCAGATGTTTGCCCGACGGTTGGCAAACCGTCGGTCAGAAACAGAACGATCGGCAGCATTCCTGCGGTCGTTTCCTGGTTGAGCGCCTCAAGGAGCGCATCGTAGATGTTGGTTCCGCCGGTCGCCGTGATGCCCTCGATGTAGGCTCTCGCCGCATCCTCGGTTTCTTTGGTCTTCAGCACCGGTTTTTTCGAGAACCACTCTACCGTATTGTTGTAGATGATGATGTTAAACGCCTCGCCTTTTTCCAGCCCGGCGATGATTTGTTGGGCGGCCTCTTTGACCTGCTCGATCTTCTCGCTTCGCATACTGCCCGAACGGTCGATGACCAGTGTCACCTCCCGCTTGATTGCCGGTTCATCGCCGTTCTTGGGCGGCTCAGCAGGCAAGCCGGCCAGCAGCATAAAATATCCGCCGCCGACCTTCTGCTCAGGATAGGCGAACATTGAAGCGGTTACGCCATCTTCCTGCAGCAAGTACGAAAGACGAAATGGCCCAGGCTCTTTGGTCGCTTCAGCGGTAATTGTGACCGTCACGTGTTTGTCACCTACCCGCTTTATGTCGAGCTTATGACTGGCTGAGTAGACGGTGGATATTGGGTGTTTTGCCTTTATGTTTGCCGTAACCTTCCAGGGCACAGCGTACTCCAGCGACTCGGTGCGCGGCAGCACGTAATCCATGCGGTTGCCGTCTACCTCAAGAAGGTGCTCGTATGTCAGGCGTACTTTCTGTTTGCCTGCCGCTTCGATGGGAAAGACACTTGAGCGGATCAGATTGTACCCGATAAACTCCACCAGCGCAGGGTCACGAATCTTTGCCACCAGCCGCTCGTATATTTTCCTTGCCTGGTCCTTAGGCAGCACTTCGGCGGTTATTTCGCCGTGCGGCCCATCGTAAGCAAAGCCCCGCACGACTGCTCCATCGGGCACAGGGACGATTAGTTCGGCTTCCTGCCGCCGGTTGGTTGTGTTGCGCAGGTGAATTTCGATAGTGGTAGTAGCCGTGCTTTGGAGAATGTCGATGAGGACGCTGACCTCGGTAATCTCGATAGCACCTCGCTGCTCGGAGGCAAAGGCGTGTGCCCGGCTTTGCGGCACAATGACATTTGTTGCTGGAGGCCGCACCGTTACATGGTCCAATTGTGCCCATACCGGCCCGATAAGACCGGCAATCGCCACAGCGATACAACTGATGAGTTTTTTGTTGGGTTGCGTCATTTTACTTGTCCTCAATCTTGGGTAATGGTTTTGCATTTTCTCTACTATTAATATAACGGATAAACGCTAACCGGTTTTGTAAATAGTCTGTAAAAACCATAGCAGCAGGGCTGGCATCTTCAAAAACCGCCAAATAAATTTGTCAGCTAAATATTTATCCGCCATACGCACGGCGGATTTAGCCCCGCAATTTATTGCGGGGTTTTGCTTTCAGGAATGATATGGGCCAGGCAAATCACGGGACTCCGGCGACGAGGCACAAGAGACGAGATAGGTTCTGCCTTGCACTCAGGCACGGATCAGTTATAATTTCCACAGCCCCTACTCCGGTCTATAACCTGTTGTGACTTGCACTCAGGCACGGATCAGTTATAATATTAGAGAAGTTGGTAAAGATCAATCTGACGTTGTGACTTGCACTCAGGCACGGATCAGTTATAATTATCTCGGTCTCTGCAACCATAATCTCACGGTTGTGACTTGCACTCAGGCACGGATCAGTTATAATAACGCTGATGGTCAGCTCCGATGCGGATCAGTTGTGACTTGCACTCAGGCACGGATCAGTTATAATTGCTTGATCATAAAGGCCAGCGATGTGATTGTTGTGACTTGCACTCAGGCACGGATCAGTTATAATCAAGCGTTTGCGTCCCTTGCCCGTCATGAGTTGTGACTTGCACTCAGGCACGGATCAGTTATAATGCTCCTCGCTCTGCTCGCGGGCCGTTATGAGTTGTGACTTGCACTCAGGCACGGATCAGTTATAATGTAAGGTCGGGCAGAGTCTCGTCTGCCAGCAGTTGTGACTTGCACTCAGGCACGGATCAGTTATAATTCAAGGCTATGCAGCCTTTTATGCACGATCGTTGTGACTTGCACTCAGGCACGGATCAGTTATAATGATGCTAAGACAAAGGCCATGGCCTATAGCGTTGTGACTTGCACTCAGGCACGGATCAGTTATAATATCAGTACAGATTTTACGTAATATCAAATCGTTGTGACTTGCACTCAGGCACGGATCAGTTATAATTCGTACCTGCTTGTATAGAATAAGTGCAGAGTTGTGACTTGCACTCAGGCACGGATCAGTTATAATAACTTGTCCGCATTCAAGACATCGTTTGCAGTTGTGACTTGCACTCAGGCACGGATCAGTTATAATCGTGACGCCGCGGCCCGTCTCACGCGCGCGTTGTGACTTGCACTCAGGCACGGATCAGTTATAATTTGAATAAATCCACTGCTATCTCCGATAAGTTGTGACTTGCACTCAGGCACGGATCAGTTATAATTCAGTGGGACAATCGAACGTAGTGGTTACGGTTGTGACTTGCACTCAGGCACGGATCAGTTATAATTCCGGAACATAATGATAGGATGCCCACAAGGTTGTGACTTGCACTCAGGCACGGATCAGTTATAATATAGTGCGGCATCTGAAAGCGCCTCTTCGCGTTGTGACTTGCACTCAGGCACGGATCAGTTATAATTGGCGGCCTCCTGTGAAAAGGAAGTCTCTGGTTGTGACTTGCACTCAGGCACGGATCAGTTATAATACCTTGACGGGCGAGTCGCAATACGATGTGTTGTGACTTGCACTCAGGCACGGATCAGTTATAATCCTTTGCAAAGATTCATCTCCGATCCTTTCGTTGTGACTTGCACTCAGGCACGGATCAGTTATAATTTTTATCACCTCTCTATCAGGCACTATTGCGTTGTGACTTGCACTCAGGCACGGATCAGTTATAATAACTGCTCTTGCGCAATATGCACCAGGCGGGTTGTGACTTGCACTCAGGCACGGATCAGTTATAATGCTGGGCCTGCAAGTCCTTGTTTTGCAAGGACTTGCAGGCTAAATTTGCTAAAATAATTCGAGCTGTCGAGGTTGCGGAGGGGCTGGTTTTCGCATTTTTCCCCAAAAAGTCTCCATGCGAGAAAACTGCTTATCCGTAACGGTAATGAGCCGGACTTCACCATCCGGAGGCAAAAAATTTTTGATCCTTTTATAGTGAACATCGGCGTTTTCCTCGCTGGCACAGTGTCTAACGTACACCGAATATTGTAGCATAGTGAAGCCATCTTTCAACAGATTTTTGCGAAAATCCGTGTAGTCTTTCCGCGCCTTTGGAGTGTCGGTTGGTAGATCAAACATGGCGAAAATCCACACGGCCCTGTATCCGCTTAGAATCATATCTCAGGTAAATCCAGGTCTTTTTGCTCGCCAGCAAAACATCGCTGTAGTGATGCCGCTGTCCTGTGCAGACCGACCATAAGAGGTCCATTAAAGCCTGCTATTGTCACCGGCTCATAGAGCACCTCCAAGATTCTGGCTTTGATCGGCTGATCGAGCTTGTCCGGAACCCCAATTTCTTTACAGATGTCTCTGACCTTTGCTTCTACAAATCCTCTGAAGGGTTCCAGTAAATCATCCGCCAGGCAGAATGCGTTGTAACGGTTGCGGTGGTGGATTCCCAGACAGGGTAGCAGCCCCGCTGAGCAAAGCGCCCGCGCAATGGCCGCACGCATCACCATATATCCATAGTTGAGCATATTGTTTGGCGGCGGGCCTTCGATATCCCTGTGGAATTGTGTATCCTGTAAATATACCGGCCAGAATTTTCTGCTTGCCTGTGACTCAATATTTTCCGGGTCTCCGGAGCGCACTCTGTCTCGTAGCGCCATCAAGGATTTATAAACGTCACTGTCTTTGCCGGCCAGCTTTGCCTGGTGTTTGATCTTTGCCCTTACGATTTGCTGCCACAATCTTTTTTTAACCGGCTCTTTAACCTCTATCTGCTGCCGGAAGCGCTCCGTCTGCATAGTATTGCTTTCGATGGGAAGTAACATTCCTGCCGGGTGATGGTTACTGCCGCACAGTACTATTGCCGCTCCGCAGCGTAATAGTTCTGTGAAAACGCAGTGTGTGTAACTCGTCCCCTGATGGTCGACCAGCAATACGCCGATGTCTTCGCACGGAATCCTGGAGACCTCTTTTCCTTCCTGCTTTACTATGAGCTGGTTGTACTGAATTGAAAGGTGCGTCCTTGCCGATGAAATTTCGACAATACGCTTAATCATGGGTACCATTTCCCGCTGGCACTTCTGTTGCCATATTCTATATCGGCAAAATGCGGGGCGTTCCTTACGCGGAAAATGGTGTAAATGCTAATCGTTTGCCGGCCAAATCCTCCCGATTGGATCAACCGTCACTTTATAGCCTCTCAACGTGCTCGCACTTTTTCGCTGAATTAATGGTGGCCTATCATAGTCGCTCACTTTTCCAGAATATGTATGCGGTCTCAAAATTATTCTGTTGTTCTTATCTATTTTTTGAACTCGATGCAGGATTTTTATTCCGTCTTCTAACTCCGGCATGAACATCTCATTTATTGCCAGAGAGCAGATGAATTTACCTCCATCGCCGTAGTCCCTGCAGACAATTGGTTGGCCTTTTTGGCTTCTTTGAACTGCATCAAACATTGGGATGACTTTGCCGTCCCTTTTGGGTCCGCCCTTCTCGTCTCTGTATTGAAATATCTCTATATGGTGGTTACTACCAGGTTCGACGACTCTGTACACCTTACCGGTATTATCCTTCAAGCCTATCACATTCGTTTTCACATCGTGTATTCTTACACTCTTGATGGGCACTTTCTTGTCGGACTTTGTTGTCCGCATGTATAGAGGTTCTTTCCAGACCTCTTTCGGTATTTTTCTATCACCCAAGTCAAGACTGATGCCTTTTTGTATCAGCCGATTTCTCACAGTTTCTCGCACAATCCCGTCAACGATTTTCTCAAGCATTGGCACGGTCAAAGCATCAAGCGGTTTTCGATAAACGTAAATATCGTGACCATTTTCATCTTTCTTGCCTGTAGGCCCATAGTTCGTCTCCTCGTGTAGCTTTCCTGAAACCTTCCGACAAGCCCGATGCGAAACGTTGATGTGCCTAACCTTCTCTCTGATCTCCTCTCTGAAATCCGGCCAGGGTGAATCGAATCTCACGCCACTCACTGAATATTTGCTGCGCGCTAACTTTCGTAAATGCTCGTTCTCAGTAACTCCCACCACAACTGCATCGACAGCGTGGCGACGATGGTCGTCATCGCGCCTAACTCGGAACTCATCAAAGATACCATCCAGGCCCCACTGATGGCGCAGCTCCGCGGTAATCTTGCCCCTTGTCCCGCGCACGTTCAGGCCGAGCTGTTTGAGGTATCCGACCACTTCTCGGCAGATATATCTGGTGTCGTTCAGTTCTCTATTGATATGTGTGTCAAGGTTTATCTCTTGCTGCAGGAATTTCTGCCCCTTGGGCCACGGCAACACCTTTATATTCTGCTTTATCTGCTCATACCTGTCCGGATCGTGGCTGTACGCCTCGAAGGGGCTTTGATTCTTCTTGACATGGATATTCTCGTGAACCTCACAGAGCGTCTTGTTCATATAACTGTCGTCCAAGCTCCGGTCGTAAGGCAGAATATGCTCAACCTGGAATTGGGGGTTCGGTCCAAACAATGCCTCCTGTGAAATCTGCCTTCCCGTATATGGGCATCTCTTATCACATTCCTCCCATAGCTTGTACTTGATAGTATCTTCTCTGGTCGGATTCCGTCTCCCAATATCCTCAGTCAGCCGCTTGCGTGCATCCTCGTTTCTCTTCTCGTTCTCCCGCATCTTCCAATGTAGCTCTTCTCGCTGCCGTCTGCTGCCCTGCACCTCCCTTGCCATTTCTATCTTTATCTTTGCTGGTTTGCCGTATTCGCGCACAATTGCATTAACTACCTTGCGGACCTCAAACAATGCCCTGTTCACAATCGGGTTACGCATGTCCTTCGGCATCGGTAGTTTATCCAGATTATCCTTTTTTCCACCGGTCGTTTCCCTGTCGCGATACGCAGCAGCTATCGCCTCGCTTGTAATAGCTCCCTGATCCATAAACTCAAGCAGCTTTATGATCGCCTTCTGCGAAAAACTCATATATCCGCGCGGCAGCGATATTTTCAGGACGGGCTCTATCTGCCTATCATCAAAACCGTATTCGCTTCGCAGCTTTTCCCTAAGTTGGTCCTCTTCAAGCTCCACAAGCCATTCGTTGAGCTTTATCTTTTCCTGCTCATTCATCGCGTCCCAGCGCTTCGCGCCAAAGATGCTTCTGCCACTCATTTTTACTGCAAACACGTCACCCTTGGTTGATTCCATCTTTTTGCCTTTTGGCCCGATCCTATATTCAGCATTGAACTTCTGCGTTTCAATGAGACCAAGCTTCTTGCGAATCTGGTCAAAACTTAGCTTTTCTTCCCATTCAAGCTGATCGAGAAGCATCTTGCGTTGCTCGCTGCTCAACTTGTCCTCAGAACCATCTGGCTTTTGAATCCTGAGGTTGTTCACATCCTGCAATAACCTGAACCGCCTTGCATACCAATCGCCTCGCGGGCAGCGCTTCTCTCCTGGCTCCAATTCACAATCACCAATCGTCTCGGGATCCCATTTTACCGGTCGCTGGAAAAATATAATCTCATCACGTATTTTTTTCTGAAGTTGTACAGTTAGAACATCAGGATAATATTCACCTTGCTTTGTCCACAATAGAGAAAATTCTTTCTCATACATACTGCGGAAAGTGTAGCGTCCTCGGACTCTCTGTTCATCGGGATTAAGCCCGGCAAAATACTCCCCGATCGTGCGGCATCCTTTGCTGTCCATTTCCGTTTGCAGTGCGTTTGCCCCTTTTATGATAACGCCGTCTTCCTTCGCTTTTCCGCTCTTGCGATTGCTCTTGAACCCCCTACGCTGGCTTAAGTGATAAAGAACCCTGCCAAATTCATAAGGTTCGAGTTTCTCATCCAAACCTTTTTTTCGCAATTGGTAGGGGCTGCTGTGAAACAGCGACTTCAATTCGGACTCGTCTTTCGGCAACAGGCCCACGCTTTGCAAAATGCTCACCAATCGTTCTTTGCGCAAATTACGCCTCTGGTGCGTCCGCCTGGCACCCCTTGCCTCCCTGCGTGTCGCATTCTTTGATTTTTCTAACCCTTTGGTGTCCCTGTCAACCCCTTCCGGGAAGACCCGCACGCCCATATCGACTATCGATGGCTTTTCACCTAAATCAACCAGCGCCCAGCCAATACTGTTAGAGCCAATATCTAATCCGAGCGTGTAGTTGCCCATAATCTTCGCCTCCCGATTTCTGGAATTTTTGATCTTTGCTCTTGACTTTTCTCCGCCCTCTATGGTATTCTCAAATCGATCCGTGCTTGTATGCTTGCCATAACAAGTAGCGCAAGCTACGCAGGCACTGCCCCATTAGGCATTGACCAATGCCTAATGGGGCAAACCTTTTTCACGAGCGACACTGTTTGAAAGCGCTTCACGTCTCTTAATTCATTTTACCCTGAAACTCGGCAAAGAAAAGCAGAATTCTTTTCTTCCGCATCGCTATCGAGTATCAAAAATCGGGTATTCAGAATCGAGTCACGATTAGCCCGTGCCTGTCCGTTTTGAGTCTGTGTTTGTCCGTGCCTCCGCAATTAGCGTGCCAGGAATCGAGGGCTCCTGGGAAAGTCAAATACAATTTTGTAGACGCGTCAAAAAGTGCGCATTTTCTGTTCATTTCTGTTCAAAACGCGCGCATTTCTGTCAATTTCTGCGCATTTCTGCTCATTTTTGGACTTTTTTACTTTTGCATTTATGCTCTTGTCAGATAAGCACTTATAAAAATTTTTGCCAAAAGTCTTAACAACCACGTGTCCAAATGCAACGTGCCTGGCAAACCCTAAAAAACGACAAACCAAGTCCAGAATTAATCCGCTGTTTTCTGTCTTCTGTCCTCTGTCCTCTGTATTCTGATTTGCGAATTCCACCACTATCTGTTTGCTGTTTTGCCCAATTCTTGTTAACAAATGCACTTTATGGCCAGCCAAGCAAGAACAAATCGGGTTTTTATAAGCGCCGCCGAGGCGAGTGCCGACGCCCATTGTGCGGATTTGATAAGTGCTTTGCGGCAAGGCACTTACAATATCGAGTTCTTTGGCGTGGGTGGGCCGAAAATGGCAGCAGCCGGCTGTAAGTTGCTCGAAGATACCGCCGGCAAGGCCGTAATGATATATAAGGTTTTCAGCCGGGTCGGCTATTATTACGGGCTGATAAGGCGCATAAGTCATTTTCTGAAAAGCAATAATGTCGATCTGGTCATTGTGTGCGATTCGCCGTCCTTCAACTTTCACATCGCAAGAGCGGCCAAAAAAGCGGGCATTAAGACGCTTTTCTACGTTGCCCCACAGCTTTGGGCCTGGGCTGGCTGGCGCATCGGCAAACTGCGGAAATATTGCGATAAACTCTGCTGTATACTGCCTTTCGAAGAAAATTGGTTTCGCCAAGAAGGCATTGACGCCGTCTTTGTGGGCAACCCTCTGCTTGACGATTTAGCCGGCAGCCTGAGTCGGTACAGAAGAAGCTATAAGTCTTTTGAACCCAGGAGCTTAAGATTGGCGATTATGCCCGGCTCAAGAGCTGCTGAGATCGACTCGCTCTGGGAGCCGATGCAGCAGATTGCACTTGCCATAAAGCACAAATATGCCGGTGCAACGTTCGTCACGGTCGCTGTGGATGACCAGCGAGAGGAGGTATTAAAAGGCCAGCAAATCGCCGGTTTTGAATCTGATTACACGGTCGGGTCGGTAGTTTCTACCGCTGAAATGGCGGATTTTGCGCTTGTGGCAAGTGGCAGTGCCACCCTGCAGGTGGCGGCGGTTGGGTGCCCAATGGTGATAATGTACCAATCAAGCAGATTCTTGTGGCACCTGGTAGGGCGATGGCTGGTAAAGACAAGATATTTGTCCCTGGTTAACATTCTGGCAGGGGAGGAATTAGTGCCGGAATTTATGCCGTACTTCACATCTATCGACCCGATTGTGAAGAGCATTGAGCAACTCCTGGGAGACAAGGACGTGTTAACTCACACTAGCGATGAGCTGATCAAGCTGGCTGAACCGTTGGCTGAGAAGAAAGCTCGCCAGGAAGTTGCCAAGATTGTTATGCACATGCTTGAGTAAGTGCTTTGCGGGACATTGTGACAACAATTCTTCTTGAGGATTTGGAGCAGCACGGTGACAGGGGGCGCGACCATTAAAAGATTCGACGTCCCGGCTACGTTTGCCTGTCTGGGGTCGCTGGTACTCTGGTCGCTGGGGCCGAACTTCATAAAATACCTGACCGGGCACGTCGATCTGTGGACCCAAAATGTGCTGCGGTACTCTGTGGCCTGCCTTTTTTGGCTGCCGTTTCTGCTATTCGGGCTGAAAACAAAGCGTATCGAAACGAATGTCTGGCGAAGGGCGCTTTTACCCAGCGGCGCCAATATCGCCTTCCAGAGTTTGTGGGCGGCGGCATTTTATTATGTCGATCCCGCCTTTATGGTGCTGCTCAACAAATCCTCAGTCATCTGGATCGCCGCTTTCTCGCTGATATTTTTTGCCGATGAGAGGTCACTGGGTCGCAGCAGATATTTCTGGGGCGGCTTGATTCTTTCTATGGTCGGCGTGATCGGCGTTGTCTACTTTAAGCAAGATTTCACCGCACATGGGACCAGGACGGGCATTATCATTGGCTTGGTGACATCGCTTATGTGGGCGGCGTACACGCTTTCAGTCAAGGTCGCTTTTAGGGACATCGACTCTCGCAGCGGCTTTTCGGTGATAAGTATCTATACGGTAGCTGGGCTTTTTGCGCTTGGGCTGATGTTTGGCAGATTAAGCGATTGCCTGAAGATGCCTGCTTGGCCCTGGGCTTGTGTGGTGATCTCCGCCGTTGCAAGTATAGCACTATCTCACGTTTTTTATTACACGGCCATAAAACGCATTGGAGCGACAGTTCCTGCTCTGGTAGTTTTGGCGCAGCCATTTGCCGTTTTTGCGATTTCCCATATCGTCTTTGGCGAAACGTTGACCGGGTTTCAGCTATTTTTCGGAGTGGTTTTGTTGGCTGGTTCCGCCCTTGCCATCTGGGCCCAGCAGCACATAAGCCGTCGCTCGTGACCCGTGAATCGTGATCCGTGCTTTGTTATTCGGGCGAAAGGGCGTCATTCCTGCGTCTTTTTACTTCGGCGTTCTTTATTCCTTGTTCAGTATTCAATATTCATTACGGTCATTGCGAGGCCGACAGGCCGAAGGAATCTATTCTTACCAGCCCCAACAATCTACTGAAAATCATTGGCAATAGTGAATATAGAGGAAACAGCACCCTTTGCAGTTGCCTTTGATACGGTATGTCTGTTTGTTTCTTCATTTTTGAGATGAACCAAGTTTCTGAAATCCCTTATTGAATCAGTCAGACGAGAAACTCCACGTTTCAGAAGGCCGTTGTCCTCGCAAGCCTCAATATAGGAAAAGAACTTCTCGCATTTTGGCTCAATCTTCTTATGTTCCAGGTACAGTCTTAGTAACTCCTCAATGACACCTCCAGCTATAATAAGGGCTGGTTTCGAGAAACCCTGTGACGCTAATACAAATGCGTGTTCAACATCACGAAATATGATTTTCCTTTTGAATGAATCCGACACGAAGTTAATCTTCTTGCCAAAATCCTTCTTACTGATGTCATATTCACTTCTTATGGCTTCCCAATTCTCCTTACTTGTTCTCGCCGTTATCATAATCTTGCTCCCTTGAGCCTTTTGCTCTGGTTCCGCGTGGTATTGTTGTGATTCAATTTCTTTTCTCTGCTGGCGTTCAAACTGCAACTTCAAGGCCTGTAAAACGTCTATCCCCTCTCGAACCTGATACGATAAGTTGTCTTTATCTAGGAAAGGATAGTAATTTCTGATGTGTTTTTTCCAGTCCACAGCAAGAGGGCTGTCTTGTACTCTGGGAAATTGCAGCAGTGGTTGTCGAATAGCCAGGAGTAAATGGTCTATACTTTTCAACACCTCGTCGGTTTGGCTTTTCGCTTCGTCAACCGCTTTGGCATAAGTAGGGTCTTTCGCATAGTACTTTTTTTCTGCAATTTCTGTGACACGGCTTTCATATTCTGCCTGGATTTCTTTCTGTTTCGCTTTGCTGGATTTTCGCGCCCGGTTGTTGCCACCCGGCCTTAGCGTAAACCCGCATTGCCATCTTTTTAGGTCTTCCGCCAGTTCTTGCTTGGCTTGCTCTAAGGATTCTTCCCATAACTCGTTGCTTTTCGCTGGCAACTCTGGTCTAAGCAGTGCTTCCAGTTGCTGAAATAGACCCAAGAGTTCGTTAATGTCCTCTGTTGTTACCGCAGTGGTCATGTTTTAAGAACACCTTTAATTCCGCACTTGTAAATCCATGAGACGTGTTTATTTTATCGGCAATTGGTTTGCCCTAAATAACGGACTTTCTGCTCAATTTAGGGGTGTTTTTGGCCGATAATGTATCAGGTGGCGGAAATATCGTCTTGTCCTGGAGGCGTACAACCCATATGGAACAACAAATGCCTGAACCAGCAACGATAATTCACAAAATAGGTGAAGCGTGGAGACGAGAAGAAATAAGTCCGGTTGTGATAGAAACTACGGTGGAGCATTGGGACCTGCTTCCGTTTTCGCTGTGCGCTGTGATCGAAACTGAAGCGAGACGGAGAGGTTTATGGGAAACACTACTTCGTCTAAGAGCCGCCAATCCAGAAAGCAGTCCTGTGGCTCATGCCGGAACTAGCGAAGGCGAAACCAGGCAACACCTTGAATGGGTTCTTCTTTGGGTTCTTGTTATTGTTCTAATGTTGACGATTTTACTGAGCTTCTTCAAAACAGGCTCTGCAGAGCCTCTGTCGACTTCTTCAAAAGAAGATACGCCCGTGCTAATTAGTCACTATGAAAAATTGGACAGGGAGGGAGAACGGGGGCATTTTCTCAAACAACAGGAGCAGCAACAAATTGAAAAGTGGGACATGGAACTAAAAAACATAGGCAAATATGCCGTGGAGGAGCGGCAGAAAATCGAAAATTGGTATCTAAATAATCTCATTATTTTGCAGGAGTGGGCGCAGGAAATGCTCGAACGGCTTGATGATGAGGAGAAGCTGGCTTGGGGCCGATTTTGCCAGAACATGCAGAACATAACATCGCATAGAAGCGGTTACTTAATTGGCAACAGCTACGGATTAGCGGATAGCCACGCCACAGCAGGCGGCTATGCAATCACGCATGGCTATACATGGACAGATGGTTACTTTTCGGGCACCACCCATACCTTCGTAGTAGGTAACCCAGGGGGCCGATACGAGTCAGAAATCAGACAGATAAGAAATTCCAAAGAGGGTATCCGTTCGGAGTTTGAAAATCTGAAGCGAAAAAAAGAAGGTCACTTAGCAGAATTGGAACAGTATGTGAACAATCTTAGGGAAAATGTGTACGCCGCAAAACGGAGATTAAAGGAAAGCACTGAAATAAAACTACAAGGAGGCCCAGGACTGATAAGTGCAATCTGCTCTTCTAAAAATGGCCAATCCTCAATAGTGTTTGAGGGACAAATCTTACACGAGGGCCACATAGCAAACGGTTTCAAGGTTCACAAGATACATCCAGACAGAGTTGAATTTGAGAAAGATGGCAAAATATGGGTGCAGAAGTTACGGGGGACCTCAGGATATTACATCAAATAACGTCTTTGGACTCGTTCCCTGCTCAGCTTGGATGCGGTTATTTTAGGCAGGCAACGCTGAATTTTTTAATACAGCGTACAGCGTGTAGGGTATAGCGTACAGGATACAGATTGTAGCGTATAGCGTATAGCATACAAATTATAGCGTACAGGGTATAGCGTACAGGATTAACCAAACTCCGCACGCCAGTAATGACCTGCAAAAATAGATTCCTCGGCTCGGGTCGCAGTGACGTAAAGAAGCGTCAAGCAACCGCGGTCTGCGGAAAGACAAGCAGATCTTATAGGCGATATATTTACAAAGCGAGAAACCAAAACCGTCCGATAAAGTCCTTAAATAAAAGCAGAAACTTTGAAAATACGCAAAAGGTGATATTTTTACCTGTTTTTTCCTTGATTTGAGGCGTAGAAAACCATATAATACATCTAAATGGGGGCGGTTCAGAAACACTGATAAGCATTCACAAGGGGGGTAGCTGCCTTTTGAATTCGTGTGTTTTGACTTTTCATCCAGGCGCAGCAACTTGGTAACAAACATTAACTTCGTCCATCTTCGGCCATCCATCTCCTCATAAAGGACGATGGACGAGGCACAATGGACAAGTCGGGGGGGCAAATGATTCTATTAGAGGCCGAACGCCAAGAAAGAAATGTTGCTGCATTTGAGCAAAACACCTGCATTAAGCAGATACGCAGCAAGAAAGTATGCGTCATCACGAATGGATGCCCGGAGAACCGCATTGATTGCGCCAGAATGCAGGCATTTTTGAGTGACAATAGCCATATTATCACAGACGACTACAAGGACGCCGACGTCATCGTTTTCAACGCCTGCGGACTTACCGAAAGCTCCCAGGAGGATTCAATAAAAATAATAAGATTCATACAGGCTAACAAGCAGCCATCTGCTGAGCTT
>CAZMLE010000058.1:0-23211 GCA_964567045.1 uncultured Pirellulales bacterium | reverse complement strand
TGAATTCAATTGCCATAGCTGCTTCATAAACACTTTCTAAGAAACCCGGCCCGAGATTTGAATGCACTTCCATGGCCGCACCGATAACGGCCCTTGTCAACTCACTATGCATCAAATCCCCTTCACTCACAAAACTATTCCTTTAATAATCCGTGTAAATCCGTGTTAATCCGTGGTTCCCTTTTTTATATGTTCAAGCAGTCCGCCGTCTTCGATTATCTGGCGAGCAAAATCCGGCAGCGGGGCAAATTTAATACGTGTGCTGGCTGTTTTGTTCCTTATCAAGCCGGCTTTGTAATCAATCTCTACTTCATCGCCATCACTGATTTTCTCAACAGAGTCGGGGGATTCTATGATGTAGAAGCCGCAGTTGATGGCGTTGCGGTAAAAGATTCGGGCGAAAGATTTTGCGATTACGGTCTGGATGCCTGCGCCGCGGATAGCCCAGACGGCGTGCTCTCTGGACGAGCCGCAGCCAAAATCCTCGCCGGCAACAATTGCATCGCCTGGCTTAACTTTATTGACAAAGTCAGGGTCTAAATCTTCCAGACAATGTCTCGATAGCTCGCTTTGGTCATCGGTATTTAGATATCTGGCAGGGATAATCTCGTCCGTATTTACATGATCCCGCCTGTAAACATGTGCCGTACCCATAGTCATTCCTTCTTCTCTTGGTCCAGCCTTCTCTCGACTTCATATTTGACGTACGTCTGAGCGTATTGATACCACTTGCCCACTGCACCGATCACCAGCAGCACCACCGTCAGTGCCTGAAACAACACAAGGCCGGTACTCGTGCTGCCGCCGACAATCATCAAAAGCAATGTCATCAGACTACACACCGCCGCCACAGTAAACAAAATAGCGAAGAACCTCGATGGCTTCTTTATCTCTTCCACGCTACACCTCCAATCACATAAACCTCCTTGGGTCTGTTAGCTTTCCTTCAACTGCACTGGCCGCAGCGGTCGCCGGGCTGGCCAGATACACTTCGCTTTTCGGATGTCCCATTCTACCCACAAAGTTTCTATTTGTGGTGCTGACGCACTTTTCGCCTTCTGCCAGGACGCCCATAAAGCCGCCCAGGCACGCGCCGCAGGTTGGGGCAGAGATTACGCAGCCGGCATCATAAAATATGTCAAACAGTCCTTCATCCTTTGCCTGTTTCCAGATGGTGGGCGTCGCCGGCACAATTATTGTGCGAATGGCGACCTGTTTGCCCTTCAAAATCTTCGCCGCAATCCGCAGGTCTTCGATTCGCCCATTTGTGCAGCTACCGATATATGTCTGGTCCATTTTTTTGCCGGCACATTCGCCGATGGGCACAGCGTTACTCGGTAAGTGTGGCAAAGCAACCATCGGTTCAATCTTCGAACAGTCAAACTGTTCGACACTGACATATTTAGCATCCGCGTCGGATTCAAAAACGGTATACCGACCTGTCATTGCGAGCCCGCCGCAGGCGGGCGTGGCAATCTCCGACTTGCAGGTGGTTGAGATTGCTTCGGTCGCTTCGCTCCCTCGCAATGACGCAGAAAGGTGCTCATCGAGATATCTTTTTGTCACGTTGTCGAATCCGATTATTCCGTTTTTTGCGCCGGCTTCGATGGCCATGTTTGTTATCGTCATTCTGGCTTCCATCGACATATCGCCAAGTGCAGGCCCGACAAATTCCATCGCCTCATAGAGCGCACCATCCGTCCCGATCCTCGTGATAATTGCCAGGATAACGTCCTTGCTATAGACGCCGGGCCTGAGCGAGCCGTTCAGCACAAATTTCATTGAGGCAGGGACTTTGAACCATAGTTTTCCTGTTGCAATCGCCGCCGCCAGGTCGGTTGAGCCGATGCCCGTGCTGAATGCCGCAAATGCTCCGTAGGTACAGGTGTGCGAGTCGGGCCCGACGATAACTTCGCCGGGCCGGATGTGCCCCTGTTCCGGCAGAAGTGCATGACAAACGCCCGCTCTGCCGATTTTGTAATAGTGTTTTATCTTATGGCGTTTTGCCCAGTCGTCGAGGCGTTTATGCAGCTCGGCACTTTGAATATCCTTAGCCGGCTGAAAATGGTCCGGCGTGACCACAATTTTTTCCCTATCGAAAACCTTGTCGATGCCTTGCTCTTGGAGCATTTTTATCGCCGGCGGCCCGGTAACATCAATAAAAAGGACAACGTCAAGTTGTGCGTCGATAAGCTGGCCAGGCACGGCTTTTTCTGCGTTACCTGCTTTTGCCAGAATCTTTTCAGTGATTGTCATACCCATCGGATTTAGCCTTTACCTATAGCTCTCGATCGGTGTTTTTTTGCTGCGCTGAAACCATCCGGTTGATTGCATCGATGTAGGCCTTTGCGCTTGCTTCTATGATGTCGGTGGAGATGCCGCGGCCAACGAAGGTTCGGCCATCTTCACTTATCAGCACCGTCGCTTCGCCGAGCGCCTCTTTGCCGCCGGTTATAGCGCGGATTGAATAGCTTTCCAGCTTGGGGGCCAGGCCGGTAGCTTCTCTTATCGCTTCATAAGCTGCATCAACTGGGCCATCGCCGCAGGCAGCAGCCTGCTTCGTTTCGCCCTTGATGCGGACTTTGACACTTGCTGTCGGCAAAGTGCCAGTGCCACAGGCGACGTGTAGATACACCAGCTCATAAGTGTGCTCCACAACAACCCGAATTTCATCATTGATTATCGCGGCCACATCGTCGTCAAAAATTTCTTTCTTTTTGTCAGCTATCTGCAAAAACCGCTGGTACGCATGATCAATCTCATCTTTGGTCAATTTGAAGCCGAGCTGCCTGCATCTTTCGGCGAAGCCGTGCCTGCCTGTATGCCTGCCCAACACCATCCGCGAGCCGACAAGACCGATGGTCTCCGGGGTCATAATCTCGTATGTGCTGCGTTCTTTTAACATGCCGTCCACGTGGACGCCGGCCTCGTGCGCAAAGGCGTTGGCGCCGACAATAGCCTTATTTGGCTGAATTACAAAGCCGGTTAGACGCGAGACCAGTTGGCTGGTGCGACAAATCTCTCTGGTGTTGACATTAGTGCGAAGCGGTTTGGAACCGGCCTGCAAGAAGAAATCGGCCCTCGTATGTACGGCCATAACGATTTCCTCAAGCGCCGCATTTCCTGCCCGTTCGCCAAGCCCATTGATCGTGCACTCGACCTGTCGGGCACCGTTTCGCACAGCCGCGAGTGAATTTGCCACCGCCAAACCGAGATCGTTGTGACAGTGTGTGCTTATAATACACTTGTCTATGCCAGGGACATCGGATTTAAGCTGGGCAATGATTCTGCCATACTCTTCCGGGAGGATGTAGCCTACGGTGTCGGGTATGTTCAGGGTGGTTGCACCGGCTTCGATGACCGCGGCTAAAATCTCGACCAGGAACGGCATCTCGCTTCTGCAGGCGTCTTCGGGCGAGAACTCTACGTCATCGACAAAAGTCTTTGCGTATCGAACAGCCTCAACAGCCATTTTCAGCACTTCATCGCTGCTCTTTTTCAGCTTATATTTCATATGTATCGGGGAGGTAGCGATGAAGGTATGGATGCGTTTTTTTTGGGCCGAAGCAATAGCCTTGCCTGCTGCTTCGATGTCCTCTTTGTTTGCCCGGGCCAGAGCTGCGATAACCGGGCCCGTAACTTGCTCGGCAACTTTTTGGGTGGCCTCGAACTGAGCCGGCGAAGACACTGGAAATCCGGCTTCAATTATATCGACGCCCAAGACAGCAAGCTGGTGGGCTATTTCCAGTTTTTCGCTGACCGAAAGCGACGCGCCTGGCGACTGCTCGCCGTCCCTTAACGTAGTGTCAAATATCGAAACTCTTTCTTGCGACATCTGTTTTTTCTCCAAAATTTTCAGGCCAATTATGCCCAACGCAGGGTCAAATTACCACGAATTTATGAAAAAACGAAGGTATTAGACGGGATAACAGGATTATCCTGTAAATCCTGTCAGAAAAAATATTTAGATAGGATGAATTTTAGGTGGAGTTATTATTGCGCCTTGCGGCGCAATAGTAGCATGCTAAGGCCGAAAAGTGCCCTGTAAGAAGAACTGGTTGTGCCAATTTCACTCATGCACATAATTATACGAGGGAAATAGTCCTTTGCAAGAAAAATTTTGGCCACGGATACCCGCGCACGCGGGTGCAAGTTTCTCTGATTAGCGCGGAATTCTTCGAATTGACGGGAATTGCGCGCCTGCGTGCTTCAAAATCTTATGCGTTCTAAAGCCATGTAAAGTCGGGCATGCTGATCTGATGCAAACGGATCTGTCATTCCTGCAATATAGTTACGTACTATTATTAAGTTCAGTAGTTTTTCATCAGAAATGCCTATCTTTTTATAAACTGTAAGGCAGTGCTCGTAGTATTTCGAATCTATCAAGTCTTGGTTTTCAAAGTAAGCATTGAACAAATCGGTCAGAATTTTTTCTGCTTTGAAAGAGCATGCAACAACGCGGTCATTTTTGAATAGCTTATTCACCATCCATTCTTGGTAAAAATCCGTCCAAGACTTTTTCAAATCATCCGATAGAAATACTATTCGTTCACCATTTGACAGAACTTCGTCGACATTCTTTATTCTCTTTTCTTGAATATTCTGCCTTGCAGCGTCTATACAATTTAAGATTAGAGTTGTTAAAACGTTACTTCGAAATAGTGGGAAATCAGTTTTACTCAAGCGTTGCAGATCGCTTTTCCGGTACTTCCTATAATATTTTCTGAGAACTTTTTTAATGAAAGCGTCGTCATTAAGAGCTTTGCATTCTAAAACATCGGATCGCACTCCATCCTCAGTATCCCCAAGAAGGTATGTGACTTTATCTGCAAAATAAACACACTGAGCTTCCAAAGAGCCTTTATTAGTGCCAAAGATTTTGTACTTGGGAAACTTTACAACGTCGGGAATATTTGAGTACGGTCTCCGCGCCTTATCTTGTGCGCGCTCACATATGTGCTTTAAAATTCCATCCCTGACATCGAAGGTAAGGTTAAGGCCACCGTGGCCAGTTTCACTATCATATTCTTTCTCAATTCGGGAAATAACTTCTATGGCATGGAAACAATGATCAAATCCAAATATTGGAACGATATTGTTAGTTTTGAGTTTCCTGAGTTTTCCGAGTTCTCCTTTTGTTTTTGCATCCATAGCCTTTGATTTCAAGGTCAGGATCTTATTTAAGGCCTGTTCGCCAGCATGACCGAAGGGAGTATGGCCTAAATCATGTCCAAGAGCTATTGCTTCAGTAGCAACTTCATTTAGGTTTAATGCTCTTGCAACCGTGGTGGCAATCTGGGCAACTTCAAGTGAATGGGTAAGTCGCCTTTTATAATGGTCCTCTACATAATGTGGAAAAACCTGTGTTTTATGTTGCAGTCTTTTGAAAGCCTTCGACCATAAAATCCTGTCGCGGTCTCGATGGTACTCAGTACGGAATTCTAGTTTAGCCTTTGTAGGCGCCTCACGGAAACTTTCTCCCAACTCCTTTCGACGCTCTTTAGACTTCAGCGCATAAGGTGCCAAATCGAGTTCGTGACTTTCTAAATCCTCTGTTGTCTGCATGGTTTTCAAACGCGTTTTCATCTGCTAACAGCTGTCTTTCCAGAGTTACTAATGTTCAACATAGCAAGAATAGTCTCTCGAACTTGCATAGGCAGCATAGCCGCAAAAGCTGCATCATTCTCACAATTGCCATGATCCTGCCCACAGGTCGTTTCGAGCAAGGTGGAGAGTTCCATTCTGCCATAGGCATGCGCAATTTGATTACGTGTAGAAACCAAAGATGCTGATTTCCAAAACGGCATGCGCGTGCTGGCAGATTTGTACATTAAATCTTCCATGCCAGGAATAGGCTGTACTGATGGCGGGCCATCTTCGAAAAGGCCGTCTCTCTTTAGAAACAGTCTACATTTTCCATGATTATACTGACTCCATTCAGACGTTTTCTCAATTAAGGGCATAATATTTAGGGAGCTATGACGAGTTTTAGTAAATACAAATAGGTCTCCTCTGCGCCACGGCTCCTGGAGGTGTATTCCACAATGCTCGTAAGCATTTCGTTCAAAGGCGGGGACTGAATACTCCGTAAAACTCGGCAATGTTAATTTAAGCGAAAGCCCCAGGCTTTTAGCCAAATGCAGTAGCTCCTTCCTCTCCGATTCAACTGAGGGTCTAGTTAGAACCGGCGGGAAAGAAATCGCAAGAGTGCCCCGGACAGATACAAATGTTGAGCTTCTAACTAAAAAAGTCCGCAACATAGAGGTTGACCAAGGGGGATCAACAAAAACAAGTTGGAATGTTTCTTCAAAAGAGCCACCTGGTTCATTTGACACATCATAGCGAATTGTCTGAGTTGATTCAGGACAATAACGACTAATCGTTTCCAACAAGACTCCATCAACATCAAAGATGTCCACTGGATTAGCAGAAAAATGGGACAAAAGAGCTCCAAGCGTACCAGATCCAAGAAAGGCCAAAGGTGTACCAGGCTTAGACAGGTGCAAGACAAGGCTAATTAGATTTTCATATATTGTTTCTGAAAACCACCACTGAGAATATACTGGCGCCGCCTCCGGAAACGAATCAAGCATTTCTTGAAGCAGCTCTCTCAAATATTCGGTTTGTCGGGAATTCAAAGAAATACCAAGAGGAGGTGTGGTGCCAGATTGGATAAAAGGGTCAGCTTTTGGGCGACGACAATTCTCTATTGCTTTCAGCCAATATCTGACAGAAGTTTCTCGGCCTTCTGTGGAGCAGATAAAATTAGCATCTTCGAGTTCACGGAGTACGTCGAGCAGGAAGACTGGGTCACAATTAAGGGATTTTTTGAGGATGTGGTCGAAGGTTATAGCAGGGGCATCCCAGAGTACTTCGAGAACACGAGTTCGCACCCTTTCTCTGAAATTTCTATCCTGCGCGTCCTGCATAAGCTTCCGTGCCGTAGATTCCTTGGGCCTTGCCATCACACCTCCACCCTTTTACTCCTACGAAGAAAAGGAGCTGTCTTCAATAGCCAGATCTTCGTACACCGATGCGCGTCTCTTTGACCATAGTATAACCAAATTGACCGGGCGCCGCCAAGAAAAAATCTGAAGCAAATAGGGCTTCTTGCACGGGAAAGAGCCTCGGGCTTCTGAAAAGTCGGCACTTTGGGCGGAATTCGCCGGGATATATTCGTCGCTCGCATCTCGTATGTCGCTAATTGTGACCGGCGCGGCCGGCACCATTCTTCAAAATTAACTACTGCGAACTCTTTATGATACTTTCGCGCGGCTTTGTTCCGCCGGAGGCGGATAAACTCCGGCTTTAGCGGCTTCGATTTCGTCTTCGAAATATCCGACGTTCTTGTGTTTGCCGTTAGGCGCAGCCGGCATCTCACGGGATTCACCCAATGAGATAATTCAAGTCATTTCTATTATTGACAGCATATCTCACCAGGGTAAATCCAGGATTTTCCTTTACGGCCAAGCTTTTTTCGGGTATAATATGTCCGTAAGTAATGGATTAGAGTCACCATATAAAATAGTCCATAGTTCATTGTTCGTGGTTCATGGTCCGTAGTTCACAGCCGATGGACAATCACAAACTTGTGGCCGCTAAGGCGGGTAGAGTCAATCAGAAAGGAGGGATGGCGTAGAGCGGAGATCAGCAGATCAGGGGATCGGGATGCTGGGAATCAGCAGACCAGAGAATCAGGAGGGAGCGCACTGATAACCCGATACTCTGATAATCACTGCCTGGTAACCCGATACCCTGATGCCCACTGTGATTATGCAAAACAAAGCCAATTTCTATAAAGGCCAAATGAACATAAGCATCTTTACCAGAAAGGATTATGAGAATAGACCCGCTTTCGGCGTCCCGGAAAACAAACCCAAACAAAGCCAATTTCAAAATCCTATCTGCTTCAAAAGCAGTAAGAACAAGAAAAAGCCCGCCCTGAGCCTCGTCGACTTCGCCCAGCATGAAGTTTCGTCGCTGCTCGTGTTTGAAGCCAAGGCAGAGGTGCCTGACCTCGGGCGTAGAACTTGCCTCACAAGGCGGAACAAATCTCTGGCAAAATCTGCGAATCGCGACTATAAAGAGCAGCTTGGAATTCAGAGCAGTTCCCAATGTGACGGTGGGCCCCGATATGTGTTTAGGTGGATTTCGATGGCTTTATTACCCCGACAGAAGCTGATTATCATTTTGTTGTTGATATATTGGCCCAGCCTTTTTGTCTTGGCGCACATGCCGATACCGGGCCTGGTTCGCGAGGCCGGCGTCTCCGATAAGGGCCTTCACTTCCTGGCTTACCTGGTTTTGGTATTTCTGTTCTGGTCTGCGATTAATCCACATAAGAAGGTAAACTGGCGCAAACCCCGGGTCTGGTGGGTGCTTCTCCTGGTTAGTGGGTATGGCCTTATTGACGAATTACTTCAAAAGGGGGTGGCGGGACGCACGTGTGATGCTACTGATTTTGTTGCCGATCTGGCAGGTGTGTTGACAAGTTTAGTTGTGCTCTCGGTTTTTGACTTCTGGACCGCAAGTATCGTGGTAACCGGCAGCAGCATCTTTATTCTAACAAACCTGACGCGAGTCAATCCTGCCGACCTTTTGCCGATCACAAGCACAGTATTTTATCTGTCGGCCTACGCATTTTTTACTGTGCTATGGATTCGATATATACAATTTTGGCAAAAATTCGAAACTCCCGGCAGGTGGCTGGCGACGGCGTTAGCTGCTCCAATAGGCCTGCTTTTAGCGGCAAAATTAGGTTCTATCGTTTTGGGCAGACATTTTGGAATGCGGCACGTTATCGCTTCGACCACAGCAGTTGCAATTGTTGTGGGCACAATTCTCGTGGCTCGTCTGTGTAAAAATCGAATGTCAAAAATCAAAACCTGTCCCTTCGGCAAGCTCAGGGCAGGCTCTGAGCGAAGCCGAAGGATGCACAATTAAGGAATTCCTCAATTTTGACCTTTAAGTTTTGATTTTTGAATTGTCTTGAAGGGCGTATACAGGGGGTCGCCTATCAAAACCAACTGCCAGGAATTAAACGGCGTAGTTCGGTAGTAAGCCTCGACAAGACAGCTTCCGCTGTACAGCTCCAGGAAAAAGTCTCTGGGTTCAGGAAATGAATGAAGGTAAGGCTCGGCCACCGCCCCAAGAGTTGCCGTTATTCCGTCTCTGAGCATGGCGGGACACCACTGGGCGCTGTTTGGGTCGCGAAGGTTCACCGCTTCAAAGCTGGAGATATGATATCCAACCGCACCATCGACAAAATCAAAGGAGTCAACGTACTTTTTCAGGCTGTACCAGCCGCAGTAAACGGCGGCCTGCGGGCAAGCTCCCGGCGCAAATAGTGCCTCTGTTTGCTCCTCCTTGACCGGCAGTTGTGTGCGCAATCTCGTAAGAACTGCCAGATCCCTCAAAGACTGGTCGTAATAGCCGGGCGAATAACCTGGCTTGTTTGGCAGACCTCTTGAGTCGATATAGGCGATGCCCTTTAAGCCCGTTTGCTCTGCCATTATTGCCTTATCGACGAGTCCTTTGGCTACCGTGTAATCCGGCCCATCCAGGCGGCAGACCATGAGCGTTATGAATCCTGAACCTGACACGCTGTTTTTCAGCATGTTCGGCTGCCATCGATAGAGTTCGTAGGGACCGAACATTACCATTGACAATTCGCTATCTACTGAGGCATCCGTCTCCTTGCCGGTGATGTAGTCGATGTCAAGCTGTATCTGGGCCAGGTTCAGGCTGGCACGCTCGTGTTCGGGAGAATTGGCCAAGCCATTCTGCTCCAACTGCTTAAGTCTGGTTCTCTGTTGGTTAGCCAGGTCTGTCAATTCCCTCAGTTTAACCTCGAGGCTTTTCAGAGGCCCTCGCCCACCCACCCTGTAAGGTACACCGTAAGTAGTAAGCAGGCATCTGATTTTGCCGGCAAACTGAAGATCAAGCAACTTCTTGCGAATAGGTTCTGCAAGCCATTTTTCATAATCCGCTCTGCTAATGGTGTCTCTAACCTCCGCGCCCAGAGACACGGCAAATATATTTTCGGCTGGAACCTGTCGCTTTTGGCAATAGTAGTGAGCAAGCCGCATAGATGCTGCATTGTCACTATTCGCTATCACCAAAATCCCGCCCGGCTCCAGTGCCGCGGCGGCACTGAACGGCACCGCTACGAGTAAAATCATAGCGATAATCTTAGCGGACATTTCCGAGGAGCTTTCCTACCTATTTGCCTTGCCCGCGGGTATATTCGCTTTGCGAATATCTTTTTTCGTAGATGCTTTTACGCCCGAAAACTTGGGCAATGGTGGCAAAGATTATCTTTATATCCAGCCAAAGGCAGGCTGTTTCTACGTACTCTACGTCGAGCTGGAGTTTTTCTTCACGGGTCAGCTCTGCCCGTCCAGAAATCTGTGCAAGGCCTGTCAAGCCCGGCTTTGCGAGCAATCGTTTTCTTTGCCGGCCATCCCACTCAGCCATCTGCGAAATATAAAGTGGCCGTGGGCCGACAATGCTCATATCACCTTTCAACACATTAAAGACTTGCGGCAGCTCATCGAGAGAATATTCCCGTAGAAATTTGCCTACGCGGGTGAGCCTGGGGTCATCGCAGGATTTGGGGCTCGGCCCAAATGGGTCAACACCAACCTTCATTGTCCTGAATTTGTAGAAGACAAACGGCCTGCCGTCTTTTCCTGCCCTTTCCTGCCTAAATATCGCAGGCCCTCTGCTGGTAAGCTTGATGGCTACGAATATAACGACAAAGATCGGCAGCAAGATTATTACTGCCGGCAGGGCAATAAGAATATCAACAACGCGTTTACAGAGGCTTTTCACCAGTCTTTTGCAACCAGGGAAATACAAGATAAAAGTCAATTAGAGAATTAGTGAATTAGCGAATTAGTTACCAATTAACTAATCAACTAATTCACGGATCAACTAACCGGTAACATTGTTGACGCTCGTAATCGGCAAGCTGGCGTGCAGCAAGGCAAAACAAATCTGGGGGCACCTTTCTTTGAGCAGGTGTGCCAATTTACGTATATCAAACCTCACGCCTGATCGATCTCATCCCGAAATTGTCTAAAAGCATCAAGTCTGTTCTTGGCTATATTTATCCAGAAGGGCAAATTTTCGGTGAACTACAGCATTGTATTTCATAGTCTTCTCTCGCATTAGCCCCACATTCCACGCGGGGTCTTTTTGCGCTGTATATATTACGCGATATGCTGTGACTGTCAAATTGTGACTGCGAAAAGCCTGTGTAAGGTGCAGCGCCAAATATTTGGGTTGCGGTGTTACCGCAGGTTCACGGGACTTGGGTGAATCTTGTAATAAACTCTACGCCTCTTTTTGCCGTTTTTTCATTAACTCGCAGGTGCAAGGGCAAATTCACGACTTCACGGGACGCTTTTTCAGCTTGGGGGCACATCCCAATTTGGTAGGCGTAGGCTGCCAAAGGTGTTTCAATGGGATGCAAGGGACATTCAAACCAACTGCCAAGCTCAATGCCTTCCTTTGCTGACCGGGCAAGGGCCTCGGCTTTCTCAGCAACCCTGACCGGATAACGTACCATGACCGGCTGGATAGTAGACCTGTCGTATGTGCGTGGGAGCCAGCCTCTTTGCTGGAAAAGCCGGTCATAAAACTGCGCCATTTCAAGACGGTGGGCGATATTTTGCTGGATTTTCTTAAGTTGTCGCAAGCCCCAGCGAGCCTGTACGCCGTCAATGCCCTTGAAAAAATCCGGAGCCATAGTCGGTTGAAATTCCGATGCACTGGATGAGCCAACAACAGCGCCCTTGCTTGTGAGATATCTAAAAAGCGCTTGCGCAAACGCTGTTGTCCTGGGGTAAACAATCGACCTGTATACAATCAATTGTGTCCAAAGCATAATAGCTTCTTTTGCCGAAGGCAGGCACATTTCGCTGGCCCGAAGCCGCTCGATTTTGTCAGCTAAGGCACTGTCACTGGTTACCGCCATTCCTCCAAGCCCTGTAGTATATGGCTTATTCCATTGAAATGAAAAATATGCAGCCAAGCCCATTGTGCCGACGGTCTTACCCTTGTATTTTGAACCAAGAGAAAGACAGCAATCCTCAACGACCGGGATAGCATTTTTGTCGCTGATATTCATGATTGCGTCCATATCGCAGGGATAGCCGTATGTATGCTGAGCTATTATAACCTTCGTTTTGGGCGTAATCTTATCCGGCAGCAAACCGACATCGATATTGTACGTGGCTGGTTCGATGTCTACGTAAACCGGTTTTGCACCAAGATATTTGATCGGGTTCACGTTCATAACGCAGGTGTAACCAGGTAAGATTACCTCGGCATTTTCACCGATGCCAAGAGCCTTCAAAATGGCATAAAGGGCAACACGGCCTTTCCAAAAAGAAAAAGCACGCTCTGCCCCAAGCCAACCTGCAAACGCGGATTCGTATTCAACAATAGATTTTGAGCCGGCCATTTATCCGTTTAGCCCCCAAATTTATTTGGGGGTCCTCTCCACTTCCGGCAAAGACCGACCGTCACAAACGGCGGTTAATATCTTCTCTGTGCGTTTTGCTATGACGGCTCTGTCGAACCGTTTTGACAATTTTATGCAATTGTCCCGGGTTTTCTCCAAGACCGAATGGTTTTGAGCAAGGCCAAGAATCGCCTGTGCCATTTCGTCGGCGTCACCGGGTTCGTAACATCTGCCCGCTTCAAACTCAGTGACTAATGCCTCTGCCTCGCAGCCTTTTGCCACGATCGGAACAGTCCCTGAGGCCAGCGCCTCGTATATTTTTGACGGCATAGTACCAGGAAAACGCGCCGACAGCGGCACCAGACTGGCGTCTAAAGATGCCAGCACTGCCGGCATCTCGTTCTTCGGACGCCAGCCAAGAAAACGCAGATTTGCACCATTCATATCCTTTGCCATTGCGATAAGTCCGTCTTTTGTGGGCCCGTCACCAATCATCACGAACTTTATGCCAGGCCGGTTCCTGAGCCTGACTGCGGCACCGAGCACAACCTCAAGGCCCTGGGCCAATCCGTGAAGACCGCAGTAGCCCACAAGAAAATCGCCGGGCCCGGCGCCAAGTTCACGACGAAGTTCATCGCTGCGAAATTCAGGAGAGAATGTTTTCGTATCCACTCCGTTGGATATCACAGTGACATTTCTAAGATTTGGAAAACGCGTGCGAATCTGGCTGCACGCCCCAGGATTTGTCAAAGCAACTGCATAGCAATGCCGGTACGAGAATTTCTCCAGCCATAGCATAGCCTTTGTAGATAGGCTATTCTCCGGTGCATGGCCCATACGGATGATAATATCCGGCCAAATATCGGAAACCATCATCACGGCTCTGCCTCGCACTATTCTGCTTACGAGGAGCGCAAACGGTGCAAGAAATAACGGGGGACTTTCAATCAATACAATGTCTTGCCAGCCCAGCCCCCAAATGCCGATTAGCGTGCAACTGACGCCGAATGACAGGTAGCTTAATAGCCGGGGCAACGTTTTGCTCGACTTTGACGGGTACAAAGACGTACGGACGACCTTTATCCCGTCCAGGACTTCAGTAACTCTCAGCCTGTGCTGATACTGATCAAATATCCTGCCCGTTGGATAGTTCGGCAAGGCAGTAAGCACGGTAATTCTGTGGCCCATGCTCCGCAATCGTTTTGCCAGCTCATACAGACGTGCCTGTGGCGCGCCCATCTCAGGCGGAAAATACTGCGTGATAATCAAAAGCCTCATACACTCTTTTTTACCGCCGAGAGCACAGAGGTCGCGGAGATACTCTCGTTGATCCTCTCATTCTCTGTGCTCTCTGCGTTCTCCGCGGTTAAATTTGTCCGTCACTTGCAGCAAGATGTCTTCTAATTGATTAGCTAATTTGCGTCGGTCGAACTGCCGCTCGGCCAGCGCGCGGGCGTTTTTGCCCATTTCTCGGCACAGTTGCGGACTGGCGGCCAGCTCCTCGAGCGCATCTGCCAGCGCATCCGGTCGATATGGGTCAAGGCATCTGCCGCAATTGTTGCTCTCTATGATCTCACTTAGCCAGCCGGGCACATTAACGAGAACCGGCTTACCTGCAGCCAGAGAATCGAACATTTTGTTCGGAGACCAGGTGCGCTCTTTCGTCGCCCGGTAGATAGTCATGCACACGTCGCACGCCGCGACAATTCGGGCAACTTCGGCCTTGTCCGGAACCAGGTTGCTAAAGACAACGTTAGTCAGCCCATAGCTGCGAGCCATCCTCTCAAGTTCAGGTCTTTTTCCGCCGCTCCCATGCAGAACAATCACAATGTGGCTGCTGCCCCGCTCAGCGAGGATTCGTGCAGCTTCGATGACGTACTCAAGGCCGTTGGCAAGGCCCATAGCCCCGAAGTAAATGGCAGCGAATCTGTCGCCCAGGCCCAATCGCTCACGCCAAGCTGAGCCATCCAGGCCCGGCTGAAAAAGATCCAAATCAGACGCGTTGGGAATGACAGTCACTTTCTCCGCGGGCACGCCTGCGCGAACAATCCCTTCTTTCATACCTGGTGACAGCGCCACGATGTGCTCTGCGTGGGCATATATTTTCTTGGCCATTCGTCTCAGCCACCAAATAGCCACAGGGTTTCTCAACGCCCCCACGTTTACCAGCGCCTCAGGCCACAGGTCACGGACCTCAAAAACAAAGGGCACGCCGAAATGCCGGCTCAGAGCCATGCCGGCAAGCCCAACGGTCAATGGTGTGTGCGTAGCAAAAACAACGTTTGGTGCTGCCAGATTCTTACCGACACGAGTGGCCAATCTGGCGAATTGATGAAACTTGAGCATGCGGCGCCAGCCGCTCATCGCCGTACCTACCTGCGGGTCGTTGTAGCCAGCGGCAATCGAGACTACATTGATGCTGTGGGTTTGCCGCTCGATGTATTTCCGGCCTTTGGGAACAGGAAATTCACTATTAGCCAGACCCGAGGTTATGACTGTAACCTGGTGACTCCTCCCCACGAGGTATCGGCTGAATTCGTAGGACCGCGTTCCGGTCATCCCCTTGCGCGAGGCAAAATACTGGTGTAGATAGAGTATGCGCATCCTTCGACTCCGCTCAGGACAGGTCTTTCCGGCCTTACCAGTATATCCCTTCGTAGCCGGAAGCTTTGCGGTCTACGCCCATGATGTCAACCAGGTCTAATACGTGGATACCTGCGGCCAGCCAGCCATGAACGCGATCAGCGTCTATTATGGCGTGATTTACAACAATCAAATCTGTTGCGCAGAGATCTTCCGGTGAGCGAACAAGCAGGTCTTCCAGATGCCGCAACGCCTTTTGAACCTGCTGTCTGTTGCTTCCTATAAGCCGGTCCGGCTGCACCGCTGGGTCATAAATTTTCAGCTTTATCCCCTCACCGATAAGATCTTTAGCGACCTTGACGTAGGGGCTTTCCCGCATATCGTCTGTGTTAGCCTTAAAGGCCAGCCCAACCATGCCTACCGTACGTGGGTGATGTGTCAAGATGCGCTCCGACAGATTTTTTATCTGTGCTTCGTTGCTCGCAAGCACACTTTCAAGCATCGGAAGCCTGAGCGAATTGACCGCAGCGAATCGTAAAATCGCCCGAAGGTCCTTGGGTAAGCAGGAGCCGCCAAATGCTGGGCCCGGACGCAAATAATGCGAACTTATATTGAGCCTGGTATCTGCACAGAAAACCTCAGCTACCCTGCGGGCGTCCACACCCACCGATTTGGCCACCATCGCGGCTTCGTTTGCGAAGGTGATTTTAAGGGCGTGGAAAAGGTTGTCACAGTACTTGACCATCTCAGCCTCGGCAAGTTCCAGACGAAATATTGGCGCCGGATAATTCCTGTAGACCTCTACAAGGACATCCCCAGCGCCGGGCCGGGCTTCGCCGATCACAATCTTCGGCGGGTTAACGAAATCATCTACCGCTGTGCCTTCTCGCAGGAATTCCGGGTGGAACACCACGTTGAGGTCTTTGCCAACTGTTAAACCAGATTCTTTTTCCAGCAAAGGAATAACGCGGTTGCTTGTGGTTCCGGGCAGACAGGTGCTTCGCACAACGATAAGCGGACGGTCTGTAGAGCCGGCAAGTACACGCCCGATCTGTTTTATTACTGCCTCAACCGATGAAAGATCAATTGTCCCGTCCGGACCGGATGGCGTCCCTACACAAATCCAGATCATCTGGCTACCTGACAGAGCCTGCGAAGCCTCTGTGGTCGCTTTCAGATGTCCGGCCCGGCGGCCTTTCGCCAGCAGCTCGGCTACTCCAGGCTCCTGGATGGGCGAACGGCCCGCCGACAGGTCGGCAACTTTTGCACCGACCGAGTCCACTCCAATAATCTGATGACCATCGCGGAGCAGACATGCAGCACTGACAATTCCCACATAGCCCATTCCAAATATGCTAATTTTCATGTTCTCTCCTTGCAGGGTATAGGGTGCAGGGTAGACAGGTTAGCTTATAGTATTTTGCCCCCGCGTTCATTTATTCCCTAACGCTGTACCAGGACGCGGCCAGGCGTGCAAAATCTACAAGGTTCACTGTGCCGGTCATATCCACATCGGCATATTCACACCACTGAGGAGAGCTGCACTTATCAAGCCAGTGTGACATCAACACCGCCAAATCCTGGAAGCTTGGCGGAGGCGGCGCATCAACCATGTGCTGAATGATATTGCGTGTTACTATGCGCACGGTTTCATAGCCCGGCGACCAGTCGCCAAGACAATCTCCCCAACCTTCGTTTGTTCCTGCGGAAAATACCTGGCCGCCCCGACCGGTTGGAAAACCGTACTTGGGACTATCTTCGTAATAAATCGCGGCAGCATCAATATGGTCAACCAGCACGTATTTCTCGTAACCTGCACGGACACGGTCTCGCCTGCCACTCAAGACTATATCCATTATGGGAGGCGACTTGGGCCCGATATAATCGGTCTCGCAGGAGGCCATCTTCCAACCAAGGGCATCGCCATTTTGCAAACCCGTTCCGTCGAATATCAAGTGGTTGCAGTCCTGAACAATAAAGTCCTCTCGCTCAAAAAGGTACGAGTATGGCACATACGAAACGCCCTGCAATTGCTCTGCCGGCCGGTTGACTGGCGGCAAATCCCAGCGTGTGGTGACCAGACTATCGTCGACACCCGCCATAGGGTCTTCGCGCAGTGCGTAGCTCTTGTAGCCGACCATCGTGTTGCCGTTGTCCTCAAACCGAACCTGCCAGTAAATATCGTTTGCCGAAAAGAATGCCAGGTGTCTACCACGGTGATAGTGGGCTTCCAGCGCGTCATACATATTACGGCTGATGTATTCGTGATGGCCGGCAAAAACCACCACATCATAGGCCCTGAGAATAGCCGGATTGGAAGAGATATCCCACTCGGTGATAAACTCAGGGTCGAACCCATCAGCGATCAACTGACTGGTCAGCTCCCACTGTCCCCAGTAGCCATTTCCTCTGCCGTAGGAGTCAGCAAAGGGCCTGAGAAACGATACAGCCACAGCATTGTGGCTATCGCCGGGTACCAGGCTGAGATATAAGCTTTTGCCGCCCCACCGGTTGTAAGCCTGGCGGTTGTTATAATTCATTACAAAAACCACCTTGCTGCGAGAGCCCGGTACGCGCGTGCGAACAATGAACGGATGGTACGCAGAGCCGTAGTTAGCACCGGGTGTGTAGAAAAATGCCAGATAATTGCCGTTCTCCCATTCCTGCGGTATAGTCCAGCTATAACTTACCGGCCAATTTGCTCCCGTAGCCCAGGACTGCTGTTCGTATGGCGGCATAGGATAGTATTTGCCAGGTAGATTGGCAGCTTTTGCTATTAGTTTTCTTTGCCATTGCTCCTTACGGATTTCTATGCCATAAGTTGCAGCGGTAGTGGAAACGTGGAAATGGATGGTCTGGCCTGGCAGATAACTTTTTTTGTCGGTATAGGCTTCGATATATGGGCTGGTTTGCCCCGCCGCCATATCTGTGAAAAGGCATACAAAAAGACATAGACGCAAGACCTTTTTCATCCCTTATCCTCCTGTGGCACGGCCATCCTGGCCGTGATTTCATGGGCTGGAAGCCCATGCCACCTATCCAGAGTATATTACAGACAATCCTGTTTGTCAATGGAGATCAATTCTCGCAGTTGGGCTGCGGTCTTTAGGATGTTGAAATTCCGCCTAACCTGCTCGCGGGCGGCCTGGCCGAAGCGTCTGGCCTTATCCGAATCCAAAAGCAATTCTTTTACAGTCTCAGCAATTGCAGCCGGGTCTTGCTCACGAACCAGCAGTCCGTTCACATTATGATGCACCAGTTCTGGAATCCCGGAGATCTGTCTCGATACGACGGGCACCTCACAGGCCATCGCCTCCATCATCGCAACGGGAATCCCATCCATATCGCCACTGGGCACTTGCACGCAAGGCAGCAGAAAGACGCATGCCCTGCTCAACATCGGTACAAGCCGGTCGTTCGGCTGGCACCCTCGCAAAACGACCTGCTCAGCTAATCCCAGTTGACGAATCCGCTGGCCAAGGCGATATCTTTCCGGTCCGTCACCGACAATTTCAAACAGGAATTCAACGTTCATTTCCTTCAGCTTTGCGCAGGCTTGTATGGCTAAGTCCAGGCCCTTTTTGGCTACAAGCTTAGCCACGCAGATGATGTGGCCTGCTTGGGGCTGCCGCGAAATAGCGTTGAACCTATCCAGGTCAATCCCACAGCGCACAACGTGACATAAATCAGCGACCTCGCTGCCACAGAGCCGCCCGAGATAGTCAATGTTGAATTGCGAGACGGCGGCTATGAACTTGCATCGCGTGAGGCGCGGACGCAAACTGCCACGGCGGCGGGTGAATATATCAAATGCGTGGACGGTGCACGAGACAGGCAAAGCGGTCAGCATCCCTAACATAAGACCGAGACTTAAAGAGCGACTGGCGAAGTGCACATGAATATGCTGCGCGCCAAATCGCCTGCAGTGAAAGGCAAAATCGCACGCTGTGGGCAATTCGTAGACGGCCTTTGCAAATTCACTTAGGCTATGAACAGCTAATCCGGCCGTCCAAAAACAAATTCTCAGGAAGCGCAGCGGATGCGCGACAAATTCACGCAGGCTGCGCAGGAGCTGCACAACAACGTTGTGCCTGTAAACAGCACGCATGGCCCATTTACTCACAACTTCTGACAGGCCTTCCAACGAGCCGCACTTACAACTGGCCAGCGGCAAGACTTGCCATCCAGCCTGTTCGTGTGCCTCCATTTCAGCAACAACAAAGGTCAGCTTCATACCGGAAACAACGTAAGCGACCTTCATACTCTATACCCCATCGTCGGGACAGAACCCCGCACGGACTCGTCCCTCGTCGTTCGTCGCTCGTCCCTCGTCCTCCAGGCCAGGATATGGACAGTTCTTGTCGTCAAATCTTCATCGGATATCGCCTGGAAGCTGGAGCTTAGATGTGCTCTGGCAAGACCTGAATCGTCAAAAGTCTTGACCTCAGCGACGATATCAAAACCACACTTCTCCAGCAGACGCTTATGAACAGAGTAGGGATATCTATTTAGTAGATACGACCTCTTACCTCTGACTATCTTCCACGCCAGATCCGAGTAAGCCCAATGCCCGTTCCATTTCTTTGCCAGCCCGTGACATCCAAAATCAATCTGATGGCTCATAAAACCATCGGCCTTGAGCCAGCGGTGTAAAGACTGGTAGGTCTGTGTAAGGTTATCGACGTGCTCCAGTACTGCTTGAGAGAAAATCATGTCAACGGATTGCGCTCTTATCACCCTGTCGTCGTACCAGGGCACAATATAATGGATTCCGATGGGTCTTTTTTTTGAGTCGCCGGTGCCGGATATTGCCTCGGCTATGAGCTGGATTCTATTACTGCTTAGACTCTGGGCCAGCCGCTGGTCGGTCAGAATCTCGCGTGGAAACTCGTAGGATTCCAACAACGGTCTAAGTGCAGGAAATTCTTGCTCGTCGGGGATTAGCTCTTTTCGCAGGAACAGGTTGACCAGTTCATGGAAGATCACAAGATTTGCCTGTGTGTTGGCATAGTCCACGATGTCAAGCGCATAGTAGCTTTCGGCACCAGATAGCAGGGCCGCCAGACCAATGCCAAGCGAATCTCCTGGACCTAACTCTGCAATTACCTGCGGCTGGGTAGCAAGACCGTGCTGCTGTGCCATGACCAGATGCCTTAGCCAGACGGAATAACAATAACGGGCCGAATTGGTCCCTCCTGTCCGCTTGGTAACGAACGCGCTCAAGATGGGAACGCATGTTAGTATGCCCCTTATGATAGGCTTCAGGCCCATTTATTGTCTTCGATCGGCCAAAATCTGCCTGTAAGCTGCTAAGGTCCGTCGGCATACAGCCGAGGCCTTAAAACGCCCTTCCGCGACCTGCTTGGCATACTGGCTCATACTCCGAGCCAGACTCTCTTCGCAAAGAATCCGCAGAATTGCTTCGGCGATGTCTTCTATGTCGTAAGGGTCAACCAGAAATCCGGTTTTACCGTGCTCGACCATTTCAGCAATAGCACCCACTCTTGCTCCCACAACAGGAACACCAACGGCCATCGCCTCTTCCACCGCCAAAGGCGCGTGCTCTTGAAAAGAAGGTATTACCAGGCAATTCGCCTTCGATAATTCTGACTGCACGTCTTCGATATTAAGATTACCCAGAATATGGACATTGCTCCCCAGGTTAAGTGCCTTTATCTGCTGCCGGCAGAGCCGCAAGTAGGCAGCTTCGGCGGCTCCTGCAAGGCGAAGTTGAGCCTGGCCAAAGCTCTGAACAACCTTAGCAAAAGCCTTTATCATACCCAGCGTGTTCTTAAGAGGTCTGATTCTGCTGCAACAGAATATCCTGCCCGGTTCAAAATGCCAATCGATATCGAAAAACGAATCCGCTATCGGATTGTCAATGCGCCAGGTTCTCCGAATACTGTTCTTTTTAGGCAAGAATTGCCGAACATAGTCACTTATCAAGATGATATACGGGACCCGGCAACGTCCATATTGCTCGGTCAATTTCAAAAGCAGCCACTTCAGCCAGCGTAGAGGTCCCCATTGCCTGTCCCAGAGCGCATCTCTTTCCACAATGCCGTGTATGGTCAGAACATGTGGCTGTTGGCAGTTCGCCGCCAGAAATGTCACACCCTGAAAGTGTACAATATCAGGATTCAGTTGGCTCAGAAAGGATTGTACCTGGCGTCTACCTGCAAAAACATCGTAGAAAGTCCCGGGCAGAAGACTCCAGGGTCGTTTCTTACCGAGTCTATAAACCGTAACGTCCGGCCACTGCTCACAAAGGGTCTTTGCGCGACCTTCCTTAGGGACAATGACAGTCAACTTAACGTCCGGCTGCTTTATCAGTTCGTCAACGAGGTATTTGGCCGCCCCGGCTACTCCCCCATCGATGCACTCAGGGCTTTTGGGGAAAGCTGTCACCATCGCTATGTGCATCTGCGAATCCGGTTCTTTCCTGTGAGCAAGGACCCCACGTGAGGGTTCCCGCAAGGCGGGGTCCCAAATGTGGGGCTAAATATTTAGCCCCGCCTTTCAGGCGGGGTTTTGCCCGGCCGTTGGTTTCTGGAACATTGTCATCCTGTGTGTCCGCAAGGCAGGACAGGGTGACAGTAGACTGCATAATGCCGGGCAGTATTTGCCAACTATCCGACCCAGCGTTGGCAATAGAGTCAATGTCCTTGTTATGTACCTGCAACCAGGGTAATAACGCCTTAGCTCTTTTAAGCTGACCCCACGCATGTCGCAGTTAAAGGGATTGTTGACCCTGAAATCATAAATCAGAACCCAGCCGCCAGGCTTAACAACTCTCATGCTTTCACGACATACCTCGGCGCGGACCGAATCTTACAATATGCTGCTCAAACAGGTAAACATAGTTGCCAGATCGAAAGAATTTTCCGTAAAAGGCATGTGTTGCGCGGAGCAGCACTGGAAGGTCATATTGTGCAAGCGTTTTCGGGCTGCTGCTATTCGGTCTTGGAGAATGTCTATCCCAAAGCAGTCTTGCGCTTGGAAACCGTATTGCAGCATCGGCAACAGGGTTGCACCTATTCCGCAGCCTATATCCAAAATGTGTTTGCCGGCTAGTGTCGTCCCCAGAGTCCGAGCAAGCATGGATAACAACACCCGCTCACGTTCCTGGACGCTCTGCAAGAAACCCTTGTTGAAAGGGCTGTACCGGTCCGCGAGGGCGGATCCTTTGGCTCTGCGCTTCTCGTAGGCTCAACGGACGCGATCATTTACCCCTTCGACCTTGCTCAGGGCAGGCTTGGCCTCCACGTCTTGTTGCCTTAATACGGAGTTGAAAGCTCCATTAATGATTCCTCGTCGTGCTCTGTACCGGCTGCTAAATCACCTGTGGGCATATACAATCTGGCTATCCTTTCACCAGCCATCACAAATACCAGGAAAACCCAGAAGTGTTTCTGATACAACTGTCCTACGCTCAGCCCCATCACCAATAGAAACGTTAGGACAGCTCTGGCATACAGCTTTTCCAGTCCTAAAGGGGTGCGTTTCACAGTCAACATCATCAAAATTACAAAGAGGGCAAAAAGAGCGCCGCCGGGTATTCCATAGACTCCGAGAGCCAGAAAGAAGTCACTGTGCGGCAAGATTCTTAGTCCACTTTGCTCAAACCACCCGTAATAACTTGTCCCTGTCGGCCTTACCGTTACGGCCCTAACGGCCTGCCTAATAGGCATCATTCTGTAATCAATAGCTTCTTTGGCAAGCCCGATGTCGGTCAGCCGTTCAGCAACTCCCGCTTCCAGCCCTCTTCTTCTTACCGTCAGCCCGGCGGAGATAGAAACCACCAAGATGACGGCCAGCAGCAACAGTGCCAAAGCCGGCCTTCGCAAAACCTGTCTGACGAATAGAAATGGCGAGAGCAGTGTAAACGCCAGTGCCACAAGAGCACCGCGAGATCCTATCCGCAGCAACATAATCGGCAGAACTACCATCGCAACCAGGTACACGACCCGCCAGAGCAGGTTTTTGTCGCGGGCAAACAAATACATCGCAGCCAAAAACGCCATCGCTGTCAGCCCGGCTAACATATTCGCATCAATTGCTCTGCCGAGGGTGGCTGCATATCTTCCCTCGGTTGTGTCTTCCAGCACTTGTATCGCCGCGCCGGTTATAAATGCTAATGTGATCGTGCCCAACGTCCC
>CAZMLE010000057.1:0-23418 GCA_964567045.1 uncultured Pirellulales bacterium | reverse complement strand
CCGTTTATTATGTAATCGACTATGTGTGGCCGACCCTCCGGAATTTTCAGCACAAACTCCGATGGAATATTGTTGTTGATAAATGTGATGCATGTTCCCTTCGTGGCGAGAATCTTAAACCCCATCCTGTGCAGTTTGTGCGCAACTTCAACCGCCCGGGGTTTATCATCATCTTTAACACTGAAAAACACATTGCCGCAGCTCGGCAGACTGTTGCCAGCCGCAATCTGCGATTTGGCGTATGCAATTCCAAAATCGTCCGATATCCCCATCACCTCTCCGGTGGAGAGCATTTCCGGGCCCAGGATTGTGTCCGTGCCGGGAAATTTCAAAAATGGGAATACCGCCTCTTTCACTGCAAAGTGACCCCGCTGCACCTCTTTTGTAAACTTTAATTCATTCAGCGTCATCCCCGTCATCACTTTAGCTGCCAGCTTCGCAAGAGGAATCCCAATCGATTTACTCACAAAAGGGACGGTCCGTGACGCACGCGGATTAACCTCAAGAATGTATACCTGACCATCTTTTAGTGCAAACTGGATATTTATAAGCCCCTTAACCCTTAATTCCAGAGCCAGCAGTTTTGTCTGCCTCTTAATTTCTGCTAGAACTTTTCTGTCTAACGAAACCGGCGGCAACGTGCACGCACTGTCCCCCGAGTGAATGCCTGCTTCTTCGATATGTTCCATTACTCCGCCGATCACAACTTTCTTGCCATCACAAATAGCATCGACATCCAATTCCGTTGCGTCGTCAAGGAATTTATCAATCAAAATTGGATGCCCACCAGAAGCCTCAATGGCCTTTTCCACACACGTCTTCAGCCCCTGTGCATCATAAACAATTTCCATCGCTCGGCCACCCAGCACAAATGATGGCCGAATCAGCAGCGGATAGCCGAGTTTGCTTGCTATCTTCAGTGCCTGTTCGAACGTCATCGCTGTCCCGCTGGCTGGCTGAAGCAGCTTTAGCTTTCTAACGAGCTTGTTGAATCGTCTCCGGTCTTCCGCTATATCGATGCTGTCCGGTGAGGTACCGATTATTCTCACTCCCGCCTTTTCCAGCGGCTCAGCTAATTTCAAAGGCGTTTGCCCCCCGAATTGCACAATCACACCTTCCGGGTTCTCCTTTTCTACTACGGACATAACATCCTCAAACGTCAGTGGCTCAAAATAAAGCCGGTCTGAGGTGTCGTAGTCGGTGCTCACGGTCTCAGGATTACAATTTACCATTATCGATTCGATACCGATTTCCCTCAGCGCAAACGCCGCATGCACACAGCAATAATCAAACTCGATTCCCTGACCGATGCGGTTAGGCCCGCTGCCAAGAATGACAATCTTGCGTCTACGACTCGGATTTGCCTCACAATCGTCTTCGTAGGTTGAGTAAAGATACGGCGTGGTCGCTTCAAATTCCGCCCCACAAGTATCAACAGTCTTGTAAACTGCGTTTACACCAAGTTTTTGCCGGCTTTTGCGCACCTGCTGCTCTTTCAGCCCTAACAGTGACGCTAGATACTTATCACTAAAGCCGTATTCCTTGGCCTTTTGCATCAGATTGCGGCTGATATTTTCCCAGCGAAGCGATCGTATCTTCTCTTCAAGCTTGACAATATCCTTTATGTTATTCAAAAACCACGGGTCAATCCTGGTGAAACTGTAAACTTCATCCAGCGACAATTTTCGCCTAAATGCCTCCGCAATATACCATATCCTGTCCCAGCAGTTGGTTCGCAGTTTTTCCTTGAGCTGATGTACAGATAATCCTTTGTCGATATGTTTGTTGTCCAGCGAATACCGGTCTATCTCAAGTGACCTTATGGCCTTTTGCAGCGCTTCTTTGAAGGTTCTGCCGATAGCCATTGCCTCCCCCACGGATTTCATCTGCACCGTCAAAAAAGGATCCGCCTTAGGAAATTTTTCGAACGTAAAACGCGGCCATTTGACAACGCAGTAATCAATAGTCGGCTCAAAACAAGCAGGCGTCTTTTTCGTAATATCATTGGGAATTTCATCGAGTGTATATCCAACCGCCAGAAGCGAAGCAATCTTGGCAATAGGAAAGCCCGTCGCCTTTGAAGCTAATGCCGAGCTTCGTGAAACCCGCGGGTTCATCTCAATCACGTAAAGCTTACCACTATCCGGGTTGACCGCGAATTGTATGTTCGACCCGCCTGTCTCCACCCCGATGGCTCTCATAATCTTAATCGCCGCATCTCGCATTATCTGATACTCTTTATCAGTGAGCGTCTGCGCCGGCGCGACCGTGATACTGTCACCTGTATGAATGCCCATAGGGTCAAGATTCTCAATTGGACAAACAATAACAACATTGTCCTTCTTATCTCTCATCACCTCCAGCTCATATTCCTTCCAGCCCGCGACCGATTCTTCAACCAGAACCTCATTTTTGGGACTTAAGCTCATCCCCCAGTGGACATGTTCGTCATACTCTTCAGCGTTATAGGCAATATTTCCGCCCGTGCCGCCTAATGTATATGATGGACGTATAATGGCCGGAAAGCCGACATATTTAATGATTTCTTTTGCCTCTTCCCAGCAATGTGCGTACCCGCTTCTGGGGACATCAAGTCCGCATTGCTGCATTGTTTCTTTGAACCGGTCCCTCTCTTCGGCTTTTTTTATCGCTTTCAAACTTGCCCCTAACAGCCGGACACTGTACTTTCTCAATACCCCGCTCTCAGCCAGTACCACCGCAGTATTCAATCCTGTCTGCCCACCAAGGGTCGGCAGCAAACTATCGGGTCTCTCTCTGCGAATTATCTGCTCGACCGTGTCAGGCGTGATAGGCTCAATGTATGTTCGGTCCGCCATCTCCGGATCGGTCATTATCGTGGCAGGGTTACTGTTTATAAGGATTATTTTGAAGCCCTCTTTTCTTAGGACCTTGCAGGCTTGCACGCCGGAGTAATCAAATTCGCACGCCTGTCCAATAACAATCGGCCCCGAGCCTATAATTAATATCTTGTGGATGTCCTTGCGTTTCGGCATCAACAATTCTTTCTGACTATCGCCAAAACCTCATCCCTAAGGGACGTATTAGTGTGCCACATAACGGTTTGTTATGGGCATACGCCTATCCTTGCCGAACGCCTTGGGCGTGATTTTGACGCCCGGCGGTGACTGCCTTCTTTTATACTCGTTAAGATCAATCATACGAATTACTCTGCTGACTACATCCTCCGGCAAGCCTTCCCGCATCAGCTCCTGCGCGGATTTATCCTCCTCGATGTAACCTTTGATTATTTTGTCGAGCAAATCATATTCTGGAAGCGAGTCGGTGTCCTTTTGATTTTCCTTGAGTTCGGCACTTGGCGGACGCTCCAACACGGTTTGCGGGATGACCTGCTCTTGACGCACTTTGTTTACATGCCTGGCCAATTCGTAAACCATCGTCTTGGGAACATCTTTTATGACAGCGAACCCGCCGGCGGTGTCTCCGTACAGCGTGGAGTAGCCAACTGCCGTCTCGCTCTTGTTGCCCGTCGTCAGCACCAGATAAGAGAAACGATTGCTCAGCGACATTAATATGGTGCCGCGAATCCTGGCCTGAAGGTTCTCATGCGCTGTGCCGTCGGCTGTCCATCCTTCGACTGCCGATAGTGTTTCATCAAACTTATCAACCACACCCGAAATAGGGATTGTCCGAAATTCAATGCCCAGATTTATTGCAACCTGCTCGGCATCGCGGATTGTCGCAGGACTATTGAACCTGGACGGCATTGTTACGCCGACCACATTCTTGCTGCCGAGCGCGTCTACCGCTATCGCGGCGGTTACTGAAGAGTCGATTCCGCCGCTCAGACCGATTATGACTTTCTTAAAATCGTTCTTCAATATGTAGTCTCTGGTCCCCAGAACAAGTGCTGCGTAGACTTCAGCCACAGGGTCTGCTGGCTCCCCTGCAATAGTGTCTGCATCTGTGCTCTTTACTTGCCTGACTTCCACTTTCCTGCCGCCCGTCAGATAAATGTCGGCGACCAGCAAATCTTCGGTGAAGGCTTTTGCCTGACTGACGATCCTTCCTGCCGAATCCAAGAACATGCTTCGGCCGTCAAAAACCAGTTCGTCCTGGCCGCCGACAAGATTGCAGTATGCGACCGAACAGTCGAAGTATTTGGCGCAGTGGCTGAGCATCTGCTGTCTTTGGCCAAGCTTGCCCACATGAAAAGGAGAGGCTGATATGTTTATGATTATGTCCTTTACCGGTATTTCCCTCAGGCATTTGTCCATCCATTCGAGCTGCCAAATATCTTCGCAAATCGTAAATACGACCGCCATGCCGTTAATGTTCACGATGACGGAGCCGCTGCCGGGCCGAAAATATCTTCTCTCGTCAAACACTCCGTAATTGGGCAAAATACATTTGCGGTAAAGCCTTGTTATCCCGCCTTTCTCCAGCATTGCAAGTGAATTAAAGTATCCCTTTTCAGCAGATTCGGCAAACCCGGCTATGATAATGTTCCGCGGACATTTTCTGGCCAGTTGCTCTATGGCCCGGCGAGTGTCCTCAAAGAAATGCTTTTTCAGCAGCAAATCCTCAGGCGGATAGCCACACACCGCCATTTCAGGAAAAACCAAAACTTCAACGCCGAGCTCCTGCGCCCGCTGATAGAACCGGTGCATAATTTCAACATTGCCCGGAATATCCCCCACCGAAGCGTTGAACTGGCCTAAGCCCACTCGCAGTCCCATATCGAATCCTCTCAACCCCGCCATAGTGATGGCGGGGTTAACCGGTTAGCCCCGCAATTTCATTGCGGGGTCAGAATCCCGACAGCGCACGCAGTAACCGAGTCCTCAAGTTTCGCGCAGCGGAGTTTTTTTTGACAGGATTTACAGGATAATCCTGTTATCCCGTCTAAATAGTTTTTCAGTGGGGAGCCAGCCGTCGATGGCCGCCGCGGCCTCTCGCCCACTGTTAATCGCGCTGGCCACCAGCGAGGCGCCGCTGATTGCGTCACCCGCCGCAAACACCCAAGGCTCACTGCTCTGAAAGTTGTTTACCGCCACATTACCTTGCTCATCCAGTTTCAAGCCAAGCTGCTTTACAAGACCTTCATTCTCAACATGCAAGAAACCCAGGGCTAAAAGCACAATGTCCGCCTTGATAGCAAAATCGGTGCTCGGTAGTTCTCTTATCTTCCAGTTGTCACCCTTTCTTACCCACTCTACCTGACAGCAGTGCAATTCTCCGACACGTGTTTCATAGCCCGAGAATTTTTTGGTCATCACGCCCCACAACCGCTCACCACCCTCTTGGTGAGAGGACGATGTTCGCATAATCCTCGGCCACATTGGCCAGGGTGTATCCGTTGGTCGGGTTTCGGGAGGCTTGGACAAAATTTCCAACTGATATATTCTCTTGGCGCCTTGCCGTCGAGCAGTTCCAACGCAGTCACTGCCAGTATCACCGCCGCCTATTACCACAACAACCTTGTCCTTTGCCGTAATCATGCTGGGCATGTTTGTCATCGCTCCTGCATAAAGCTTGTTCTGTGCTGTCAGGTAGTCCATGGCAAATAAGATGTTTTCATAACCTCTGCCGGGCACAGCGAGGTCTCTCGACTGACGCGCACCGATTGTCAGACAAATGCAGTCGAACATCTTATGCAGGTAGCGGGCCGAGATATCCTGCCCCACATTCACATCAGTCTGGAACTCGACGCCTTCAGCACTTAGCTGCTTGAGCCTGCGGTCGATAATACGCTTTTCAAGCTTAAAATCCGGAATCCCGTAACGCAGCATGCCTCCGATGCGATCATCTTTTTCGAATACGACCACATCGTGTCCTGCTCTTGCCAGTTGCTGCGCGGCCGCCAGACCCGCAGGACCTGAGCCGACCACCGCGATTCGCTTGCCGGTTATCTTAGCAGATGGCTGTGGCGTAATCCACCCTTCTGCAAAACCGCGCTCGGCAATCTGGTACTCGATATGCCTGAGCAGCACTGGTTTATCATTGACTGACAGCGTGCAGGACGCCTCACACAGAGCAGGACACACCCTTCCAGTAATCTCTGGAAAATTGTTGGTTGAATGAAGATACGCACAGGCCTCTGTCCAGCGCTCTTTGTATACCAGTTCATTGAGGTCTGGTATGCTATTTTTTAGCGGACAGCCAGCACCGTGACAAAATGGTATTCCACAGTCTATACACCTCGCTGCCTGCTGGTGAATCTCGTCGGGCGTCAGCGGCAACTCAAGTTCTTTAAAGTCCCGGATACGGTCCTCGACCGGCCGATGCCTCACCTCTCGACGAGCGTATTTCAGAAAACCTTTCAGCTCACCCATAGAACACCTCCTCGGTTGCAGGCGTTGTTTCGGTATCTCGCTGTTCGGCTGCTCGCACCTTTTCCAATGCCCTGCGATAGTCTACCGGGATGACCTTGACAAACTTTCCTATCATCTCCGGCCAAGCATCCAGAATCTGGCGGGCGCGTTTGCTTACCGTCCATTTCAAATGGCGTTCGATCAAATTGCGCAGCAGGTCCTTGTCTTCTTGCTTCCAGACGCTTTCCAGTTCCACTATATCAAGGTTGCAGAGCGTATCAAAAAGTTGCATCTCATCAAGAGCGTATGCCACACCGCCACTCATACCTGCAGCAAAGTTGCATCCCGTTTGCCCCAGAACGACAACTACTCCGCCAGTCATATATTCGCAGCCGTGGTCACCCACACCCTCAACAACCGCTACTGCCCCGCTGTTGCGTACTGCAAATCGTTCCCCTGCCATCCCGTTGATAAATACCTCGCCGCTGGTCGCACCATAAAGCAGTGTATTGCCCACAATTATGTTCTCGTGCGCCAAAAAAGGTGAATTCTCCGGCGTCTGAACAACAATCCTGCCTCCCGAAAGCCCCTTGCCCAGATAATCGTTGCCTTCACCGATGAGTCTTAGCGTTACTCCCGGTACGAGAAATGCCCCGAAGCTCTGACCTGCTGACCCGCGGAAGATTATCTCAACAGTCCCATCAGGCAGCCCCTGCGGGCCAAATTTGAGGACTATGTGGTTACTCAGAATAGCACCGACTGTGCGGTTCACATTGTGAATCGGCATGTCAATTACGATTCTCTCTTTCCTTTCAATGGCGATTCTGGCTTTTTCCAGAATCTGCCAGTCAATGTTGTCGTCAATCCTGCGGGGCTGGGGATTGGCAAGTCGTAGTGAACCCCGCCATAGTGATGGCGGGGTTAACCGGTTAGCCCTGCCAGTCCCTGGCAGGGTCTTACTGTCCGGCTGATAGAAAATGCTCGAGAAATCCAGTCCCTTCGCCTTCCAGTGATCAATTGCCTTTCGGGTGCTCAGTCGGTCAACTCTGCCAATCATATCCTCGAACTTGCCAAAGCCAAGCTCAGCCATAATCTGCCGCACTTCTTCAGCCACAAAATACATAAATCGCTCAATATACTCTGGCCTGCCTGCAAACCGCTTTCGAAGCTCCGGGTCCTGCGTCCCGATTCCGAACACGCATGCCCCTTCGTGGCATTTGCGCAGCAGCGTGCACCCAAGTGCCACAAGAGCCGCTGTCCCAAAACCAAACCTCTCAGCCCCCAATAGTGCCGCCACCACGACATCTCTGCCGGTCTTCATCTGACCGTCAACCTGAATTCTTATCCGGTCGCGCAAACCGTTCATCACCAGCACCTGCTGTGTCTCTGCTAGACCCAGTTCCCACGGACAGCCGGTGTGCTTGATGGATGACAGGGGACTTGCGCCGGTTCCGCCATCATGTCCACTTATAAGTACCTCATCAGCGTTACCTTTAGCAACGCCCGCTGCAACCGTGCCGACGCCAACTTCCGCAACCAGCTTGACGGACACCTTGGCTTCAGGATTGCTGCACTTGAGGTCATATATAAGCTGTGCCAGGTCCTCAATCGAATATATGTCATGATGAGGAGGTGGAGATATAAGCGTTACTCCAGGTGTCGAATAGCGCAGCCGTGCGATCTCTTCGGTAACCTTTTGACCGGGCAACTGGCCTCCTTCGCCCGGCTTGGCACCCTGGGCTATTTTAATTTGCAGCTCTTTGGCGTGAGCAAGGTAGTTTGTAGTGACGCCAAACCTGGCGCTAGCAACCTGCTTGATAGCGCAATTCTTTGAGTCGCCACTGGCTTCAGGGACATACCGTGCAGGGTCCTCACCCCCTTCGCCTGTGTTGCTCATTGCGCTAATACGATTCATGGCGATGGCAAGACATTCATGCGTCTCTTTGCTGATTGAGCCGTGGCTCATCGCACCGGTGCAGAATCTCTTGACAATCTCACTGGCGGGTTCCGCCTGCTCAATAGGCACCCGCTCACCTGCAGTGAACTCGAAAAGCCCCCGCAGCGTGTACAGCTTTCGTGACTGATCGTTTACGGCCTTGGCGTAGTCAGCGTATGCATTTGCATCATTGTTAATCACAGCGTGCTGCAAACGTGACACCGTCACAGGGTTCCACAAATGCCCTTCGCCGTCATGCCTGAAATGATACTCACCGCCAAATTCCAGTTCAAGCGCCCCTCCGGGGCGCTGCGCAAACGCAGACCGATGTCGCGCAATCGCCTCTTGAGCAATCTGGTCAAGGCCGATTCCTCCAATCCGTGAACTTGTACCTGTAAAGTATTCATCAACAAAAGCGCGATTTAGCCCGATCGCCTCAAAAAGCTGAGCACCCGTGTAGCTGCGAAGCGTAGAAATGCCCATTTTACTCATCGTCTTCAGGATGCCTTTTTTAATCGCAGCAATGTAATTATCAGCAATCTGAATCGGCTCTATCTTCGCATGCAGTTCACCCTGGCGCTGCAGTTCATCAAGCGACTCGAACGCAAGGTATGGATTAACCGCGTTGGCGCCGTACCCACACAAAAGGCAAAAATGCATAACCTCTCTCGGCTCACCGCTTTCGACAATCAAGCCTGCTTCTGGCCGAAGTCCTCTGGCAAGCAGCCCATGGTGAACCGCCGACGTTGCCAGAAGCGACGGAATCGGCACTTTGTTCTGCGAACTTTCCCGGTCGCTGACGATAATAAGGCAGGCACCTTCTTTGATGGCTTCTATGGTCGCCTCGACCAGGGACTGGAGCCCGCGCCGAAGACTGCCACCGGCATCATGCACACCCGCTTCGAAGACCGCTGAGACAGTGGCGATTTTGAAATCATCGCGCCTGACCGTTCGAAGTCGTTCAATGTCTTCATTGGTTAGGATCGGATGTGGCAGTTTAAGTTGTCTGCAATGCTCGGGCGTCTCAGCTAAGATATTTCGCCGTTTACCTGTGAATACCATTAAGCTCATAACCAGCCCTTCTCGCAGCGGGTCGATTGCCGGATTGGTAACCTGTGCGAAAAGCTGCTTGAAATAGTTAAAGAGCAGCGTGGGTCTATCGGAAAGCACCGCAAGTGGCGTATCGTTACCCATCGACCCAATCGGCTCCTGACCATTAAGGGCCATCGGTGCCAGTATCATTTTCAGTTCTTCGCTGGTATAGCCGAACATCCGCATCCTCTGGGCTATAGTCTCACGGACGCTTGGCACAAGCTTTGGTGCGTCGAACAGACCGCGAAGCTCAATCCTGTTCTCCTCCAGCCATCTGCGGTAAGGCCTTTGTCTGGCAACCTTGCTCTTTATCTCGTTGTCAGTAATTATTCGCCCTTCAACGGTATCAACCAGAAACATATGGCCGGGGCGCAAGCGCCCTTTACTGCGTATCTTCTCAGGGGGAAACTCCACAACCCCGGCTTCACTGGCAAAAATTACTAAACCATCGCTTGTGACCAGGTATCGGCACGGTCTCAATCCGTTGCGGTCCAGTGTCCCACCAATCAGCCGTCCGTCGGTAAACACCATTGCAGCGGGGCCATCCCACGGCTCCATTATCGATGCGTGATACTCATAAAATGCGCGTTTGTCTGTGCTGATGTGATACTTTGACCCGAACGCTTCCGGGATCATCATCATCATCGCGTGCGGCGCACTTCGCCCTGCACGCACAAGTAGTTCAAGCGTGCTGTCGAAGCATGCAGAGTCGCTCATTCCTGGCAGTAAAACAGGATGCAGGTCAGCAATATCATCTCCGAATAGCGAGCTTTCCATCTTTGGCTCACGTGCCATCATCCAACTGCTATTGCCGCTGAGCGTGTTTATCTCTCCATTATGCGCGATACACCGAAATGGCTGGGCAAGATGCCAGTTCGGAAATGTATTGGTGCTGTAGCGCTGATGGACAATCGCAAGAGCTGACTTCAGCCGTTCGTCAGCAAGGTCAGAGTAGTAGGCGAATAGCTGCCAGGCCATGAACATCCCTTTGTAGCAAATTGTCCTGCATGACAGGCTGGTTACATAAAAGTCCTCAGCATCTTTGCCGAAATTCTCTCTGACGAGCCGTTCAGAACGCTTCCGTGCCAAGTAGAGACGCCGCTCAAGTTCTTCATCCCCCGCCTGCGCGGGGGCAAGCTTGCCCCTGCGAGGGACCCCGCCCGGCGGGAACCCAAAGCAGGGGAAGCCGCCTCCATCGACAAATATCTGTTTGACTGAAGGCTCTGCAGACAGCGCTATCTGGCCAAGGCAACTGCTATCGGTTGGTACATCCCGCCATCCAAGCACCCTCATCCCATAATAATCAAGTGCAGACTCAAGGATTTCATCACACTGTTGGCGAAGTCCGACATCTTTTGAGCCGAAAACCATGCCCACACCATATTGTGCTGGTTCTGGTAGGCTAAAACCCAGCTTCTCCGATTCAGCACAAAAGAACTCGTGTGGAATCTGAAAAAGGATGCCGGCGCCGTCGCCTGTGGTTTCATCAGCTCCTGCTGCTCCGCGGTGACGCAGGTTAAGTAGTATCTCTTTGCCGTACTCGATAATCGAGTGGCTGCACTGACCCGAGATATTTACAACTGCACCGATACCACAGCCATCATGTTCACGTCGACTTTCGTATAGACCCTGATTTTCTGAAATTCGAGTCATTTTCTAACTATCGTAATACAAGTGGAACTCGTAAGGATGCGGCCGAAGAGCCATCTCATTGATCTCCTTCTCTCGTTTCCATTTAATCCAGGTCTCTATCACATCTTGTGTAAACACACCTCCTGCCAACAGGAACTCGTGGTCCTTTTCCAAGGCTTCGATTGCCTCAGCCAATGACCCAGGGGTCTTGGGATACTTTTCCAGCTCTTCAGGGGTCATGTCGTATATATCCCTATCCAGCGGTTCGCCCGGGTCAATCTTATTCTGAATCCCATCTATCGCTGCCATAAGCATCGCCGTCCAGGCTATATACCCGTTGGCGGTCGGGTCAGGACAGCGGAACTCAAGCCGTTTTGCCTTCGGATTCTGTGAATACATCGGTATCCGCACTCCGGCGGAGCGGTTCCGCGCGCTCATCACAAGATTAACAGGCGCCTCGAAACCAGGCACAAGCCGGCGATACGAGTTCGTCGTCGGTGCCGCAAATGCCAGTATCGCGGGGGCGTGCTTCAACATACCGCCGCACGCAAACAATCCAGTATCGCTTAATCCCGCATACCTGTTGCCTGCAAAGAGCGGCTTGCCGCCTTTCCACAGTGAGAAGTGCGTGTGCATTCCACTGCCGTTGTCCTGGAAGATTGGCTTGGGCATAAGTGTCACCGTCTTACCGTGCTTCTTGGCGACGTTCTTGATGATGTACTTGTACCACATGTACTGGTCCGCCATTTTTACTAGTTCTGCAAACTGCATATCAATCTCGCTTTGCCCGGCTGTTGCCACTTCATGGTGGTGTGCTTCTATCACAATCCCGACGTTGCGCATCTCATAGACCATCTCGCCTCGCAGATCATGGTATGTATCGGTGGGGCTAACCGGGAAGTAGCCGCCCTTAAAGCTCGGCTTATATCCCAGGTTCGGCTCCTCAAAACGAGCGGTGTTCCAGGCACCCTCGACCGAATCTATCCGGTACATGCCCGTATGCTGATTCTGCTCGTAGCGCACTTCATCAAATATGAAGAACTCCGGCTCCGGCCCGATATAGCAGGTGTCAGCGATTCCCGTTTTCTTTAAGTACTCTGTTCCCTTGCGTGCCACGTAACGTGGGTCTCGACTGTAGCTCTGCTTTGTAACTGGGTCCACGATGTTGGCAATGACACTTACCGTTGGCCTTTCAAAAAATGGGTCAATAACCACAGTATCGGCGTCAGGTACTGCCAGCATGTCGGAGACGTCTATTCCCTGCCAGCCGCGAATTGAGGAGCCATCGAACCCCACGCCCTCGACGAACGTACCTTCGTCCCACGTATCCAACGGAAATGTGCAGTGCTGCCACGTTCCCAACAGGTCCGTAAATTTCAAATCCGCCATCAGAGCATTATGCTTTTTTGCAAACTCGAAAAACTCTTTCGGTGTCATTATGTTTCCTTTCAAAAAATCAGATATTTTCTGTCAACTCTTAACCGATTGCCTCACCGCCTCGTTCTCCGGTCCGAATCCGGATGCACTCAGGCAAATCCAACACGAAAATTTTTCCATCTCCGATGCTACCCGTCCGCGCACCTGCTATAATAGCGTCCACGGTCGGCTCTACATAGGCCTCATTCACCGCTATCTCTAGCTTGACCTTTTTCAGGAGACTGCCTTGCTCCTTGTGGCTGCGGTACACTTCAGCGATTCCCTTCTGCCGGCCGCGACCGACAACGTTCGAAACCGTCACCAAGTGTATCTCCTTCTCCGTCAGTCTTTTAAGCACCTCATCAAGACGATCAGGCTGAATAATACCAATTACATATTTCATGAGCCTTGTCCTTTCTCTGCTAATCAATCAGCGTGTACGCGCCCTCTCGATGTTGCGTCAGGTCAAGACCAACACGCTCTTCGTGCTCACTAACCCGCAGCTTCATTACTATGTCCACCAGGTTGAGCAATATCACACCTACCATAAATGAGTACGCCATCGTGATGACCGCCGCCTTGGTCTGCACCCAGAACTGCATCGGGTTACCGTATAGCAAACCATCTGCCCCGGCCGGGTTGACCGCCTTGCTCGCCCAGATACCCGTGGCGAGTGCGCCCCATACTCCCCCAATCCCGTGCACGCCGAAGGCATCCAGCGAGTCATCATAATTCAATGCCCCTTTAATGTACGTGACCGCGAGCCACGGAAACACTCCTGCACCTATGCCGATGCAGATCGCGCCCATGGGTGTGACGAATCCTGATGCCGGCGTGATGGCAACCAACCCTGCAACTACCCCCGTAATCATACCCAAAGTAGTCGGTTTTTTGTGCTTGAGCCAGTCGAGCAAAGCCCAAGACAGCCCTGCCGCTGCTGCCGCCAGATGTGTCACCGTAAAGGCGTTACCCGCCAAACCGCCCGCACCGAGGGCACTGCCGGCGTTGAAGCCAAACCATCCGAACCACAACAACGCCGCTCCTAACACTGCAAACGGCAGGTTATGCGGCGGAGAAATCCCATTCGGATATCCCTGCCGCCTGCCCAATACCAACGCTGCCGCCAAAGCGGTCATCCCGGCATTAATGTGAACCACTGTTCCGCCGGCAAAGTCCAGAGCACCGGATTTCCTCAAAAAGCCGCCCACACCCCACACCCAGTGCGCCACAGGATCATATACTAACGTCGCCCACAACAGCACAAAAACACATAACGCCGAGAATTTCATCCGTTCAGCGAACGCTCCAATAATCAATGCCGGTGTAATCACTGCAAACATCATCTGAAACATCATAAACACCTGATGTGGTATCGTTGCAGCATAATCGGCATTGGGTTCCATTCCCACGCCTTTCAGCCCGAGCCATTCCAGCCCGCCGATCAGCGAACCCTTGTCCGGCCCGAACGACAGACTGTACCCAAACAACACCCACTGAAGACTCACAAGACACAGAATCATTAGACATTGCATGAGCACCGACAGCATATTCTTGCGGCGAACCAGGCCGCCATAGAAGAAAGCCAGGCCAGGCGTCATCAGCATTACTAGCGCGGCGCTGATGAGCACCCACGCTGTATCGCCTGTATCGATCTTTGGTGACGCAGCAGGAGCAACTGGGGGTTCCTGCGGTTGTGTTGCACCAGATTCGCCCAGAACATTTGCGGCAGACAAACACAACATAACCAGAATCAACATCAAAAGTTTTCTCATACAGAATTTTCCTTCTTTCGTTTCACTGCATCGCACACCAGATCAAAAACTCCTTGATACGCTTATGCCGCCCCACAAATTATCGCTGCTGACGGTCGCCGAGCGTATCTTATCGCTTAACATCGTTGAATAGTTTATACTTGGTCTGATAGTCCAGAGCTTTATACAGACGGGAAGTCCGGCTGAAAGTGTCAAATCGTTGAATTCACTCTCATTGATACCGAAATAGCCCTTGTTATACGCTGAGTTTCCCCAGCCGGCGCTGGCACCTAACTGCAACCCACAGTAGCAGTCATCGCTCCATGTGACGAGTTTCTCAGATGTGCGCCCAAGCCCAAACTGCAAGTAGCTGCCATCAATTTCATCTACGTCCCGATATAGCTTTATTGAGGGCGACAAAGGTATCCCCAGACTTAGGCCGCCGTACACTTCAGTCGTCGGATGATATGGTGTATGGGGGAATCGATAGTAAATCGTGCCCAGCGAGAAGTTCAGTCCCTCGACGCCCGGCATCGCAGAAGTGTAATCGAGCGTATAATCAAACTCGCTAAACTCTCCTTCGTTGTCGTTTTTGTTCGTCAGGTCGAGATTGCTCCATATCGAACCTGTGAAGCCGAAGCCTCTGACAGATATAGCCGGCTGCAGGACGCTCTTGTCGTTGCAGTTCTGACCCCTCCAGATGTACTTGCTGTAGTAGTCAGCCGTGACCTCGACACTGCTTTTCTCTGAAGCCCATACCATTGTGGCTCCAGAGACCAACATGGCCAAAACCAAAGATATTGATTTCACCATTTTCAAGTTCTTTTATTCCTTCCTTGTCCAAAATAAGCTACTTTGTATTGGTCGCAGTTTGACGAGCCTGACAAAAGCCTCGACAACAATTCTCCTTAGCAGAGCAATTAGCATGCCAAGAGAGACTTTCTTAGTTCGAACGTGTTAAATGCTTATCGTAGAAGCAGATACGAAGATAGTACTTGGGGAGAGGGAAAGTGCTCGTGTACAAAAATGTAGCTGGAAATGGGTGCATCTACAAATATGTAGACTCTGCCTTTTTAAATGTATTTATGATTTATGCCGTATTTCTTTATTTTGTAGCCGAGGATCCGTTCGGTTATTCCGAGGTCTTTCGCCGCTTTTCGCTGTTGGCCCCCGGATTTTTTCAGGGCGTCAATTATAATTTCCCTCTCCATATTCGCAATTACCTCCGGCATGGTGGTTTCTGCCAGCGGTTTGGTTCTGTTTATCATTTGAAGTGACGGCGGCAAATGCTCAGAGCGAGTCACATCGCCGTCGCATAACAGCACTGCTCTTTCAATACAGTTCTCCAGCTCCCTGATGTTGCCCGGCCAGTGGTACCGTGTGAGCATGTCAATTGCGGGCGTCGAAATCCGTGTTATATGTTTGTTGTTCTCGGCGGCGTACTTCTCAAGGAAATAGTCTGCCAGAAGCATTATGTCATCCTTGCGCTCCCGCAGAGGCGGCAGATAAATCGGGAAAACATTTATTCGGTAATAAAGGTCTTCTCGGAACAGCCCCTCCTTTATTTGCTCTTCAAGGTTCTTATGTGTCGCGACGATAATCCGCACGTTCGTCTTTATTGTTTCTAAGCCGCCGACCCTCTCAAACTCCTTAAACTGAATTACCCGCAGTAGTTTAACTTGCAAGGTCGGCGGAAAATCACCTATTTCATCCAGGAATATTGTCCCGCCGTGTGCCCTTTCAAACCGGCCCATCTTGCGTTCGACCGCGCCGGTGAAAGCGCCTTTTTCGTGTCCGAACAGCTCACTTTCTAACAATGTCTCCGGCATCGCCGTGCAGTTGAGTTTAATAAAGGGCTTATCCGCCCTTGGACTATTGTAATGAATCGCGTGTGCAACAAGGTCTTTGCCCGTTCCGCTCTCCCCGCGAATCAAAACCGTTGCATTACTGCCGGCCACCTGTTCAATAAGCCGATAGACTTCCTGCATTGTGCTACTGCTTCCAACCATGTTATGCATACTGAATCGGGTCTTCAGTTGCTGACGCAGCCGGACGTTCTCATCCCGTAGCTTCTTGCGGTCGGACTCCACCAGTCTGTTCAGCTTCACCGCCTGAGCCACCATAATGGAAATAACATTTAATAGTCTGATATTTGCATCGAAATCATCCTTAGCTTCCGCTTCTCTATCCACACTCAGTGCTCCAATGGTCTTGCCTTCCAATTTTATAGGAACGCAGAAAAAGGCAATCTGTTTGCCTACGGTTAGTTTCCTCGACCCGGTCCTGTGCAAGAAACGCGGGTCTTTGGAAATATCCGGCACGACAATCTCTCTGCCACTTTGCACCACTAAGCCAGTTATGCCCTCACCCACTTTATAGCTGCCCAACTTCTTGGATTTCTCGCTAAGCCCGTGAGCCACCTTGATATTTATCGTTTCGGTCCCAGGGTCTAAAAGTGTAATGGTTCCCCGCTGCAGTTTAAGGTGCGTATCGAGCGATTTAAGCATAGACTTTAGTGTCTCTTCCAGATCCAGCGACTCAGCAAACGCCCTGGCTATATCGCTCAAAAGTTGTGCCTCTGCCAAAAGTTTTGTTCTCATAGCGTTCCTTTCATAAGAGCACCTTTAATATGATAACAGAATTGTAGACATAATGTAGAAAAATTACAATTTTGTTGCCATAAGAGCAACAGCTAACATGTATTTGCCTATTCTATGATGACGACCACCACACGCCGGATACGCAGCTTCCGGGAGGCGATCAGAATATCAGGTAACCAGGTTGCAGGGTACCAGTAATCAGGACATCAGGAAAAACTAACGCCCCTTCAGCGCGGTTACCTGATGTCCTGATAACCTGATGTCCACTACCTGATAACCTGATGCCCGGATAGCCCCTAGGGCGTTTCGGGCTCATATCGAAACAGTTATTTCTTCCCTGACCTCGCCGGCGCGTTGGGCATACTGTCGTCGCTCGTCCCTCGTCGCTCGTCGGTCGTCCCTCGTAAGTATGCGCCGGGGATACCCTCAAAAGGGTTGGCACTGCCAAACCAATCTGCGTATAATGTGGGTGGGAATCACGACATTGTGGCCGGGGGGAACTTAGTGAAAAATGTCGGATAACGCAACAAAGAACTCTTCAGTACCTGGCGCAGGCCGGTTTGCTACCACCCATTGGAGCGTGGTGATGGCAGCGGGGAAAAGCGACTCGGCCCAGGCTGCCGCTGCGCTAGCGCAACTGTGCCGCACGTATTGGTATCCTATTTACACCTTCGTACGACGACAGGGTCACGAAGCCCATGATGCGGAGGACCTGACCCAGGAGTTCTTTGCGCGGTTCCTGGCGAAAGAGTACTTTGGGCGAGCGGACCCGATGCTTGGACGGTTTCGCAGTTTTCTGCTGGCGTGTGTGAAGAACTTCCTCTCGGAGCAGCGGCGACAAGCTCGACGGCTGAAACGCGGCGGCAGGCAAACCATCATTTCCTGGGACAGTCAGACCGCGGAGGAACGCTATCGGTCGGAGCCGGCGGATCCAGTGACACCGGAGAAGGTCTATGACCGGCGCTGGGCCCTAACCCTGCTGGAGACGGTATTGGCCCGCCTCGCCGATGAGCAATCAGCCGCCGGCAGGCAACGAGTCTTTGCCCAACTGAAAGAGTACCTGTGGGGAGAAGCTCGCCAGACAGGCTACGCCGAGATGGCAGAACGCCTGGGCATGACCGGAGGCGCTGTGAAGGTAACCGTACATCGGTTGCGCCGGCGTCTGCGTGACCTGCTGCGCGAGGAGGTGGCGCACACGGTGGCTACCGGCGAGGAAACCGACGAAGAGATGCGACATTTGATTGCAGTGATCCGGGGCTGACACGGACGGCAGCGTGCTCTCGCGTTCGGACTCGTCCGACAAGTCGGATACCGTGTAACCTTTTGCCGGTTCTGACATAGAATAGATAGTACCGGTGAGGGCGAAGCTCGAAGCAGGAAGACAGATATGGCCAGCAAGCGCGTCTGCGGGAAATGTGGGGCGGAATTGGCGGATGTGGGCGCCGAACAGCTTTGTCCGGGCTGCCTGCTGGAAACCGGCTTGGAGTCTATCCCTGATAGCTTCCAGCTCTCGGCTGTTGACCCCGCCGGATCCGCCATCGGCGGACCGATCGAAACTCCGTTTCCCCGTTCGTTCGGCGACTACGAGTTGTTGGAAGAGATCGCTCACGGCGGGATGGGCATCGTCTATAGAGCACGGCAGGTGAGCCTGGACCGGATCGTCGCGGTGAAGATGCTGTTGTTCGGGCCGCTGGCGAGCCCAGATTTCGTGCAGCGGTTCCGCACCGAAGCCGCCGCGGCGGCCAGCCTGCAGCATCCCAATATTGTGGCCATCCACGAGGTCGGGTTTCGGGAGGGCCAGCATTTCTTCGCGATGGATTACGTGGCTGGTCGCAGCTTAGCGGACATCGTGCAGGACAGGCCGCTGCCGGCGCGCCGCGCAGCGGGCTATGTGAAGACCATCGCCGAGGCGATTCAGTACGCGCACGAGCGGGGGATTCTGCATCGGGACCTCAAACCGTCGAACGTGCTGATCGACGAGTTCGACCAGCCGAAGGTGACGGACTTTGGGCTGGCCAAGCGGTTGGAAAAAGAGACCGATTTGACGTTGAGCGGGCAGGTGCTGGGCTCGCCCAATTACATGGCACCGGAGCAGGCTGCGGCCCGGCGCGGCCAGGTCGGCAAACGCAGCGACGTCTATTCGCTTGGCGGGATTCTGTACCATCTGCTCACGGGGCGGGCGCCGTTTCTGGCCGACACGGTGGCCAAAACGCTGTATCAGGTTCAGAACAATGAGCCGCTATCGCCGCAGTTGCTGAATCCCGGTGTGCCGCGCGACCTTGCTACGATGTGCCTGAAGTGCCTGGAGAAGGAGGCGGACAAACGCTACGCGACGGCGCAGGCGCTGGCGGACGATCTCGGTCGTTTTCTCAACCGCAAACCGATTCTGGCCCGGCCGGTCGGCCGTCCGGAAAAGCTCTGGCGCTGGTGCCGGCGCAACCCGGTCGTGGCCACGCTGACCGCTGCGGTCGCATTAGTTTTTCTGGCCGGCTTTGCCGGGGTGCTCTGGCAGTGGACGCAGTCTGAGAAAAACCGCGTGATAGCTGATGCCAGCCTCTACGCCGCCGACATGAAACTGGCTCAGCAAGCGTGGGAGGAAGGAAACCTCGCTCGCGCCCAGGCGCTGCTCCGGGCACATTTGCCGCAAGCAGGTCAGGAAGACTTGCGCGGGTTCGAGTGGCGCTATCTCTGGAAGCTCTGCCAGGACGAAAGTCAGTATTCGTTCACCGGCTTCACCCATGAGGTTCGCTGCGCAGCCTTTTCTCCGGATTGTAGCTTGTTGGCCGTGGGAAGCGGCAAGACGGTAACGTTCCTGGACGTCGCGGGTCGCAGGGTGGTGGACGTGTTGTCAGATCCAGGGCGGTGGATCACAGCTTTGGCATTTTCCCCCACCGCCACGAATGTGCTCGCGGTGGCGGTGAGTCCGGACGAAGCGATGAGCCGATCGAACTTGAGCCGCGCTTTCAAGTCCGGCCAATATCCCAAGGTTGCTGGCGGAAACAGCATGATCAAGCTGTGGAACCTTGCGACGAAGGAGTTGGTCGCGACGTTCCAGGGGCACACCGCGGAGATCCAGTCAATCGCGTTCTCTCCCGACGGAAAGAGACTGGCTTCGGCCGGTTGGGACGGGACCGTGCGGCTTTGGGATATCGCGTCGCAAAGACCAACCGACACTCCTCCTATGGCACACCATTACGGGGTTCTGGATGTGGCGTTCACACGCGACGGGACGATGCTGGCCTGCCTTGGCGGCCGCCCCCATCTGGAGTTGTGCGACGCTGCAACGGGCAAAGGAATTGAGGAATACAACTTCGCTCACACGGCCTGTCCGCTGGCCACGGTCGGTAATGATGGCATCGTCCTCCTCTGGGATTTCACCGCCCGGCCGAAGAGATCTAAGCTGACCGGTCATCAAGGCCCCATTGAATCCGTAGCGTTCGCCCCGGATGGCAGACTCCTGGCGACAGGCGGTACGGATAACACAATCAGAATCTGGGACGTGACGACAGAACGGCAGGTGACGATCCTTCGCGGCCACCGAGCACCTGTTGAATGGGTCGCTTTCGCACGGAATGGCAAAACGTTGGTCTCCGGCGGGCTGGATCAAAGCGTGAAGCTCTGGAACATGGACCTTCCGAGCGACGCGAATACCCTGCAGGGGCACACAACGTGGGTTGAAGCCGTAGCCTTCTCACCCGACAGCAAGACACTTGCCTCGGTGGACTATGGGGCGGGCTTGGTGAAGTTATGGGATATTCCCTCCCGGCGGTTCCTCAAGGACCTTACTGGCCACACCGAGGCGGCCCGGTGCGCCGCGTTTTCACCGAACGGGAGGACTCTGGCAAGCGGCAGCCACGATCACACTGTGAAGCTGTGGGACCTCTCGACGCTGAAAGAGGTCGGCACGCTGACGAACGAGTTCCCGGTACTCTCGGTAGCCTTCTCGGCAGACGGCAACACCTTGGCCGCAGCGGGAGACGGCTTGGCGTTTTGGGATATGGCCTCGGTACAGAGAATCAGTGGGCTAACGGGCGACACGCGCGGAATCTCTTCCGTGGTGTTCTCCCCTACCCGAGCGCAGGTGGCGGTGGGTTACTCGGATGGCAGGGTCGGCCTTGGGGATCTCGGGACTCGGCAGCTATCGGCCTTACCCAGGGAACACGGCAGCCTGGTTAAATCCGTGGCGTTTTCGAGTGACGGCACTCTCCTCGCCTCCGGCAGCGATGACGGCAGTGTGGTCCTTTACGACGTTGCTCGCCGTCGGATCATCAAGAGTTTCAGAGAACACACGATGGTTGTTCATTGCGTGGCGTTCAGTCACGACAATAAAACCCTGGCTTCGGCCAGTTGGGACGGCACGCTCAAGCTCTGGAATCTCCCCACGCTGCAACTGGCGCTCACGCTGCGAGGTCACCAAGGCCCGATTGTAGGAGTCGCGTTTAGCCGGGATGGGAGTCTGATGGCCACCTGCGCCATTGGCCAAGTGCGGCTTTGGCCAGCGGCATCACCGGAGGAGATCGACACCAGCCGTAGGGTGGGACTTGGCCCACCGTGATTGAATCGGTGGGCTAAAGCCCACCTTACCGTTCTGGCAAACGACATTTTCTGACAGTTCACCAACTGAGTCAAAAATCCGTGTAACCTTTCTGCGCGTTTGTCATAGGAAGCAGTAGAAGGCATCCGCGTGGATGAAGCTTCTGTAAACGAAACCATTAAGAATGAAAGGGTAAGTTATGAAAAGCTCAATTACGAACCAGCCGTTGTTGCCTGTGTGGAAAAGGAGAGCCGCCTGGCTGGCCTTGATTCCTGCCTTGGCGATCCTGTGCCTGGCCGTGATGCCACAGGCCCAATCCAGTCAGGCCAACATCAATAACACGCCCCTATGGCCGGTATGGGCCCGATTGCAAGGCTCCTGGCTGGTAACTGTCACACTTGGCATTCCTGACGGGCCGCCCCCGTTCGAAGCCCTCCAGACCTATACCGCCAGTGGCGAGGTAATTGGCTCCCAGCCCGCCATTCCAGGTGTGCTCTTCACGCCATCTCATGGAGCGTGGACCAGAGAGGGACCTCGAGAGTTCGTCTTCACAGCGATATGGTTTTGTACCGATTGTACGGTGGAGCCGGCAGCATTGTGGAAAGTCATATTGAGGGAAACCGTGGTGATCGAGCCGGACGGCGACACCTACAATAGTACGTCGTCAACCCAGGAGTGGTTCGGTCCCGACGGGTACCATGAGGGACCTATTGAGAGAGGAGACGCGACCCACGGCGTCCGCATCAAGGCCGAGTGACAGCACCTTTGTGCGTCATGCAGCACTACTACAGTCGCGGCGAGGCCCTCGCCGGCCTCGCCCGGCTGCTTTTCTGGGGCGCCACCATGTCACCAAGCGACAACTCACCGGCCCGCCCTGACCCCCCTTCTTGCTTTCGCAAGAAAGCAGGGGGGCGCACCTGATATTGGGGGAGGCAATAATCTTGAGCCTGGCAGTTTCTGGTCCGGCCTGATTGATGACATCAAGATATACGGCCCAGCGGTGACGCCCTGACGTAGTCTGCGAATAAACGCAGCTTAGCCATGGGAGAGGGCACTGTTTACTTCCCACTTGCCTTGGCTGGGGTGAGCATAGGTAATATACCTCCCTCCACAAGCCTTGGCCAGAAAGCCCGCAGAAAAATCCCGAAGTTTGAGTCTCCAAAGACTTGAGCACCAGCTTCGGAGATGGTATGATCCCGACTTCGATGAATTTGTGTACCATATGGGATTAAGCATATTGAACACTCTGTCCTTACTTCGACGGTATTTGCGATCTGTGGCGCATTCGCCCCAAAGGAAATCCTGGATGTCATGAAACGAATTCTTGCCTTCGCCATCCTGCTCGCCAATTCTGCAACCACGTCCAAAGCCGAATTCTGGCCCGGCTGGCGCGGCCCGCGAGGCGACGGCACCTGCATCGAGCAGGAGGTCCCCACCAACTGGGATCCAGCCGGCGCGGTCTGGAAAGCCGAGATCCCCGGCCAGGGACACGCCTCACCAATCGTCTGGGGCGACCGCGTGTGCACCGCCACCGCCCTGCCCGCCACACGGGAGCGAGTGCTCCTTTGCCTCGACCGTGCCAATGGAAAGATCCTCTGGCAGCAGACCGTCGTGCAGGGTCCGCTGGAGAAAATCAACAAAGAAAACAGTCACGCCTCCGGCACGCCGGCCACCGACGGTGAGCGGGTCTTCGTCGCCTTCCGCGTCGGTGACGATATCGTCGTGGCCGCGCACGACCTGGCCAGCGGGAAACAGCTCTGGCTGGTCCGGCCGGGGACACACACCGGCGAGTGGGGGTTCAGCAACGAGCCGGTACTGTTCAAAGACAAGGTCATCCTCGATGGCGACAGCAAAGGGGATTCCTTTCTGGTCGCCCTGAGCCGCCATGATGGAAAAACACGCTGGCGCGTCAACCGCAGCCATCAGGGGATCAGCTACAGCGCCCCGCTGATCCGTGAGATGGCCGGCCGCACTCAATTGATTCAGTGCGGCGACCGTTGCGTGGCCAGTTTCGATCCTGAAACCGGCAAGCAGCTCTGGACGGTGGACGGCCCATCGCAGGAATTCGTCGCCACGCCGGTTTACAGCGAGAACGCCGGACTGGTTTTCGTCAGCAGCAGTTGGCCCAAGCAAATCCTGCTTGCGATCCGGCCTGATGGCAACG
>CAZMLE010000056.1:0-23427 GCA_964567045.1 uncultured Pirellulales bacterium | reverse complement strand
TGTAACCGTGCCTATAGGTGAAAGGACTTCGTATGGCGAAAATTGTGATCGTAGACGAACGGATATCCAAATTTCTTGAGGCAGGCGCTCAGATATATCGCGGGGTTTTTCCGCCTGGTGCTGATATTAGTCATGCGATCCAACTGTATGTCGACATGATCGTCAGCGAGTACATCGTCCGCCGACTCAGTGCGTTGATTCCCCGTGAACAGCTTGAGAGCCTGATCGAGGAGCCGGAGAAGCTCTACGCATTCGCCACTGATTACTTGCAGAACAGGTTTGTTGAATTTGAAGAAGGTTCGCCAGCGGACACAACCTGGACGCCAGAATAGGAGATACGATGGACAAAATTATCGAGTTGCGGCAGCAACGGGCCGCCGTGATCGAAGAGGCTCGTACCATTCTCGACAAAGCGGAATCAGAAAACCGTGATTTGACCCCAGAGGAAAACCAAAAGTACGAGGCGCTGCTGACTCAGGGTGAGGGCATAGCCAATAGACTACGGCGAGCTGAAAATCAGGGCGACGTTGAGAGAGTTTTGGCGGAATCCGCCGGGCGGCAAACCGACCTGCAGATGGGTGGCGGTTCATCCGGTGCGGCAAGATTTGGCGAACTGCGGTTTATCACTAGTAAAGAGAAGCTGTGTGAAGTGGTGCCGGTGCGCGACCGCAAATTTGAGCGGTGTGACTTAGGCAAGTTGATTTCCATAGCTGCGGGCAAAAACCCTGCAGGCGATTGCTCTCTGGAGCGCCGCGCACTTTCAGAAGGTAGTGACACGGCCGGTGGTTTCTTAGTGCCCGAAACGATTTCTCAAGACATTTGGGATCTGGCCAGGGCAAAAGCCGCGGTGTTTAAGGCAGGTGCGACAACGGTAGTTATGAAGGCCGAGACGGTGCGGATCCCCAAATTGGTTTCAGATCCATCCGGGCACTGGAAACCTGAAGGTGTGTCAGCCGATGAGGCTTCGATGGAATTTGCCGCTTTCGAGATGCACGCATTTACGCTATTTTTTTGGCTGCCGATTAGCAACGAATTGTTGGAAGACGCGAGCCACGTGGATGTCAGTATTCGAAACGCGATGTCTAAGGCGTGCGCTATTCAGGTCGAAACTGCTTGTCTTTTTGGCACCGGTGCTTTGCAACCCATGGGCATCTACGCGGATGGTGACGTAACAAAAACCGCAACCATAAGCGGCGGGTATTGGGGTGACATTTCCGATGCGATAATGCGTGTCCAGAACGCGAACTTGGAACCGTCCGGCGTCATGATGAGTCCGAGGACGATGGGGCTTTTGAGGGGCCTTCAGGACGGGGAAGGAAATTATATTCCCACTCCTGCCTGGGCTCCCCAATTATTTGTCACGAAGCAAGTCAAGGACACTCTTGGTGCAGGCTCCGATGAGTCTTGCATTTTTGTTGGGGACTGGAAAAATCTAATTGTGGGTATTCGCACTCCTTTTAGACTTGAAATTCTCAAGGAAGTCGAGGCCAGAAAAAATCAGACGGTCGTTATGGGCATGATGCGGTGCGATGCTGGAGTAATTGATTCGACCGCCTTCCAAATTTTGACAGGTTTAACGACAGTTTGGGGATAAAATGGACGAAACATGTCAGGATTGCAATTTTTTTCAGCCCAAAACCCAGGGGACAAGGAGCGAATGCAGGCGGAGCCCGCCACAAACAGGCAGTGGTTTGTGGCCCCCTGTCCGCAGCAGTGGCTGGTGCGGTGAATTTCAAAAGAGAGCCGATCCAAAAGAAGTAAAACGGGGCAAGAAATAGTGTTTATCCGCCATCGGCATTGGCGGTCTCCTTTCTTAAGTAGTTTTGATTTTCTTCGGAAAACTGCCGGCAGTTGCAACCGGCAGCTTTTTTTGTGCCCTGCTGGCTGGCCGGCGGATCGGCTATGCCTTATTCGAGCAAACAGGACGTCATAGATCGGGCGCGCGCGAGATCGGGCTTCTCAGAGCGTGAACCGGGCTATGGTGGGGTGTTTGGCGCAAAGGTTTTGGTTGCCTGGCATTTTTGGGAGGGATGTTTGGTTGAGAACAGCATCGGCACGGCCTTATCGTTGATGGGAAGGCCTCTGGTTGGGCTTGTGGCGCGTCGAGGGGCCCGGATTGACCTTATTGCCCCAGATTGCCCCAGTCGATATGGTTTTTCTGGACATTTTTCGGCGAAAAGATGAGCCTACTGGTCAGTGGAAAATGGATTTTTAGACGACCTGCCGGAATATCCGATTCGCCACTTGGCCCAGAGGCGGCGATCTGGCTGCGAACCGTGTCAGACTACCCTGTTTTTTTTCAGCAGGCTATTTACAACAACTCGACACTTGGTATAATTGCAGATATGTTGAGTTCACTGAACCCAATTCTGAAAGCATATCAAACTGTGCCAGGGTCGATATTCCGGCAACGGGTATCCGCTTCTTCAGTGAGCGTCAACAGCCCTGGCATTTTTCTTGGCCGGCAGCGGGAGCCGTCAGTTTGTCGGCAGCGGTGCAGACAAGTCCAAAAGAACGTGGGTGCTGGCACCCACGTGCCGATGGCCATCAACTTGTCAGGAGCGGTGCAGACAAGTCCCCCGGCGGTTTTCCGGTGCCACCTTCAATGGTGAAGCATGGGCAAAAAGAAACCAATTACCTTAACCGGCAAAGCCGCACAGGATGCGTTTGTGGAAAAATTAAATGAAGTGGGGATAAAAAGAGTCTCCTATCCCGTGTACCCACTCCGGGACGGATATAAGAGGGTTGGATACTCCCTTGACGGCAAGCAACGGCCACTTTACGGCCCATCGGAGGACCCGCTGAATGAAAAGCAAAAGGAATTTGTCCTTTTCTTTACGGGTGGGGTGTGGAACATGGGCCGTCTATCGGCATTCCTGCAGCAACATTGCAACGTAACCGATCCCGCCGGCCTGACCTGGAAGAACATCTTCGACCATCTGATTGTGCTGGCACAGGCCAAACATATCACGGTCGAAACAATCGACAAATATCCAAGCGTGACATTTTCAGGGTCGCAGACACAGCAACCGACAATAGAATACTCTCTGCCGCTTCCCATGACCAAGTGGGCGGAGATTCTTGACCTAAGCGAAAATACACTACGTAATATCCGAGAGGGTGAGGAGCCCCAGAAATACCACTTCGTTCAAGTCACCCCCCGGCGCTGGATTTTACCAAAGCACGAACTGCCCACTGAGTACCTTGAAAAATACAGACATAGTATTCCACAGAACCACCCGATGGCTCAGTAAGGCTCAACACGGCTCAGTACAGCACATTTTTTTGACTGTCCTCAAGATTCCTCTATTTTTGAGGGCATGTTTGACCAAAACAGTTTTGTATCACTTGAGAAACTCGCACGGCAACTTAACCTACCCAGACGTTTCCTACGCGAACTTGCTTCCGAGGGCTTGATTCCGGCGCTGGAGATTGGCGGTCGATTGCGCTTTGATGTGACCGAAGTACAGAAGGCACTGAACAGTGTGGCGAAACAGCGGGCAAGCGGCGGAGGGCAAGATGACCGCCAGCAGAATTGATATGCCTTGTCTCTTTGAACCGCTGTCGAAGCGGAATGATCCCGTGACCAGCTTCGAAGCCGGTGACAGAGTGGTTCGGATGGGACGGGTTCGGAGCCAAACGCGGGCAGTGTATCAAGCCCTTTTACAATGCCAGGGGGCGACGAGTGCGGAGCTGGCACGATTCATGGGCTGTGATAGATACCTAACCGCACGAAGGCTGCCTTTCCTGGCAAAACGCGGCTTGGCCGTCAAAGGGAGATTGCGGGTTTGCCGGGCGTGTGGTTCGCCGTGCCTCACCTGGTGGCCGATGGGCAGACAGAAGTGGCTGCCGGGCTAAGAGGGATAAAGAGAAAACCGACTACCGAGTGCCAACGCGGGGACAGAGACAAGGACCGGCCAGGTTATGCCGGACATGTCACGGAGTTTGCCTTAGTTGGTGGCCAAGTGAAAAATAAAAGTGATTTCCGGATCAAGGATGGCAACAAAACGTAGTAGCGAACGACAACGGATAGACAGCGGGCGGAAGGCCCGTCAAACGCCAGTCACGGCAAAGCGGGGAACGCGAAAATCCTGGCATATAACTGACTTTCGAGAGTTGTTTGAGCTGCCAGACGACTTGCGGAAAGATAGGCCGGGGCCTCTGGCATACACAAAAAGTTTTGTGACGACATCCGGGGCAAGCAAACCGTATGAAGTCCGGCACGTGGAGAGGCTCAGACTTTTGAAATCACGTCCAGAACGGCACCTGCTGCGCTCCGTTTTTGAGGACCTCAAGAATTATGCTGGGTCGAAAACTATTGATTCGCGGGGCTATTTGTTAACGACCGAAGGGCAGGCCGCCTCTTATGATTACTTAGCGGCTCAATTGAACCTGGACAACGGCGATCTCAAACAAGCAATGCCCATATTGGAATGTATCGGTCTTGTCGAGCGGGTGTTACTGAGCAGGATACAGGGTGACAAGTTACCTTCCGGGAGGAAAACAAAACGTCTGAAATCGAAGGAGAAATCTGTCTCTACAAATCAAAAAACCGGAGCGCCGGATTCTGTCGGAAAAAAACGGAAACTTTCGGAAAGAATTGGAAAGAAACGGACGCCCTTACGTAACGGCAAGAGGAAGTATAAGTATAAAGAGAAAGCTACCGCTATCGCGGTAGCAAACGGCAACGGCAAGAATAAAGAAGAAATTAAAAAACGGCAAGGAACCTCTCAGACGGTAGAAGCACAAGTTGAAACAAAAGCCGAACCGCCTACGGCGGAACTGCCGCCAAAGCCGAAGGAAGCCGACCCAGGGGGCTCGAGCGCAAAGGAATCGTTCGGCCCCCGGGGCCCGGATAAGCGATCTGGTCCCGTGAAACTCGGAGAAGTTTTGTCTGGAATGCAGCACCGCTACGACCCGGATGCGCAATCTTTCGCAGGGGATGTATTTCGTGCCCTGGGTTTGACTTGCACACCGGTCAGCCTGGAGGGCCGGCGTGAACTTGGGTCTTTTGCAAGCCTCTGGGTAAAGGCTCAACATGCCGGTTTATCACCACCTACCTTATCGAAACTACGCGAGAAATCGCTTGCCGATGCGCGCAAACTAAGTCAACAGCGAAGCAGGTATCGGAACGTGTCAGCTATCTGGACGGCGATTTTCAAAAAGCGAATTGGGCGATACCAAGGTCTGGAGAATTATTACAGTTGAAAGCAACCTGCTGCCCATCGAGATACTTTTGGCGGCTAAGTTTTGAATATGGCAGATGAATTTAACAAGCAAACTGTGAAATCATGGCCCGACCTGATGACGGAATCCGAGTTGGTCGAGTATTTGCGGATTCCAGAGGTGAGCAAGGCCAAAGACTACGGCTGTGTGGTTGATAACCTCAAACGGGCGCACGGCTTACCCTGCATTCATATTGCACGCCAGCCGCTCTATCCGGTCGCTGCTATTCGCAGATGGGTCGAGGAGAAGCTTCAAAAGGAGCGAACCCGATGATTTTGACTTTAGTTCTCATGGCTCAGCGGTCTATATTGTTAGTGACCGATCTTGCCAGCGGCAAGAAAGGAGGTCAAAAAAGATGAGACCGCTGGTAAAATTACGAAAAAGGCCGTCACGGGATGGTGAACGACTTGTCTTTATGTTGGATTATCTGACCGAGGACGGCAAACGGAAGCGGATTTCTCTGGGACATGGTGACAGGCGAAAAGCCGAGACTCAACGGGCACAGAAGGAGCAGGAGATTCAGATGGGCATTTTGGCGCCGGCGCCGATGAGGTTTAGTAGTTTTTTGGAAGACAGTTTGGTCCGGACAGGCGGACAGATACGAGAAAGCACCAAAGTCGAGCGGCGAGATGCCGCAGAGGAGTTTATCGAGACTATAGGCAACATCAATTATCAGGCGGTGACGCTCAAGCATGCCGAGCTTTTTCGGCAGAGCTGTCTGGACCGAGGCAATAAGGGTGCTACTGTGTCGAAAAAGCTCCGGCAGTTGAAACGTCTATTCCAGCTGGCGGTCAATCGCAAGCAGCTCGATGAGGAGAACCCTATCAGGCTGGTGGAGCTGCCGAAATCGCCCAAGCGCAAAATCAGAGTGTTTACCGCCGATGAATGTGAGCGGATTCTCAGGGCCGCTCAGGAATGTCAGCAACCAGATGGTGTCCGGTGGGACCTTTTGATTGCCGTTGCTTTAACAACCGCTGCGAGACGCGGGGAGCTTCTTAATGCCGTATGGGCGGACATTGATTTTGAGAGACTCAGGTTTGACGTGTCACCTAAAGACAACACTGCCGAGACCTGGCAATGGCTTATCAAAGACACGGAGCGCCGGACCTTGCCGTTGACAGACCAGGTTGTGGCAATGCTGGCCGAACATCAAAGCCGGCAGCCAGAGGGTTTGCCATACATTTTCGTGCCTCCAGACCGCTATCACGTAATCCAACAGTTGCGTAGACAGGGTAAGTGGAGTTTCATTGATGCGCGACTAAGCGTCCTCCGTAATTTCGGTTTGCGGTTCAAAAAGATTCTGAAACGGGCAGGCGTAAAAACTGGACGCTTTCGCGATCTCAGGAGTACGGCACTTACCAATTGGCTCAATGCCGGGATGGGCGAATTGGATGTGATGCGACTCGCAGGACATTCAGATTTCAAAACAACACATCAGTTTTACCTCGGTGTCGCTAACGACCTGGTAGATCGTGCACGGGCCGCATCAGCCAAAAGTATCGGTCAAAATTTGGCACATATTTGGCGCGCACCCCATGTTTCAGGAACAGATGCTTGACATTAGGTTTGGCAAGATGTTATATTGCAAAGACTTAGAATTGTTCCGCGGGCGTAGCTCAATGGCAGAGCATCGGCCTTCCAAGCCGAGTATGTGAGTCCGATTCTCATCGCCCGCTTTCACTATAAGGTATTGCCACATTTTACCACCCATTCGGAATCCGGGCGGTTTCGGCTTGGTATTGCCCGAGATTCACACGGCGCCCGCGATGGATGACCGGACGATCAAAGGGAAATTGGCAGGCAAGACAATTTCCCCCAGTCTCGCGCAAGAGCTTGTGGCTACGTGAATTATCCTTAGGGGAGAGGAGGTCCCATAAGAAAATCTTGTGGAATTTTCTGGAAAATAGAAATTGGATGTTGACTGGGTGGTGAAAAGTGGTATTATTTCCCAATCTGAACTCGACAAGTGGGACGAAATTTATGCTTTTATTAACAGGTGAGTACCAGCACGTTATTGATGACAAAAGCAGAGTCCTTATCTCAAACAGGCTCAGAAGCCAAATTGACGCTGATGAGCACGGCAGTAATTTCTACCTTGTCCTGGGCGCAAACGGCATACTTTGCTTATATCCTGAGAGGTACTTTCAGCAGATGGTCCTTTCTCTCGCCCCGCAAACCACTGCACCAGACGAGGCCGTGGCTTTTGAACGAATGAGCTTTGCTTTGGCCAGCAAGGTGGAGCTGGACCGCCAAGGCCGACTGCTCTTGAATGAAACACTGCGAAAAAGGGCCGGCCTGAAAGACCAGATTACACTCGTCGGCGTCAGAGATCACATCGAGCTATGGAACAGCGACGACTGGCACCGATACCTTTGCGATCATATGCCCCAATACCAGAAGCAGATATCGCAGGCCCGACAGCTTGTCCTACAAAAACAGAACAAGGAGCTTTGACTTTTTGACTGGAGGCAATAATGACTGTGGTGGATTCGAACCATTGCCGGATTGTAAGCAGGTCTCTGGCCGGCGAAAGAGCGATCGATGAGCAGACCTTCGCCTCGCTGGCAATTCTTAGTGAACGGCTCAACCGGCTCAAGAAACTGGACAGGGTCTTCTCCAGAGTCGGGTTTTCGCCCGATGTAAAGAACCTTAAAGGACAGAGAAACGCGGTGCCCATAGCTTAGCTCGTAATGGGCGTTGCGTATTGCGTCCAGTGCCGCGTATCGCACGGTCAAACTATATATGCAATACGACAAAGGTGCATGCCTCAACTGTAGAACATATTCCGGTTCTTGCGGAAACTTTAGCCGAACAGATAAGCTTACCGCCGGATGGGGTGATGGTCGATGCGACCATTGGGCATGGAGGTCATAGCTTACTGTTCGGCAAAATTTTGGGCCCAAAGGCGGTCTTGATTGGCCTGGATGTCGATAACAATGCCATCCAAAGGGCCAAACTCAGACTTAAAGGCCTTGCCTGCAAGGTCATTCTGCTCAATTCAAATTTCTCTCAGATCGCTGAGCATCTCCACGAGCAGGGTTTTGACAAGGTTGATTTTATCCTGGCGGATTTGGGCCTTTGCTCTGCGCAGTTGGCCGACGCCCGGATGGGCTTGAGTTTTCAAACAAATATGCCGCTGGACATGAGAATTGACAAAAGATTAAAGACCACCGCTGCCGATATAGTGAATACAGCGGATGAGAAGTCCTTGGCTGATTTGATTTACAGGTTCGGCCAGGAACGGGCGTCGCGGCGGATCGCGCGATTCATTGTCCAGCAGCGCCGGCGCGACCCGATAAATACGACCGGCCAACTGGCAGCGATAGTCTCAAAGGCACTAAGAAGGCCGGGCCGGAAGCAAAAGCCGAGGATACATCCGGCAACAAGGACTTTTCAAGCGCTGAGAATTGCCGTCAACAGTGAGCTGGAGAATTTGAAGAGCCTGCTTAATGCAGCGCCGGCGTTGCTTAAGGACGGCGGCCGCATAGCCGTCATCAGCTACCACAGCCTGGAAGACGGATTGGTTAAGAGTGATTTTAAGCAGAATGAAAAGCAGGGCATGTACACAGTTATTACCAAAAAACCGATTACGCCGGCAAGGGACGAGGTAACAAAAAATCCGCGTGCAAGAAGCGCAAAGCTGCGGATTGCACAAAGAGAGTAGCAAAAAAGTCAAACAGGGAAAAAGTCAACATAAGGCAGAGAAACTGGAAACGGAGTTTCGTTATGACTTCTGACGCCAAGATTGGATTGCTGTTGGGTTTAGTCTTCATATTTATCATCGCCTTTATAATCAATGGCCTACCCAAATTTCGAAGTGGTGCGAACAATAACGAGTTGACTACCAATATGGTTAACTTCCCGAACGAGTCGCCAGGCATTGCGGACAAGGAGCGTAAAGCCCAGGAATCTCTGGACTTGATGGCGCCGCCTGAGAAACGACTCGTAGCTGGGGTTCCTGCCCCAGTGGTGGAAAATCCGGATATTCGCGCGATAGTACCGGTGCCGCAGGGCATCTTCGAGACGAAAGAAGCCAACGCGATCATCGAAATAGGTCCTAAAGCCGATTCGGTGCGGCCGGTGACACCTGTTGCCCAGAGGACTATCGGCGAAGAATCCAAGCAGGTTAAATCTGCCTGGCCAAAAACCTATGTTGTCCAAACAAATGACAATTTGGCGGATATAGCCAAGAAGCTTTATGGTCCTGAGCTTGGCAATAAAGCAGCCAGCGTGACCAGGATATTTGAGGCTAACCGCAATCTTCTCAAGTCGCCGCATGAAATCTTTGTCGGGCAGAAACTGGTCATACCAGCTCCGCCAGCATCGACATCATCGCAAAGCAAGCCCGCCAGCGTTTTGTCCGGCCCGATGTTTGAAAAAGTTGACTCCATAGGTGGAAGGCGTCTTCCATCTGGCGGGAGCACAGCCGAACCAGGCAGATGGTATGTGGTCAAAGATGGTGATAATCTCTGGAAGATCGCAGCCGACCAGCTTGGAAACGGCAGCCGTTACAAAGAAATAAGCAAGCTAAATCCCAGTATCGCCAGTGACGAAGATGACCTTGATGTGGGCACGCGCTTGCGGCTGCCGAGTCGATAGGAACAACCCGCGCACTGACCTTAAATTGTGAATCTTCAATTGTCAATTGCTATGAGGTCCCCATTTTGCCTTGCTTTTGTTGTTTTTTATCTTACGGCCATATTGATTTTTGCGGTTTATCTGCGTGGCGCTAACAAGCGGATGTTCTATATGCTCTGCACCTACAAGGCTGAGCAGAGTCAATTGAAGCAGGAGCTCTGGCAGAAGCAACTGCAGTTGGAAAGTCTGATAAATCCCGCCGCTATTTCACAACGGCTCGACCATTGAAAACTGGAAGCTGTCAATTTTATCTGGTTACCTTTTTGTCGCTCTTGATCGCGGCGTTTTCTGCGTTGGCCGGGCGGTGCTTCTATTTGCAGTACTTCAAGGGCGACTATTATTACTCCAGATGTATCAAGCAGCAGATGTGTAATCCTCAAAGGCCTCGCAGAGGCGTAATTCTGGATTGTCGAGGCCGGGTGCTTGCCGCCAGTAATAGAATCCAAATCATTTTTGCCGATCCACGAATTATAGAAGATCCCAAGGAGGTGTCGAACGAGCTTGCTCCAATTATAGATATAGGGGCACATATAATCTGCAAGCTCATCTTGGAGAGCAGAAATCCTGGCTACGCAAAGATAAAAGCCGGCGCCGATGCACCGGAGTGCAGCGCCGCCGGCAGAATCTACGGCGTCGGCGTTCAATATGATTGGCTAAGACACTATCCGATGGGCCGCCTGGCTTCGCACGCTGTCGGCTTTACCAGCACTGACAATCGCGGTTTGGGCGGCATCGAGTTCAAATACGATAAAGAGCTTACCGGCTCAGCGGCAGAAAACATATTCTTTGCCGATGTGCATCGTCGGCCTATTCGCCTGAAAGAGCAAAATGGCGCCCTTGTTGACGGCCGCGGAATTATTCTGACGCTGGATGCCGCCATTCAGCAGTTTGCAAGAGCCGAGCTTGCCAAGCAGCGAGAAAGCTACCAGGCCGAATCAGCAGCGGCAATCGTGGCAGAACCAAAGACCGGCGCGATCTTGGCTATGGTCTCGCTGCCGGATTTTGACCCGAATGCCGCCGGCTCGGTAGATGCGAACAGCCTGCGAAATCGAGCGATAACCGACCAATTTGAGCCGGGAAGCATCATAAAGCCGGTAATAGTGGCTATCGCCGTTGATAGCGCAGCTGTGGGCCGCTACGAAACCATATTCTGTGAGAACGGCAACTACGTAGGCCGTGGCTTCGGCAGAATAGGCGAGTATCGCCGCGGTTTCGGCGACCTGACTGTAAGTCAGATTCTGATTGAGTCCAGCAATATAGGGATGGCTAAAATAGGGCAAAGGCTCGGCAAAGAAAGGCTTCATGATGGTTTGAAGCTTTTTGGGTTGGGCAGCCAAACCGGCATCGAGCTGCCCGGTGAGGCCGAGGGCCTGCTGCGACCCGCACAGAAGTGGACGGGCTACAGCGTAACACGGATACCATTCGGGCAGGAAATTTCTGTGACTGCAATTCAACTGGTGCAGGCTTTCTGTATAATCGCCAACGGCGGTCATTTGATTCGGCCTCATCTGGTTAGAGCAATGGTTGACGATAACGGCGCGGTCATAAAACTCAGGCCGACCACTCCACCAATCGGCTACATCATTAAGCCGGAAGTGGCGAAATGGATCGTCTCTGATCCGCTGGTGGGTGTAATTAACGAAGGCACCGGCACGCGAGCCAAGCTGGAAAAATGGCAGGCATTCGGCAAAACAGGAACCGCTCAGATAGCCAGAGCAGCGGGCGGCGGCTACGAAGAAAACGCCTACATCGCTTCGTTTGTGGCCGGCGCCCCGGTAGAGGACCCACAGGTAATCGTATTGGTTACCATCTGCAGGCCGAACGTTAAACTCGGCAAAGGGTACACCGGCGGAATGGTCGCTGCTCCGGTAGTCGCGGCTATACTTGAAAAGACGCTTAACTATCTCCAGACTCGTCAGCCGGGACTTGTAAGTCATGCGGGGGCCCGCACGACCCGTAGCAGCTCTCTATAGCCAAGACGCGCGATTTCGAACCCTATGCTGTGCTCTGCAGCTAACAGGTCAAACATGATGTTGTTCGTGGTACAAAGAGGGAGTATGTGGGAGCCAACATTCACGGACATAGTGCTAAGCGATACTTAGGCTTGCTAAAGCGAGCTAATGACGCCACTTATGGCCAGACCAGCAAGAAAATTTACATCGCTATTTGAATGAATTTGACTTTAGGTATAATATGAGAAGGCTAGGAGATGGACCTATAGCCTGCATACTATTGAGTGGAACTCACGGTAAACGGTTGTTTTTACGGGACTCAAGTTGCCAGGTGCAGGTATCATGACCAAGAGACTCTCTGAACCGAACACTATTAGGCTGGAGATCAGCGGTGCAAAAATCACCGCTGAGAAATTCACCCAAAGCGTTCGAACATTTTTCGAACTAATCAAGGACGTTTCAACCGATGTTGCTGGTAAGGCTGGGGCTGTTCGCTGGATAGTGTCTGTTGAGCAAGGGAGCATCGGACTTTGTGCTACGGCTGAATCTGTTGATGGTTCTGCACGACTTGCGTCGCAGACAGTTCGAACGGTCAACAGGGGCATTGTAGATGTAAGCAAAAGAGCGAGAAGGCCCAAACATTTTTCAGATAATGCCCTGAAGAAACTCTTCGATTTAGGCAATATCATTGGCTTGGGAGAAGAGGGCGTGGACCGGGTTAGGATCGGAATAGGCGAGACTTGGAGCGAGTTATCGCCGGCAAGTGTGGCCTATGTCGATGAACTCTTGGGGGTGCGCAGCAACGCATACGGTACCGTTGAAGGTGAGCTTTTAGCGCTTAATGTGAAAGGTAGGCTCAAATTCTCTGTTTACGAAGCGCTTACTGGAAAAGCAGTCACGTGCTTTTTCCCCGATGAAATGTTTAGTGACGTTGTGGCTGCGATCCGAAAACGAGTTTCCGCCTACGGCATGATGCGCTACGAGAAAAACGGTGAACCCAAGAGCATAGAAATTGAGGAATTGTCTGTATTTCCCGCTGAGGATGAACTTCCCAGTTTTTCCGATATGATAGGCATATTCAAGGATTAGCATGGGCGTTATCCAGCAGATCTATTGGGACAGCGATTGTTTTCTTGGTATATTCAACAACGAATCAGACAAGGTCGCCAAGTGCAAAGGGACTATAGAACAAGCAGAAAATGGTCACCTCAAAATCAACACATCGGCCTTAACACTTACGGAAGTTATCAAACTGAAAGGAAAGCCCCGTCTTTCACGTGATAGGGAACAAATGATTATTGACTTTTTTAAGCACGAGTACATTATCATTCACAACGTAGACAGACGAACTGCTGAATATGCTCGGCGCCTGATGTGGAGATATTCCTCTCTCAAACCGAAGGACTCCATTCACGTAGCAACCGCGGTCATTCGGAAAATTCCGACCTTGCACACATTCGATCAGGACTTGCTCGCACTTGATAGTAAACTCGGGACAATCAAATTGCGCATTTGCCAGCCAGACATAGCATATCAGATGGAGTTGGAACAACTGTACGAAGAGAAAAAGGACGAGTAAGACCTCTTACCGAAAACCAATATCACTAAGCGATCTTTTCCCCAATGAAGTACTTAAGGAGGTCCTTTGAATGGCAGCGAAAACCGGCAAAACGGGGGAAAAACATCTCGCTGGTTGCGCTTGACCTTTTCATACCGCTGTCTTTCTCAAATATATAATGGCAAAAGAAAAATGGCCAAAATAATCTATGCCGTAGCAGGAGAAGGGTTCGGGCACAGCAGCCGGTCGCACCTGATAGGCCAGAGATTCATCGACGCCGGGCACGACGTGATGTTTGTAGGCTCCAAGAATTCGCTCCTCTATCTGAAACAATATTTCGGCCCGCGAGTAAAAGAAATCTTTGGCCTTTCCTTCGCCTATCAAAATGGGCGTATAGACAAATCGGAGACGCTCAAAAAGAATCTTCTTAATCTGCCCGAAGGCAACAAGCAAAACGATGAGCTTTTCCGGAAATCCTTTGAGCCGTTCGAGCCGGATTTGGTGATTTCGGATTTTGAGCCTTTCAGCGCGTGGTGGGCCTGGCGAAACGGCGTGCCGTTTATCAGCATCGACCACGAGCACGTGCTCACGCTCTGTGAGCTGGAGCACCCGGTGAAAAACTGGTTCTCAAGACTTACCGCCAGCGTGATAACTGAATGTCATTACGTTGGGGCGGTCGCTTATATTATCGTAAACTTCTTTCGGGCGCCCCTGACGGTTGACTGGGCTGTATTGGCGCCGCCCATTATAAGACCGGTTGTTAGTGAGCTTACGCCCACCGAGGGCAAACACATCCTGGTGTACGCCACAAGCGGCAGAGGCCAGGAGCAATTATGCCAGACCCTGGGTAAATTCGCCTCGCAGAGGTTTTATATTTATGGCTTCGGCAAGGACTTCGAGTACGACAATTGCGTCTTTAGAAAACGTTCGACCGAGGGTTTTTTGACTGACCTGGCAGGTGCTCGTGGGGTCATAGCCTCGGCGGGTTTTTCCCTGATAAGCGAGTGTCTGCACTTAAGAAAGAAGATGTTGCTGGTGCCTTTGGCCAATCAGTACGAGCAGATAATAAATGCACAATATGTCCAGAAACTTGGCCTGGGCGTTTCGTCCGAAAACCTGGATGAGGTGGCAATAGCTCAATTGCTCGATCAATTAGATAAACCTATGCCGAGCGACGAAAGAATTCTCTGGCCGGATAACGAAAGATTCTTTCAGATACTGCAAAACGTTTTGGATAAGCTGGATAAACCTATCGGTGGGTTGCTTGGCGTTTAGCTCCCCGCTTTCGCGGGGACAAGCTTGCCCCTGCGGAAGCAGGGGCCGGCACGGCGACGGACCCTGCTGTCAAATAGCGCGTAGAATTCAGCCTATGGTCAATAAACTGCCTTTTGAAAACACAGAACGCCGGGTGATAGTTAAGAAAGAATCCGTCGCTGCCCCAGGCCTCGGTGAGGACGTAGACTGTCGCCCAATTCCTGAGCTAATAAAGTGTGGCATCGTAAATATCGACAAGCCGAAAGGCCCCACGTCTCACGACGTCGTCGACCGTGTCAGGGGAATACTCCAAATCAGAAAGGCCGGCCACTCAGGTACTCTTGACCCATTGGCGACCGGCGTATTGCCGGTAGCTTTGGGCAGGGCGACACGGATACTGCAAACACTGCTTCCAGCCGGCAAAGAATACATCTGCAAAATGCACATACACAAACCGGTGGAAGACCAGAATCTCCGGGAGGTTTTCGCTGATTTCACAGGTGTCATCGAACAGATGCCTCCGGTAAGGTCGGTGGTAAAAAGACAGAAACGAGCCAGAAATATCTATTATATGGAGATTCTGGACGTGCAAGAAAAAGATGTGCTCTTTCGAGTCGGCTGTCAGGCGGGCACATATATCAGAAAACTGGTTCACGATATGGGCGTGAAAATCGGCGTCGGAGCACACATGACCGAATTGAGAAGAACCAAAGCTGGCTGCTTTGATGAGTCTTCGTTATGTTCGATAGAAAAGTTAGCGCAGGCGTATGATTACTGGCGAGAGCAGGCGGATCAGAATCTGATAAGACAGGTCATTCAACCGATAGAAAATGCGGTCAGGCATCTGCCAAAGATATGGATTGATGATTTGGCCGTTGAGCCAGTTTGTCACGGCTGCGATCTATTTTTGCCGGGCGTGTCAAAGTTACATAGTGACATTCAGGCAGGAGACCTGATGGCGGTGATGACACTGAAAGATGAGCTGGTCGCAATCGGGCAGTCCGTATTAACGTCGGAGGCAATGACCGAGCAAGAAAAAGGAGCAGCGGTAAACGTGCATAAGGTCTTTATGAGAGAAGGAACTTATAGAAAGACTTGAGCTTTACAGATTCAGCGCTGCGAATTCCCGATATAGCCCTCATCGATGCAAAACTGAATGATGTCACGAGCTAACGGCGCCGCGTCGCTTGAGCCGTGCTGGCCGCCTTCCACGACAACGGCGATGGCAATGCTTCGGTTGTTACTATCCTTGGCAAAGCCCGCAAACCAGGCGACCTCCGGGGCTTCTGTCGAGCCGGTCTTGCCATAAGTTTGTACGTCCTGCTCGGGCAGGCCGCTATGGGCGAACTCTTTGTAAGCTGTTCCGCCGGATTCATTAACCACCGCATACATGCCGTCCTGCACTACCGCCAAAGTCTCCGGCGAGATGCCGAGCGGTTCGTCCTGCAGGTTCGTGGCAGGACATTCCAAATCCGACATTTCTCGAAATAGCCTGGGCTGCTTGAAGACGCCGCCTCTGGCGATAGCCGCCATTGCATTTGCCACCTGCAGAGGTGTCACTCGCAGGTTGCCCTGGCCTATGCCGAAAAGCCGGCGCTCGGTTTCCGCAAGAGGCGGAAAATCCGCCGGCTCCTGGTCTGTCCCCCGTGTCCCAAGCGACGAGCGACGAGCGACGAGAGACGAAATTTGCCCGGCTGCCTGCCTTAGACCGCGAATCCCTGGCGCGCCGGGGCTGTGAATCTGGAAAGTCGGAACCGTCCGACCGTAGCCAAACTTGTAGAGCCACTGCTGCAGGACGGGCGGCTCGATTCTGTCGGCAACCTGCGAAAAGTAAATGTTACAACTGCCTCTTATAGCGTTCCGGGCATTGTTGGACCAGCTATCACTGTGGCCGATGTGGTATCTATTGTAAATCCAGCAACTGGGCCAGCCGACCGGAGCCTTTTGGGCCGGGCAGGGGATGATTTCATCGGGCGTAATTTTGCCCGACTCTAAAGCAGCGATAAGAATCACGGGCTTTATAACGGAGCCCGGCGGATAGTGCGCACATATTGCCCGATTTATCAACGGCTCGTTGGAATCCTTGACTAGAACATCATAGTCGAACCTGGCCCGGTTCAAATCAAACACGGGCATGGAAACTAGCGCCAGGATGTCACCGCTTGCTACCTCAATAACCACCGCCGCCATTCCGGGGCCACAATTTGGGTCGTGCGGATAGCTGGCCAGATAGTCTTCAACTCTTTGCTGAAGGTGAATAATATCCAGTGTCAGCGTGACATCTTTGCCGAACTGGGTTTCTGTGCGGCTTATTAACTGGCGATCTATGTCATAAATGAGCTCGCCGCGTTTTCCTCGCAGGATAGCTTCGCAAACGTACTCGACGCCCGGACTTTTTCCGCAGACTTCATCCTCCAGATAGCTGGCCAATCTATCGTTTTCAAAGAGGTTTCTGTAGTCGCCTGTAGCTGGGCCTACCCAGCCGATCGTTTGGGCTGCTGCCGAGCCATACGGATAAAACCTCCTCGCTCCCGGCAGAATCTCAACACCGTCAAAATCCAGAAATTCTACTTGAGCAGCGAAGATGTCATCATCGGTTTCCAGCTCTAACAGCGGCTGCGTTGTGCCCATCTCAGCGACATCTGCGACCTTGGCGATAAGCAGAAGTCGTCCATCGTCGTCCGGGAATTTCCGCTGGAAATCTGCTATTGCCTCCGACAACGGCACGCTGTTTATCTCTTGACCGTATTTATCAACAATGTTGGGGTCGGGGCCATTTCGGACCCAGGCCACGAAGGTCCGCAGATTCCACATTCGATCATTGATGTTTTTGAGCTTCTGTTCGATCTCCGCCCGCCGGCGCCCAAAGCGTGTGCACTTCTCGATTATCTGCTGCAGATTGTCAAGGCCTGCCTGCAGCTCCTTCTGGACTTTCGGCAGCGCGGCCTCGGCATTGCTTCCTCTGGCGGCTTTTAATAGCTTGGCTTTGGTAACGCGGTCATCCAAAAAGCAGCTCAGCTTGTATTCTATGCACAGTTGGAATCGCGGCTCATCCGCAGCCAATTCTTTGCCTTTTCGGTCGAAGATTTTGCCTCTGACGGTTTTCAACTGGCAAGATCTGCCTTGCTGCAGAGCCGCAATAGCGTCCTGAAGCGATGAGTCCCGCAGCAACTGCATTTGTATCAGGCGCAGCACGCAGACCAGCAGCAGCAATCCGCTGACAACGACAAAAATTTTCACTCGTTTGTCGTACATATTGGTTAGGCAATCAACCCCGCCATAGTGGTGGCGGGGTTAACCGTTTAGCCCTGCCAGCACTCTGGCAGGGTTAAGCAGATTCCCTGATAGCCTGATTTCCTGATAACCCGATTGCCTGCTTTAATACCTTCTACCTCGCGGTCTTTTCATACGCATCAACCAGTTCATGGGCAGGAACAAGAACGGCCCTAATATAGCTGAGTATAGTGGCGTCCAAAACAATTTGGTGTATGTGTTGGCCGCGACCGGCTCAGACGCCAGAAATGTCAGGAGAAAGGCCAGAGCCGACGTCAGAAATCCTGTCACAAATATGCCGAGAGCCTGATAAGACATCTTTCGCAGCGCAATCACGCGGTGCAGATCGGCCAGCAGAGTGCCGAAAAGACCAAAGCTGATTATTTGCGGCCCCATCGTAGAGCCAATTATATCCGCAGCAAAACCGGTGGCAAAGGCAGTAATCACCGCCTCGATTGAGTCAGTGTGAATGGCAAAGAAGACCAAAAGGATTAACAGCAAGTCCGGCTTGATGTCAGCGGTAGTGACGGCGATTACGTCAACCAGGCTTTTTTGCAGCACGGTCGCGACTACAATAACAACTGCAAACCGAAACCAACGCATCGCAATCGCCTTGCGTAGATCGTACCGCGTAGCGCGTCAAGACAGAATACGCAATACGCATTACGCGATAGCGCATCGAAATCGTCTTCCATACATGGTACTGCGTAGTGCGTGAAAAGAAAATACCCAATACGCAGGACGCATCCCGCACGACGAAGATGCTTGCAACCTTAATTTCAAAAAAATTTCCAGACCCGCGTTTTTCGCTCAAAAATGAAGGTCGCCGATGCAAAAAAATGCAAAAAATACGTAGTTTCCACAATTGACAACTCCCCCCCCCGTAGACTAAACTATTGCTAAATAACCGTGTGAGGACGGTGCCTTCGGCGGGAACCTTCGGCGCCGAAAGACCACACACTCCGAGGAGAAACACAGAAGGCTGAAAGGAGGAGGAAGTATGAGACGGCAATCAATTCTCGTAGCGACAATTCTCTATAAGTGGGTACCTATCTACTCACTAAAGAAAGGAAGGTGGAAGATGAAACGATTTAATGATTCTAAAATTACGTTACTGTTGCTGGCGTTCATCCTCGCGCTCATGCTTACCGCTGGAAGTGCGAAGGCCGATTTCACGTTCGGCGACCCGATGAACCTTAAGTCCATCATCCCCGTCATCGACGTTGCGACCGACGGTATCGATTGCTTTTCCTACGATGGGCTGGAAATGTACAGCACCACATACGTTGGGCCAAGCGTAGGGGCAGGCGATTGGAACCTGCGTGTACTGAGACGTGCCTCGATTGACGAGGATTGGGGTCCCCCGGAGAATCTTGGGCCTTCTATCAACACTATATATGTAGACGCCGACGCAACCATCTCAGCGGATGGACTTACACTCTATTTCAATTCTAATCGGCCCGGCGGGGTTGTCGGCTCCGCTATGGGCTCCGATATCTACATGACAACACGCCCGACAAAGAACGCAGCTTGGGGACCGGCTGTGAATCTTGGGCTCAAGGTGAACACCTCTGGAAGCGAGGCATTCCCCTGGATAACGGCGGACGGCCTGGAACTCTACTTTAGCTCGACCCGGCCTGGGGGGTATGGTTCCGCCGACATCTACGTGACAAGACGCGCGACAGTAAATGATCCCTGGGGCACGGCTGTGAATCTCGGGCCAGTAGTAAACAGTGCGTACACCGAAGGCATGGTCTCCCTTTCACCAGACGGGCTTCTGCTCGTCTTCGATGACCAGTACGTCAGTGTTGTGAATCACCGCCCGGGTGGGTATGGTGGTACTGATGTGTGGATGTCAAGGCGGCCGAGCCTTTCCGCACCGTGGCAAACGCCGGTGAATCTCGGGCCGCGCATCAACAGCCCTGTAGACGATTCCTTCCCACGCATTTCCCCCGATGGACGTACGCTATACTTCCAGAGCGGGTCGTCTGATCCCACTACGTGGGTTTTCTATCAGGCGCCGATCATCCGGCTTTCCGATTTCACCTTCGGCGAGCCAGTGGACGTAAAGTCGACGATCCCGGTCCTTGACCCTCTGCACGACGGTACCAACTGCTTTTCCTCCGATGGGTTGGAGGTGTACATCCAATCGACCCGCCCCGGCGGATACGGCGGTTACGATCTGTGGGGCCTGAAACGTGCCTCGACAGATGACGATTGGGGTCCCGCGGAGAATCTTGGCCCTGCTGTTAATGGCGCGCAAGATGAGTGGGAAGCATCCATTTCAACCGACGGGCTCACGCTTTACTTCGGCTCAGACCGGGCCGGCGGGTATGGGGGCAACGATATCTACGTGACAAAACGCGCAACCAAGAGCGATTCTTGGGGCCAGCCTGTGAATCTGGGCCCGAACATCAACAGTGCTACAGAAGAGGACTTCCCTTGGATATCGCCGGACGGTCTGGAACTGTACTTCAAGTCGCGCAGGCCCGGTGGATATGGCCTGAATGACATCTGGGTGACAAGGCGTGCGACACCGAACGACCCTTGGGGACCGCTTTTGAATCTCGGGCCCATAGTCAATAGTCCATACCACGAGCATTACCCCTCCCTTTCGCCGGACGGGCTGATACTCTTCTGGTCCGACGCTCTAGTCAGTCCATTCCGGCCCGGCGGGTATGGTAGTGCGGACATGTGGATGGCCAGGCGGGCAAGCCTTTCTGACCCTTGGCAGGCGTCAGTGAATCTTGGGCCGGTGCTTAACTCACCCGCACTCGATCTCTGTCCACGCACCTCGCCGGACGGGCGCACCTTATACTTCTGGTCCAACCGCGGAGGCAGCAACAACATCTGGCAAGCCCCGATCATGCCCATCGTTGACTTCAACGGCGACAGGATTGTTGACATGAAAGATTTTTCCAAGTTAGGTCAACACTGGGGCCAGGATGAACCGTCGGTGGTTGATGTCGGCCCGATGCCCTGGGGTGACGGCAGGGTCGATATTCAGGATATAGCGGCTTTAGTTGAACAATGGCTGACAGGGTTCTGATCCCGGCAGTTCCTTCTCCGGCCTGATTGACGATGTTCGAATATACAACCGCGCGGTAACTCCATGAGCGGCCCAGTTGCTGGCGGGTGCGTCAGGTGATCCGCGGCGCAATACGCCAGAAATGAAAAGTGAACTTAAGTGCCTAAAGTGAGCTAAAATAAAGGAAAGCTATATTGGATAACTTTAGGCACTTTAGTCACTCCAAATTTTAGGCACTTCACCGCAGGTGAGTCCGCCAAAGAGATGCCGGACTTGCAGCCCTGTTTTTTTTTGGCCGCGGAAATAGCCCGAAAAGAGATAGGTCATTCCCTTCTTGACGGCGAGCTGACTTTGGGTCATCGCGAAAGAAACCACAGATTTCGCAGATTAACACGGAAAACGAACAACCCTTGGAAAATGCAATCAGTGGAATCTGTGTAATCCGTGGTTTACGTTATCCTCTCTCGTCATCCATCGCAATCGTTAGAGCGGTCCTTGCAGCCCAAAGGCGACTAACCGCAAACAGCGCTGAGAGCGCACAGCGGAAAACGCCAAGTCAAACCACAGATTTCACAGATTTCACAGAGCTGTTTCCAGCAGTGTCAATCCGTGTAAATCCGTGTCAAAAAAGAAGTGGGCGGTCTCTGGGGCTCGGCGGTAAAAAGGAACGCTGCCCGATTGGTTGCGTCGCCAAAACAAAAAGTGCGGTGGAAGTGATTATCGATGACAAAATCGAGCGCTCTCTTGTTCCTGCCCGAAGCGTTTTGATTGGTGAATAAAGGCTTGACGAAATATGCCATACGCTCCACGCTGTACGCTTTTTATGCACCGTCCCCAGCCATTAATAACTGGTTGTCCCAAGTTTTCCGGGAATACTGATCCTGCCCACACCAATTGGGACGAAGTCTTGCCGGTATTCCTGTTTGAATAGCTCGATGGGCTTGTCACCGGTACAATGACTGGCGCCGACTTTCTGGACGCCCAACTCTCTGAATTCCCGTATGATACTCTGGATTTGAGAATCCGATTGGTCGAGTAAATGAAAGCCTCCAAACACGAGGTACACATCCTTGTTGAGCATTTGTTTCGCTTTTTTAACAATCTCAACAATGCCGGGGTGAGCGCAGCCCGTAATCACGACCAGTCCCTTATCGGTGTCCAGCACAAGGAACTGTTCGGCCGGGCCCACGATCGGTTGGCCCGCCGCATCGACCCAGCCCGTGATCATCGGTAAGCCCGCCACGTGGACCCCTTCGCAGATCTGTAAGGGCCCGTCAGGTATCTGAACCTTTGCCCCACGGGATTTTACGCCCCGGGCAAGCTCTTCTGAATGAGCAATCAATCGAGTATTAGAACCGGGAATCGGCAAGTACACTAAGACGTTACTGTTTCTGCTTAGAAATGAGTATAGACCGCCAGTATGGTCGGGATGGTCGTGCGAAATCACTACCAGATCGACGTCTTGGGCACGGACCTGCAGCTTGTCAATGTTCTCCAGCAGAAGGTCTGCGTTTGCCCCGGCATCGAAGAGAATGCACTTCTCAGTGCCCGTAATAATGCACGAGAAGCCCCAGCCCGTCCTAAATCCCTCGGACAGGGTATAATTGTCATAGAGAACGGTGATTTGTATCGCTCTGCTGCCGGCTTTCGGACCGGCTGCCTGCTTGGCTGTTGCTACCTCGGCCTGCCGATGCCCCTTTGCACATCCGGCGGTCAAGAGACAGCCAGTGAGTACTTGGGCGACAAGAATAATGACACATGTTCTGCAGAATAGGTTGTGAATTGTCCTTGCCATTGTCTACTCCTTTCTCACCGCAGTATTGATTATATCGTTTCCGCTTCACGAAAAGGTCACCGGCGCCGCGTATGCGGCGAGCGAGTGAAACGCATTGTAATGTGGCCCTTACTCTGCTTTTGCAGTTCTGGCCGCCACTCTATTCGCAATAGTTGCGGCAAGGAAGCCCGCAATTGTCCGGACGATTATCGGTTCAACCAGACCTGTGGATATTCCGGTAAGCCTGCCGCCCACTATAGTGAGACTCAAAGTCAGAATACTTGTCAGGATTACCAAAATAACGAATTCCTTAGGGCGGCGATAACCGGAAATCAATGCGGCCAACGCGGGCGGGACCGTTAAGATGATCGGCGCTATTACCGCGTTGTCATGGGGCACTCTCAGGCCGCCGACGATGATTAATCCAGCTTCAACTGCCAAGGACACGCCCGTATAGATAATGGCAAGCGCCCAAGGTTTTCTTCTGATTGTCACGATCATTCCGAGAAGTCAGAGCCGCGCATCGCTTCACTTGAAGGCAACCAGATGACTATTTGTTTATATGCTTTCCGCATTAAAATCGATAATTGATAGCCGTCACCGTTTTCTACGCATGTCCCCAAAGGCCGATGGCTGTCCCCTATTATTCCAAAGATTGCCCGGCATTGTAACAGACTTGACTGGCGTGGACAATAGGCTACAGTTGTGCTGGCTATGTCAAGAA
>CAZMLE010000055.1:0-24161 GCA_964567045.1 uncultured Pirellulales bacterium | reverse complement strand
TGTAACCGTGCCTATAGGTGAAAGGACTTCGTATGGCGAAAATTGTGATCGTAGATGAGCGGATATGCAAGTTCCTTGAAGCAGGAGCGCAGGCATATCGCCCGTTCGTTCGCGGCGATATTAGTCACGCCCTGGAACTGTACATCGACCTGATCGTTTCAGAGTACATCGTCCGCCGACTCAGCCCACTGGTCCCGCATGACCAGCTTGAGACCCTGATCGAGAACCCTGATCAGTTGTACGCATTCGCCGCGAATTACTTACGGAACAAAACGGTCGAATTTGAAGAGGGCGTGCCAATCGATGCAAATTGGACGCCGGAAATTACAGATTAGGAGCTAAACGCATGAAGACTTTGGTGGATGTTAAAAAAGAACGTCAAGGGTTACTCGGAGAGATGCGGGAAATTCTTGATAAGGTTCAGCGTGAAGAGCGGGAGCTGACCGATGATGAACGGATTTTATATGACAATCTCGAAGATAAGGTGCGGTCTTTGAACCTTGAAATCGAGGCGAATACGCACGATGGGGTTCACGAAGTCAAACCAGGTGACAATACTAAGCTAACACTGGCCGACAGATTCCCGCACCTAAACATGGATTCGCTGCCAAAAGGTGAGATCAGATTTCTACAGCCGAGCGAAAAATTGAGCACCTATACGCGGGGCGACCGCAAGTATGAGAGATTGAATCTCGGCAAATTGTGCTTGCTCGGAGCAGGCGAGAGTGTCCCAGACGCCGACCTGGAGCGGCGCGCCTTGTCTACCGCCTCTGACTTGGCCGGTGGCTTTCTCGTGCCGGACGAAATCTCTCGGCAAATCTGGGACATGTCCAGGGCGAAAGCTGTTGTCATGAAGGGCGGTGCGGTCACAGTAGAAATGCCGGGCCAGAATTTTCGGATTCCTAAGCTCGTGAAAGACCCGGAAGGGACCTGGAAAGCAGAACTCGCCGAGGCGCCGGACACTGGGGCCGAATTTGCAGCGGTGGAAATGAGGGCGAGAACTTTGATGTTCTGGATCGAGATTAGTCGGGAACTGACCGAGGACGCCGTCGGCCTCGATGCAGCCATTCGTAACGCGATGGCGCAAAGTGCGGCCCTGGAAATTGATCGCGCGGCGATTTTCGGCATCGGAGCCGGTGAGCAGCCGATGGGACTTTATGTCGACGCCGATGTTACTAAGCTGGCAGTGACGCCAGGGGCGTATTGGGACGATGTCAGTTTGTCGATGAAGGCGATTGAGAATGCGAACCTCACACCGAGCGCCGTCCTGATGAGCCCGCAGACCCATCATATTTTGAGAGTGCTCAGGGATGGCGAGGGACGTTTCCAGCCGGCCCCAGCGTGGTGCCCACAAATCCTCGTGAGCAAACAAATTACTGATACGCTCGGCGCAGGCAGCAATGAGAGTATCGTTATTACCGGCGACTTCTCGAATTTGATTATCGGGATTCGCTCAGGCTATCACCTTGAAGTCCTCAAGGAGGCGAAGGCGCAAAAATACGCCATTGTATTGTTGGCAGCCGTGCGGCTCGATACGGCGATCGTTCGGGGTGAAGGCTTCCACATTCTAACGGGCCTGACAACGAGCTGGGGTTAGTATTTAATATGGACAGAGAATGTCAGGATTGCAGGTTTTTCCAGCCGAAGTGCCAGACAGCAGCTGGCGACTGCAGACGGAGTCCGCCACAAGCAGGCACTGGCCTTTGGCCGATTGTCCGCAGCACTGATTGGTGCGGTGAGTTTGCAAACAGACCTGAGCCCAAAAAGCCAAAACAGGGTAAAAAATAGCGTTTAACCGCCATTCGCCCGGCGGTTTTTCTCCTACTCTTTTCTGGATTTCTTTCATCGAAGCCAGCGGCCGTCCTCCGTTGGCTTTTTTTTGCCCTGGGCGAATATGCAATTCGTCAAGTGGGCCAGGGGGGGAGTGCCCTTCGGTTTGGCTATGCCTTATCCCAGAAAACAGGGCGTCATAGCTCGGGTGCGCGCGAGATCGGGCTTCTCAGAGCGTGAACCGGGCTATGGTGGGGTGTTTGGCGCAAAGGTTTTGGCTGTTTGACATCTTAGCGGGATATTTGACAATCAAGGCCGAGCTCCCAAGAAGGCATAACGGCAAAATTACGAAGTTCGTCTTACGTTACGCATTTGACACCACCAGTATCGTTAGGAAGAGCTGTGGCTGCCCTCTGGCTGGCTTATCAGGTCCGGATTTGACCTTTACCAGTTATTGCCCTGGTTATTGCCCCAGGCGGCCCTGCCGGCGTCCCTGGCGGTGGTCTTTACCTCGGCAATATCTGGCTGCGAACCTAGGAAACTATCCCTTGCCGCTGAGATTCCGATTCGCCACGTGGCCCAGGGGCGGCGATCCCTCTGGGAACCGTGTCAAACCACCCTGTTTTTCTTCGGCAGGCTATTTACAACAGTTTTGTCGCTATTTATAATCAGCTCCGATCGGGACGGCAGCTTGATCGGCTGCCAAGCGGTTCGGGCCAGGTTGGTTTTGTGGCTCACCTGCCTTTACCAACCTAGCCTGAATCGACCCGATGCAAAGGTAGGTGAAAAATGGCAAAGAAATTCTCAGCCGAGCAACACGATCAAGAGCCCGCAACTGCACTTCAGGCCAAAAAGAAGCCAATTATCCTAAACGGCAAGACGTTCTATCAGGAACTTGTAGAAAAATCACTTGAGCAGGGCGCACGTAAAGATTATCCCCAACAGCCGTTTCTATATGGATATGAAGTCATTCATTTTCAGGGGACGCGCTATGCGTCACAAATGCCGCTTACGGAAGGGCAAAAAGCCCTGGTCGAACAGTTTGTCGGGCGTCCCTGGAATCCTCGAAGGTATTTACGCCGGCTAAAAAGCCTTCTGGTTCAGCGGTGCAATGTCCAGAACCCGGACGGCTTAGTCTGGGACGATATACTTACTCACATCGTAGTATATCTGCAAGAGCAGCAGAGAGTGCCTACTGACCTGAAGGCCAGAGTTTCGGAGACGCAGCAGCCGACAGATGCTGGCGGTCAGGACAATAATAAGCACTCGGTTGATTTTACATCCGTGTGCTGGGAGGGCAAGGAGTATCAATTCAAGAAAACTCAAGCGCGATGTGTTGGGTTGCTTTGGGACAACCTTACGTTAAGCGAAAAGACCATCGGCGAAAAGATAGAATCCGATGCTGACCATTTCCGCCTTCAGCACGTATTTCGCAGCACGAGAGGCAAGGGTATGCACCCTGCTTGGGGAAAAATGATTGTCAGACGCGGCAAGGGGATATTCGGTCTTAATCGACCCGCACAATAATCACGGAAAAATCACAATAATCACGGGAAAATCACACTAATCACGGAAAAATCACACTTAGCGCACCACTTAGCGCACCAGACACTATGTTACGATGGGGGGCATGAATGAGAAGAGGCTATATAACTTATTAGGTCTGTCGCGTCAGCTCGGCCTGCCTGTTTCGTGGCTGAAAGCGGAGGCACGTGCAGGTAACATTCCCTGTTTGCATATCAGCAAGCGAAAAATGCTTTTCGACCTTAAAGCCGTTGAGCGTACTCTTGCGGTGCGTGCCGGCAAAGGGGAACAAGCTGATGGCTGTTGAGACTACCGAAAAACTTTTGCTTTCTGCTTCTGAGGTTGCTGCTGCACTTGGCATAAGCAGGTCGGCGTTTTATTCGCTTCTGTCGAGCGGGCGGATCGGCCCTGTCGGGATTCGGTTCGGCAGGTCTGTTCGCTATGACCGGCGAGAAATGGAAAATTGGCTGTCGGCAAAAAACCCAGTGAACGGTTCGCTGCCGAATCGTGAGCAATGGGTTGCTCTGCAGGAGGGCGACAGATGACCGACTAGGGACGGTTTGCAAGGAAGCAATGACTCAGCAAGACGGAAAATCTGAAATAGGAAGGTTTTATAAACTGCCGGTCGAGCTTGCGGCCAGGCGGCTTCCCGGTGCGCGAGAAATGGATTTCTGAAAATGGCCGAAGGTCAAATTAAGAACCAGAGACGATTCTATAAGCTGCCGGTCGAGATCGCCTGCCGGCGGGATTTACCGGCAAGTGCCAAATTGATTTTCGCAATTATTGCGGACAGGATCGGGGCTAACAATGACTGCTGGCCAGGTATTCGCAGCCTTGCCCAGGATTCTGGTTTGAATGTTTCCACTGTTGTTGAATGTCTGCGGGTATTGGAAGCTAAACGTATTGCCATAATCGACCACCGAGGAAGCGGCAGAACAAACCACTACCAACTGGCCGACAAAAGCGCGTGGAAAATCCAAGCGCGTGGAAAATCCAAGCGCACGGAAAATCCGATACGAGCGCTTGGAAAAACCATGCGCAAGCGCACGGAAAATCCGAACATAACCAGACAGACTAAGAACCAGACCCATATCTCTTATTGTCCGAACTCTGAAGCGCTCAAACTCAGTCAGCTCTTGCTCGACCTGATTTTCGAACGCAAACCCGACTTCCGAAAACCGAACCTGCAGGTCTGGTCTAAGCACATCGACCGAATGTTTCGCCTGGACAAACGGACGCCTGAACAGATCGAGGCCGTAATTCGCTGGTGTCAAGCGGATGGGTTTGAGCAAATCAACATTCTGAGCACGGAAAAACTCCGGCTTCGTTTCGACCAGCTCCAAATGAAGATGAGCCGGTCCTTAAACAAGAGGGAAAATGTCCGAAATGACAAACCAAAATATGATAGGAATTTTGCCGGCCAGAGAAGTTCTATCGGGCGTACTGTCGAGATGTGAGGCTTGCGGGCTGAGGCGGCCATACGAGGGCCGGCGATGGTGCAAGCCGTGTATTCTCAGATGGCAGCGCAATGCTCAGAGAGCTGGTCGGCGGTATAGCGGCACGATTCCGGACCCGTCCCCGACACTTGACGGCATAATTCCGCCACATTACGCAAGGGCCGAACTGAGTGACCTGCCTGAGAGCTTGGTCGAGACATTTCTGGCTTTGGCTGATGAGAAGGGACTTTTTCTGTGGGGGGAACCGGGTCGTGGAAAGACTTATGCCTCCTGTGCCTTTCTGAAACATCTTTGGGCCGCAGGATGGGACATCTCGCGGATCAATTACGAAATGCTCTCTCTACAAATACGCGATAGTTACAGGGTGGGTTCGGCGATAAGTGAACTCGATGTTCTGAGGCCCTTCCTTACTATCAGCAAATTGGTCATAGAAGATGCAGGGGCGAACATATCAGCCGGCTGTCAAGAATCGGACTTTGGATTGCGGACATTTTTGCTCCTTTTAGACACGAGACTTGAGCAAGGGTTGGCTACGTTTATGACAGGCAATAAGTCGGTTGAGGAACTGGGGAGGTCATTTGACCAGCGGGTCGCCAGCAGGATTCGTCAGGCTTGTGAGGTTGTGCAGATTCGGGGACGGGACAAAAGGGACAACGGATAATGCAGGGTCGAGAAATGCAGCAACTGGACTTTGAGATATTGTTGAATCCAAGCGTAGTGACAGCAGATGAGTTGCGGTTATCGCGCCAGGGCAGAGGGATGCTTAAGTTATTTGAAGGAGGTCGCTCAGTGTCGAATGTCCAACTTTCGCAGATCGGTCGGCAGTATGGTGCTCGCCTATGGGAATTGCGCAGAGCGTTGGTTCCGTTGGGCTGGTGTATCGACCTGGTAAGTAAAACCAGGGATGGGGTCTGCTTTTACCGGTTGGTGCCGGTAGAGCAAAGTTCCTTTTATCGTGATCATCAAGCGACTTTGTGACGGTGGCCCTGAAAAATTTTTTCAGAAAGAACTTGCAATAGGCTGACAGTTTGGTAAAATATCGAGTATGGAAAACGTAGCGTCAAATCTAAAGAATCCACAAATCCAGGCCAGGGCTGGAATTTCGGTAACGGATTCCGCGCACCTACGTGCGTCCATAGCCCTGGCCTTCTTTTTTGAAAGGCAGGTGACATCATGCCTAAAGAACCGAGAGTCGAGCAGTGGCTGATTGCCGAAGGAGAGGACTGAGCTATGAGAGTTTGGAAACCTACATACAAGGACAGGTCAGGCCAAAAGAGAGAAGTAGCGAAATGGTGGATTGAAACCAGGGACCACCTCGGCGCCGTCCGGCGTTTCGGTGCCTGCACTGACAAGAGTGCCTCGCTCGCCCTGGGTTGCCAGATCGAGCGGCTGGTCAATTATCGTGTGGCGGGAGAGCAGCCCGATGCAGCACTATCACGCTGGCTTGGGCAGATACCAGCCAGGATGCGCCAGAGGTTTGCAGACCTCGGTCTGCTCGACGCCGAGCGCGCATCCGGCGGAAAGCCCCTTGTTGAACACCTTGCGGACTTTGACCAGTTTTTGCTTGCGAAAGGCAACACCGATAAGTACGCAAAGCTCATTGTATCGAGAGCAAGGCGAGTCATAACGGGCTGCAAGTTTCTCTACTGGATGGACATTGCGGCAAGCAAGGTGCAGCGATACCTTGCGGATTTAAGAGATAACGGAAACGGAATCAGCGCCCAGACGTTTAATTTTTACCTGCAAGCGGTTAAGGAATTTGCCCGCTGGATGGTGCAGAATAGACGAGCGAGTGAAAGCCCCCTGCAATACTTAAAGGGGCTCAACGTCCGAACCGACAGACGCCATGACCGGAGAGCACTTGCGGTAGACGAGATACGCAGGTTGTCAGAGACAACGACAGCGCAGCCGGACCGTTTCGGCATGACCGGTTATAAACGGGCTTTGTTGTATCGTCTTGCGGTCGAAACCGGCCTGCGAGCAAATGAGTTGCGAACGCTGAAAGTGTCGTCATTCGACTTTGAGAACGGAACGGTAACGGTAGCGGCAGCGTATAGCAAACACAGACGAGAGGATATACTGCCTCTGCGTAGAGACACGGCAAACGAGGTACGGCCGTTGATAAGCGGCAAACTACCAGCAGCCGGTGTGTTCAATATGCCGAAACTGAATCAGGTCGTTAAAATGTTCAGGGCTGATTTAGAGGCCGCTGGTATCCCCTACGTTGACGAATCAGGCCGATACGCGGACTTTCACTCACTCCGACACGCTACAGCGTCGCTATTGGCCTCTGCCAACGTCCACCCAAAGACAGCGCAGGCGATACTACGACACAGCAAGGTCGATTTAACGCTGAGCCGATATTCTCATGTTTACGCAGGCCAAGTATCTGAAGCCGTTGAGAACCTGCCGGATCTATCAGAGCCGAGCAGTCAATCGCAACAAGTGGTCAGGACAGGGACAGACGATAGCAATGTCACTGCACAAAAAAACTTGGCGTCCCACTTGGCGTTTCAGGCTGGATTACAAGGGACTTCGGTGGACAACTATGGACAGACGAACCGCATTAGTGATGAAAAAACCCCGAAATTAGAGGCGGCGGTGGGATTCGAACCCACGAATAACGGTTTTGCAAACCGTCGCTACAAACTCAGAAGTTCAACACAGTCAGGCACTTACAGATTTAGCCTCTGAGCGCTTACAAACCAGCTTACAAAAAAATCTCCAAAAAGACCAAAACGAACAGCAAAAAATGTCACCTGATTTGGCTGAGATTGTAGCTGTGTGGCCGGAACTGCCGGAGTATATCAAAGCCGCAATCAAAGCATTAGTAGAGACTCATATTAAGGGGGACAAAAAATGACCGTATCTGAAAAGCAGTTGGAGGCCAATATGAAAAATGCACAGCTTGGTGGGGTGAAGACCCCCGAAGGCAAGGAGATTGTGAAATACAACGCACTGAAGCACGGTCTTCTTGCCAAAGAGATTGTCATAACCATAGGGGACGGTGCGGAGAATCCAGAGGAGTTTAACGCCCTTTTAGCAGACCTGGGCACACAATTACAGCCACAGGGAACGTTAGAAGAAATGCTGGTAGAAAAGATAGCAGTTGCCTACTGGAGACTACGTAGGGCTTATAGATACGAGGTGGGTCTTATCAGAAACGAATTGGACAATGCTACAGATAAATTCTATAGCAAAACAACCTATGGTGGTGATAAGAAGAATAAGACGGACGAAGAGATAGAGCAGGATATGAAACAGGAGCAAGAAAATCTCGAAGTGTGGGAAAAGGATAAAGAACAGCTAACCGCTATGCACAAAGAAGGCAAATCGTTAGAGGAGATTTACGATTGGGAAGGGAATTGGGACTGGCTGACTGACAAGGTGAGCCATATTTTGCCAGAAATGGACGAGGACACGACACTTGAGCCAAAGGAAATGAGGGAGCTATTGAACACTCACGCAAAGTGGAGCGACGAACAAATCTGGCAGGCCCATATAGAGCTTTGCGATGACAGGATGAAACATCATAGGGAACAGATACTCTTTTTTGAGAAGCAGAAGGTGAAAAATAAGCTCAGGATTCAGGTTATAAAGAAATTAGGCAGCATACCATCGAAGGATGAATTAGACCGACTTTTGCGGTACGAAGGGGCAATTGAGAGACAGTTATACAAGGCAATCAACCAACTGGAGCGGCAGCAAAGACTACGTGCCGGTGATAATGTACCTCCACCGGTAGCGGTAGATGTGAATGTCAATACTGGCCAGAGTGATTAAGGAAATGGGTTCGTTTCGCGGTTTTTATGTTTTTTGGGATACTGAAAACCTGCATAAGGTTTACCCCACCATACGACTCACTATATCTACTGAGGCTTGATGTCAAAAGGTGTAGCTATAATGTAGTCAAAATGTGTGCAGAATCCCTAATGATTTCGGCAATGAAAAGAGAGAAAAATAAATGGGCAGATACTACTGGAGCAAAAAAACAACGGTCGAAGACAGCACCGAGCTGAGCATTTCTAAGTTGAAGGAGTTTGGCTTGTTGGGGGGGTGTTGTAGCACGACATTGACCTGGACACGCTCGCCATCAGGTCATAGAAGCAGTATTGGGATAGTTGTGGACGTGCTGGATGAGCCGTATGTAAAGCTTAACTACACAATCACAGACCGCAATTCTGGTGAAAAGACCGATTATGATTACAAGGTTGGTCTAACAATGACGCCGTGTCATTATGGGGGTGTAAGATATTGGTTTATTTGCCCGCTCAGCAGCAACGGTGTGCCTTGTGGCCGACGGGTTGGGACGCTGTTTTTATCGTCAGGCGGCAAATACTTTGGTTGTCGGCACTGTTACAACCTGTCCTACGAAAGCCGGAACGAATGTCGTTTGGGGCGATTTGGCCAATTAGGATATGTCTTAAAGGCCGAAAGACAGGTACAAGAGCTTCGGGAGAAAGTCAAACGGTGGACGTACAGGGGCAGACCCACAAGAAAAGTAAGAAGGATAAATGCGATTACAAAACGTATGGGGAGCTACGCGTCTATGGATTGGGAGCGTTTGTTGCTATAGGATACGGGGTGGGGGAGAAAGAGGGGGGTTTGCCTGAAAATCTCCAGGAGTGGCTGACCTACCAGCAGAAATTGACAGAACAGTCTAACATGGACCTTGTGATGCTGCTCGATTCGGCAGAGTTAATAGCCAGGGGCCTGCCAGCTAAGAAACTGCCTGCCTGGTGGGCCAGTGGCTGCGTGACGGAAAACAGCCCTTTTAGCCCTGATTCTGAAATCACCGCTTGCTAAGGACGGGTGAAGGCCAAGTCGTCAATCCTACGGCCTAAAACCCTCTAAAAATATGGCACTTCAAGAGCTTCTGTAGGCTGGAGCGCCTGGCCTGCAACGACATAATCGAGTATTTCATCAAGCACAAAGAGGTCGAAGACCTTGAGCGGCGGATAACGGCGATAGAGCAAAGGCTTAATGAGCCGAGATAGAAACAGGCCGATTTCTGAAAAAAGGCTATTATGACTCATACCAAGAGCCATTCGGCCATCCTACGGGCGTAAAGTAGCTATAATCGCTGCTCTGTAAGATTCTGTAGGTTGGCTTAACGGCTTCTCCTTGTCAACATCACCGCAAATAAGCTGAACTGACCCCTGATTGGGCTGAAATTGTGGCTGCTTGGCCAGAATTGCCGGAGCGCATAAGACAGGCAATCAAAACGCTGGTTCAGACCTCATTTGTGAAGCGACCAAAACGGGGCAGTAACGGTCATAGTTATTTATACAAAACCTGTGCTTTTGAGCCAAAAACGAATTTACTGACGCTTTAACGCGCGCGTGCGAGCGAGGGCTCGAGAGCACGGACACTGATTTTGCAGCAAGAAAACAGCACAATGCCGGAGCGGCCCCAAAATAGCGGATTACAGGCACTGGGCCGCCTCTGACGGAAGACACGGGCAGAGACACAAAAGGGCGCTACGAATGCAGTTTCGCCGTTTACTAACGGGCAATCAACGGTGAGTCACCGCAAAATGGGCAACAGCATTGCTCAACAGACATCGCGAACGTATAATATAAGCTGCAATCGGGACGACTGGTGATCCGTTAGTAACTATCCTAAATCCGCCATAGGTGGACAGTCGAAGGAGAATACGCCTTCAGACCGGCCAAAAAGACGGTCAAAACCGTTAGCGCAAAGGGTATGAAACAGCAGAAACCAAGCCTCTTAGTTTGCATTTCGATAAGCAGGCTTCGAAAGGTGAAAATGTCAAGGTCTCTGAGCATCAATACCGATAGTAGGTCGGGGACCCGCGGAACCAAGCTCTAAGTATCACTTACGACCAAAACATACTATCGCCACTGACAACATCATAGCAGCAATTATGGGTAGCCATTTCGTAAAGTGCTATTACGATTGAACGCGAAGGTCAGGCCAGTTATTCGCTCAGGGCGTGTGCGGCTTCTTATATACGTAGACGACTTGGGAGAACGAGTCTGCCTCCTGGGTATTGACGTCTCCAGCTATTCCGAGCGTATTAACACAGTAGTCTAAAACTTCTTTTGCAGCCTGAGGTGAAGGCGTCTCGCAATAGGTCCAGCAACGGCTGTTGACCCGGTAAATGTTTATGATAATGTTTTGAATTTCTTGACAAAGTCCAGCATGCCAATCGCTGTAGTTTCCACCTCTCTCTTCTATGTAAGTCCGTATATTGTCTATCGTTTCCCGCGCACTTGCTGAAATCTTGTTATCCATTTTATTTTTCTCTGCTGCCAGCAGGTGGCGTTCTATCGTTAGCCACCAACCACCGTTCAAGGGGAAAAAGCTGTCTCCGGGACAGAACTTTGAGCCCCAGAAACCGCGCGATAGAAGCTGAACGGCTTACGGACCGCCTTCGAAAACTAACAGGCGATGTCCAGACAACCCGGCAACTGGGAAGGCGACCCCAACCGCTCCATTGTGGATTATCTTTTTCAAAATAATGAGCAAAAATTTGCGACTAACCTACTGCGACAAGCTTTGCTGGATTTGCCGACATGGCCAAGGAATTTCTCAGCAGCGACGCCTCAGAACAGTTGTAAACCGATTTGTCGCAGTTGCATAATGCTTGGAAGCTATGTAACTGTTTTCATGTAGTTCATTGACTTGGCTGGCTGGTTCGAGTATAGTCTGTTACAGTATATATCTTGGCTGGCAAGGAGGAAGAATGTTCACAATATCCGCCAAAGTCGGTTCCCAGAACGTCTTCAATTCTTACTTGGAGCCAGGCAGGAGACTTATCCGTTCGTGGAGGGTCAACCATGATTAACCGCGTACTCGTGACATTGTGGATATCAACCGTTACTGTGAGCTCAACAGCTATGGGACAGGTTTCTGCGAATGTGTACCGAGCTGACGGTATCACACCGCTTGAACTATCCGATCCCAACATCCCATTCGTGTATAGAGACATCATGGTAGGAACCAGACTTACGATTGTTATCAGCTCGAATGCCGGTGGATACTGGGGCGGCGATCTGGCTATTACAGGAGAAGACTGCAATTACGGAGTCTTGTCAGCCAGAGACTACAGCGAGACAAGTGATGACTGGGCAGGCTCGCGTCTACCAGCCGCCGGCAATGGGGCGAGGGTGTGGGAATGGCAGGAGCCCGAGGCTCAGGGATTCAGCTTGGAAGGACACCGCAGCGCACTCGCGGGTGACTGGTTTGTTATCGATTACACTGGCACGGATGTCGGCATTTGCAGGGTAGGGTTATATGATCATGCCATAAGCTGGGTGGACCCCGTTTATTATCTTACGTTTTTTCACGTCCCCAGCCGAGACTTCAACCGTGACACCAAAGTGGACTTTGTGGACTTTGCTATATTCGCATCATGTTGGCAGGGGGTAGTTTGCAACGAGCCAGACTGGTGCGAAGGGATTGACCTGGACAGAGATCGGTCGGTTAGCCTCAATGATCTGATGCTATTTGCCGATTATTGGCTCGAAACGACCGAATAGTCACAGTCAGTCAGCTTTTTCGGAAGGTAATCTACTTCTCATAAAGTCCATTTCGTACCGCAACAAAAACCCACGTCTTCCTCAGAATCGTTTTGCCTTTTGGTGCCACTGAAAGCTCTCGGTCTGAATTCTGCTGCAAGGCACCCTCCCAAGAAATTTCTGAAAGACAATCCACATTCTCCAACTCTGGATCGCCCAAGTTATAGAAAGCAGGTGACAGAGATTTCGTGTGCAAGTGACTCGGTTGTTGAGTCACTGTCTTGTTAACCCGATGTCGGATACAAGGAGGCAACTATGTATAAAAGATATGCTGTAATCATAGGCGCTTTGGTGCAATTTATAGGTAGTATTGCCTTTGCAGACAGGCCATTGAACAGGACCGAGATTTTAGAGATATTTCAGAAACTGACAAGTCAGCCTCGAAAGACTTGGATAGCTGCTGGCATAATTGAGGGTACACACGAAGAATACAGGGCAGCAAAGACCACCGACCTCGATGAGATCAACACTCAAATCAACCGGAAGATTCAAGAATATCGAGATAACCCAAACAAACGAGAGTTGACCGAAGAGTTGCAAAAGATGCGGTTGGATGCCATACCATTTAACGTTCGCTACAGGCTATCCAACGAATACACGATGAATTCGACAGAGGTGGCCAGATTTGACGGCGACAGGTTTTACTGGGAAATAAATGTAGTCTCACGCACGGATTCTGTAAAACTGCCGCAAGACTTGCAAGGCAATTTCATGACCGAACAGTTTAATCTGGACTGGAATGCCAAACGTGTATTCGCCTGGGATGGCGAAAAGTATACCACTTATGCTTTGCCGGGCAATCATGCCATAGTTGACACAGAAGGTCATACTCCTCACGTTATTAACGGCGCTCTAACCGCAGGCATAATTCCCTGGGGATACGGCTACTACACGTATGAGAATCTTTCCGCTGCCCAAGTCTCCGCCGTCGAGCGGGACGTCGGTGCTCAACCTCAGATGCATTTGACGGTCACTGGTCCAGATGGTTCCCAAATGCTTTTGGTACTGGACTCACAAAAGGACTACGCCGTAATATCTTGTTCGATAAATAGGGAGGACAATTCGGTTATCTACAAGCGATACGATAATTACAGACTGATGTTGGACAGGTGGGTCCCGACTACCATATACATAGGGCAATACCATGCCGGGACAAGCAAACTTTTAGCGTATGATCTCTGGCAGTTTACTGAGATAAGTGGCGATGTGCCCGCAATAGATAACTTTACCGTTGAATATGAGCCAGAGGCACTAATAGAGTATTTCTCATACCTCACCGATAGACCTCTAATGTACTGCTACTCGCAGATGGTTGATACGGATTTCCTCTTAGCTGAAAGGTTGGCGGTTGCCGCAAACCAGGGCATCCAGCCACAAAACTGCGCTACGGTGGCAGTGAAATATGTAGCCGCTCGGTTGGGCAAAAGCATAACCGACCAGCAGCTCGCTCAGTTGATGAGCGAACCAGATAAAACAACCAATCTTTACGCGATGAAGGGATTTTTACAAAGTCTGGGCCTTTATTGCCGAGCTGGAAAGACGGACATCCAAACTCTTAAGAGTGTGGACGAAGGCTGCGAAATAATCTTGCATATCCCAGGAAAGAACCATTTTGTTGTACTTGCTGGTATTGATAATCAGAACGTATGGTGCATAGATTTAACTGACAATAGGTTTTTCTACCGGACCGACCTTAATTTCTTTGACATGGACTGGACTGAAGGCACGGCTCTTTTGACTTCAAATCAACCAATCCAAATACAGGGCAGCTTTGCTGATATCGATAATGCCCAGCTTCAGAGCATAATTGGCGGTTCGGGCTATACGTGTACCCGACTCCTGCAGGAATACAATGTTGTGTTTTGCGAATATGTTGCCGGGGTTTGCGGGAATTACTACCAAGAGTACTATGAACGCTGGGGCTGTAAAGCTGACACGAGCGGCAGTTGTACTAACTCAGTTATGCTCAGGATGAAGGATTCCCCCTGTATCAACGACCCTTATAACCCTTGGGGTTGTGATATAACCGGCGAATGGACATACTACTATATGCGGGCCTGTAAATAGCAGTTGCGCTGGCATAACGAACCAGCCAGAGAGGGAAAATTTCCATCTACCTTTGTGATTAGTATGTGCGTTGACTCCTCGGAAGAGCCTCCATAGAATACGGGTCCATGAAAGGTTCCTCTTTTACACTGGTTGAATTACTTATGGTTATTGTAATTGCCGCCTTCTTGATAGCTCTACTGGTTCCCCTGATGCAAAGTTCAAGACAGCGGGCCCAAACTGTGCTTTGCGGCTCAAAAGTCAAGCAATTACTGGCTGGCTTGGTCATTTACGAAACCGATAACCAGGCGTTTCCTTACGGCTTTAATAGTAACTCGCCATTCCCGCCGCAAGGCGGTTATCCGGGAAATTCCGCATACGATAGAAAAGGTTGGTGGTGGTTCAATTGTATCACCAGCTATCCCAGGAGAGAAAAAGACGAAGACTCTGTACTCTGGTGTCCCTCCAGGCAGATAAAAGACCCCAAATTGGACTATGTTTTACATGGCAACTTCGGTGTGAACCAGTCTATATGCAAAATGTCCCATGGCCGAGAAAGCTACACCGAATTTATTGGAGTCCCCTTACGCAGTACTGATATATCTCATCCCGGCCAGACTCTGCTGGTGTTCGATAGCAGCTACAGTATGATAAACTGGTGGCACGCAACGAATACACCTCCAGTTCCCCTTGGTAATAGCACAATTGAAGATACTGCGTATGTACCTGGTCTTTGGATAAACAAAGAAAGAGCATTATGGCCCGGCCAGGAAGAGGACGCCGTAAATGGGCGGCATCCAAACAAAACAGTCAATGTCGGATTTGCAGATGGCCACGTTGAGCGAACGAAAGCTGATAACTTACACGTTGAGAAAGTTGGTGACAGTTACAAGAACCTTCGCCCTCTCTGGGTCCCAAAATGAGACTAGTGAGAGGAGATATTGTCCAAAATGGCACGGAGTTGGCTATCGCTCAGATATTCAACCACTATTACCGACATCAAAGTATAGTCGGCATCGACTGTTAGCTTTTGATACCGTTCAACTCGTTGAGGAAGGTCCGTGTTAGCACCGACAAAGATCCTCCATTTCTTGAGTATTGCAGACCCGTCATAAGACTGGTCAACCCACATCAGATGATACAGTTGAGTGCCTTCAGTAGAGACGTCTAGGTTATCATCAGCTACTCGACTCCATCTAGCATCCTTTGGAATTTCAGATATATCATAAAATGGCAGTAGGCCCAGGGAACCAGCCATCCTCTCTTTAACTCGCGCGTTTTCCTCTCCGGACAGCGGTGTTGTCTCGACCGAATTTGCCTCTAACCGTTTCATCTTTCTGACCCTATTTTGAAGGTCCCACGACACCATTTCGTTTCGGGTTTTCGTCATATAAACATTCAACGTCCGCGATACCCATATCTCTTGCGTAGGTTCAGCTTGGTCTGGAACAAAAGTTACAATATGCACGTTTTTGACTTTTTCAAGGGCGTCATAGATTCTCTGCAAGGTAACTGCCTTTGCAGTTGGCGTTTTCACAAATAGTGCAACTGCTACCAGTATAACTGCCGCTGCTGCAAGGCCAGCTTTAATCCAGGATTTTAGATTCAGCGCTGAGACATTGTGTTTTAGAGCATCCGCAAAACTGATGGCCGAAGCTGGCTGCTCAGGCCTTAATCTGTCTTCACGGCCTACAACTTCTACCCGGATTGGGAAGTCGCTGTAAGGACTATCTGATTCGCTGGCAGCCCGAGTTTTCGTGGATTCATCTGTGTGGTATATTGTTACCACATCAGATTCAGGCCGTTCAGCAATCCCGTACACGGTGTTGTGTAGTTGCTGCATTTTGGCTAAACATGTCGGACAGCCGCGTATATGAGAAGTAAGAGGTTGCCGAAACTTTGCATACTGATCGTTAGCAGGGTCAAGCCCGTATGGAATAGCATAATCAAAAATATCAGCGGACGAAATGTGTTCGCATGGAAATTGCTCCTGAGATCTGCCGTCACGCAGCAGCTCTTTACAGAAGTCATCGCGATACTGATACAGACCCTTCCGGCAGTTAGGACAGATGCAGAGGTGTTCCAATACTTCTTTGGTGGTTTCCTGAAAATGCATCAACACAACGGCAAATCTAGCAGCCTGGGCTTGCAAGCAGGCGACTTTGTCCTCCCCAGGCTTTTCTGCAAACAACTGGGTTAACCGGCACAACTGTTTGCTATTGAGGTTCAGCTTTCGGATTGTCTCTAAATCTTCGGAGCACTCTTGGCAATGATCCAGATGCGCTGTTACTGGCGTAGGTATTTTAATCTCCAGGGCTGGGTCCAACAAGGCGGGCAAAAAAGGCCTTGCCACGTTGCACGTTACAGGCTTGTCAATGTAGGCGAAGTGAAGTTTCAACATGGTAGTAACCGCTGAACGGATCTGGGCTTGTCCTGAATTGGGGCGGCATTCGGGTTGGGACAGCGCATCTTCAAGTTGATTTAGCTGCTGCTGGCAGTATTCGCAAGCTGCAATGTGGTTAACTATGGGTTCTGGAATAGACTCGTGGCTTTCCTCGAATAGAAAATCATAGTAATAGAGTTCAGCCTGTCTGCATGGAGAGTCAGGGTTGGGAGCGATCATTGGACTTATCCTCTTTTGCGGTTAATAACTGCCGGATTTTCTTTAACCCTTTGTAAAGGTACTTACTGACGGACCTGCTGTCCACTCTCATCGTCGCTGCTACTTCTTCAATGCTAAAGTCGTCTTTGTACCGCAAAGTAATAGCTCGCGCTTCGCGGGGCTGCAGCCGCCTTTCAATAAGTTCAAATGTCCGATTCATTTCCTCCGTCCTTGCCAAGGCTTTTTCTGGATCGCCGTTACCTGTGATATATCTAAGAGGCTCAGCATACCTGTGCATACGGGCTCGGTACTTCTCCACACGCCGAACAGCGTCAACCATATCATTAGCTATTGCTCTGAACAGGTAGCTTTTGAGCTTTTTGACGCTGGCTGGGGGAGGTTTGCAAACGAGAGAGAGAAAGAAATCCTGGAACAAATCGTCTGCCTGAGCATGATCCTTAACTCGCGAGCGGATAACTGCATGAATGAAGTCCCCATGTTCGGTGAAAATACACGCTGCCCTCTCAACCCCCTTTAGGTAGTCATAGGAATTTGAGCTTGGCAAGGCCAAGGGGTTCCGTCCCAAAACAAGCTTCATACACCGAGACAAGAGCAGAATTAGCACTCAATCGCAATTAAAAACTCCCTGATCCTTTCGTTTGTTATTATACCAATATGATTGACCACCGCAATCAATTTTCTGGGCGGTCAGCTTGCGGGTCTGGAAATGGCGTCTGTCATAGTTGCGCCCATTTTCTGCCGTGGCGTAGAATGGTTTAAGTGTAGGCCGTTTTTTGACCAGAATTTGCCTGCAATCCTTGGTGGTCGCTTAGACGCTATAGAACCAGCAGCAAACCCCAGAAGTCGGTAGCTGGGCACGAATACGAGTTTACCAAGGGGGCTACAAAAAATGGCAAAACCAGCCAGGAAAACCTGCCTGATGATTTAGCGGAAATCGTAGCGGTTTGGCCGAGCCTGCCAGAGCATATCAAAGCTGCAATCAAAGCGTTAGCAACCTCACATCGAGAGACAAAACGGCTCAGAAGTGAAACCCCGCGTTAGGGCGGGTCTTTGCGATATTGCAAGCAATGAAAAGCAAGCGAAGCAATAGACCTTTCGGGTGTTTGGCCCGGATAAGACAAGCGAAAAACACTGAGACTGAGAGGCCAATTGCATCTGTGGCCAAGCGCACTAACTGATTTTTCACGGGTTTTGATAGGCGAGAGAGCGTGCCAGAATTGGTGGCAACATTGGTCATTTTTTGGCTTTGGTTTGCTTATATGGTCACCGATAAATCCGCTTGCTTTCGCCAGCTTGGGGCGGTATTATTCTGTAGGTATTCAGTGCGTCCGTTGCAGAACCACTTGAGGAATTGCGAAATGGCGGAGAAATTGCCAGTAATAATCGACAATAGGGGTGACAACAAAGTACTGCACGCTCTTCAGAGGCTACTGCCCAACCTTCAAAGAATGGATGTTGCCACGGGTGTGTTCGAAATAGGCTCATTTTTGCTGTTGGAGGGACTTTGGCGGGATCTTGAGCGGATTCGTATTCTCATGGGTGATGAAACCACAAAGCGGACAAAACGGGAGATTGTCAAGGCTCTGCTTCAAGTATCCAATGACAGTATCGAGCGGGAAAAAGAACGCGACGATGCTTTAACTGGCCTTGCGGCAGTTCGAGACGCTATTGCTAACAAACACATATTGCTAAGAACTTACTCAAAAGCGAAGTTTCACGCAAAATCATATCTGATGGAATCCAAAGAGGCCAGCCCAGTTGATTTTGCCATTGTCGGTAGCTCCAACTTCACGCGGCCCGGACTCATAGAGAACATCGAACTGAATCTTTTCAGTACCGACCAAGCCCATATTGAAGCCCTACGAAGCTGGTATGATGAGCTTTGGAAAGAGAGTGAGGACGTAAGCCCTGAATTGCTCAAAGTGATAGAACCACATCTGAAGGATTATGAGCCGTTCGTTGTTTATGCGAAAGCCCTTTACGAGTTCTTTGCAGGGTGTGAAAAAACTCAAGATGAATGGGAACTCACAGAGTCGGCCCTGTACCCGAAGCTCTCCCAATACCAGAAAGATGGTTATCACCAGGCATTAGAAATTGCAGATAGGTGGAATGGTGCCCTTGTCTGTGATGGAGTTGGCCTTGGGAAAACCTTTATTGGCTTGATGATACTGGAACGCTGTATCTACGAGAAGAAACAAGTCCTTTTGGTTGTCCCTAAATCCACCGAGCAGAGTGTTTGGCTGGCAAACATAGACAGATATTTGAAGCCATACTATCCGCGCGCGGTAAGACACTATTTGGATGTTGAACGTCACACGAGCTTTGGTAGAGAAGGTGGCATAACGACAGAGGACCTTGATTTCTACAGGAACAATGCAGAAGTGATAATTGTCGATGAGGCGCATCACTTCCGTAATCCCAGGACAAATAGAGGCCAGTTGTTTATGGAATTAGCGCCTGATAAGAAACTCTACATGCTAACAGCCACGCCAATTAACAACTCATTGGACGACTTATATCATCTGATAAACTACTTTGCACAGGGCAAGAAGGATCATTTCGCGAGCATACGAATACAGAATCTCCGGGGACATTTTCTTGAAGTCAATAAAAGGATGGAGAAGGATCATCCTGAAACAGAAATTACAGAGGTTGCAGAGGATGAAGATTTTCTACGCACAGACGATTTACTACGGAATGTGCTCATACAAAGAAGCCGCAAATATGTTAAGAAATCTGAAGGAATCGAAGGCGACGGCCCATTGTTCCCCGAAAGGCAAAAACCCAGAGTTGTGAATTATTCGCTTAAAAGCGTATATGAAACTTTGTATGGAGAAATCAAAGAAGCCTTTGATAAGAAAGACCCCTTTTTGACGTTGGCTATTTACAATACCTCCGCGTACCACAAAGACCCGGACAAACGAAAGGCCGAATATCAAAAGTTGGTGGTTGGTCTAATACGCACTTTACTTCTTAAGCGGCTTGAGAGTTCATTCAAAGCCTTTGAGGCCAGTGTTGAAGACCTGCTTGCCAAAATGGCTGATTTTCTTAAAAGATATTCCCCCAATCTCTTTGATGCTTGGACCACTGACAACAGACGCTGGTGGAAGCTCACACAGGATCATATTTTGCAGCGTTTGGAAAAGGACGAACCGGAAACAGAGAATGAAGAGGAGGAAGGGCTTTTTGAACCACCTGAAGATTTCGATCCGAGCGAACTCGATATGGAGCGTCTTGCTCAAGATGTGCTCGAAGATATGAAGCTTATGACGGGATTTTTAAGCAAGATATACCGTCGTTTCTATGTTAAGGAAAAAGAAGGTGTTGAGGAAGACCCACAAAAAGATGACAAGCTCGAAAACCTGCTTAGCCTTCTCCGAGATGAAGAGCTACTCAAGGACCAAAAGGTTCTGATATTCAGTGAATTTAGAGCAACTGCCCGTTACCTTGCCGACCAAATTCTAAAAGCTGGAAGTGAAAATGTTGAACAGGTCGATAGCGGTAGGAATGTCCGAAACAGAGAGATGATTATCAAGCGTTTCGCCCCTTACTACAACTGTGCCAATACCGACAAAGACCTGCTCGGCCAGAGCGAGCTTTCAAAATGCCTTGATGACCCTATAGACATACTTATTTCGACCGACGTGTTATCCGAAGGTCTGAACTTGCAGGATGCCTGTCTCATTATCAACTATGACCTGCACTGGAATCCTGTGCGCTTAATGCAGCGGATTGGCCGGGTCGATAGAAGGCTCGATCCTCAAATAGAGGAAATGCTCGACCGTCCCCCGCATCTGAAAGGCAAAGTTTATTTCTGGAACTTCCTGCCACCCAAAGAGCTTGAAGAATTGCTGCACCTCAAACAAAAGCTGGACGGCAAGATTCTCCGGATAAATAAAACCCTCGGCATAGAAGGCGCACTATTAAGCCCCGATGATCCGGATATGGCGATGAAGCTCTTCAACGAACGCTATGAGGGCAAGGAATCTACCGAAGAGCTTATTCGTCTGGAAAAGCAAAGACTCGAATCAGAAAATCCGGAACTTTGGCAGTCTCTGCCGACCGTGCCTCGTCGATTGTTCAGCGGCAAAAAGGCAGGAGCCGGCTTCGGCCCTATTATCAACAGGAGAGGCGAAGAAATCAGGCACCTTGAGCCGAATCCAAAGCCCGGCTTATTCGCCTGCTACCGTATGCCCCCAATTGTTGGCAACGCGGCTCAGACCCTCATGGAATATACGCAGGAAAAGTATGAGCCTCAGATTCATTCACAAGGTGAGGTTAAATGGTACTTCCGGGACGCCGAAACCGGTAAGATTAGTGAAGTGCTGGAAAATACATGGACTGCTGTCCGATGCGCCCAGGGCACCGAGAGAACCGTTCAGCAAGGCGTGACAAAGCTGGCTGACGTCCGCAAAACTATAGAAAAGCACATTAAAGATACTTACTTAAAAGATATCCAGGCGCCGATTGGTGCAAAGCCGACTCTCCTTGCCTGGATGGAGATAACAACTTAGGAGAGAGACCTTAATGCCGGAAATACCAATCGAACGAATAAAACAGATAAAGAGTTTTCCCTCGTTGGTTAAATTCCTTCGTGATGAACTCGACTGGCCATTGGGTTCCGATGAAATAGACGAACTTGTTTTTGAATACGAGCCGGACGAACTCGGCATCGACCCGGAGATAGCGGTAAAGATAAAGGAAATCAAGCAGCTACGTCCCTTGACAGAAAATCAACCATGGGGCATTTTCTATATAGGCTTTGAGCCGAAACGATTGCCTGTTGTGGTTCTCCGCAGGATTCTTCAAAAGCTTGTCATTAAGAAACGCCAAACCTCAAAAACACCACATAAAAAGGCTTGGGAACTTCACGATTTACTTTTCATCTCATCTTACGGCGAGGAAAGTCAGCGTTCTATAACCTTCGCACATTTCAGAGAAGACGAAGAAAGCAAACTGCCTACGCTTCGGGTTATCGGTTGGGATTCACAGGATACACCGTTGCATATAGACCGCTGCATAAGCGAACTATCGAACCTGGCTTTTGACGAAGAATTATCGCCCGGCCAATGGCGGGACCAATGGTCGAGAGCGTTTACCCTAAAACATCGGGAAGTAATCTCCACCTCAAAAGCGCTTGCAAAGGCATTGGCCGGCCTTGCCACGCGGATACGCAAACGCGTAAACAAGGTTCTTGCCATAGAATCAGATAAAGGCCCGATGAGACAACTTTATAAGGCCTTTCAGGAAACACTTGTCCACGATCTAATCGAAGATGATTTCGCCGATATGTATGCCCAGACCATTACATACGGCCTGTTCACAACGAAAAAATCACGTCCTGCCGGTTTAGTGGCTGAAAATCTCGTCGATATGGTTCCCAGAACAAACCCGTTCCTTAGGGAGCTTCTATCGACTTTTCTTACTGTTGGCGGACGCACAGGCAGAATCGACTTTGATGAGCTTGGCATTGATGATGTAGTCCAAACATTGCGAGATACCGATATGGATGCGGTGATGCGAGACTTCGGTGACAGTAAGCCCGAAGAAGACCCGGTAATTCATTTCTACGAGGACTTTCTCAAAGAATACGATGCCCAAAAGAAAGTAAAACGAGGCGTCTTTTATACCCCCAAGCCGGTAGTGTCTTTCATCGTTCGCAGTGTCCACGAGATACTTCAAAAAGAATTCGGCCTTGAAGACGGCTTAGCAGATACCACTACCTGGGGCGAAATGGCCAAACGCAACAAGGATATTAAAATACCCGAAGGGGTAAGTGAGAATGAGCCGTTTGTCCAGATTCTCGACCCGGCTGTCGGAACGGGAACGTTCCTTGTGGAAGTCATCGATGTAATCCGCAAGACGATGTATAAGAAATGGGAAAAGCAGGGCCATCTACCCCTTGAATTTATAAAGCTGTGGAACGAGTATGTGCCCAGACATTTATTGCCTTGGCTTTATGGCTATGAACTGATGATGGCCCCTTATGCCATTGCCCATATGAAAATAGGGCTTAAACTCTTTGAAACCGGCTACCAATTCGGCGCTGATGAACGTTTAAGAATCTATCTTACAAATTCACTCGAACCGCCGCAGGACTTTTCCGACCGTTTTGAGTTCGACGCGCCCGCGCTTGCCCACGAAGCAAAAGCCGTCAATACAGTTAAACGCGACAAACGTTTCACTGTCGTCATCGGAAATCCACCGTATGCTGGCATTTCGGCAAATATGACTGACGACGCCCAGAGACTTGTGGACGCCTATAAAGTCATAGATGGTGAAGCGTTGAAGGAGCGCAAGCTCTGGCTCCAAGACGACTATGTGAAATTCATCCGCGCGGCGCAGACGACGCTCGAACGAGCACACACCGGAATCTTTGGTTACATTACCAATCACGGTTACCTTGACAATCCAACGTTTCGAGGAATGCGTCAGAGCCTAATGGGTACATACCAGCGGATTCGTGTGCTCGACTTGCACGGCAACGCGAACAAGAAGGAGCAATCCCCAGACAGCTCGGAGGACAACAACGTCTTCGACATCCGCCAAGGCGTCGCCATCTGCCTTGCCACTCGCGCCACCGCCAAACCTTCGGTGCAGCACGCTGACCTTTGGGGTACTCGCGAGAGCAAATACGCGTGGCTTGCCGTTCACAGGGTTAGCGATACCCCATTTGCGACACTCTTGCCCGACTCGCCCTATTACTTCTTTGAGCCGCAGAACATTGACTACCGTTCCGAGTATGACAACGGTTGGAAAATCAACGAAGCTATGCCAGTGAATAGCGCAGGATTTATTACGGCCCGTGACCATTTCGTCATGGACTTCGATTCCGATGCGCTGCTCTCTCGCATCGCCGACTTCGCCAACCCTAAGGTGACCGACGCGGAGATTCGCACGAAATACTTCGATGGTTGCGGCTCGGACAAATACCCAAATGGCGACACGCGTGGCTGGAAAGTTCCCTCAGCTCGCCGAAAGGTTCAGTCCGACAAGAAATGGAGAGATAGAATTGTGCGATTTCTCTACCGCCCCTTCGATTTCCGCTGGATTTACTGGGCTGATTGGATGGTTGACTGGCCTCGGCCAGAGGTGATGGGTCAAATGCTTGGGGAAGAAAACCTTGCGTTACTTACTGCACGTGTGGTGATTCAGACGGAATTGGACATTTCCTGAGTTTGAATTAGTATGTGAATC
>CAZMLE010000054.1:0-25100 GCA_964567045.1 uncultured Pirellulales bacterium | reverse complement strand
GATCGTCGAAAGATAACAGGGCGGTACGTTCTCTTATCTGCTCGATAAGAAACTCGGCGGTTGACAAATCCGCACCAGAAGCATTTGCTATCGTAAACGACCTGCTGGCGCCAAGCAAAGCGGCGATCGCCAGACCAACCAATACGGCGGCAATCAATACCTCAATAAGTGAAAAACCACTCTTCCGGCTTGAAGATTTCATCTGCGACCTCACTGACAATTGAAAATCGACAATTGAAAATTTACAATTACTTGCCCATGACCAGGTTGGACATCTTGAATATCGGCAGAATAATGCTCATAGCGATAAAGCCAACCAAAAAACCCATCGCGACGATCATTGCCGGCTCAATCATCGATGTCACTGTCTTTATGATGGTTTTGAGCTCTCTGGCGTAGAAACTAGAGATGTCTCTGAGCACGTCACTTAGGTTGCCTGAATCTTCGCCGCTTCTTATCATCTGCACCACATTGCTCGGCATCAGGCTGCTGTGGAAGAGACTCGATGCGATTTTTTTGCCCTGCCGGACCTCTTCATAGACAGCAAGCCACATTGTTTTATAAAGCACATTTCCCGATATCTGGGCGGTTATGGAGATGGTGTTTAGAATCGGCACGCCGGCTCTTGTCAGCACGCCCATTGTGTGCAGACTCCTGGTTATATAAAGACTTCGGCAGAGCGTTTTGATAAGGGGCAATACCAGCTTGGTCTTGTCCCACCAGAGTCGGCCTGCTTCGGTATTGATAAGATACCAGAAGCCCCAGATTGCAGCACCAATGCCAGGGATGATAAAGAGCCAGTAATGGCGCAAAAAGCCGCTGCTGGCCATCAAAATCACAGTCGGGCGGGGCAATAGATGCTCCTTTCCGGCAAATATGGCAGTAAACCTCGGCAACACAAAGCACAGTAAGAAAATGGTCACTGACACTGCCATGGTCGCTATGATGACCGGATAGACCATAGCGCTTTTGATCTGCGAGCGAGTTTCAGCCTCCTGGTCCAGGTATTCCGCCAATTTTTGCAGCATGTCACTAAGCGAGCCGGAAATCTCCGCCGCTGCTACCATATTTATATAGAGATTGCTGAATACCTGCGGATGTTCGGCCAGCGCCTGCGAGAAGCTCTGTCCTGATTCGATTCGGTTCTTCAAGTCGTTGATAATCGCCATGAATTTCTGCTTTTCTTGTTGCTGGGCAATCGCTTCCAGCGTATCCTGAAGACTTATGCCGGCCCTGACCATAACTGCAAGCTGATTGGTGAAGCTCAGGATATCCTTTTTGCTCGGCCCAAATTCAACTCTGAAACCTTTTATCCTGTCCAGAGCAGTGGTTTGGACGTTGGCCGTGCTGCGGGACGGCCTCGCCTGGTCCGTATCATCTGGAGAAAGGATGGGCGATACACGCCGGCTTGTGCGCTTGGTTCGCACGCGCGCCGCCTGACTCTCATCGCTAACAACGGTAGTACCTTTTGTGTTCTGCAAAGATTCTTCAAACATGCGTATCCACCCTACTTTTTCGCACTTACTGCTTGAGGTTTCTGTACAACTTCAAACTTGTCGGTTGGGACAAGCGTCTTTTCCATTTTGCCGGGGTTGGTTGAGCAAGCGATGGCTTCTTCTCTGTCGATGTAACCCTTGAAATACATCTCGGCAATGCTGTTGTCCAGACTCTGCATACCCAACCTGCGAGAGGTCTCGATGATATTTGGTATCTCGTAGATTCTGTTTTCGCGGATACAGTTTCTCGTAGCCGAGGTGCACAATAATATTTCCGTACACGGTATCATTCCAGGCTCATCGATTCGCTTAAACAGGGTCTGAGAGACAACTGCCTGCAGCGTATTGGCAAGCATGGTTCGGATTTGATTCTGCTGATTGGCCGGATATATGTCTATGATACGCTCAACGGTTTGAGGTGCATTGATAGTGTGCAGAGTGCTAAAGACAAGGTGTCCCGTCTCGGCAGCAGTAATAGTAAAGCTGGTAGTCTCCAGGTCTCTCATCTCGCCCACCATAATTATATCGGGGTCCTGGCGTAAGACGTGCCTGAGCCCTGACGCAAAGTTCGGACAGTCCGAGCCGACTTCTCGCTGCTCAATCATACTGTTTTCATTCTCGAGCAAGTACTCGATAGGGTCCTCCAGCGTAATTACGCGTTTGCCATACTTTGAGTTTATGAGCCCTATCATCCCAGCCAATGTAGTGCTTTTGCCGGAGCCAGTGTGCCCGGTTACAAGCACCAGGCCTCTGGGCAGGTCCGTCAGCTCCTTAACGATGGGCGGCAGATTCAAATCATCTATTGGAAGAATGTGCTTTGGGATCACTCTAAATGAGATGGCAATCGTATCGCGCTGATAGTGAGCGTTAACACGGAATCGATGGCCGTCTTCGACTGTCGTGGAAAAATCAAAATCTCTGTTTTCCTGAAACCTCTTAAATTTCTCCGGCCCAACCATTGATAGAACCATTTCCTTTGCGTCATCATTGGCGACCGGTGGGAAATCCATAGCCATCAATTCGGTGTTCTTCCGGAGCACGGGCGGCATTCCAACGTTAATGTGGACGTCACTTGCCTTGTTTTCTATCGCATTTGCCAGTATCGTTTTGATATCTGTCATAACATAATCCTCTAAACTCGCCTGTTATTAGCCTGCGTCTTAGGTTCCCGCCGCCCGCCGCCCCGACTCGCGTCGGCAGACGCGGGGGCAGGAGCGGGGTCCCCTACGCTTCATTTTCGACAAAGGCTTCCTGCTCATTCCGGCCATAAACTTCAGTCACTCGCAGCACCTCTTCTATTGTTGTGACACCGCGTTTAACTTTATTCACGCCGTCATCAAATAGAGTGGGCTGTCCACTCTCACGAAACACGCGACGCATGCTGCTGACGGAAGCATCTTGGTTAATCATATCCCTGAACTTGTCATCGATAATCAGCAGCTCATAGATGCCCGTTCTGCCTAAATAGCCTGAGCCTCTGCAGTAATCACAGCCGGTGCCATGAAGAATCTGTTCGGGCTTGATTCCGGAGCGCTCCACGTATTTACGCATGTGCTCCGGCGCCTGGTATATTTGTTTGCACTTGGGACAAATCTTCCTGACCAGCCGCTGAGCCACGACGCCATTTAATGAAGCGGCAATCAGGTACGCATCGATGCCGATATTGACCAATCTGGTGATACTGCTTGTGGCGTCGTTGGTATGCAGCGTGGAGAGCACCAAATGTCCCGTCAGAGCAGCCTGCACTGCGATGCGAGCGGTTTCGTTGTCGCGAATCTCACCAATCATTACTATATCCGGGTCTTGGCGCAGCAGACTCCGAAGCGCCGCGCCAAATGTCAGCCCGATTTTGTCGTTGACGTGCACTTGATTGCAGAAGTCAAGCTCGTACTCGACCGGGTCTTCAACCGTTGAGATATTCAATTTGTTTCCGTCCATCTGGCACAGGGCCGAGTACAGGGTAGTGCTCTTGCCGGAGCCGGTGGGGCCTGTAACCAGTAATATCCCGTGAGGAAGCTCTATTTGCTCACGAAAAGTCGCCTCCACATCAGGCTCCATGCCCAGTTGCTCGAGACCGCGCATAATGGACTTGCTATCCAGCACCCTGATAACGGCTTTCTCTCCGTGGTTTATGGGCAATGTCGAGACTCGCAAGTCAATCGCCCTGCCGCCCACGATCACGGAGATCTTGCCATCCTGTGGAAGGCGTCTTTCTGAGATATCAAGGTTGGACATAATTTTGATACGCGAGACTATAGCCGGGTGCATCTTTGACGGCGCCTGCATTATTTCAAAAAGTACACCATCTATCCGATACCTAATTCTGGAAAACTTATCTTTCGGCTCAATATGGATGTCACTGGCCCCTTCGTGTATTGCGTTACTGATTAGGTAGTTAACGAACTTTATAACCGGTGATTGACCTGCCATCTTTTCGAGGTCTTCGGACACTTCTATCTGGTCTTGCACCACCTCGACCTCGGTCATATCGCTCATGATATCATCAAGATTGTAATCGGCACTGTCGGTCTGGAACGAGTTACATACGGCCTCAATATCTTCGACGCTACACACCACAACCTGCAGATCCATCTGGGTCTGTCTTTTGACATCCTCCATGGCAAAAATGTTTGCAGGCTCGCTCGTGGCGACAACCAGGGTGTCCTGCTCTACTGCGACAGGTATAATGCTGCTCCTTCTTATGAAACCGATGTCGAGCTTTTCAAAAGCCTGCTTATCGATATCATCCGGCGTAATATGTCGGAACTCCAGGCCGCACAGCTTAGCCTTAGCCATCAAGACTTCGTCAGCCTTGACGATTCCCTCTTGCAGCAGCAGGGTCGCAACATCGCTGCCAGGCTTTTTCGCCTGCTCCTGTCGCAGCCTTGCGTGCTGCTCGTGGGTAATCTTTTTGGCATCCAGCAGAATATCGGCGATGTCACGAACCTTTGATTCGCCGGGTTCTTCTGGAAAGTACAGATCGCTCAGCCCCCGTATGGAGGACTCTTCGCTGTGGCTTCTGGCTGCTGCGCTGTCGCCATCGAGCTGCTCGCGCAAATCCTTTTCCGGCGATGCCGAATCCTTCACTCTATCAGATAGAAACCGTACTCTCATTCCGATAACTTCAACACTATTTCTACAGTCTGTGACGGCGATGTCCCAGTATTGTCTTCGCCGTTCCATTCGATCTTGACAGAAGTATCGCCAACTTGAGCCACCTTAAAACCGTTTATCAAATCCCCCTCATAGAAGATTCTACTGTTGATCATACAGCACTTGCCCTGCTCAGATTTCATGATACTGGCAAGCTTCAGGTCATTTGCTTTCTGCCTTATCTGCTGCTGTCTGATCTTCTCAGGGTCAACTTCAATTTCCTGCTCTTTAGGGTCGAGTTTACCCATTAAGTTGCTTAAAAACATTTCAAGCTCAAATGGATTCTTCACCAGCTCGTTCACCCTGACCTGTAATACGTCTGAAAACTCGTAGAACTTTTGCACTATTTGGTCCATCCGGCTGAACATTTCTGTGCTGACGCCGGTCAGCCGAGTGATAGCCATTTCGATCTGGTTTTCTTCGGACTCGGCTGGTGCTGCTAAAGCGGCTTGCGGCTGGCTCTTTTTTATCATAAACCACAGGCCCAGAAGACCCACGCAAAACAGAACCGCAACCATCATCGTGCTTTTGCGAACATTCTTACTTCGTGCTGCTACGGTCAGATATTCCTGCCCCTGTGCATTCTCCGGCGCCTCACGGTCGCCTCGACCGGCATTAGCAGCCCGCTTTTGCGGGGTCAAATTTTCAACGCCTTGCTCGCGCAGAAAAGACAACATATATCAACTCCATGAAAGAATTTGTTCATTGTTATGGGTTCATTGTTCATCGATTAACAACGAACTATGAACAACAAACAAATTACTATTTAGCTGGTTTTATTCTGAAAGAATATGCTCACTATGAAATTAGCCGATATCTGGCCTTCGTTTTCCTTCTGCTTTTCCAGATCAAGCTCGCGAATTTTCATAATGCGAGGAAGCTTCTCCAGCTCCAAAAGGAACGAATAGAACGCATTAAAATTCCCTTCCAGCTCCATTTTCAACGGCTGCTCTATGTAGCCGCTATTGTCTTTTTTCTCCAGGGTCCGGATGGTTTTGGGCTTCAGGCCCTGCTTTTGCGCAATTACCGTGACCTGCTCCAAGACCCTATAAATTTCGCTGGTCGGCGGCAGCCTGCTCTCGAAGAACTTTACCGCTCCTTCCAGTTGTTCGAGCTGTTTGGCAATATCTTCTGCCGCTGCGGTAGCTCGCTCCAGTTCGGATAGTTTGGCCAGTTTGGCCTCGACCCTGCCTTTGGCCTCGGCCAGATGTTTATTGGCGGGCTTAATCATGTATCGGTAGCCGACTACGGCTACGCCTACCAGCAGAACAAAAAACACAGCTTTTCGAAAACCGCTTGTCATAATTTTGCCCTCAGTTGAATTTAGAATTTAGAATTGGGAATTCAGAATTCTTACTTCTGAATTCTCCATTCTTCAGGCCGGCGCTAAAAATTCTGCGCAGACTCCTTCGGTCCCACCCTGATTTTATTGACTTCGTCCCTGGTCAAATGAACATCGTTCTGTAGCATCGCTGTCAACCTAAACCGCCTGAACGTTGTATCTTCGATTTTGTATTCCTTAGACTCCACCAGCGCCACGTTCGCTATTAGAGTTGAGGTGCTCAACCGTTGGATGTAAGCGGCAACCTGAAGATCGCTCGGAGCTATGCCTCCTATATCTATATATGTCTCCAACGATTTCTCCAGTGACACTGGGGTCTGAGCGGCCGGCATTTGGACTTTGGCTGCCTGATACTTGCTGGCAGGCGCAGCGAAACCAGCCTGCTTAGGCTCCTTTTGAATGAAGCTCAGCTTCATTAGTGACACGCCTGGAGGCAGGTTGTTGGTTAACGATGCCAGCAAAACGCTTCTGGGGACCGGCTCAAGCAGTTGAGCGGTCACCAGAGCTGTCTTCATCATCTCTTTGCGCTTTGCCTGAAGCTCTTCAAACTGCCTAATCGTCTCCCGTACCCGGGCCATTTTCGCATTTACCAGGTTTTCCTTGGCACAAAAAGCGCTCTGTCGCATCCTAATAGTCACAAACGAGCCGCCCAGAGCCGCCATCACTATCACAAAGAGCACCAGGCACATCAGGTTTGCCCTGCGCGATTCGTTGCTTTGAATGTAATCATCAGGAACGAAATTTATGTTAACCATGGTCTTAATCTACCTCCTTTGACTGGGCCGCCGGAGCCGCCGGGCTGGGCTGACCGACGCCCACCTCGCGTTTTTGCATACCTTGCCCTTATGACAGGCTAAGCCCAAAGGCAATAGCCCAATTAACGTGACAGTCTCTTCTATCTATTCCGGCACTGGAAGGATTCGCCAGGTCGACTGCTGCCAGGCAATCACCCATCTGGGCCTGAATCCCCAACTGTTTGGCTATGGTTCTGTAAACCTCCGCGCTCACCGCCGGTCCCGAAAGAAAAATCAATCGTTGTATCTGGGCGTTCTGATGTATGGAGACAAAGTGACGCCTGCAAGCTGTCAACTCTAACACCAGCCGCGTTAATACCTTCTCGTCATCAATGCCGTTTGCTCCTATTGGTATTGAGCAGGCATAGAGCAGTCTTCTATACCGGCAGATTACAACATTCGTACAGCCTGCCTCGATATCCAGAAGCATTACCACCGCGTCGAGATCCGCTTTACGCCTGCCGAAGAACTTTGTATAGCAGCTCACCAGTGCCATCGGCCAGACGCTAATAGACTTGATGGTCAGGCCTGCCTTCTCGTATATCGCCAGATGCCTATCGATAATCTTGCGATCGGTAGCCACCACCAGAGCGCTGTCCTGCTCCGTGGGGATGTACTTTATCATGGCATCATCAAGCTGAAATGGCAGTTTCTGTTTTATCTTTGAAAAAACAGCCTGGGGCACCTTTTCATCATTTGCCTTCGCTGCTGCTTTGCGGCTGCGTGCGTTATCACAAAACGGCAAGTCTATCTTTATGTGATCAATAAACACGTCACCTGGCGGTATGGCAGCCATGATTTCTTTGCCGCGGAATTTACCGTCCGCCGTCGCTTCGCGCATGGCTTCGACAGCCCATCGTTGCCAGCTTGCGCTGCCGGGCTGAACGCTTTCAGGCCGATTCTCATTCCGCCCGGCAATAAGACGTATGCCCTTGCCGCTATTTGCAAGCTGAACCATCTTCAGGCTATCATTGCTTAAATCCACGCCGATCGCGCACGCACCGTTTCCCAAAAACCACAACATATATGCTTCACCCACAGAAGCGCATTGCGAAGAACCCACTCTCTGCGGTAACCAATCGCGCCTCCGCCTCATACTTGTAACAGTTAGCATCTGCCTGACGTTGCAAAATGAAACCTCTGCTGCTAACAATACTTTCGTTTTGAACCGACGGCTGCATTAGAATTACCCGGGCGCACGCTTGCACCGACAAGAGTTGCGCCCAATAAAGTATATGAAACAAGGCACCAGCCGGCCAAACCGCAGCAGAGATATTGCAGTGCTACTCCAAGCAGCGGCGCAGGCGAATGCGCCCTGCTTCCGATAAAATGCTGTGCCCAACACATCGTGGCAGCCTTGGCTGGCAGATCAGACAAACCTTTTGTAGTTTTCGGCCCGGCAAGACTTCTTAAGACATCAATTATTGAAAAAAGTACGTCCGGCTGCACCAGACAAACAAGGTGAGATAAATTGTGGTTAGAGGTATGACACAAAAAAGCTTATAAGACGCTATGAGCCTGTCTTGCAGGCCCAATTGCTTCGGGCTGGAGCTTGCTACCCTGCGAAGGAGGCCGTCATGAACAACACCGGCAAAATCACGCAGGAATTAAACCGCCGGCCCTGCCCTGAGCGAAAAAAGCTTGCCCTGAACGTACTGAAGGGTCGAAGGCACGGATCAGTTACTGTCCATTGCATTCCGGGGCCGAGGCCAAAGCAGGGAATCTTGCAATGCTCGACGGGGAATATGGATTGTTAGTCGAAGAGGGAACCTACCTCTATCTGTTTTATCGTTTGCGAATTTCTCAGTTTGTCATTCTCGTATATTTCATATAACTTGCGCTTAAACTGCTTTTCATCGTTCCCATAGATCTTTCTCAATGCTTCGCGGCTTCTCCTGATCATTCCCTTGCTATAGTAAAACATTAGAGTCAGCTTGAGTGCCCTTAACAACTTGGTATCCCAATTCTTAGAAACGTGCTGTCCATTCGCGCTCGTAAGAGACCGAAAGCGCATGGGATAGGATAGCGCCCCCAACTTGTTGATCTCGTCTATTCGATAGTAGAAATATTCCGGTGTGTCATTATCATCCTGACAGTTATAAAGAACGTAAACTCTTATGTCCTTAAACCCATGTTTCTGGGCCAATCGTATAGCTTCCTGTATATACCCCTCTTCGGAGCAATTATCAAACGCCAATCTCAGCGGCTTGATTTTTATCTGGCTGAGCAACTTCACCTTATCCTCGTCAAGGAGTCTGCAATCCAGACCTTGATTAAAATCGATATCCGTCACGCCTGCTTTTCTAAACTTGATCAGCTTTTTAACGTCTTTTTCAAAATTCGGTGATGCAAGCCAATTATTGTCCCAAAAAATAATCTTCCTTTTAGTGACATCGATATCTTGGGGCCAGTTTTCCTTTACCGTAAACTTAGGCTCGTGTTTTTTTACCGCACAGAAGGAGCAATTCCTTGGACATCCTCGCGTCGTAAAACTAAGTGAGTAGGGTAAGCGAGGGTCCAGAGAATAATCGGGAGGGCAGTTCTCGGCACCGCGAAGAAGACCAATATGTGGTCTGATCCCTGTTTTCTGCTTAATGTATTCCGGCATAAGAGTTGCCATAATTCCACCCACTCTTATGCGGGCATTAGGGAACTTATTTTTAAAATATCTTATCGAGTCAATCACATAGTAAGCCTGATATGTGAACAGGCTAGTTATGTAAATGATATCATAGTGTCGGTCGAGATTCTTATAACATTTTTCCTTATATAGAAAATCCTCAATCGATTGATTATGAAGCGTGTCCTTTATAAGTTGCACTGTGTCCCCTTTGCGTTTGTGCCATGTCGAAATTTTTAGCAGACCTAAAGGCGGATAAGGATTATTGTATGCAGGTTCAACAAGAAGAATCTTATGTGATTTTTTCCTCACATCGTACCTCATGAAAGTCTTCTTATGTTTTTATAAATCTCATTCCATGATTTAACACGGATAATGTTCGAGGGAAAGTTCTTTCTTACCGCATTGACCTCATCGGGTAAGGCCTGCTGAGGTTCATTATACGGATGAGATAGTAGAAAAACTATGTCGCAGATATACGAAAGCTTCACTGCCTTCTCGAGGTCATCCTCAACAAAAAACCGAATTCTTTCTTTTCTTGAAATATAAAATCTATTGTTAAATTTACCCCTAGGGTCTGAAGAATAGTCATTTCCCTTCTCAAAAATGAACCTGTCGTAGTCGATCCCTTGCCCTTTCAACCAGAGCTTTGTGATTTGCTTAAGAGGTTCTTCCTTCCACCGCTTTGTGAGTCTTCTCGTAGGCAAAAATCTCAATTTCAACAGCATTTTTAGCAGGAACAATCTCAATGAGCAACAACTCGCTTGCTGACAGAATGCGTTCACCGCTTCTACAAGCTCCTTCTTATCTTGGCTATCAGGCCAAGGCCGATGGGTAAAGATATACACTTCGTGTTTGAACGCCTTACTCAGGGTTCTTATTCTATCAGATGCATCCTCTATAGACGGCATATCCCTCCAGTATCTTGGGTCGTTAAACACCCTTCTTTCATCTTCTCTTCTTACATTGAGAGATAGATACTCGTGAACAGGCATAATAAGGATTTGCTCTGGGCTGATGTGTTTTCCGGCATTTTCCTCAAGCATCTTGCAAAAATGCTCGCGATGTTTATTAAGAACACCGTCAATATCTACACCTAATATGCTTGACTTTAGATATGCAATCTCTCGATGTTCGGCATACCATAAGTAAACCAGAAAATGGAGGCATAAAAAAATGAGAGTAAAGGTAAAAGTTAACCACAGAATCTTTAGGTAAATATACTCAGCGGAACCGAAATATAAAGAATTCATAATCCCAAACACTGCTACCACGGGGAAAAAGTAGCTCTTCTCAGAATAAGAGGGCAATTGAGGGCTTTGTGGCAACGACCTCATTCGTAGCTTGAGATTAGTATCTACATCTGAGCCATCATAGAAAAACTTTCTTATGCCATTTACTGTCCGGGCGTAAAGAACAACGTCCAATCTCAGGTTAACTATGTAGCAAAACACTCCTAATCCAACCAATGAAATGCAAAACAATACCATTGAAATCGGAACTCTGTATTGATTCACAACTGTTGTAAGTTGGTCCACATCTTGTGTTATCTGGGAAACAAGGGCAACAGCAGATGCCGGTATTGACATTATAAGCAGATAATATCTAAAAAATGTTGAGATGGTCTCGATGGATTTAAAATGTGCCTGGGCAATGTTAGAATACTCAGATAGAAGATATTCATCAAATTTGCTTTTGTTGTTCATTTTAATTTATTTCGTTTTGCTCATTTTACTTTATGAGAGGTACAAGAGATTTTACAACCTATGGTTATAATGTATGCTTGAAAACAGCTTCGTGAATTAGATGCAAAGATTTCTTCTGCAAATCGGTTACAGCACGATAGAAGCTATCAATCGGGTCAGTTAAAGTAATATATTCTATACCTCTCTCAATTTTTTCTCTTGCTGTCAATCTACAGTAAACTTCACCTACTAATTCTGCCAACATTGTTTTGCCTTCAAGCGTCTCAGGACTTAGACTTTCGTCTAAATACCTTGCAACAACAGGAAATCTGACAAAAATCCAGATTATTCCATTGTTTTGATCATAGCTTGCTCGCTGGTCAGGATTTTCTCTGTTGTCTGCTTTAATCTCGCGGAAAAAACCGCCTTTACGCTCAGGTTTCCCTCTTTTGCCTCTTGGTTTGAGTTCGGCGACTCTCACTTCTGCAGTTGCTCTATGCTCACCTAATGTACAGGTAATCGTTCCCTTTTCATCTTTTATGCTACCCGTGACTATAAAGGTCCCATCATAATACAGGTCTGGATATTTACGGCTGACTTTTAGTCTTACGATAGGATTAAGAACTTGAATATATGGATTATCAGATTTTACTTTTGCTTGGTAGTATTCTGATAAAGGGCTATCAAGAATGTCGAGTGGAGCATAAACGCTAAAAATCCTTTCTGTTTGAATGTTTGCTTTTTCTGGTATGATGGTCAATTGTTTCAACGGTTCTTTACCTGGCCGGTCTATGGGCGGTACTTCGGATAGTTCCTCTTTCACAAGTCGATTCAATAACGAGCATACTTTCATTAACATTTTCTTTGTTCTCTCTGAGGGCGCCGTAGTAGGTTTTACTTCAAGTTGCTTCCTCTTTTCTTCGATATAGGGTTCTAAAATATCTTCAAGCTTTCTTCTCAAAGTCTCACAGTATTGATGACGCCAGTTAATCCCCGTTCTATCTGGAGTTATTATTCCCCAGTCTCCTTCCCTGATTCTTTCAGCCAGTCCCTCGCAAACAACTTCTCCAAAGAAAAAACGACCAGCATATTCACTCTGATATTTAAAAAGTTGATTATCTAAAATAGCACCTGAAGTTTTTATCAATAAACCAGCTCTGGCCTGAGGATTATTATATGGATTTTCTAATTTCCCTTCGCTCTCATAGATTATAACTTGTATTTGGTCTCCGTATCCAGGAACTCCGATTGTGTTCTCAAAAATCGTCTTCTTGGTTTTCGGCCTTTCATATGAAATCGTCTCTACCATCTTTTCAGTCTTTTTTTCCACATATTCAAACTCAAGGGTAATTTTTCTATTTCTTGAAGAATTAATGTCTCGAAGAGCATAATGATTACAAATCTGCCCGAGAAAATTTCCAAGAAGAGGGCACTTTATCTTTTCGTTTGTCACGATTATTCTTACGGCTGTTCCATTACCTTGTACAATCCCAATTTCTTCCCTTTCCTGTTTGCTTGGAGTGTAAGGGCTTTCAAGTGGCTCATACATTAGTCCCTTCTTCGAATCCCACCAGACGTTGGCAATACATAACTCGTTATCCTTTACAGTATAAATTTCCCCCTTTCCCAAAGCTGTTATTACTTCTTTCAATCCTCTACCAAATAATCCTCTAACGCTTCTTCGCTCCTCAAAACCGCTGGTGGCACCAGCAAATGTCAACGCTTGTTCGAGCTCGTTCCCATCCATTCCCTCCGCGAAATCTATTACTTCGAGCCTCTCACACCTGGCACCTTTTAACCTCCGAACATATATCTTTATTTCCCCCCAGGTACGGTGTCCATCCGCCTCGAGTCTTCTATAACTATCATCACTGTTTGTCAGAAGCTCAACTATCGCATCCACAATATGACGAATTGTTGCCGTCGATTGTTTCTGCACTCTGGCTGTGTCCATAGGAATTGGTCGAGCTTTCTCAAACTTTCTTTCGTTCATCGTTTAGGTCTCCGGCGTTTAATTTTTCGGCGTTTCGTCCAACTTTTTAGTAGCGATGACTTTTGTTCGCCACATTTTGTCAGAAATTCAAGGAGTTGTTTCTCTCCATATTCGTTGCACAGATTAAGACAATAGTTAAGGTTCTGTTCAAGGACTCGCGGCGGAGTCTCAAATGTTGCGACGAGTAACCTTCTGAACTCCTCTTCACTAATAACGAAGGTTTCTTTGTTCTCTTTATATTTTTGATAGGCGTCACTTTTCTTTAAGTAGCTAATTACAGTGTCACCACGATCACGAGTTTGTGTAGGACGAAATTTCTTAGCCGGGCCTCGTTGCAATTCTATTAAGACCTCCTCAGCAACCCTTCTTCCCTCAGAGGTAATTTGAAATCCATTTTTCTCATTCCCGGTGACCCACCCATTATCCCGACACCGCAATATCTCAATCTTAATTCTCGCTCCATCGGGCCATTCCTGGTACCTTTGCAGGGCAAAACGCTTCGGGAACAGAGTAAAGCACTCTTTGACAACTCTCTCGTATGCACATTCTTCGCCATTTTTGGCTATCCTGGATATTGCGAAGATAGTCAGTTTAGTGAGTGACACCGAAGTATAAATGCCTTCGTCAAACGAGATTTTCATTATTTGGCTCCCATCAAGGGATATTGCCTTTCGCCTTACCACTTTTTGAAGACAAAAACCGCACTGAGATTTCCTAATCCATTCTACCCTAAACTCACACAAAGAAAAGTACACACTTTTTTCCCACTCCGTCGTGCGTATTGGGTATGAGGATCGAGGGTCGGCTTAGGCACATACGCTTCACACCTCACGATCGCGAGCCACGATTCCAGTCCGTGTTAATCCGCGTTCAAGTCCGTGGAAATCCGTGTCTGAGTCTGTCCTGGGCAAGTTGCGTGCCAGAAATCCAACCTCTTTGGAAAAGTCAAATACAATTTTGTAGACGTGTTAAAAAGTGCGCGTTTCTTGTTCATTTCTGGTCAAAACGTGCGCATTTCTGTAAATTTCTGCGCATTTCTGCTCATTTTTGGACTTTTTCACTTTTGGACTTATGCCCTTGTCAGATAAGCACTTATAAAAATTTTTGCCAAAAGTCTTAACAACCAGGTGTCCAAACGCAAGGTGCCCGACAACCCCTAAAAGACGATGGGCTAAGTCCGGAATGGTGGTCTGAAAATCAATCGCCGAAATTCTCTATTTTGACCCGCGATCACGAGCGACGGGCGACGAGCGGCGGGACACGAACTACTACCGCATTACCCAGGTCTGGTCTTTATAAGCTACCTTCAAATAAGGCCTTAGGGCTGGGTCGCCCTCCAGGGCGTAGCTTAACTGAAGCGTTTTTCGCAGGAAAACTTTGGCCGGCTGGCCGGCCTCGTCCTTTTGGATCGGATGGTCGATGACCGCGGTCTCGTTGCTCAGGCCTGTTATAAACACTTTAATGCCGGTAGCTTGCGCATCAAAGTCGGGCCAGATAATGGCGAGGTCCTTAGCGTGATCTTCGCCCTGCAGTATCTTATTGTCGGCCTTTTCCAGGCGTTCCAGAAATGGGTATTTGCTTTGATGTCGCGTTTTTATTAGCTCAAAAACCGCCGGTGGCACATTTCTGCCAGCGGGTATGATTTGGAAGGTATCCGTCATTAGCTCGCATTTTGGGTAGAAATCGGCGTCCTGGTCGCTGTTATTGGTGAGCGTTATTATGGTGTACCAGAACCGTTCCGGCTTGCTGTCAGCGGTCCGCTGCAGCACGATTTGTTCCGGATGCTCAAATGTTACGTCGACCGTCCACTCCCCCGGCCTCGGCACTATGGCCGGCTCCGGGGCGGCAAAACTAACGCAGGCTATTGCGGCCCATACAGCCAATATGCCATAAAGCAGGCTTTTCATCGTTAGCCCTCGTCATAAATACTTGTGCTGCTCCCAGCTTAATTGCGGCAGCACTCTAATATTATATTCAACCGCGAACCAAAAGACAAGAACATTTTGCCAATGATCTGCCGCGCAAGGAATGAGACCATCCGGCGGACGCAGGTGCTCATTTGTGATATGCGGGGTCCATTCCTCTGCGCTTAGAACGCAATTTTGGTTTGACGTAGGTTACCATCGTGCATATTGTATGGCTTGAAAAGCACAACGCACAGTTAATTGTGAGCGGAATCGTATTGGCCAAAACAGCCCTGTAATGGGCATGATTTTGGCTGTGTGTGAGGTGAGTTTGTTTGCGCCCGTAGCTCAACTGGATAGAGTGCCGGACTTCGAATCCGAAGGTTGCAGGTTCGAGCCCTGCCGGGCGCGGTTTTCTTTTGGTAAAAAGCGGGATTGTACGTCCATTATAGCCCATAGTCGTCGGACACGCTGCGGGCCTCAGCATCCGAGTAATTGTGAATTTCGCTAATTTTGGGAAGCATTTTCGTAAGTCTTTTTCTACAAATAGGTTCGCGTCCATTTTACACCCCAGTGGAAATTGGGTTTGATTGGGTTTGTTTTGCTGGACTCTGAAGGCGGATTCATTTTCATAATCCTTTGTTATTAGGGAGCTTGCATTTATTTGGCCTTCGCGGAAATTGGCTTTGTTTTGCATAAAAGCCTGTCAAAATTGGCCTTGTTTTGCCTGAAAAGCCCAACTCTCCCTGTTTGTCATATTTCTGTTTCCTGTCCCGCCACGCTGATGGCGGGCAAGCTTCTGCCTGCCGTTTTCTTGCCTCATACTGTCACGATTCCTTTCAATTTAGTTATATACGTATCATACACAGCGGGGAGCAGGGCGTCAAGTGAATTTTCAACAAAAAAGGGGCCAGAAAAAGGGCTGACAGCACCGCAGCCTGCCAGCCCTTTGTGGTGTGTGGTCAGTAGCCAACTCTTAGGGTACTACTGCACGGTCGTGGAACCTGTCCCTTCAACTATGTTCAGGGCACGGTCTCCAGCAAAAACCTTTTCTATATCTAAACCTGTATGTGGGCTTATCATAGCAGAAGTATTATCCGTTTTTCATCACTCATAGGAAGCATCAAGCACACGCAAGAATAATCTTAGACATCGCCGAAGATTTTTTGAAATTTTTCAAAAAATTTTCTTGGCAATTGCGCTGTGGGGGGGGTAATCTTAGGTATAGATAGACTCTCCAGCGAGACTACAACATATAAGCATCGTTGATTCTGCTCAAATCAAGAGGCGAAAAATAGAGTAATCAGCCAGGCATGCCACCGTTGATCGGGCAACCTTAACGTAAGCGCAATTGCGCAGGAGGTACGCTATGGTCACGAAATATTCGCCGAGCATCTGGTTCTTATGTCTTTTGCTGCTATTTACGCTAAGCTCATTTTCTTTTGGTGGTGCCCCTGCTCAGCTTGAACAGGCAGAGACTTTATTCAAGAACGGCGACTACCAGCAGACTGAGGCAATCTATAAGCAAGTTATAAAAGACAATCCGGGAACCGATTATGCCTTGCAGGCGCAAAAGAGTCTTACTTTCCTTTATATTGCCTGGAACAGGCAGCCGGAAGCAGAAGCAGCCTACGAGCAGTTGCTTGCCAACTTCTTAGGCCACAAGGATATAGCTCAGGCGGTTCACGACATAGCATATCGGTATCGCTGTGTAAATAAACACCAAAAAGCTAACGAATTAGACCAATATGTGGTAGCTACGTGGCCTCACAGCGATTACGCGGTACTGGGGCAAATGGATATCGCAAAGTATTACGTCGATCAAGGTGACGAGCCCAATGCTGAAGCTGCTACTGCTAAATTACTTACCAATTATTCTGGGCACGCCCTTATAGCAAGGGCCATTCACGATGTAGCGCAGCATTATCGCTACACACCGAGGTACAAAAAGGCTAATGCGTTGTATCAACTTGTGATAGAGACCTGGCCCGAAGCCGAACATGCGTTGTGGGCACAGGCAGATTTGATAAAGTCATATGTTGCACAAGGTGACGATACTGCCGCTGAAGCTGCGGTTGAGAAATTGCTTACAAACTTCAACGACAATCCATTAATAGCCAGAGCTATCTGGGACACAGGGCAGTACTATCGCGACCTGAAAAAATATGAGAACGCAAACCAGCTTTATAAGCATGTCGTGACGAACTGGCCCAAAGGTGAGCACGCTATATGGGCACAGGCAGACCTGATAAAGTCATATCTGGCTCTCGCAGATGCCCCCAGCGCCGAAGCTGCTGTTGAGAAATTAATTGCTGATTTTTCCTGGAGTGAACATATAGCCAGGGCCATTCACGATACGGCCTGGGAGTATCGCAAGTTAGCAAACTACGGCCGGGCGAATGAGCTTGACCAGTACGTTATCGACCGCTGGCCAGAGGATGTGCAGGCGATGTGGGCAAAGATGGATATGGCAAAAACGCATATTTGGCTTGGGAATTACGGCGCTGCTGAGAAAACGATTGATATCTTAATCGCCGATTTTAATGACCAGCCAGAGCTGGCGACTGCGATATTTATGCTGGGCGAGCAATATTACAATAAGGCCTTTAGCTGCGAAAACCAGGGCCAGACCGCCGAGGGCAAATCGCATTTCCAAAAAGCTATAGCAATATGGCAAAGAATAATAAACGAATTACCCCAGTCATCTATTACCCCACAGGCCTACTATTTTGCGGCTCGCTGTTACGAGACACTCGGAGAATTCGACTATGCAGGGACCTATTTCCAAACGGTAATTGACAATTGGCCTGACTATCAGTTCTGCGATGTTGCTCATTTTTTGTTAGCTCGCTGTTTCGAAAAATTGGCGAATTCGGGAAGCATTCCCAAGAATGAAGCTGCGGTAATGATACGCCAAACCTGCCAAAAACTACTTGCTGATTATCCCAACTCTCAGATTGTAAAAGCCACAAACAATCTTTTAGAGCAATGGGAATCTGTAAAGGCCCAATAAAAATAAAGGAGTAGGCCGGTGAGAAGTAAAGCTTTAATTTGGATTTGTGTAATGACCATAGTGGTTTCTACTGTTGGTACCACTTATGCTTGCTGTCAATTCCCCATAGCCAGTTTCACGGCACCGAGTTCTGTATGTGTCGACTCCGTAGCATCCTTCAACGCAAGTGCTTCCTGGGACCCCGATGGAACTGAGCTGACCTACGAGTGGGCCTTTGGCGCTGGGGCGTATGGTATTACCGGGGCCTATACTGCTAATCCTACCTGCAAATACAGTTCATCTGGGACTAAAACCGTCTGGTTAACCGTGACAGACGATGATGACCCTGAGTGCTGCTGGGGGCAATATGGTTGCAGCGACAAATCCAACAGTACCAGTCGAACCGTTACCGTAGTAGGGGTGAGTTCTGTAACGTCGGATAAGAATTCCCCGGTTATTTGCGAGAACGTTACGTTCACAGTAACGACTAACCCGTCAGGTTATGGGTATCTTGTATCATGGAGTGGTGGTGGCACCCCAGCAACAGGAAGTGGAAGCACCTTTACCACACACTGGCCGTGTGCCGGCGGCAAAACAGTGGCCGCAACTTGCGGTGGAAGCAGCAAGTCAAAAAATGTTACCGTCTCTTTGCCCGACGGATGCTTTCATTGCTCGGAACCTATACCTCCTGAACCTTGGGTAGGTGAAGCAGAGGAAAGCGCATGCACTTACTGCAATGAGGGTGATGCTGGCAAATGTGGGGTCTTTGACAATCCCTCAGAACACACCTATACGCTTAAGACCCCCTGCTACAACGATTGTAACTGGTACGCATATTTAGACTCTGTTAATACAATGGTATACATTTGCCGAAGTTGTCCGTATAATTTTCCTACCGTCGCCTGTTTAAGTGAAGTAGCGGATATGAACGAGGCAGAAGCGTGCGCTCATGAGGAGAAGTTTCACGACCCTGTCCAACCTGACGACATCGATTCCAGTACCTGGTGCCGTGATTGTGTGGTAGTTCACGAGGAAACGCATATGAACAAAGATTGGGTCGAAGATTCGCTGAAACCAGAAATAGAGAGTTTCACCGACTGGTGCGCTAACCATCCCATTGATATCGACTGTAACGTGAGCGACTCGACGAACTGCGCCAGCGCGCTAACCGCAAGTTTAAAGGAGAACTATGACGAAGAATGGGGCCGACGCGTTACCGCTGCTATTGTAACCTGGAATACTCAGGGAGAAGGCGATGCCAATGCTGCCGAACTTGCCTGTTATCAGGAGATTCTGAATGCCTTGAAGGCAAAATGTCCATAAAATATACACTAAGAAGTGAAAGGTTATAACTATGAGGACTGCAAACACATATCATGCTCTTGTGGGGTCTATCGCTCTTGCAATAGCGGCCGTTACAGCATCCTGCAGTCAACCAAAGCAACTTCAATCTTCAAAAAATGACCAGACAGATTCATCTGAAACGGTTACTGCGACCTCATCTGGTGCACGCCTTCGTCTCGACGGCAAGCCCGATATGGTAAAAATAGATATGAAAGTATGGTATGAGTCAGGACTAAGGAAATACGGTATCAATGACTTCAGTACCGACTCTTTGATATCCCTTATGGACAGCAAGATACCCAGCGTGAGGTTTTTCAGTGCCTCACTTTTAGGTGAACGTAAAGAGCGTTCTGCCATTCCACGGTTGGAGGAATCCCTTGGGGATAAATCTATAGGAGTAAAAATAGCAGCCGCCAGAGCTCTATTACAAATGGGTAATAGAAAAGGAATTAAAGTCATGGAGGATTTCTGCGTGAAGGCTTCAAAGGAATTCGAGCAGGGCAACTTCAGAAACACGGTGGATATGTCGGACGCTCTTCGCGTCCTGGCTGAGGCAGGTGAAGTATCGGCTATTCCGTATCTGAGACTACTGGTCGGATACGACAGATCCTGGGGAGTAAGGCTGACAGCAGTGAGGTCTCTGAGGAAGCTTTATGAAAAAGAACCTGCAGTGCTGGCTGATATTGCTTCTGCGCTGAGGGATCAGCATCCTCAGGTCAGGAGAGAAACCTTCGAGATTCTGCGCGCCGTTTATGACTCTTACGCCGAGGATAAACAGAAGTCGAAGTAGGAGCAGAAATAAAATACGCCGTTCCATATAAATTAGGGACAGCCACGAATGGCGGTTCTGTAAGTCGACCAGTACAAAGGCGAATTAGCCGCAGCACATAGTTTTATTTATCTACTTCACAGTTTATCTGCCGTCTCCGAAAACCTGAACCTGAAAAGTCCCGAAGACAGGCGTGCTGGACGGCGTTACAGACCTGAATAAACAAGTCCAGCCGTTCCTTCGTGCTGAGGTTATTCCGGTCGCAGTATTCGGTAATAGAAACACCCGTGACCAGCTCCATCACGAAGTATGGCCGGCCAGTTTCTGTTGCGCCGGCATCGAGGACCTTGGCGATATTGGGATGGTCCATCATCGCCAGGGCCTGTCGTTCGACCTCGAAACGGGCGATAACCTGCCTGGTGTCCATGCCCAGCTTGATGATTTTCAAAGCCGCTTTGCGGCGGATAGGCTCTTGCTGCTCCGCCATATAGACGATTGCCATCCCGCCCTCGCCGATCTTCTCCAACAGCTTGTAGCGCCCGATGACTGTGCCAGGCCCCTCGGTCACACGTGAAGTGTCGAGGATTACCTCTGCACCTAAGGCGGGCGTCTCAAGGAAGTCACCAGCTTCCTCATTGGCCCTGAGCAAGGCCTCGACACCTGCTCGTAGGGCGGTATTTTGGCCGCAAGCAGCATCCAGATATGCGGATCGCTCCCGCCCAGCCTCCTTTTCAAGCGCGGCGTGATAGATCGGCTCAATATCTTTAAGTCCAGGCTCCACACCGGCCTCCTTTTTAGTTTGCCCCCATACTATAATGCGAAATTCAGGTCAAAACCGACTCAAGAAAAACCAAGAAAAGTAAAAAGAAATAGCGGTCGCCCGCCTAAATATTTTTTTTGACAGGATTGACCCCCCTGCTTTCTTGGGAAAGCAAGAAGGGGGGTTATCCCGTCTAAATATTTTTCTTCTGTCGAAGACAGAAACGGGGGCTCAGACGCCTTTCTTGATCTGGTCGTAAAGCCAGGCCCGGGCGAAGAACCAGTGTCGAATCGCTGTGGCACGAGAAATCTGCAGCACTTGGGCCGCCTGATCGATACTCAAGCCTGCGAAAAAGCGAAGTTTGACCAAATCAGCTTTCGTAGGATCTTGGGCAGCAAGGTTTGTGAGCGCCTCGTCCAGAGCAATAAGCTCGTCAGACTTCTCTTCACCGGTCGCTGCTACACTATCAAGATCGATTCGTAGGCGGCTGCCTCCGCACTTGGCGCTCTTCTTTCGACGTGCGTTTTCAACAAGAATCCTGCGCATGGCCTCAGCGGCGGCTGCAAAGAAGTGGCCGCGACTCTTCCAGCTCTGGGCTTCTGCACCAACCAGACGCAGGTAAGCTTCATGGACCAGAGCGGTCGCCTGTAACGTCTGCCCCGGCGGCTCCCAAGACAGCTTTTGAGCAGCCAGAAGGCGCAATTCCTCGTAGACCAATGGAAGCAACTTGTCTACGGCTCGAGTATCGCCCCGCTCGATGGCGTTCAAGATGCGTGTAACGTCGCTCATAGCAACTGCCAAAGAAGGTTCCAGCAAGCCTGTTATTGGCCCGGGCTGTTCTGGCAACTTCTTTTAGACGGGATAACAGGATAATCCTGTCAATCCTGTCAAAAAATACCAAGATCAGCGCGTCCCTCGTGCCGCGTCCCTCGTCAATCCTCTCCCGATGGACGACGAACGAGAGACGATGGACGAGCCCGCAGCACACACATTATGCCAGAAAATGCTGATTTTTCAAGTATCGACAGCCGACCGACTGACACCTCTATCGATGGAATCGCGGCGTTTTGATTGACAGCAATGACGGGTCAGCCTAATATAATAGCGCTAACGCATATTGGAGTTCCGGCCTTCGCAGCCGCTACGGCGGAGTAGGCTCTATACGATTCATCAGCAAAAAGCAATGCTGGCTCAACGTATCTTCGGTATAGGGAAATTTAACCACAGATTTGGGTTCCCGCAAAGCGGGGTCCCTCGCAGATTACGCAGTGTAAATCCGTGTCGTGCCGACAATGGCTAACGTCTTGGCTAATTAACAGGCTCTCTGCCCGCAAAGGTGGGTCGTACACTGCCGGGGTCGAGAAGTACCGGCACGCAAGTTTCACCACGTTGTCCGGCATCGCAGAGCCGTAGTACCGCTTTAACTGCGCTTTCCCGAAACGGCCCCGTGGTTTTTCAAGGGGCGTTTTTCTTATTGGGCTTCTGACGGCAACTTGCATTGGTCTCGGACAGCAAGAAATTTTTTGCGAAATTTCGAAATTCCCCTTGCATACTCTATTTTTGTAGAATAGATTCGGAAAAAATAGAATAAGGAGCTAAACCTTATGGCTAGATCCAGGAAAATAGGAAAGGGCAGGCGAGAAAAAACTACCGTGGAATTAACGGAGGCCGAATGGGAGATAATGAAGGTGGTCTGGGAAAAAGAGCCGTGCGCAGCCGGCACTGTGCAGGAGGCGCTATCGGAAAGCAAGGATTGGGCCTACAGCACGGTCAAGACCACAATGGACCGTATGGTTGAGAAAGGGTTTCTGCAAATCAGCAGAATCCGCAACCTGCAGCTTTTCCACTCCTGCATAAGCGAGGTTGACGGCAAACGTGGAGAGCTTCGCAAGATGCTCAAGCGGGCCTTCGACGGCGCCCTTACGCCAATGATGCAATTTTTGATTGAGCATGGTGGCCTTTCAAAAGAAGAAGCAGCACAACTTCGCAAACTGGTAAATAAGGCTCAGAAACAAGGGAAATAAATCGCAGCCAGTAGCTGAATAAACCAGAAAGTGGAGATCGAAAATGAGCCAGGTGATTAATAGTTGCTTGGTGGGTTTGAACAACATTGGCCGGGTGTTCTGGGGTTACGCAGCCGGTATGTTTGTCCAGGCCGGCGTACTGATTGTTTTGTTGCTGATTATTGATTCTCTGCTGCGAAAGCGGCTTCTGGCATCGCTTCGATATTGTCTGTGGATGCTGATATTTGTAAAGCTCGTTTTGCCGCCAACACTTTCACTGCCGACCGGAGTTGGGTATTGGTGTGGAGAGTATGTGTCTTCCAGTTCGCCCGTTTTGCGGGACATCTCAGATGTTGTGCAACCGCGAGCAGTGGGAACTACTGCACCTCAAGACCTTGCGACATCTACTGAGATCTCCGAGAGTGAGCCATTCCAAAAATTCCCTAAGACTGCCGGCCCGGCTACATCTGCGGCTTCGAGTATGCCTGCCCTTAGGTGGCAAGGGCTTGTTTTTCTTACTTGGCTGGCGGGCGTATTGCTACTTCTGGCGCTGCTTATCAAGCGTATATTTTTTGTCAGGCGGCTGATTGCTCAAAGCCTGCCTGCCGAGGGTCACCTCTTCGATATTCTAAAACAATGCCAGCGGCAACTTGGTATTCGCGGCAATGTGGAGTTAAGGTTATCGAACAATATGCCTGGCCCTGCTGTCTGTGGACTCTTTAGGCCGACTATTTTGATGCCGTCCGCTCTTTCTGAAAAGCTCACGTCGGATAAGCTAAGAACGGTCTTAATCGATGAACTCGCCCATATAAAGCGAGGTGACCTATGGGTCAATTCGGTGCAGACTTTTCTACAGGTTGTTTATTTCTACAATCCGTTTGTATGGCTGGCAAATGTCGTTGTTCGCAGGATTCGTGAGCAGGCCGTTGACGAGATGGTCCTTGTTGCTCTTGGCAGCGAAGCTAAAAGTTACAGCAATACTCTTATTGACATCGCTGAGATGTCATTTTGGAGAGCGAATTTGAGTCTACGCCTTGTTGGCGTAGTCGAGTCCAAGAAAGCATTACAAAGGAGGATAAAACACATGTTAACCCGACCGATACCAAAAAGTGCAAAAGTTGGCGTTGTGGGTTTGCTTGCTGTCGTGATTCTCGGATGCGTTTTACTGCCGATGGCTCAGGCACAAAATAAATCCACTGATAGTGATTCGAAGGCGAAGGATTCACTGCGGGTCTATGAAGTTAACAAAAAGGTGTCGGAATTTCCGGAAGAAGAGTATCTTTCAACTCCTGAGGCGGCGTATGCAGCGATAAACCGCGTGATGGCAAGCGGTGAGCAGGCAGCGTGGCGGCGGATAAGTGTCAAAAGTCTGGCTGGTAGGTTGCCACCTGTGGATGCGAAAAAAGAACAGGTAAGCCCGGAAAACGCTAAAATGTGGCTTGACGCGCGGATATTAGAGGTGCGTGTATTTAAGGAGCGAAGGGCGGTGGTATTGGCGGAGCTTAGCAAGGACCCCAGCTCGCCGAAGATAGATAAGCGATTTGTACACCTTGAGGACGGTCGCTGGCTAAACGCGGGACAGGATCATCCGGCTGGCAGTTTAGAAGGGGCAAGGGCGGAAACTAACGGTAAATTTGCAGCTATGTTCGAGAAACCGATCCGCCCCAGAATTGACAATCCGGATACTTATCTGAAGCCGCTCGTGCAATTCCTGAAAGATAAAGCGGAAGACCCAAAAGAATTTGTTACGAAAGCGTTAGCCAGGTATAAGCTTGTTATCATGGGGGAGGTTCACCACCGGCCGAGATACTGGGAGTTTAACTCATCACTGGTGACCGAGCCGGATTTTCCAAAATATGTGGGCACTATATATATGGAACTGCCCTCAAACGGCCAAGAATTGGTGGACAAATTCCTGGCTGCTGAGGATTGCAACACGGTGCCGGTAATCGAGATGCTGCGTGACATGCTCTGGATGGGTTGGCCTGACCAGCCGATGCTGGATTTCTTCAAGACGGTGTGGCAGGTCAATCAAGAATTAGAACCGCAACAGCGGCTGCGGATAGTATTGGTGGATATGCAAAGACCCTGGACGAAGATTACGAAAAGACAAGACTGGGCGCAGTATGAAAGAGTCGATCGGGATCGACAAATGGCAGACAACGTTTTGCGGGATATACGGCAGCATCCTAAGGGCTACCGGAAAAAACCTCAGCTAATCAGGGTGGTCATGACGATATAGGAA
>CAZMLE010000053.1:0-25555 GCA_964567045.1 uncultured Pirellulales bacterium | reverse complement strand
TCCAAAATATCGGCTACGTCCAGCTTACACCGTGAGTTAAGATGCGTTTGCCCTGCCTGGCTCTACACAAAGTTTGCCACAGGGAACCTGGTCGGGTATAATTACAGCAACACCGGTTCGGGACTGACCCGGGCTCAGACAGCCGGGGCCCTCCAGCGCGTCTTCTGGAGCATTGAGGGCGAGGGCGGCGATAATTTCTCGCTAGACTTTATGAATACTCCCCTGAACCTCGTCGCGCAGCAGGCGCTTGCCACGAGCTGGTTGGATGCGGCGAATGCCTGCGGTTGGACAGACATCCATAATGTGCGAGTGTTGCAGGCTGTGACTATAGACCAATACGGGAATCCTACAGGTTACGGGCAGGATTTGCTCTATCTCGTTCCGGTACCTGGCGCTGTTCTGCTTGGCATGCTTGGCTTGGGTGTAGCTGGTTGGAAATTGCGTAAGTTTGCATGAGAGCCTCATAGTAGGCAATCATGTGGTTAGTGACAAGATCACCGGTGAAGCCCCGTGGCGGGGCTTCACCGGCAGGTATTCACCCTCACAGCACCGTGATTGACTGACAGAGATAATTCGCAAGCAATTATTCCCAAATATCACATCGGTTCATAACAGAGTCAACATTTTTGCCCGCTCAGGTTTTGAAGTCATCGAAAGCGGATTGCTAAGAAATCACGACAAGCCATTTTTTGGTCTGCGCGATCATTTGCCGTCACGCGCAGCTATTGGCGGTCATTGGCATAACACATCAACAAACGGCAACTAAATAGTATTTTGGAGAGGACGTATCATGTTGTATCGGAACCAATCTGCGAAGATTAACCCGCCATGCGTTGGGCGGGTCAACGTCAAGCTACTTATCATCCTGATCCTGGTCGCGGCAGCAGCCGGAGTGTCTTTGGTTGTCGCCCGTCAGACTCGAAGAGGCATTCTCTCAGAAAGGTCTCTGGCTGCAGGGGAGGCTGCTTTTGCGAGCAAGGACTGGCCGGCGGCGGTCAAGAGCTACAGGAAATACCTCAGCGGAAATCCCGATGACGTGGGGATCCTCCGGAAGTATGCCGAGTCCTGCCTGGCCGTTCGGCCGCTGGACGCATCTGCGGTTGCCGGAGCGATCTCGGCTTACCGTCGCATCATAAAACTGACCCCTCTTGATGACGTCGCCTATGAGAAGCTCGCCATGCTCTACGGCGGCGTAGGGAACTTCGAGGAGCTTGCCTCGATTGCCCGCCTGCGGCTCGAGAGCGATCCGAACGACCTCAAGGCTCCGCTGTGGCTGGCGGACGCGCTAGCCCGGCTGAACAAAACAGCGGATGCTCGACAGACGCTCCAGACATTTATCGACAAGCTCGATGCCCTTGCCGATAAGCACGTTGCATACGTACGGGCCTGTGTGCAGATGAGCCATCTCGCGGCCAACGAGACTTCGCCCCAGCGGCAGGCAACTGCCGGCAGTGAAGATTCCGCGCAACCGCCAACTCCTTTGGACTGGCTTAACAAGGCTGTGGATTACGCGCCGGACTCTGTCGAGGCACTGGTGTGTCGCGCAGAGCTCCGCCGCCAAGCGGCCCGCGCTGCGGACGCGAACGAGCAGGACCGGTCGGCATTTCTGGCACTGGCTCGCAAAGACCTTGAGGCAGCCGATGATTTGGGAACAGAAGACCCCCGAATTCGCCTTTTCTTAGGTGCGGAATGGATGGCCAACGGCGAGCTTGACCGGGCTGCCGCAGAATTGCAGGCCGCTGAGAGTCTTCCGCAGGAGACGCTGGAAAAAAGTTTCTTCGACATCCAGGAATGGAACGTAGCAAAATTCTCCTTTGCTTTGGAGCTGGCGATTCGGAAGGGGACCGCAATGGAAGGTGCGCCTCTGGCCGATGAAGCGCTGGCAGTGCTGACAGAAAAAAGACATCGAGCCCAAGTGCTCCCGTCTGCAATCCAGCTTTATGTTGCTGCAGGCAAGGCTCCGGAGGCGCGGCGCTGTCTTGACGAGTATCTTGACGCCCTGCATACGATGGCAGGAACCGCAGAGTCCCAGTTCAAGCTCGCCTACCTTCAGGCCCTGGTGGCAAAAGCCGAGGAAAGACCCTATGCTGTCATCGATGCCCTGCAGCCGGTTGTTGTGAGTGACGTTTCCAGCCCCGCGCTGTGGCGGCTATTGGCAGAGGCCTTCATTAGAACCGATCAGACCAGACGGGCGGTTGCTGCCCTGACGCAATATCTTCGCTACTATCCGCAAGATCTGGAAATGACACTGCAACTGGCAAAGGAGTATTCCAAGCTGGGAGACTGGAACAAGGCATTTGAAAACGCGAGAATTGCAGAGTCTCTGAACCCTGCGGACACCACCTGTAAACTGCTTCGTATTGGTGCGAGTATTTACTTAGCGGCAGAGCAAGGTCAAAGCGTAAATACGACAAAGCTGGAAGAGTTGTCAGCGGAGTTGGCACAGTTGCGCCAAGAGGATCCCAACCGAGTTGATATTCGCACACTACAGGCAAGCATCGCTGCGTACCTTGGGCAGCCTGACAAGGCTGAAAAGGAGCTTAAACTGGCCATTGAAGAGTGCAAGGAACCACTAAGGGCTGAGATGCAACTTGTGGGGCACTATGGTCGAACCAAACGCATGGCCGAAGCGCTCGGTATCTGCCAGGCAGCCTGCAAGAACCACCCCGAGGTGGCCCTGCCCTGGCTTGCGCTGTCAGACCTTCATGCGGCCAACGCAAATTATGACTCAGCCCGCAATTGCCTCAAACAGGGGCTGAACACCGTCGCCGAGGGGCGTGAGAAACGGTCCCTATCGACCAAACTTGCTCTGCTGGAGCTTGTTCACGGTAATCGAAGCATGGGAACCGATCTGCTGAGGGAATTGGCGGCGCAGGATAAACAAGAAATTCAGGCTTGCTTGTTGCTTTTGGGAATCCGCGAAATCCAGGAGGACCGGGCGGCAGTCGAAAAATTGGTCGGCGAGCTGCGGCAGGCTGAGGGGGAAAGCGGGCTGTGGTGGCGTCTGTATCAAGCGTCACTGTGGCTGTCGTCCGACAACTGGTCGTCGAAGCAGCAGGACATCACGAACTTGCTTCAATACTGCATCAATGCAGACCCCGTGTGGTCGGCACCCGTACTGCTGCTGGCGCAGATGTATGAGAGGCTGGGAGACCTCCGACGACTTGAAGATACCTGCCGGCAAGGGCTTCTCCAGAATCCTTCGGCCACGGATATCGCCGACAGATTGATGGCCTTTCTGGAAAGACAAGGCCGCTTTTCGGATGCTGAGAAGCTTCTGCGGCAGCTCAAGATTAATCCTCGCGTTGCCAGTGCGTGGCAGGTCCGAATGGCTCTTGGAGCAAGGGACTTCTCCCGTGCCATCGACGAGCTGAAAGTCAGGGTATCGAACGACAACCAAGACGCGAGCTCACGAGTACAACTGGCGCGACTCGTGTACCAGGAAACGAAAGATGCCGGTCAGGCCCTCAAATATCTGAAAGAAGCCGAGGTCATCACTCCAGATTCCCGGACCCTGATAGCTGTGAGAGCATCGATCCTGAAGGCTGAAGGAAAGGCGGCAGAGGCTCTGCAGGTCCTGAATGACTACGTGGCGGATCACAATGATTTCAACGCATACTGGATGCGGGCGGCGTACATGGTCGAGGAAGGCGCGCTCGAAAGTGCCGAGCAGGACTACAGAAAGCTGACGACGTTCACCCAGAATGCCGCAACGGGGTACGAGCTGCTGAGCAACTTCTATGCTGGCACACAGAGAGTCGACCAAGCCGTGGCCACTGTTGAACAGGGTTTGAGTGTGCATCCTGAAGACTTGAGGCTGATGCGAGCACTGATGCGGCTGCTGCTTCAGCGGGCCGGCGCGGAGGATCGAGAAAGAGCATTGACCGTTCTTGCCGCACTGGAGGAAAAGCTACCTCAGGATGCCGAACTGCTGACGGTTCGGGCTCTGCAGATGCTCGAGGAGTCGGCAGCGACACAGTCGCCGAGCGTCGCCAGAGAGAAACTGGAAAAGGCCGTAAAGTTGGAACCGACGGCAGTTAGAGCGCACCTTGCGCTCATTGGGATCGCGATGCGGGAAGGGCAATACAAGGCTGCCTGTGATTATGCGGTTCGAGCTCTGGACGCCAATCCTGACAACCCGGCGTTGCTGTCGGCCAGAGCCAGAGCGGAGCTTGCATCAGGTTATACCCAGATGGCGGTCAAATTGGCACGTCGGGCTCTCCAGGAAGACCCGAACAATAAGGAAGCCTTGAGCGTGCTTGCGGATGGTGCATTGGGTAGCAGGGATCGCACGCTGCTGGAGGAGACCCGGACGCTGATCGAATCGGCAGTTGGTCGCGAGCCGCTGAACGATAGGCTGCTGGTTGCGCGATCGCATGTTCTGGCGGCGATGGAACTACCCAAGCTGGCAATTCCTAAGTTGGAGGCATTCTGCCAAACCAAGGAAGGAGCCGGCAGTATTAGAGCCCTTGTTACGCTCGCCGATCTGTATCGTCTCACCGGCGATGCGGATCGCGCCGGACAATGGATCAGACAGGCCCAGCGCTTGGACCCCAACAATCAAGCCGTTGTTCATGCCAGATTCTTATAGCTGGTGTCTCAGAACCGGTTTGAGGAGCTTTCGCAAATCAGTTCCGCCTATCTGTCGGCCAAAGACCAAGATCCGACCATGGTTCTGACGGCAGCATCAATCCTGTCAGGTTCCGATTCGATGACGCTGAAGAAAGAGGGGCTCAAGCTTTTTGAGCATGCGGTCGCACTGTCGCCGACGTCGATAGATGCACGCCTGGGTTTGGCGTCGATCTCGTATCAGACTGGCGATGCTGAACGTGCAGAGAAGGTCTACCGGCAATTGCTCGAGCAGCACCCCGGCGAGATACGAGCCCTCAATGACCTTGCCTGGATATTGCAGGAACACTATCAGCAGTACACCGATGCGTTGGAGCTAGCGGATCGAGGGTTGAAGCTTGCACCTAAGGACGTGCATCTTCTTGACACAAGGGGGACAATTCTATCAAACATGCCGGACCGGCTTGCCGACGCGAAGAGCGACTTTGAAATGCTGCTGCGAGAATTAGCACCCTCCAATACTCGCCAGCAGGCAGCGACTCTTCTAAAGCTGGGCCGTATCTGTGCAAAGCTCAACGATGGCGATCAAGCCAAGCAGCACTTGGACAGGGCTCTGGAGATTGACCGAAAGATGAACGTGCTCACAGCAGATGAGCGGTCAGAGATTGCGGGAATTACGAACCTCTCCACATTGCCTGGACCAAAATGATAGATTTCTTCGGCGGATCCATCGCCAAGGTCCACGCAGCGGAGCGAAGCCCTTGGGGCAGCCATTAATTGTATACATCCATCCGCGTGAGATCGACCCGGGTCATCCTCGTTTGCCGTTGGCTTTGCGACGGCGGTTCAAATGCTACGTACATCTGAATAGTATGATGTCTAAGCTTGAATGGCTATGTCAAAACTATTCGTTCTGCACGATGCTCGAAATGATCCACAGCTACATTAAGTCATTCTATCTCGAAAGCAAAACCCTACCAGTAATAAACCTAGAAGACGCCCGCCTCCCAAGCGAATCCCCAAGTGAAGAAGAAAAATGGGCAGCTCACATTGGCAGCGAAACGCTCCGGAACAAACTTCTATTAGTAGAAAGAGCAATGGCAAATTTCCTTAGCCCCAGCGTTCTTCACTCACACAAAGCAGTCCATGACTAAAACAAAGGCTGAATTCCAGATTGAAATTGTACCTTAGCCCTATGTGGGCCGAGGTACTTTTGTGCTCGGTTTGAGGCTCGTCTTAGCGTGGTGGCGAATCTTAAGATCTCCATCAGGACGCAATGCCATTTCTGTTAAAAGAGACGATTCGACAGACTGGAACATATTGTGCTCTGGCCTTCGCTTGTTTTGGTTGCCATTTCTTGGCATTGGTGCTCTTGACGAGCTGACATGGCCCATTGTTAACAGAACCGCGAGCCTCTCTGATTGGTTGGCAGATACTATAAAAAGGTGAAAACGTCGGCTTCAGAGAGTACTGATGCCCGTAGCTTCAATTCTGACGGCTAAGAACTTAAATCCGAAGATTGACAGCTAATAGCTAACCGCTGATGGCTAAGAATAAAACCGGCCCTGCTGAGGCAGTTCGGTTCTTTCACGAAGTGCCGCCAAACTGCCTTATTTCAACCGGGCCGGCACGGGAGGGTCAATGAATGGCCCTCCCATTTTTTATGCGCATGTCGTGCTTATGGCTCCTACATAATTGTCCTTTCTTATAAAAAATTCGACACCCACAGTTATGGCGCGATTGGCTTTTTCTCAAGACAGCACCGTCTGGGCCCTAACTTGGTGTTGAACATCACTGTCTCAGTAATGCTATAAGATTTTCCTTTGTCAATAGCGCCACATCTTCAGCTCGCTCCAGGAAAGGTCTTACATCCTCAATAATCTGCTTCCAGCGAAACGTTTCAACACGCTGGCAAACAAGTTGCCGCCAATTCCCGGGAGTCACCGCCGGTCCAGCCCAGCCGGTTTGTTTCAACGCATTATTTAGCAATTCAATATTTGGCCCGGGCCAAGTCCGGTCCGATAGGTACCAGACAAGGTCATATATATCACGGCCCTTGGCATATCGGCGTGCCAAAACCGCGTGCAGCTTGCCCGCAAGTGAAGATGCCTTATCATGGTGTCTCAGGTTCAAAGTAACATGCCGCCTAACTACGGTTGAACTGATGTTCGCCCCTAAAGGTGGGTTTGTATCTACTTCCACTTTGATAGAAAGATTCTCAGATTTATGAGCAGAAAGGCCAAACTCAAATAACAGTCCGCTGAAGCGTATAAAGGAAGACTTGACGGTTCTTGTGTCGTTAATCCGAATATTGATGTCATAATTTTCTGCCTGGAAAACCTTCTTGGCATTTGTCAGGTTCTCACGGAAATTGTCTTCTATTCCCGGCTCGATTAAAGCAAAATCCAAATCTTCAGAAAAGCGCGGCATCCCGTAAAGCAACCGCAAAGCGGTTCCGCCCTGAAATACCCACGTGTTGAAAACTCCGCGTTCCTGTAACGACTGGAGCAACCGGGCCTGTAGATATTCTCTAATGATACAGCGGCGTAGGATCTGATTTTCTACACCATTTATAATCTGCCTGAGAAACTCCCTCACAGTTTTTCTTCTGCCTCCTGTTGAGCTAATTTTGTAATGAATTTAGCAGTCCTGCACAGTTTCGTGCTTTTACTCTTGTCTGCCAGTTCCAACATCGCGTCGATACTAAGCTGCTCTAAATTCTGTAGTCTAAGCTCGGTTAAGAAATCATGATTATCTGCACCTGGTGTCAAATACGCCAGGTCCAGCAGGGCTTTTTCAGGAGTCGCAATAAATGCTCTTTGATTCGAACCAAGCTCAATTTGTCTAAAACTGTGAAACCAGCTTTTCTTGATGTGCCGAAATACAAATTGACCTAATGGTGTCCCTACGTCTTCCGGTCTCTGTGTGGTAACGCTTGTAACCGTAGGAACATGCTCAGGAATCATCCCGTAGTACCATAGTGCCGACTGCAAGCTGACATAGGATGCTTTCTTCATCGCATTTGCGAGAACGAAAGGGTGTGGCACTACTTTTTTGTAGGGCTCAGCTAAAGTGTATAAACCTTTCTTAAGCTGGATCAGCCTACCAGCTTTAGCCCAACGAGTCAGCTGCAGACGCAGCTTTCCTACACTTGTTTCACTTGCAGCTAAAAAGCCGGTGCGGAAAACCGGCTCGTTCGCCACCTTAAATAACAAATCTGTCCATCTCATGGCAATATATTATCATAATTATTAAGTTACTGCAATATATTTCGTCGATTTTGTAATTAATTGTTATTTGATTTTTTTGAATGCGACAGTCAATACTTGCGGTAACGGATTCAACCTTTATAGGATGATGTCATGCAAAAAAGAGTTGTTCTCTAAAGCTAAGTCTGTCAAAACGGTGTAGTTTTTGATTGCCTGTTTCTTCCACGGAGTTCCACCGAAACACCTTAGCCTTAGCGATGGTCATCGGGAGGGTCGCAGACCACGGCCCTCTTTTTTTCATCCGTAGCTGCCGCTGCTTTCCTGTTGCTAATATGATTGGAGAACATCCAAAATCTTCTTCTCGACAAGATCGGTGAGCTGTTTTTTTACTTTCCCTTGCCATCTTCACGGCATAGTATGAAATACGTTTCTTATGAGATTGACTTGGCCCTTATCGATAAGGGCTTTTAATATTCTTACCGCTGCTTCTTTGTCTTTCATTTGCTTTTCAGTTGTAGGTCTTCTGGTTAAAATAAGCAACTTGTGCAACGCAAAATTAGCTGGATGAGGCAGTGTTACCGTCAGTCCCTTGAGCGTCATCGCGACGGTATTTTGAGCAAGAAAATCCAGAAATCTCAACGTCTGAGCATTTAGACCCAGTTGCAGCAAAGAATAGGGCTTGTCAGAACCCCTGCCTCTTTCAGGCACCAAAAACTCAACGATAAGTTGTGGGTGCTCCAATCTAATGTACCCCTTTGAGCCGGTGAAACCAACAACAAAGCCGAGGTCTTTTAGTAATTCTGGCACATCCACCTTTGCTTTAATTGCTGTTGGCCGCGGAATCAGCAGGTACATATCACGTGTCTTAAGAGCTGCCATATATTTGGTCTGGCCGAAGAATTCTTTGTAGAACAGTGTGCATCAGCTTCCCACAAGGACAACGTTTTTCAAGATGCCCGCCTTGTCCAATCGACGCAGAACTTCAATGCACAATTCATATTGGCTCTTTTCCACGCAAGGTACCCTTTAAGAATTTGATCTGTTTTTTTACCTGGGAGAGCAACTTTCTGTATTTGGCCCGATATTCCTTGGCCTGTTTATACTTTTGTATTTCTTCATCGCAGAGCTTACCCTTGTAAATGAATCTGACCTTGCCCTTTTCTCTGATAATCAGATAGTAATACTCGTGCCCTTTGATTTTCTTTTTTACGAGACTGCCCTTAGATAGCTTGGATAACTCTCTTTCATAATCTTTTTTCATTGCCAGAGAATTAGCTAGCTCTTCTTCCAGCACGCTTTTTATGACTTTCATCTTGTATCCTTAAGTCAGAAAGGAATAGTTACCATACAAATTACAATATATCATATTATGTATGGTAACCAGAGTCAATAATTACCATACAGTCTTGCAGATTTCGGCAGGTGTATGGTAACCATCTCCACAAGAGCGTTATCCTCTTAAGCTTTAAAGTGAATTGCTTCGAAGGGCCTTCCAGTTGGCCGGTAATCAAAGAACGCTACTGACAACGAAACCACCCTTTTCGTGTCTCCAGAACACCCTTATTTTTGGAAGTTTTCGCCTTTGACGATTTTGCCAGATATTGTGGATTCTTTACACAGAGAAAATCGGTCTTTTGCTGTGTTTTCTTCACATTACTTCGGAAATCTGAAATTGTGGACCTAAATCATCCAGATGAATATTGCGGAAAAGTGAGAGTTTGAGGATGGGCTAATCTTCGCAAGAATGGGAGGTGGCGCGAACATCCTCTTTGCTCCGAGCTGCATTATAGGCCTGAGCCATTTTCTCAGTCGAAGCAGATAAATACACGGAAGTGGTTTTCAGGCTGCGGTGGCCTACCTGCTTTTGGACAATAGGTAGAGGCACTTTTCTATCCACAACGTAATACATGATATGGCTGTGCCTCAGCGAGTGCACCGTAAACATCTTCAAGTTCCTACCAAGACAGTCATTCCCATAAACCTGTTGTAAGCCTGCCTTAGTGACATAACGCTGAAATATCTGCCGAATGCGATTTTCTGTATAGGGGGTATTCCACCTTTTTCCAGGGTGAAATAAGTATGCATTGGCGTTTCGTATTCTCTCACTTCGCTTAGTCACCAGACCTTTTTGCTTCAGCATACTCTTTATTTCGTTAGTTAATCCTTTCGGCAAATAACTGATTCTTGCATGTTTGGTCTTGGTATTCTCAGCGGGAAAGAAAACCGTGCTTCGACTGAAGTTTAGATGCTTGACCTGAATCCTGACGAATTCTCCAACACGACATCCGAGTTCGTAGATAATTTCAAAGATCAGCTTATGAAAATAGTTATCAATCGAGTCAAAGAGCTGTCTCAGCTCCTCGACGGTGAGATAGCGGACCACCTCCCCGAAGCGTTCGTATTTCTTCGAATGTCGTGGCTTCTTGTTCAGACTCTCAGTCGCAGGAGTAGGGTCAGCGTGCTGTTCCGATTGCATGTAAATGTGAAATCAGCAGGGTTTATAAATGTATCGAAACGCATGCTGAAAGTGGTAGTTCAGACAAAGAAACGAGGCCCGTTTTTGGGCCAAAATTGCGGGTTTTGTGACACGTTAACTATTTGTAAGAACGTCGCGAGTTTGAGCCGATGACGCTCCCAACAGAAAAGGCTGCCAGTGTTTCTGACTGCCAGCCCTTTGCCTTTTCACGTCACAAAGGTATTGCTTTCACCGAATAGCCCACACCATGGCTCAATTTCAACACAACTACTTCTGCCGCCCCGCCAGCAGACTCCCATCGGCTCGTAAAAATCCAAAGGTCAACCCAAAATGTTTCGTCCAACACGAATTTTTATGTCGGCTTCGCGACACAAAAACTCTTAATTCTTTTGGTAAAAGGTCTGCCTCAGTCTTGCTGATGAACATTGCTGGTGTCCCTACGCGGGCTGAAAAGGCCGTAATGTCAGGAGATGGTGATGCTTTGGGCCACAGGCCCACTGCTGGGAAGCAGAGAGGATATGGATGATATCGCCAATGCCATCCTCAAGGTTTATGAGAATAGAGATAGACTGAGTTCGGCATAATAGTTGATGATGTCAAGATTGCTTTTGCTGGGATCGAACACGCCGAGTTTAGGCGAGCAGCCGTCGATAACGTGGTCCACGGTCAGGGCGAGGAGACCGGAGGTCGGCCGGAGATTCTCAGCTCCAGCACTGCATAGCCGTCGATCTCAAAATGCTCGACACTAATCTGGATAGTCTTATCTGTGCTCAAATTGAGTGTGCCTGTATCTTGTGTCGGCCCGTGCCATGCCCAGTTCTCGATTATCACTCGGTCATCAACGGTGACACGCACTCCGTCATCGCTAAGCGTAGCAAATTCCCACGTGCCGGCTGTGAGTGGTACTTGTGTCCTGGCGATCATGCCAAAATAATCGCCCCCCAGCTTGCCGGCTGTGACCGGCCCGGACAGTTCCTGCTCACTTGGGCCGCTCCATCCGTAGCTGAAGACCAGGCGTTTGACTTTGGCAGAGACTGCGGACTCTCTCTGAGCAAGTTCTCGCCAAGCCTGGATGTCCTTGCGTGGGTCAACATCGTTAGTCCACTTGAAGAATGTTACGTCCCATACAGCCGAGATGAGCGTGCCATGAAGCTCCTGTTCATAGTCACTCGCTTTCACTCTCATTATATAGGGATGTATGCCTGGTTCGGCTGCCGAGACAGTATATGCTGTTGGCTGCTCTGCGTTCTCGGGCAGCGATAGCTTTCCCTGTATGCTGTGCCCCTCGACTGTGACTTCTGCGGTATGTGGTATCATGTGCAAGCTGTACTGGATGGAACCACCATCATCCCGAACCACGCGGACCAGAGGTGATTCGTGGTCCCACGGTCCCCAGGGCGTCATGATTATATTCTGCCGGCCGTACAAGTGCCTGCGGGCTCCGACCGGGTGCGTCCTGCCTATGACGGGATACTCCGGTTCCTGTACCTGGGGTACCGCCGAATACGCGATACTGTGTATGACGACGGCATCTTCCTTCTGCATTCTCTGTTTGACATCGGCAAAAACGTCCTGGCCGAGAATGACCTCACTAGATCCGCGGAAGTGATACGCCAGCACATCCCCTGTGAACTTGTTCCTACCGATCAAATTGTCCTTTGACTGCGTACCGTTTGCCCTGCCCCATGGCTTGTTCGAGAAATCGCCGGCGTCTGCCCACCAGAGATGCACGCCGCATTTATTGTTCTCGAAGGTGTTTTCGATGATCCGATTGGCAATGCCATGCTCGATGTTCACACCGCCTCGCTCAAGGCCGTATCCCATCTGGCCGTTTCCTTCAATATGATCCCTGGCGATTAGTGTATCCTGCGAGTATCCACCCCAGACCCCGCATATTGCGTTCTGGACAAGGCGATTACCATAAAAAACATTGCCAAACGAGAAGGTCATCTCGATACCATGCGCGGCGGCGTATGAGAAGTCGTTTTTGATGAGCAGATTCCTATTGTTGCCGCGTCGTTTGTACCATTCCAGAGGGTGACTTCCGGTCTCACCCAGCGTTTCACGCCCTGCAAAGCCGAAGAAGCCGTCGCCGCCATGCGTCGCGGAGTTCTCAGCGATGATGTTCTCGCTGTTTTGCTCAAACATGAGTATGCCGGCCGAATCCTGCCCACGGTTATATACACCATGGCTGTATCCCCGCACGCAGAAGTCGCAGGCGTTGCGTGTGATCACGTTGCGGTTGCAGCGCCACATCGCGATTCCCCAGCCAGAGTTGAATGAAAAGTCGTTGTCATAGATTTTGGAGTCGCTCACTCGGTCAATACAAAGTGCGTTCTGGCCGCGCCGAACCGTGCAGCCGCGCACGGTGATGTGGTTCGCATCTTCCACATAGATCGCAGCACCGTAGTTGTTCAGCCATTCGTTGCTGTCATTGTCATGCGGAAAGAGCCAGTCGCCGCCATCTTCAGCCAGTGGAGTCGATCTGAGATACGCTCGCCGGTTGTCGCAAGCATCGATTGCCTCAAGTGTCAGCCCATTTGTGCGGGTGGCCCAGAGCCCTGCCCAAAAACCGCTGATCCTTGCGCCGTGTATGGTGACATTTGTCTGCCCCTCAATACGTATGCCATAGCCGCGGTACTCATCCGGTCTTCGGTCTTTCGGTGAGCCGCGGAGAACGGCCCCCTCAGCAAACTGGATTTCGATGTTGGAGGCGACGACCTGAATCACACCATTGTTGTTCTTGTCCTCGATCACCGTATCAGACGGGATGACGATACGGCAAGACTGAGACACCAATACATCATCTGATGTGACACGCAGGTCTGAAAATGTCTGTGCGGGCATCACATAAACAACTACGGATACGATGGCAGCCCTGAACACCGCAAGATTCCTTGTGAAAGTTGTGTACATAGTCACCTGATTTCAACTGCGGCGACGGACAATGCGGGCAGGGTGAACGTCTCGCCCTGGAATTGCAGTCGCATCGTTCTTACCCTCTCGGGATGGTCCCAGCCGTTAGTGACATCGATCTGCCGGCGGTCCTGGGTATCACCAACCACCTCGCCTCCAATGATTTTCATCTGGCCTGCCAGCTCGCTCTGGTCAAGTCGGACTTCAAGCGGTTCGCTGCGGGTGTTGACCGCGAAGATACTCAGCGATGTGTGGTCCTCGGAAGCACAAGCCGTGATATCCAGCCCTCGCGGCACCTCAGAGATCGTCAGCGGCACGGGTCGAGTATGGTCACGGAATAGCTTCATTACGTAAAAGTTGGGGATCTTGTAGAGGCCGGCGGCGTTTGTCTGGATCGTGCCGCCACAGAAACTGTTGGCCAGGTTCGACCGGCAGGCGATCTTGACGATGTCGCAATGGCGGTGGAGGAGGTTGAGGAACCGCGCCTCGAACAGGGCACAGTCGAGCGTGTATAGCTTGCCGCGGCCAAGTCCCCAGTTGCCCGCGTCAATGTTCCATTCGGTCACGGCGAGCTTGACCGAGTCCCGATAGCTGGAATTGCCAATGAGCTCTTGAAGTCTCCGGATGTCGGACTCGACCCAGGCCAGATCAGACGTGTAGTAATGCGGGCAGAGGTAGCTGGCATATCCGCCGATCTTCCCGAGCAGCCCGGAACTCGGGAACGAAGAGAAGATCACCGCTTTGGGGTCTGCTTTCTTGATCGCCTGGCAAAAGTCGACACTCGTGGCGGTCACGCGGGCGTCGCCGACCTCGTTTCCGAGCTGCCAATATCTGATGCCGTAAGGCTCAGGATGGCCGTTTCGCGCTCTGGCCTTGCCCCAATGCGTATCACTGGACCCATTGCAGTATTCAACGAGCTCAGCGGCGCTCTGCGGGCCATCGGCATAGCTCACACAGACCAGCGGCTCGCCGCCCACTGCCCGGCAGAACCGGATGAATTCCTCGATGCCGACATCGCCCGAGTCTCGCCGGCCCCAGTTTGCGTTGAGAAATGGCGTCCGCCTATCCCTGTCGCCGATTCCCTCCTTCCATTTGTATCCTCCGGGATCAATCGTAGAGCCGCCCCAGCGGAGGATGGGCGGACGAAGGTCCTTCGTAGCTTCGACGACATCTCTGCGCCAGCCGTCTATATTATCGGCTGGCATCAGCGAGAGCTTGTCCGCCCAGAGGCTACCCTCGCCGTCGGCCTGTATCTCGAGGACCGCCCGGTCTGTGGTTCCAATTGAGGTCAACTTAGCGCTGACTTTTGTCCAGTCCTTGCCGACCTGGGGGAGTTCCGTCCTGCCCAGGGACATCCACTGTCCATCGGGAAGGATCGCTTTGAGCCGGATAGAGAGGTCCAGAGGAGTCGAGCCGCCGCGGAAACAGCCCGAAAAGAGATAGGTCATTCCCTTCTTGACGGCAAGCTGACTTTGGGTCAGTTGTGCGGGTCGGTTCTTCGCAGCCATCAATTTCGCTGACTGCGCGCCGTTCCACGGGTTTTCCGTACTATATGTCCAGGTCTCGTTTTTGTCCCAATCCCGGTCGCAGAGATTGAGTGCTCCCAGATGATAGACCCAGTTGGCCGTCGGCACGACTCCCTCGAAGTTGCGGTCGCCGAGCATCTCCGCCCACATCCCCGGGACCACATCGTCAAGGAGCTCAACAAAACCAGAATAGAGCATCGGGCTGATGCGTCCGGAATGAAGAGGCTTGCTCAGAACCACCAAATTGAGGGTGTCAGCCGACAAAGCAGCCGCCGAAACGAGGACCATTCCCAGGACAATGCCTCGGACAAAAACCGCTCTCTTCTGAATCATGTTATTGCCTTAACTCTGACATTGGGCCGAGTTCGATAGCCTGAATCATCGCACCGTATTCATCGCAGGCTACGAACCGAATCTCTATGGTTCCGTTTTCGGGTTCTATGTCGGTGAACGTGCAATCGAGGGCTTTGAAGAGGCCCCCTGCAGCCTCAGCAACGTTCGTTCTGCTGATGACTTTCTTATCGTTGACGAGTATGTCCATGGTGTGGGTAATTCGGCCACCGCTCTTGTTTCGTTCCAGGATGGTGTGTAGGGGCGTTTCGGCGAATTTGAGGGTGACGTAGTACTTGCCCGGCCCGACGGTCAGATTTGCCCAGAATTCTCTGCCGTGGACGCCATAGCGATATAACTCTTGGTCCTCGGTATTGGCGATGTGCATGCTTCTTCGTTTGGTCCACCAGGATTCTTTGACGGTGTCGGTGCCATAGCCGGTTCTTATGATCCATTCAGTGGCGGGTTTCCATGCATGGCCGTGGGTATCGATATAGTCGCACCGTTCAGCGTATCCGAAGATCATTCGCTGTGCGTGGGTAGGGCCTGAGCCCTGACCGAAGTCGGCGTCGGCTGTGGCATCGGAATACTGGACGGCGTCTATGTAGATATTGCCGCCTTTTGAGATGGGGTTGCCTTTACCGCGGGCGACGATCCTGAATTCGTGTTTTTCATTTGTCAGGCCATTCAAGTAGTAGAGCAGTTGTTTGTCGCGCGGCTGCGGATTCCAGCAATCGATGAGCGTGAGCTGTTTATCGCCGTCGATATAGACATCTGCAAGGCCCCCTTCGGGATCAACGCTTCCGATGAGACGAACTTGGTTGCCGGTGAATGTGAATGTCATTAGTGCGTTCTTCTTGGATGTGACGTGTATGGTGCTATCGATCGTCTTTGCTCGCTTAGTGGTATCCCAGTTGCCCTTATAGGATAGATTGTCGTCGTCGATCTGCTGCTGGGGGTCGTCTTCTCCGGTGACAATGACAGTGGTTGCACCGTCGTGTCTTATCTCGACGATGCAGTCTCCGTGTGTGAGCTTCTGTATGGTAAAGCCATTTGATTTGAGATCCGGCCGTTTTGGGAGAGCTTCGCCGTCGGCGGTGATTGAGACGGGTTCGAATGCCAGCCGCAGCACGTCGCGGGTCTTGGGCGGAGCATCGAAAGTCGAATATGTGACCTTGTTTTTCTCATAGACAACGCAGTTGACTACAGATGAGCTTCGCAAGACGTGGTTTTCCCGTTTCGGGCCAAACAGTCCGGGCGTCCATTTCATGGCCTCGAGCACCTGACAGAGAGGCCAGGGGTGAGCGAGGTTGGACCATTTCCCGTAAGGGATCCCCAAGCGGACGCCGGTTGCGACGGCCTGGCCGGTCAGACCGTCACGTACGACGCCGTTCTCGCGGCTGTCGTAGGTCGCCATAGTCATCATCTGCCGTAAGGGATCCCCAAGCGGACTCCTTGCGATCTCGTAGATGAGGTCGTCATCTCCCGTAAGGGATCCCCAAGCGGACGCGAGGATGGCATATCTGAGCAATGTGGGACCCGCTCCCGTAAGGGATCCCCAAGCGGAGGTGTACTGGTTGTATGAGAGGGAGTTCCCGCTCCCGTAAGGGATCCCCAAGCGGAAGCAGGTGCAGGATTCAGGCCAGGCCCAGGCGCCGCTATAGACCCCCTTAGGGGTGCGGGTCGGCGCCGTTGCGGTTTATAATGAGTGTGAGCATGTGCCGTTAGGCATCCCCAAGCGGACAATTCGGGAATGCGTCGGGATTGGCCATGATGTAGTCACCGCACCCCTAAGGGGCCGCACATGACGGGGTTGTCCCAGTCCCAATACTGTCGTGCCCACGTGTCGTTTTCGAGCCAGCTCCGCTTGGGGATGCCTAACGGCAGAGGGAGCATTTTGTCGCCCCCTAAGGGGCGGCGTCGCGGGCCTTTACTCCGCTTGGGGATGCCCAACGGCAGATGGCTCTGTTCTTTCCCGTATAGCCCAGAGCGATGATCGCATCTCCCGTAAGGGATCCCCAAGCGGAGAGAAAATCACAGATGATGGTGGTGGTGCCGGTAAGCTCATCTCCCGTAAGGGATCCCCAAGCGGAGGACCAGCCTACAACTTCGGGATGTGTGTATCTGTTCTCCGCTTGGGGATGCCTTACGGCACATGGTGGCATGGTGGGGTCGAGATTGCATTTCTCTGCAAAGACATCGGCCCAGTGTTTGGCGGCTTCGAAGTATCTTGGATTTGAAGTGAGCTTGTATGCGCGCACTACCTCTCTTGCGACGATGGCGCAGAGATCGAGCTGGGTTCTTGCGTCGGCGTCGCATTTGCCGTACGCCTTTCCCCTGGTCGGCGTGCTGATCGGAAAGAGTGGCCAGTCGTGGTCGGCAGGCGTCTGGGCGTAGTCGAGGATGTAGTCAGCGGTCAGAGGTATATACGCAAAGGCGATGGGATCGCTGCTGTACTGGTAGTAGGAGGTCAGCCCCTTAATGATGCTCCATGCCCGCTGGCCGAGGTCGCCGCACATCCAGTCGTTCGTGGGCGGGATCAGTATTGTTCCGTCGTCTTTAATGCTCCAGTGAGAGTTATAGACCAAGTCCGGAGCTGCCATGACCGCCTTGTCGGTGTCGACCCACGGGTAGCGTTTGAGCACTTCGACGGCAATTCTCAGGCGGGTGTCGAGTGGGCCGTTCCAGCCTTTGCTCCGGGGGGCGATCACTCCGTACTTGTCCTGGACGGTTTCGTGAGCGTAGTAGCTCTTGAGCGTTGTCGCTGCGAAAGCTTTTTCGGCAAGAGGCGAATCAGGCAGCCCGATCGTGAAGAACGACAGCAACAACGCAGTTGACACAGAGGCACAGAGGCACAAAGGCATAGAGCTATTTTGTGCCTTTCCTACTTTGTCCCTTTGTACCTTCTTCATAGTCGTCAGATTTACGAAATGTTGGACTAACGTCTGGGATCGAGGCCCTTCCAACTATGCTTCCAGTGGTCCTTGCCAGGGCTTTCGACGACGATCGCGTCGCCCTGGCGCCAGGATTTCAGCGGCAGGTTGTTCTCGTCGCGAAGATAGCGAGCCGGCATGAAGCCCTTCTCGACCAGCGTTTCCAGCGATTCTGGAATCGTATCGAATGCCAGCCGATACGCATAAACGGCGCGGCCGATGCCCAGCCGGATGAAGTGGGCTTCATGGTGTGTCCGCTCGGTGCGTTTGGCCTCGGGCGGCAGTCTCAACAGCCGCAAAATCTCGACACCCAGCAACCCGACCTGCTCGACATTCTCAGTCGCGCGAAAGGCAAGCGTGTGGTCGCCCTTTTTGAATTCGTGCGTACCGAGCGCCAAGTCCTTCTCGCCATCTTCCGGCGAGCGGAAATCGGCGGTGAGGACTTTCTTGCCGTCAAGTTCCACGTCGTAGGTGCCGTTGTGGGGACCGTTGGCGGCGGTCAGGCGTACGGCGAAGCGGCCGTCTTCCGACAGTTCAAACGGCAAAGTGAGCATGGTGCCGGGTTCTTCGTTAGGCCAGGCGAGTATGGGCCGAGCGCCAAAGAAGCCCTGGGTTTGTACTTTTACCTTCGTCTTGCCCGAGGTTTTTGCATAACGGTACGCTCTGGCCAGATGGTGATGCTGCCAGGGCACGCGTCGCTCGTGCCAGGACGGCAACAGCTGGAAAGTGGTTTTCGGTTCTCCGGTCTGATACCAATACGCCACGCTGCTGAAGAAATCAGGCCGCTCGAGGAAGAAACCGTCTTCCGATTCATCCCGGTTGCCTCTGTGTTCGATGGCAACCTTGAGCGACTCGGCGAAATACACCGGATCAGGCAGGTGCCAGCGGTAACAGACGCCGCTGTCGCCGGCTGTATCACCCTGCCAGCGGGGCTGGCCGAACCATGGGCCGGTTCGAGTCCGAAATCCCCAGGCATCGTTGAAGTAGTCTTCGCTGCCGGTCCCCTGCAAACTTGGCACTTCCTCGCCGTCGATGTAGAAGAAATCGTCACCTTCGCCGAACCAGCCGTCCTGCCCCATCGTCACTGACATGACCGTTCCCACGTAGTAGCCGCTGCCTTCCAGATCGGCCAGCAGATAGTCGCGGCCCACCACGGCCGGATATTCCTGGCGGTAGCGCGCGTAGAAGTAAGGCGTTTCGGCGGGGAGATCCTGCAACTGCACCCAGTCCACCTGCCAATACAGCCCGGTCGAGCGGTCGGGATTATCGTTGGTCACCACGATGCGGGCTTTTTTGCGGAAGGGCATCCGCCAGTAACAGGTAAGTGACCCCGTGGGCGAAACCTGGACGGGAATGCTGTTAACTACGGCAGGCTTTCCGTGTCCGACGGCGAAGAAATCGCCCAGCGGAACTTCGACGCCCGCTTCTTTCTGGTCGTCATAGTAAATGCGCAGCGCCAGAGAGTTCAGCTCGCCGACCCAACCGGCATGGCTGGTCATCCAGATATGTGTGATAACTCCCGGCCCTTCGAGGACCGGCATGTTGACCGATTCACCGGGCATGAGCCAGTTCATGTCAAGGTTCTCGCTATGCCATTCGGGCTGTTGATTGCTTGATACGCGGCGATTTCGTCCCTTAGGGGAGAAGCCAAGCGGACCGAGCACGTCACGGAGCGACCCCTGCGTCTTCCTGTCGTAAGACAGGAGCGGGGGCTGACCGCCGTCCTTTTCATAGTCGATCCACACGGCGTCGTTCATGTAAGTGCGGGCGTACTCATAAGGCATGTAGCCGTCGCGGCCTTGGTTCTGGCTGTTGCGGAAGAGGAACACGCCTCCGCCGAGCTGTTGAGGATCGTCGCGGTAGCCGACCAGCAAAACGCTGTGGCCGTCTATCACGTGTTCCGGCGGCACCATCTGCAGGATGTCATCTTTCCATTGCGTATGATCTTTCTTGGGCCAGCGGAAGCCCCCGCAGACCGGCCACTGCCGGCTGAGCACGCCCTTGATCGCAGTAAACTGCTCTTGCGTGAGTCCGGTATTGGGATCCCACGGTTTGATCCAACGCAGCCGGAACCCGACCTGGTGCAATCGCAGCGCGTGATCTTTGGCATTCTGACTGGGGGTCCGCTTGGGGTCAAACTTATCCTGATAGGGCATGTCCTGCTCGGGGCATGCGCCGTAGGTCGTGAATCCCCTCCAGATGTCGCTGAAGAAGCTGCCGTCCTGCGTCTTGCGCAGCGCCTGATTCGAGGCCCAATTGAGAAACTCGACGCTCAATCGCGTTGCCCGATCTGTCTTGCTCGCCAGCGCGTACTCGAAGGCTGCTGCCATTGTGAATACCGAGCAGGTGTTCCGTTCGCCCTGAACGCGCGGTCCAAGCCCCCATTTCTCAAAGGCTGGACGAAGGTCGATGATGCTGGCCAGAGAACCGCTATCCGGGGCACTGTAGATATGCGATTTAGGATTGGCGCCTGTCAATTGTAACAAAGCAATCGAAAAGCCCAGATCGAATATCCAAAATGTGTAGATTGTCAACATGAAGGACTCCTTACTTTCTCTGGCCCTGAATACCAATTTTACCTGCCAGAGGCGGAGCGGGCAAGTTTTTGCCAATCCGGCCTACACGAAGCAGCAGAAGGCACACGCTACTCTGCGAAGCACGAGTTGTCATCCATCACAATTCTCTCCAGTAGTTCTTGCAAGCCAGTGGCCCAGAGGATACCATAAGCGACTGATTTAGCAAAGCCTATTGGAAGACGCTATGATGGATAGATCGCCATTCTCACGTCGTGTCTTCTTTATGCGGTCTGGGACCGCCGGCATCGGATTGGCCGCGGCCGCTGGACTGGGCCTGCTGCCCGATTGGCTTTCTGCCGAGGAATCGTCTCCTAACGGGTCGGATTTGGTCCGCCGCATTGCGGATCCGGAAATCCTCGCCGGGGTGGAGGCCGCGATTGGCAAGAATCTTGTCCCAGCAGCCAGTGAACGGCCGTATCCAGGCCACTTCACGATCACCGCGGACGGCAATGCTTACGGCGGCGACGCGACCTGGCCAGGCTTGGATTCGTGGCAGATGGCCGGGGCGTATCTCCTTCTGGGCCGCACGCGTTTAGTCCTCGACTACTTCGACTTCGTGCGGGCGTCCCAACGAAAAGACGGCAACATCCCGTTTGCTATCTTTACAGGTGACACCCGCCCCGGGGGTTACTTATGTGGTCTGAAGTACCCGGATGACATCTTCACCTATCAGCCCCCCAAACGTGAAGGTCTGCCCGTTTCCAGTCAGCAGACGCGCACGTGGGTCGGCCTGTTCGAGCATTGGCAACCCAAAGCGAATCCTCTCAGCACGCTGGGTCCCATCTGCTACATTCTCACGGCTGCGGAAATCTTCGACGCGATTGGGTCTTTGGCGTGGCTGCGAGAGAGACTTGCCTCGGTGGAAGCGGCCGCGAAATACCTGCTGAGCCGCAAGAGCGACAATGGCCTGATCGGCGGCTCGGGGTTCTACACCGAATTGCCGCCGCGGTACGGCTGGGACGGTGTAACCCAGTGCTACGTTATCCATGCCTTCCGTGAACTGGCCCGATTGTTCCGTGCGGTCGATGACAAGACGAACCACGCGACTTGGTCCGCCCATGCCGATACGCTGGCGGAGACCTTCATCGGCGTTTTCTGGCGCGAGGATCATTTCGCTGAGTACATTCACGCCCAACGCGGGCTGGTCGATTCGCACGGCCTGCCCGATGTGAACTGGGCGGCGGTGGCGTTCGGCGTCGCCGTCGGTCGAAACCTCGAATTACTTTGGCCACGTCTTTTGAAGGAGCCCGGCTTTTGGCACGGCGACATGCCCACGCAGACGGTCACGAAGCCCTTCACCTATGAGAAGTGGGAATACAACGAGCCGGTGCCGCTTCAGGTTGTACCGCTCAATGACGTGGCCGCGATGGGAAGAGCCTGGTATCTGGAAGTAACCGCCTGTCAGCAGATGCAGGCGCGCGAACGTCTGGTGGAATCGGTGCGCAGAGTCTGCCGAGCCGCGAAAACGGACGGCTATTGGCGTGAGCGGTATCATCCACAACCCAACGGCACTGTTTCCGCTGCCGGCGCACAGAAGTATTGCGAATACGCGGCTATCCTAGTACGGGCAGTCTTCGGCAATCGGGAATTTTTCTGCCAATGACCTGTGTTTCCCGTCAGGAGAAATGGCACAGGTTAAGGGATATGGTTAGGGGAGAGTTTCAAGCGGTTTCCTGGGGGGTAGGAAACCGCTTGAAATCGCCGATTTCGGCTCCATAATCGGGCCTCGTGCCCAGAAAGGAGCTGAACGAATGGCAAAATCAAAGGACGTTATCACACAAATCAGAAAGGCTACTCGGCGTAAGTTCACCGCAGATGAAAAGATCCGAATCGTCCTTGAGGGCCTGAGAGGCCAGGTATCCATATCCGAGATATGCAGGCGAGAAGGCATAGCCTGTAGTGTCTACTACAAATGGTCCAAGGGCTTTTTGGAAGCCGGCAAGAACGGCTTGACCAGAGATACCCTGCGGGATGCCACCAGCGATGAAGTCAAGAAGCTGCGGCAGGAGAACGAACAGCTCAAGCAATCCTTAGCTGAGGCAATCCTGGAAACACAGAGGTATAAAACAAGTCTCGGCCTGTAGCAGACGGAGGTATCAGAGGATGAGCAGAGCTGAGAAAATTAAGTTCATTCGTCTGATCGAAGGGGCGGATATGAGCATTTCCGATGCCTTGGCCCAATACGATGTGCCTCGAAGCAGTTACTACCGTTGGAAGCGTAATCTCAAAGCCATGGGCACCAAGGGCCTGGACGACAACAAGCCTCATCGTGCGAGAACCTGGAATCAACTACTGCCCGGCCAGGTGGACAAGATCCTCGAATACGCCATGCTCTGTCGTGAGCTGTCCTGCGGGGAGATTAGCCTGTATATCACTGATAACGAAGGATTTAGCGTCTCAGAGTCCACGGTGTACAGAAGACTTAAGGAACGGGGTCTTATCCATGAGCCGGAGGTCGGGAACTTCCCGGCATCTGATGAATTTCGGATCAAGACCACCAGTATCAATCAACTATGGCAGATGGATGCCACATACTTGAAGGTGGATCGCTGGGGCTGGTTCTATTTGATAAGTGTGCTCGATGACTACAGCCGTAAGATACTGGCCTGGCAGCCCAGGGCGAAGATGGACTCTGGGGCCTTCACTGATGTGGTGGAGCTTGCCTGTGAGTTCACCGGGATGCAGGATGTTCCGGTCGAGGATCACAGCAGGCTGTTAACTGACAATGGCAAGGCCCTGTTGAGTCGGGACTTTGGCCAGTATCTTGAAGCCAAAGGGCTGGGTCATATATTCGCTTGACCTTATCATCCGCAGACCACAGGCAAGATCGAGCGGTATCACCGCTCGGCGAAGGAGCATCTGCTGCTGCACGTTTGGCAGTTACCGCAGGAACTTGACCGTGAGATTGCCCGGTTCGTGGAATGGTACAACCGCCGTTGGGCGTCCCCAAGCGGAGCTCGGCGGTATCACGAGGCCATCGGAAACGTGACCCCCGACGATGTGTACTATGGCTGGCGAGAGAGGATATTGGCAAAGCGAGCTCAGTTAAAACGGAGAACGGTTCTTGAAAGGAAAGAATACAAGTCCCTAAAGTGTCTAAAGTGCCTAAAGTGTCTAAATGGCTTGGCCATCCCTTCCGGGAGTTAAATTTTAGGCACTTTAGTCACTCCACATTTTAGGCACTCTCCGAACTGCTGACGACATACAACCGCAGATCTGTCTCCGCTAGGGGATGCCTTCCGGCAAAAGACTTTCGGACCGGTCCAGAGCATAAGCGCACGTCCCTAAAGTGTCCTAAAGTGCCTAAAGTGAGCTTAATCCGCCATACGTCTGGCGGATAAAGTTCAAAGTTATGATTTTAGGCACTTTAGTCACTCGACATTTTAGGCACTCTCCGGTGACCCTTTTCGGCGTTTGCCTGCTTCTTGGCCAGTTGTCATAAGTGTTCTTCTGCCGTTAGGCATCCCCAAGCGGACATACTAATCTTATCTCAATGCCTAAGGCACTGCGACATCCTAACTATTTGTTCAAACGTCGCGGGCTTGTGCGTCTGGCACCCCACCCACAAGAAGGGCTGACAGCCTCTTCGGCTGCCAGCCCACGGTTTGCCCGTGCGTCAAATTTGTTCGGCCGTTAGAGGGAGAGTGTGTCAATGAAGTATAGCCGATTATTGCCCCTCATCTAAAGCCTCAACCTGTCGATTACGGGCCTTGCTATCAGTCTTGGCATATATCGTGCTGGTTGTGGGGGTTTATGGGTGCCAAAGACGTCACGGAGCTGCTTATCGCCAATGGGGCAGATGTTAACGCCAAAGGAGCCGTGGGCTTTACGCACTGTACACCACTGTACTGGACGGGCGACCCAGAGATCGTGGCTCTGCTTGTCAGCAAAGGTGCTGATGTCAACGTTCCAGTTGGCGGCGAAACGCCGCTACACGGAGCTGCGTGGGTCAAGAACCGCCATGGTGTGTCAAGATAGGCAAAAACAGTCGCAGCGCGAATCAACCTTATTCCTGGAAGCCGGCGCCAGTGTTTTATGATCCGATGCTTGTGGGCCCATGAGCTCAATTGCTTCTTGGCTATCTCAACCTGCTCCTTGGTGGCATCATAGCCAATCCATAACATTCTTAGCTGCTCTCTCAAGACAGGGTTATTGAGTCCCGACAGCCAATCATGGCGATGTGCCTGGTTGCGAACAACCTTCCTGGGAATTGCCACACCATGCATCCTGCAACAGGCGCGTATCTCATTGATGTTCCTGACTGCATCACGGACCCTGTCATGGTAGAGATTGACCCAGTGCTTGAGGTGGGCTCGATCGCTGTCATCGGTGTGATGAACAGCCTTCAGGAACTTTCCCCTTAGAAGAACAGCGAGTTTATGTGCATCAATCTTGTCGTCCTTATCCCCATCGCAAGTTATCAATTTGTTGCGACGAGGCTCAGAGACAATGAATTGCTCCACCTTCTCATGGAGGTTACGATAGAGCCACCCGGCCATTGGTCCTTCCTCCATGGCAAAGAGCTTTTTGCCCTGGAGTGAATCAAGGACAGTGCTGATCGCTGGTATTATAGTCGGCACTGAATACGAATCAACTATCTTGCCTCCTTTCTCAATTGCCAGTTCTGTGTTGTTGCTGTGTACATCTGCTCCAATATAATACGTTGCCATCAGAATCTCCTTTCGTATTACGGTTAACATTTTTAACCGAATCATGCTCCAGGATGCCTTGCTCTTCATATCTTCATTGAAAATGTTCACAAATTGCCTGTTTTCAATGGCAGGTGTTAAGAGTTCCAAGAGAGTTGACGTTAGATCAGTATTGACGATCATTCATTCTCTGTCCTCTCAACGACCGCCTCCAAATTGTGCAGCTCGCTGCGTGCATTATGTCGGCAACCTCCAGATTCCCCGGGAGGCCGCCCATCTGAGCTATCGAACCTGTGCCCAGGCGTAACAGAATGCTTGCACTGCCGTGAAGAGTGTGGCATTATGTTCCAAGACTTGTGTCCGACAAATCC
>CAZMLE010000052.1:0-26611 GCA_964567045.1 uncultured Pirellulales bacterium | reverse complement strand
GCACGCGCTATATTCCAAAGCAGCCGCCTTCACTGGTGGGCAAAGCCCTGCCTGATTTGAAGCAGCTTAAAATTGACCTTCCGTCAGAGGATAGCGAAAACAAGATAATCTTGGTCTGCTTCTGGGATATGCAGCAGAGACCGTCCCGGCACTGTATTACGGAACTTGCTAAACAGGCCGAGCAACTCAAAGAAAAGGCTGTCATCGTTATTGCTATCCAGGCCGCCAACGTTGATGAAAACGCCCTGAATGAGTGGGTAAAAAAATACAATATCCCGTTCCCAGTTGGAACGGTTAAAGGCGATGTGGAAAAAACCAGGTTCGCCTGGGGTGTGCGTTCGCTGCCCTGGCTGATTCTGACGAACGGCGAACACGTTGTCACTGCGGAAGGCTTCGACGTTAGTGGGCTGACAAATAAAATCAAGGAGATAACCGATGCGAAACGGTAGGCGAAACCGCCAAATGAATTTGGCGGGTAAGTATTTAGCCCCGCAATTCATTGCGGGGTTTATCCTAATGTGTGCCTTTCCGATTCCGATCTGTCCAGCAAAAAGCGATCCTGATCCTGCTGACTTGGTTCGGGCAGTCCGCGAAAGTGAGAATTGGGTCCACAACGTTGATAGTCTTCTGATTCGCATTGAGAGCACGTGGATAAAAACCCCGACCGAAGCGGGGGCGGTCGCAGTCGGTTGCAGCAGTTCCACCGAGTCAGGGGACAAGTGTTCAGTCGCGGTGCCGCAGCCGCGCCAAATCGCCCAGGTCGGGCGCGTGGCAAAAGGAATTCTTGAATACGCGTTCGACGAGGCGCGAGTAAGGTTCCTGGACGAATCCACCGAGGGCGACCCGCCCGTGGCGGGCCGGCGCAGATTGAAGGTCTGGGACGGCAAGCAACTAATAGGGCACGAAATATCTTTGGGTTCCCGCCAAGCGGGGTCCCTCGCTAACAAGCAAGAAACCTACTACTTGAACTGGACGGCACAGGGTAGTTTCGAAGAATTTATGGCCTATCAAACCAGTTGGCTCAGAGCACAGCCGCACTCATTCTGGTGGGACATTAAAGATGTTGATGAGCTTCTCTGCTACTATGGCCGGCGCGGCGAATTTGTGCTCACCGGACGCTCCAACTACCGCGGAACAGACTGTTACGTTTTGGAATTCTATCCAACAGAGGTGCGGGGCATAGTAGATGGCCAGTCATACCGATGTGATTCGGCAGCGATAAGCAGCGACGAATATGGGCTTATTGGCGAGGCGCGAGGGCTGGCTGACCAATCATACCGCTGGTATGTCGGAGCAAAAGACCGCCGGCTGTACGGACTTGTGTGGCTGATCGGCAAAAAGCCGCATACTGAGCACTGGATGTCGGATTACAGGGAAGTGGCTGCCCCGCCCGTGGCGGGCTGGTTCCCGATGAGTCAAGGTTATGAACTTTATGGTCGCGATACTAACGGTGAGCCTTGTCTGGAAGCACGCAGAGAGCTTAAGGTCCTCCACGTGCGCGTCAATGAGAAGCTGCCGGATGGACTATTTCAGATCGAGCTCAAAAAGGGCGTCCAGGTAGTTGACAGCCGGTCTGGCCGTACGACCAGGTACACTTATGAACCTGAGCCTCCACAACTGATCGGCAAAGTATTGCCTGACTTGGAGGATATTTTGGTGGGGGCATCTCTTGAGCAGGCAAGGAATGGAAAGACGCTTGTATGTTTCTGGGACGTGGAGCAGAGGCCTTCGCGACATTTCATAAAGAAATTGGCCGAACAGGCAAAGAATTTAGCCGAGCAAGATGTGACCATTGTGGCCGTACAGGCCTCCAAAGCAGAGCAATCCGCCATAGGCGGACTGGATGAGTGGCTTGAAAAGAACAACATACCCTTCCTGGTTTGCCAGGCGGGCGGCGACGTGGAGGCAATCAAGTATTCCTGGGGTGTACGCTCGTTGCCGTGGTTGATCCTGACCGATCGCAAGGGCGTGGTCAGTGCCGAGGGCTTTGGCCTTAATGAACTCGCCACCAGAATCGCAGACCTTATCGATGCAGAACGCCGTGATCTAAATCGCGTTGCTCATGGCTCGTGATTCGTCCATCCTCCATCGTCCATCGTGACCCGTGGCCCTCGACTGGGGCAGTGGTGGCTCTTTCGATGGGGCTGATGGTAAGCCAAATCACGGCATCTGTCACAGGTTGGGTTAGGTTGATGCCTAATCGAGTGGGCTTTCTCCCGATACCTAAATCCTCCTGGATGGTTTTGGGCGGGATTTCAAAATCTGCACCAGTAACTGCTATCTCGACACGCAGAGCTTCTTTCTGGTCATAGATCGTCAGCGACGAGGGGACAGTTGCAGGTATTGACAATTGAAAATTGAAAAGACATCCCAGGACGAAATTCAACATTCCTCTGAAAGACGAGTCAAAAGTCCCGCTTCAGAATTTCTATCGTGCGCCGGCACAATTCACGGCCGTAGTCCGTCCAAATGCCTTTGCCCCAGTAGCGAAAGCAACTCGTCTGGGTGATTAGCAGGTGGTACAGGGCGCTGCGATAGCGTGGCTCTGACGTGGGAACGCCTCGAGAAAGGACCTTTTCGGCAAAAAGGGCACTGGCGGATTCCATCGGCCCCAGCATGTGCTCGTAGCCCCGGACCCAGGAAATGTTGCTGGTCCAGCTACCTCCCTCCATATGGAAGCGGTGATCTTGCTTTTGCAGGTCCTTAATAACCTTGTTCAGGGCCTCTGGTCCAGCACCGTCTGTGAATCTTTCCCAGATCCGCCCCTGCATGACCGGCTGAATGGCCGGAAAATCGTCCTCCGTGATACCCACGCTCTGGAGATACTCCAAGTACTCGGTCACGTTCACCGGGGGCGTCTGGCTGCCAGAGGCCTCGGCGGAGACGGCGAGGTACTTAGAGGGAAATTCGTTCATCATAACACCGCCGTTCTCTCCGTCGGCGATTTGGGTCACGAGCGGCGGAATCGTCGCTCGTCGCTCGTCGCTCGTCGCTCGGGCCACGGGCGACGGGTCACGGGTCACGGGTGACGGGTGACGGGCGACGGATTTGGCCTCATAGTAGGGCTGCATCTGGCCAATTAGCTTGGTGTCGCTGCCCTGGGTTTTAATGATGGCAGTGATGCTGAGGCTCTGTCCATGCGAGTTCCTTGCGACAAGTTGATGCGGCTGGTGGGGGTATTGGACGGGGCCGCCATCGGGAGCCCGCTCCACCGTATGCTCCTGAACCAGAAGCCAGCGGTAGCCGCACTCCTTCAAAGTCTTGACGAACTCGTAGCAGACATCCGGATGGTTAGGAAGCGACATCTCGCACGGGGAAAACCCCCTAACCCGGCTGAGCGCATCGAAGCCAAAGAGCGCGGCGAAGAAGTGCTGCCAGGCCCGGACATGCAAACGGTAGTCCTGCACCGGTGTCGAGGGCGCTACCGGATGTCCCCAAGGTGCCCCGAGCCACTCGACATGGCGGCGATAGGTTGGGTCGCAGGTGATGGTCCGGAGACTGTCTATCACATCATTTAGCCCCATCTGACGCAGGCCATGAAGCAGGCAGCCCGAATAATCGAGCATCGCTCGGGGCTGACGACCCGCCTGGACTAAATTCGGGATGAACTCGCCCATGCGTTTATAGCACCGATAAAAGACGGGAGCGTTATGATTGTCTCCAATTTCAGGGTGATCCATCATGTACTTGAGGTTGCTGATGACGCTGGCGGTCTTCAAAGTGTCGCCACCAGCTGGAATCAGAGGTTGATGCATATGAAGGGCTATGGCAAAAGCACTGTGGATGTTGGCGAAGTCGATGCTGCTCTCGGGCAAATAGATTGGCCCACTGCCAGAAAGTGCCTCAGCCACGAGCTGTTCCGATCCACAGATATTTGGAAGACCATCGATATATTCCGGAATCGCCGACAACACCATTAAATTGCCTTTTTGTTAAGGTGCTGCTGATGAAGTCACGCCACCAGCTGCGGGCAGATAACAACCCAACGTGTAGTCCAACAGCAGCCGGCGAGCGTTGAATCGCCAAGCAAGTGTTTGCAGGGAACGTTTTTGCATCGCTACCCACCTGTGGGGAATGCCATCTGGGCCACGGTCATAAAATAGCGGGATCACCTTATTCTCCAAGACCTCATGGAACGACTGCGTATCCAAGTGGTCTTGGCGATCCCAATTGGCATGTTCACTTCCGTAACCTATTGCGAACCCGTTTGCACCATCATAAGCCTCCGCCCACCAGCCGTCAAGAACCGAGAGGTTCAGACCTCCATTTATGGCCACTTTCTGGCCGCTGGTGCCGCACGCTTCCAGGGGGCGGCGAGGGGTACTCAACCATAAATCAACTCCCTGCACCAAATGCCTGCTGACGTTGATATCGTAGTTTTCGAGAAAGACGATCCGACCGAGGAATCGTCGGTCGCGGGTAATCCGGAAGACTTGTTGAAGGATTTTTTTGGCCGGTTCATCCCTCGGATGTGCCTTGCCGGCAATGATGATCTGCACCGGTCGCTCGGTGTGGTTCACGATATGGTCCAACCAGTTCAAATCACGCAGCAGAAAATCGCCACGCTTGTACGTTGCAAAACGACGGGCAAATCCCATGGTAAGAACAGACGGTTTAAGACAGCTTTGTGCTGCCTTGCAAATCTCTTCAGACTCCTTTCTGGCTTGGGCCTGAGCAAAGGCGTTGCGGCGGACATACTCGATCAAGTGGTTTCGGAGGAACTGGCCTGTTTCCCAGAGTTCTGCATCGTCGATCTCGGTTATTTTCCTCCAGGTGTGGGGATCGTCCAATTTCTCCTGCCAATCTTTCCCAAGGTATCGCCTATAAAGCTCATCCATCTGCTGGGCTAGCCAAGTTGCAACATGCACACCGTTTGTGATAAAGCCTATCGGGACCCTTTGTTCCAGTAGTTCTGGCCAGATCTTGTGCCACATGGCTCGACTGACGCGGGCATGCAACGCGGACACGCCGTTGCGCCACCGTGACATCTTCAGTCCAAGAACCGTTGGGCAAAACGGTTCCCGTTCATCTCTGGGATCGACCCGACCTAAGGCCAGCAAGTCATATTTGGAGATTCTCAATTGCTGTCGTAGCGGTTCCAACACTCGTTCTATTAGCTCCGGTTTGTAACGATCGACCGCGGCCTCCATTGGCGTATGCACAGTAAAGATAGTCTGCGCGGCGGCCAGTTCTCGCACGTTTTCGAACGTCTGGCCATCGCGTTCCATTAGCTGCCTGCTCAGCTCCAGGACCGCAAAGGCTGTGTGGCCCTCATTCAGATGAACCACACCTGGACGGATGCCTATTGCGGCAAGCATTCGTAGGCCCGCTACTCCCAGAACAATCTGTTGCCGGATGCGCACATCATCGTCTCCGCTGTACAGGGCAGAAGTTACGGCCCTGTCATGCTCGGAGCTGCCGTCCACATTCGTATCCAGCAGAATCAGGCGGTTGCGGCCTACGCGCGTACCCCAGGCTCTAACCTGGATATTACCCAAGTCTGTCTGGACAGTCACACGGACAGGCTGACCATATTCATCTGCGACGGGCTCCAGCGGCAGGTCACTAATATCTAAGTTGAGATAACGTTCGTGCTGGCATCCGCTTGCATCTATGGTTTGTTCAAAGTAGCCCTTAGTATAGTATAGGCCCACGCCAACCATTGGAACGGCTAAATCCGAGGCCGCCTTTAAATGGTCGCCAGCCAATACACCGAGTCCCCCCGAATAGATCGGCAGTGACTCATGGAGCCCAAACTCGGCCGAGAAATAAGCCACGGGGTTGACGCCAAGAGGCCCCGCATGCCAGAGTCCCCATGCATCTTCTGTTTCCAGGTAGCAGCGCACTTGCTCAAGGGCACGGGTCAAACGAGTCTCTGGGACTGGTTCGGCGCCTTTTTCCTGCAACACGTTTTTTGCCAGCCGCGAAAGAAACGTGGTGGGATTGTGGTTGACTGCTCGCCACAATTCCGGATCAAGGTCACGGAATATTGTGACCACCTCCGGATGCCAGCCCCAGTAAAAGTTCCGGGCCAAATCTTTCAGTCCCGTAGCAATCTGATTTACATCCATAAGTACCAACCTCAGGCTATTCAGGTGGATAATTCTCGGTAAATGTTCTCGGTACGCCCAGCAATTGTGTCCCAGCTAAAACTGTAAGCAGCTTTTACCCGGCCGTTCTGGCCCATCCACCTGGCATGATCGAAGTTGCCAAAAATTTGGCTGATTCCCCAGCAGATTGACGGTGGATTATCATGGGTAAGGTAGCCATCGTGTCCATGGGATATCAGTTCTCGCGGACCGCCATTCCGCGTGGCTACAACTGGTTTTCCGGCTGCCCACGCCTCGAGCACCGCGATCCCGAAAGGCTCGTTTCGACTTGGGACGCAGACAACATCGGTACTTTTGAAGAGGTTGATAAGATCCCCATTCGGATCCATGGCGCCCAGGAACCGAACCGCGTGAGCGACCCCCAGCTCGTGGGCTCGTCCTTGTAGACGTGGCTTGAGGTATCCGTCACCTGCAAATACGACTTTCGCATCGCGGCGATTGCACAAAATAGCTGGAACAGCTTCAAGCAGGAGGTCGGGCCCCTTTTGTGTTGTCATCCTTCCTACGAACAGCACCATCGGGTCCAGCGGTCCAATTCCGTAGGTTCGCCGGCATATCCCGGGGTCAATATAACCATCAAAGCGGTGGCAGTTTATCCCATTGTATACGGTCCGGAGTTTCCAGTCAGGTACATTGTATTGCCGCTTGGTTTCTTCAGCCAAGGCTCCTGAGACCGCGATAACACGGTCGGCGCAGTAGGCACCTTCAGCCTCAACGGCCCGGACACGTTCCGCTTGCCCACCATAATGATTGTTCCCACATCGCCCATATTCAGAGGAATGAAAAGTCATCACAACTCGACTGCCCCGATCGTTCTTAGCCTGAACGATTCCTTTAGCGCAGAGCCAATCATGTCCATGCACTATGTCGAAGCGTGCGCACTGATAAGCTTCGGTCTGGCGCATAAAATAAACAAAACTGTTACACATATTATTCATCTCTGTGACAAAATCAGGATGCAGATCAATGGGACAGCGATGGTAATGGACACCATCAATCAGTGCATATGCTGTTTGTCCCTCACCCATGCGAGCAAAAACGTGCACTTCATGACCGCGGCGCTGCAGGGCCGCTGATAGCTCAGTCACATGGACCGCTACGCCACCGACAGCAATCGAATGCAGACTTTCCCATGCGAACATCGCAATTCTCATTGTCAGACCCCTCACATATTCCACCAGTTTAAGTCGATCTGGGGGAAAATTACATCATGGACGTCGGCATCCTGTAACTCGAATTTTTGCACCTTGTTGAGGCTGTCGAGGTACTTCGAATCTGCAGCCAAGTTCTCTGCAATATCGGTAAGGCATTCGAATCGTGCGACATGCCCCATAAACCTCTTGACACCATAATCATCAGCCTGACTGCGTGCGATTATGAACGGCCAGTCGCTGGCTTGCAGCAGCAGCAGTTCCCGGCCAGCTTTTTCCAGGATTTGGCGAAGTGCGCGGTGTTTCCGCCAAGGCAGATGATAAGTCAGCTTGCCAAAAAGAACCTCACAGCGATACTCTATGGGCCACATCCAATCAACTTTCTGATTAGTCCAGACCCTGTGGTCACCACCCTCGCCCCAGGAGCCCTCCGATAGCGACACGACCTTATCGGGTGGATTCTTTTCCAGATACGCCTCCGGCGTGGACAGCTCTACCTCCGGGTCGGCATTGATGGTAAGCAGCACGTCACGCAAAAAGCGAGGTCCCTCGAACCACCAATGGCCAAAGAGTTCAGCATCGAAACAGGCCACAACGACTCCACGGCGGCCCGTCCGATGATAATAGTCGCTCAGCCGCCTTTTGACTTCGTAGCAGAAATGCCTGGCATGCTCATATATCTTTCCGGCGACATCGTCTGGATAGTACAACTGCTTGTCGTCAAGGCCTGCACGCCGGTCCGTAACCTTCCAATAGCGCAGTCCTCGCCGCTTGCCGTGCCTCCTATGAAACTCCAGGTACACGCCGTCAGCAGGGTAGCCGACAAATCCACACCAAACCTGCTGGCATATCTCTGGATCGCGAGCGAAGGCAGCAGGCGGTCTGCTACCATTGCCGTCTGTATTGACCAAAACCGGCTCGCGCACACCTTGGCTATTAGAATCGCCGTAGCTCGGCTGCCCTTGCCAGCCTGTTTTTGAGGACGAGATATGACCGTTGTCCAGCAAGTGCTTCTCAACAAAGAAGTGTGAAAGGTTCTCGTCCGAGATAATCTGGTCAATTCCAATGCGACTGTTCTTGGAGCCCCACGGGATTGGCGCGCTCCATGAACCACCAGGTCGGTACGCGCCTTCGGGTAGCCATATCCCTCTGGGCCGCAATCCAAGGATGCGTTCTGAGCTGCTGACGCCCGCGCGGACCTGCGCCCGCACGCAGGAGTCCTCAAGCAACAGCGGCAAATATGCGTGTGTCGCGCTGGAAGTGAGGATCTGGATAAGACCGCGGTCCATTTGCTCTGCAAATGCCTTGGGAATATCACGTTCAATTCGGTCGAATTGATCGCTCAGGTCGTTGAAGAACAATTCCCACCGCTCGGCAAGGTAGGCCATGTGCGTCAGACCTTGCCGTTTGAAATCGGCTTTATCTGCTCGCGCTCGGTTCACACGCTCCAAAAGGTATTTGCCAAATCCAGACCTGAAGTCTTTGTGGGCAAGCTGTTCGAGCAACACAGGGGTCAGACCGATCGCAATCTGCGGATTGCAATTAAGATGTTGACATTCATCGATCAGCGCCAGCAGCGGCAGATAACACTCGGCCGCAGCTTCATGTAACCAGTCCTCTCCATGTGGCCACACTCCATGACGCAGCACGTAAGGCATGTGCCCATGCAAGACAAGACAGAAGCTGCCGACAGCCTTATCCTTCTCAGTTTTTGCCCTTTTCGCGGCTTGCATCCTTGCACTGAATTCCCTTAGAGTCCCTCGTCGCTCGTCCCTCGTCCTTCGGGACACCGCCGTCACTGACACCTTAAGGCGAAGGAACGGATGTTTCCAGATCGAGTGAGCACGCAACATGAGTCAGCCCGGTTTGGTGCATCTGCCGATGGCACTGTTCGATAGCAGCTAACAAGATTTCGAAGTTTCCTTTCAGGATTAAACTGCCGTTGTCCTGTTCCGGGCAGAGCCCTATTTGCACGAGGCGCTCTCTGTAGGAGGCAAGTGTCTGGCCGGCACCATTTCCATCCTGGTTAACCCCTAATCTTAGGTTTGCAGCCAGCTCAAGTGGTTTGGCCTGATTTCTGCAGATGCCCCCTGCAGGGACGGCCAGTGGCAATTCACGCATCGGGCAGACCTCTTTATAGGCGGCAAGTGTCTGCTCCACGATCATGTCCCAGGTGAAGCGGTCGTCCACAGCTTTTCTACCATTGCGGCCCATCCAGCGGGCGCGCTCAAAATCAGAAAAAACCGTGCTCAGGCCCCGGGCTACGGAATCAGGATTCGGTTCTGTCTTTAGGCCGTTCACTTCATGCCAGACATACTCGCTCGGGCCCCCAACCTGAGTCACAACCACAGGTTTGCAGGCACTCCAGGCCTCGAGTACAACGATCCCAAACGGCTCGTTCCGACTCGGCACACAGACCACATCTGCTAACTTGAACAAGCGGATAAGCTCGTCGCCATCACGGCGACCTAGAAATCGCGTGGCATTGGCGAGGCCAAGTTGTCGTACCCGTGCCTCCAGCCCACACCGCATCTCTCCAACACCCACAAAGACAAACTTCGCGTTAGCATAAGACCTGAGAATCGAAGGGATAGCCTCCACTAACAGATCAGGACCTTTTTGCCACGCCAGTCGACCACAGAATAGGACCGTGGGATCTAATGGGCCGAGGTCATAGCGTCTCTTGTCTTCTCCGGCATCTGTAGCAAACTCGAAGCGCGAAGGGTTTACTCCGTTGTAAACCACCGATATCTTCCAGTCCGGCACCTCATACATCCACATTAGCTCGTTCTTAGTTGCCTGTGAGACCGCAATGACCCGATCGGCCCAGTAAGTTCCGGCACGCTCCTGATCCCTGATGCGGCACGAGCGACCGGACGGGAAAGCGTTGCCGCACCGAGCATACTCGGTTGCGTGGATAGTCAAAACACAATTGTGTCCGCGCCCTTGCTTGATCCAAATCATAGCATTGGCAGAAAGCCAGTCATGGGCGTGGACTAAGTCGAACCAGCCAACAAAGTCTTCGACTTCAAGAACGCGGTCCACGAAGGACCGACACATGTTGTTGACATCATCCACGAAGTCATTGTGGGGCACGTACGTGCAGCGATGATAGTGGACGCCATCTATGAAATCGTGACCTTGCTGGCCAGGCGCGCGCCGCGTGAAAATGTGTACCTGGTGGCCTTTCCTTGCCAGTGCAGCAGCCAGTTCGCTCACATGGACAGCAACGCCCCCCACAGCAACCGAATGAAGTGACTCCCAAGATAGTATAGCGATACGCACGATTAGCCTCCCTTACTTCCTCTGACCACAGACCCAACGTGTCTTATAAAAAACCTGCACGCCTCTTTATTGCCGTATTTGTTTTACGCCCGTCTTACACTGCTAATAAATGTCAGTCATCCTTTTTTGAGTATTTGCAGGACACGGCCGGCTGCGCTTACGAAAAACCCTGGTCCGCTTTTGCGTCGTATTCCGACCGGGAAACAGCAGGGACTTACCATAGGCCAGCATAACTGGTTTATCTGAAAAAGAATGAGTCTTACCCAGAGGAAGAAAAACGGCGTCCTTTCCTATAGCGTCCATGCCTAAGCCCTTTCCTAAGTCCACCTGGACTCCGTAGCTTTAGCTCGCCGTAATCTAAGGAGAAAAGGCTAAAATAGTTAAGGGATAACATATAATCCGCTATGTATAGCGTCAAGCGTTTTTTTTGTAATTTTATTTTTTTGCATCGGTACATGCAAAAAGGGAGATTTGCTGCTATCTCTGGCATGGCGTTAAAGGGAGCGGCAGGCGATTTGCGACAAGCGATACGCGATTAGCACTTAGGTTATAGCAAATCAGCCTGTCCTGCAACCAAACTCAGTTCTGTTTCCTTTTATCGGCGCCGGTGAGCTTGACAACCTGGCAGGCCTGCAATAATCGGCTTGCGACCCTTTCGTCAAAGGTCTTAGCCAATTCCTCAACCGGTCTGTTGCCCGTTAAAAACGTCGGCAGGCAATTCTCCAGCCGCCAATCCAGCAGAACCAGAAGCGTTCTGACCGAAAAGTCGCTCTCGATGTTGCCCTCTGACTTTGTTGTGCCGACATCCTCGATAAAAAGTTTGTCCGCCTGGAGATACGGCTTAATCACTGATAACTCGGTCTCGGTGGCCTTGCTTTTGAAGGTGTCCCGAAGCTGCAAACACAGCAGCTCATAGCCTATCCTTGCCGCTGTAAAGCCTGCGATATATACTGGCGTGCTAAAGCGGCCATTGCGTAGGTTTTTCCAGCCCCAGGCGCGCCCCAAAGCAGCAGCCCCTTATCTTCGGGCAGGGTTTTAATCATCTCTTGCAGCTTAGCCGGCAGGTGCTCCAGCCGTGCCTGTAAATACGAGGCGGCACCACAGCGGCGATGGTATGCTCTTTTTCATCAGCCGGCATAGCGTCAAACATCATCTTGCGATAGCACTGCCCGCATTTGTCAAACAATCCAAGCGGCTTGACCTTTCCGCATTGCGGGCACGGTTTAGGTTTCGATTTCAGTCCCGTAAGCGGACTTGGGTACGTCTGCAAGATTTCGCCGAGTCGCGTTGCTTGGCCTTGCGGCCGCTCCCTGACGGTCGCGGCTCTGGGCTGTTCGCCCCGTGCAATTGGTGTCGGCTCTTCCAGAATATCCAGTTCTGTCATAATTCTGTCCCCTTATAGTATGGATCTGGTTCAATGGATCTATCTTATTATGCTCAAGATTCTTTAGCGCTTCCGCTAAAGTTTCTTTAGCACCGTTGTGAGTTCATAGTTCATCGTTCATAGTTCACAGTTCATCGAGCAATGAACAACGAACAATGAACAACGAACGGTTCCATAATTGGACGGATCTGCGTGTTTGAAGCGAAAAAAATGGTTTTTTGTGGAAGCGATTTTGAGCTAACCTCTTGCTGCAAAAGGAATAAAAATTTTTTCATTTTTCGATTTTTCTCCGGTGCTATCAGCACTTTTGATTGAAATTGGCTGGGTTTGGCGGTATTGTGCCGCAGGAGCATGTACCCCCGCTTTCGCGGGGGTAATGTCATTCCTGCGCAAGCAGGAATCCAGAAGGGGCACATAATATGAGAAGAAAAGTATGGATTAGTTTGGTTTGGGCGCTTGCGGCAATATCTGTGTTTGGCTGTAGGGAGATGAGCGGAATGAGCATCAAAACAGAACCTTTCGGCAAAACGCCCGATGGACAGGCGGTCGATTTGTACACGCTGACGAATCGCAATGGGCTAAAAGCTAAGATTACCAACTACGGTGCGATACTGGTTTCGATGGAGGCGCCGGACCGGCAAGGCAATCTCGCCGACCTCACGTTAGGCTATGATAACCTCGAACAGTACATCAAAAGAGGCTCATTCTTCGGAGCAACGGTCGGCAGGTACGCCAACCGAATCGGCGGCGCAAAGTTTGTGCTCGACGGCATCGAGTATAAACTGGCGGCTAACAATGGGCCTAACCACATCCACGGCGGAAGAAAGGGATTCGACAAAGTCCTGTGGAAACTCGAAGAGATAAAGGCCCAGGGCAATGAGGCATTTGTTCGATTGAGCTACCTCAGCAACGACGGCGAAGAAGGATACCCTGGGAATCTTGCCTGCACCGTGACGTACACACTCACTAATAATAATGAGCTAAAAATCAGTTATGAGGGCCAGACCCATAAGACAACCATAGTCAACTTGACCAATCACAGCTATTGGAATCTTGCCGGGCAGGGAAATGGTGACGTTCTCGGACATGAGCTTATGCTCAACGCCGACAGGTACACAGTTTTCGGCGAGGGCCTGATACCGACAGGCGAAATCCGGAGCGTGAAGGATTCGCCGCTGGATTTTACCAAAGCGATGGCAATCGGAGCCCGGATTGGCCAGGTCGGAAGCGGCTACGACCATAACTACGTGCTCAATAGCGGCGGCGGCAAGTTAGCTCTGTGCGCAAGGGTTTACGAGCCGACCAGCGGACGGGTGATGGAGGTTCACACTACTGAGCCGGGCGTGCAGCTCTACACCGCAAACTTCCTGGATGTAACCGGCAAAGGCGGCAAGGCCTACAAAAAGCACTACGGATTCTGCCTGGAGACTCAGCACTTTCCCGATTCGCCGAACAAGCCGAACTTTCCGTCCGTTGTTCTCAAACCGGGCGAAAAGTATACGTCACTGACCTTGCACAAATTCTATACCAAATAGCAGGGTTCAGGGATCGGGGATCAGGGATCGGGATGCTGGCCCCTGAGCACAGACACCTGCTCCGCAAGATAGATTCTGTCTTTCGGCTTTATTTCGGGTATCTGGCTCAGCTTGGGTGTGATGTCGTCTTTGTCAAGGGCAAAACTGGGGGCGATTTCAATAAGACAATCGACTGAGCCGTCCGGTTTTGGAGGCTTTCCAGCTTTATGCCGTTAGGCTCAGCAGGTTTGACTACGTCTCCTTTTTGGCCAACATCGGGAATTATCTTGACGGCTCGGTCCTTCAAATAGATTTTTTTAAGACAGCGCTTATTTTGTCCTTGACAGATGGGACTCGATCTGATACGTTTTATTCTTGGAATAATGAGGAGCGGCAAGGAAAAGTCGCTATATTTTTTTCATACCCGGTAAAATTTATTTAAGGCGTAACCGCGCGTGCGGCGTGTCAGTGCGCCTTTTGACTGTCGAGTGCCGACTAAGATTATCAAGGAGACTTGGTCGGCGGAAGCAGAATGAAGGAGCGCATGACATAATTTTGGGGATTCCAGAGAGGAGGTAGACGATGAGAAAAGCACTTACGATTCTTGGAGTTCTGAGTATGGTCCCGGCTTTGGCTCTCGCCGGGCCCTTCCCGCCGAATGTGGCGAATGATTTCTATAGCGGGGTGGTCAACGGCATTCCGACTGCGAACGGTGACAACCTTGTCGATATCTACCAAGCGATCAATGATATTCAGAATACCGCTTACACCGCTAATCGTGATGTTGACTCGCTTCTTGTTGAGCTTGACGAGATATGGGAGCAGCTCGATGGTTCAATAGCGCTAATCGGCCTCACCACAACATGTTGGAATAGCATTGGTCTGTATATGGACCCCGGTGTTGGTGCAAATCGGACTGCCCTTTTGGAGCCGTGGTCCGGATTTGGCTTTGCGGGTGATGGCACAGCCAGTGCCCCATATCCGGCTGTGAAGACCAGTCTTGGCACTGGTACAAACTTCGGGTGGTATCTAAATTCCGACCCTTTTGGGATATACTACTCGGAGGCTGCTCTTAACAGCCGAGGTTGGGATCACATGATGACTTTCGATCTTCCCGGGGCCAGAGGGAGGACAATCTACGTGGACTATGGTACAGGTGCAACGGCTGTCACGCTAGGTAAACCCTACCTTGTAGCTTGGGAGGATATGCCGTGGGACGGGTTAACGTTGGGTGACGAGGACTACGATGACATCATATACCTTTTCGACAAGGTGGCACCGATTCCGGAGCCAAGTACCGTTCTGCTGTTTGGTCTGGGTACGCTGATACTGCGAAAAAGAAAGAAGTGGGCTTGAATTTGGTCGTTTGTTTGGTAAGATAACAAACAGGGCCTGTGTTGGCGTGCGATACGCCGAAGGGGCGGCAATTTCCGGCCGTTCTTCTCAAGGCGGGCGAAAAGTATACGTCACTGACCTTGCACAAATTCTATACCAAATAAATTAGGGATTTGTGCGCAAGAGTTGGCCGACGATGAACTGGTCTTGGCCAAGTGGCCCGCCTTACTTGACAGAGGATTTGGCCAGGCGGAAGTACCGCCCCTGAAAGATCACCTCGGCTCCGCAGGGGGCCTGGGCTTCAGGAAAAGGTGGACCTGCCGGCCCAGCAGGTCCATAGCTCGGCGTATCGGCAATCTGCTGCAAATAGAACACTGCCGGATATTTGCTTATGGTCTTGGCATCAAATGAGTTTGCTTCTGCGACGTTGGTTGCCAGCACCCACCCCGCCCACCATTCAAGCCCGTGTCGAGCCACTACCAGGCTTTTTTTCGGGTCGGTTATAAGGCCGACCATTTGATGCAGCTCGTCGTAAGCAGGTTCAGTGATGCTCGGTGGCCGACCATGCCGTAACATCCCCGCCGACAGCGTTACGGTCGAGACCAGGGCAATGACAGTAACTGCCCATCTGGCTGGACGATTGTCGAGCCTCGTCAGTAGAAACGCCAGCACCACCGCGGCTGGGGCATAGGCCATAAGCAGCAGCCGGCCTGAATATCTCAGCCCGATAAGAGGCGATGCCAGAAACAGGGTGGTGACCGCCGCTGCGGCAACCAGCGTGCGGTCGGACTGCGGCAGCGTCGACCATCTCCGCCGCAGTAGTATAATGCCAAGAATAGCTATGACCGTGACGATGACGAGGTTCACCAGATTGGCAAAGCCCCCAAAGATGCCGCCGCCAGTGAGAATTGCAAAGAGCATAGGCCTTTCAAAAAAGCCGGTCGGCCAAGGGACTACGCTGACAAGTTCCCTGGTGCTGAGCGAACCGAGGGAAAAATACAGTGCGGCCGCTGCTGGAAGCAGCAGGATGATTGCTATGGCCGCCAGCTTTGCTATCTGCCGGAGCATTTGGCCGGACAGCAGAGAGATTGCCACAACCACAACCAGCAGCAAAAGCGCCACGCCGAATGGGCCCTGGTGGGTCAGACCCGTCAGCACCAGGAACAGCCCCGCCAGCAGATAGTGCTTCCATGCCTGATGTTTCAGAGATAGGTACAGCAGGTAGATAAAAAGCAGTAGCCAGACCATGCCGGCTGCGTTTTTGTGGAAGTCGCCCGTCATCAGCAAAACGGGAAAGTAAAGTACGCTGAAGAGGCTGACAGTAAAGCCGGGCCAAAAAAGTGGACGTGTCCTCGTGCAAGACCAGGCCCGGGCCGGTAAGAAGACCGGCACCGCCGCCAGGGCCGGCAGAACGCTGTCCACGCCTTTGCAGGCCCAGACGATGCACTGGGCAGAGCTTCCTGCCCACAGCATTAACAGCAGCCGGGCAGCCAGCGCCTCCATATAGAATATAAACGGTGGAGCGGAAAGATGCAGCCTGCCGTCCTCCAGCAGCGAGCGAACCTGCACCAGATAATACGCCCCGTTGTTTCCGGGCATGAGCTTTTGGCTGAAATTTATCCGCCAGCGAATAGTCACTGCCAGGCCCACCACAAGACCAAGCAACATCCACCCGGCAATGCGCTGGCCGCGGACCCACGATAAGACCGTTGAGAGAAAGGTGCTGCTCGGCATACTTGTAGTTCCATTGTGTCCCAGTTTCTCCTTAGTCACTCGAGGTACACTTTGTCGCCGGATTTGATTTGGGGTATCTGATGCAGTTTTGTCTTGATGTCATCTTTGTCAAGGGCAAAGCTCGGCGCGATTTCAATAAGGCAATCGACTGAGCCATCGGGTTTTCGGGGAATGGTGACACCTGCTGATTCGAGCCAGTCAGCCGCCCGGCCAATCATAAGCTGCCTTGCGGTTTCAGGACTATCGACGCCGGCAGCGTTTTTTATCGGGGCAAATTCCTGCTCTCTTAGCGTTTCCAGGATTATCGACTTTGAGGCCAGCGGCACTGCATCAAAGACAAAGCTTTCCAGCTTTATGCCGTTAGGCTCAGCAGGCTCGACAAGGTTTCCGCTGTCGTCTATGTGCGGAATCTGTTTGACCGCGCGGTGCAAAGGCAGCGGACAAGCCTGAGCGTCCAACTTTTCCACGAGGTTGCGACTGATAATGTGGATGGCGATGCTGCCCATTTCAAAGACCAGCGAGCCGTCAGGCTTTCGTCTCTCCGCCAATTCGTCGGGCATATCGCTGTATTCAATGACCTTTACCTTGCCGTCGACCAGGCAGAAATTGCCCAGCTTTTCTTTGGGGTAGGCCTTAATAAGGACCTTTGAAGACATCTCGGCCTTATCCAGTGCGTGCAGGCCGATAAAAAGCGGATCACAGATATTGACCAGCGGATTGTCAACCTGGAAATAGCTTATGAATTCTATGCCGCGTTTTTTCATATCCTGCAGGGCGCCGCTTCGGCGAAGCGCCTTGAAGCTGCCGCCATGCCCATCCGGCGAGCACGCGATACTGGCTTTATCAGCCAGCAGAATCCTGCCATCGAAGCTGAAATTAGGGAGCGTACCTTGCTCAAAGATGAAGACGTTGTTTTGGTCCAGGCCGTAGTAATCGTTGACGCGAAAAATGTCGATGGTCTGCTGGTAATTCAAGGGGCTGGCCATAATAAACCAGGGCAAGACGGTGCGGTATTTTTCCGCGGCCGCGGTGATGTACTCGGCAAACAACCGAAACAGGGTCTTATTCTTGACGGGGCTGACGGACAGATCACCTTTTGGCCCCTCGAAGCCCAGCCTGGTTCCCTGCCCGCCCGCCACAACCAGGGCAGCGACCTTGCCGGCCGATACCAGCTTTTTGCCCAGCTCTATAGCCTGGCTGTACTTGCCTTTTTGCACTTCGCCGGTAGGACGGGCACTGTAAATTGGCGCCGGGACAAAATCGACCTGGCTAAGAGCAGTGGGCGTTTTTTTGACTAAATTCGCCACCCAATTATCTATTTGCGGGAAATCCAGCTCCTCGATCTGGCTGAGCAAATTCTGCTTTTGGGCTTGACTTAGCTGGTCCCAGAACGCCAGAAGATGGCTCTGGCGATGCCTTCTTAGCAGGCTTTTTATGTTTTCAAGACTCTTTTGGACAGCCATATCTGCGATTCCGAGCATAAAATAAAGATACTAAGCGAACGAGGAATTTTTTCAAGAAACTTTTGAAATTTGACGAAAATTTGATTGACAAAGATTTTTTGGTTTGCTATTATTGGACTTAGAAACGGGTAGGTTCCAGACCGTTATCATAACATAAAACCGTTATCATATTTCGATTCTGACTTCATACCGCAAACCTGCCCGCCGTTAAAACCCTTTTGGTTGTAACTATGAATTTGAGCCGACCGTTCTTGAGCGGAATCGGTATGTTGTTAATGGGATTCGCAAAGATGAAGCAGGCTTTTGGCGTCTTGCGTTTGGACTGGAAAAGGCATTTATCCATCAAGAAAACGTGAGCCACGATGTGCTCCGGAACGGTCGCACTTGCGAATCCCAACTATATGCAAGGAGAAAGAATCATGAGAAAAAAGAGAGGTTTTACTCTGGTTGAGCTATTGGTCGTGATTGCGATCATAGCTCTATTGATGGGCATTCTGATGCCCGCCTTGGCCAGGGTCAGGCAGATTGCCTTCCGGATGGTTTGCGGAAGCAATTTGTCCGGCATCGGCAAGGCAATGCTGATCTACGCCGGCGATTATGAGGACGAGCTGCCCCGTGCCGGCGGCAGAAACACCGTCTGGGCCGGCAACCAATCCGTCGTGTGGAATGCTCTTACCCGACAGCTAGCTTTTGGCCTGGATGCAACCGGCAGCGGCGGCCGCGCAAGCATCAGCTCCTGCTTCTATCTGCTGGTAAAGTACTCCGAGGTCACGCCTAAGTCGTTCGTCTGCAAGAGCGACTCCGGAACGTCAGAATTTAAGCTCTCCAACGAGGTCGGAGCCGGCAACATGGAATTCATCGACTGCTGGGACTTCGGCAGTGATCCGCTAAAGTGCTGCAGCTACACCTATCATCTGCCCTTCGGTCTGTATGCCCTGACTACATCCAGCGAACCGGGCATGGCAATAGCGGGAGATCGCAGCCCGTGGCTCGATTCACCAGCCGCAACGGCCAAGACTATAGCGCAGTTCAATCCCACCGGCACCAACGTAGACCAGCAGAAGTACGGAAACTCGATCTCTCACCAGGAAGACGGTCAGAACGTCCTGTTTATGGACTCCCATACGCTCTTTGAGAAAAGGTCTTACTGCGCCATCAACGACGATAACATCTACACCTTCTGGGATGGCGGCGATATAAGACGAGGCGGTGCACCTGTAGTTGGTGCAAGCGAGCCTATGGATAGAAAAGACTCGTTCCTGGTGCACGACGGCATAGGAACTGGCGGCGTGACTCCACCACGGCGCTAAGCTGCGTGATTCGGCATTGTGTTGATACAGGCGGCCTTATGCATGCAGCCATAAGGCCGCCTTTCTCCGCAACGTTTGTAGGCGGCAGGAATTTTGAAAGGAATTTGTAGAACCTGACGAGCTCTTTGACGTACTTAAAATTAGGTAGGTTTGAAGACAATATCATATTTAGAATTGCCATTATATTTTTCTCAAACCTAATCCTGTCATCCAAACCTACCAGCATAAGAGCGATTGCCCGATCTGGTAGTCTGTGCGGGCATCGGGAACAGTAAGGCGCAAAAAAGGCAGAACCTTGAAATCCACGAATGGAAAGTGACCTTGGCGAAATTACTCCGGCTGTTCTTAGGCAAGACAAAAACAACAAACTAAGGAGATTCGCGAGAGACGCTTTGGCGCTTTGTTTACCGCTGGGAAATGCATTTATACGTCAAAAGTCAAAACCGAGTGCGCTTAAGAATGGCCGGTGTTGCGAATCTCCGTGAAAGTGAAGGAGAAATAAAATGAAAACGAAAGGTTTCACACTGGTCGAGCTATTGGTCGTGATCGCGATCATAGCTCTATTGATGGGCATTTTGATGCCCGCCCTGGCCAGAGTCAGGCAAATTGCCTTCCGGATGGTCTGCGGAACCAATTTGTCCGGCATCGGCAAGGCAATGCTGATCTATGCCGGCGACTACGAGGATGAGCTTCCCCGCGCCGGCGGCAGAAACACCGTCTGGGGCGGCCCCGTTGTGTGGAATGCCGCTAACCGAAACGCCGCCTATGGCTTGGCTGCAAATGGAACAGGGGGCAAGGCAACCATCAGCTCCTGCTTCTATCTGCTGGTAAAGTACGCCGAGGTCACGCCCAAGTCGTTTATCTGCAAGGGCGACTCCGGAACCTCCGAGTTCAAGCTCTCCAACGAGACCGGAGCCGGCAGCCTGGAATTTATCGATTGCTGGGACTTCGGCAGTGAGCCGCTGAAACACTGTAGCTACACCTATCATCTGCCCTTCGGTCTGTATGCCTTGACTACATCCAGCGAACCGGGCATGGCAGTAGCAGCGGACCGCAGCCCCTGGATGAAATCGCCCGCGGCAGAGGCCAAGAACATAGCGAATTTCAATCCGACCAGCACGAACGTAGACCAGCAGAAGTACGGAAACTCGGTCTCCCACCAGGAAGACGGCCAGAACGTGCTGTTTATGGACAGCCATGTGTCTTTTGAGAAAAGGTCTTTCTGTGCCATCAATGACGACAATGTTTACACCTTCTGGGATGGCGGCGATATAAGACGAGGCGCTGCACCTGTAGTCGGCATGACCGAACCCAAGGATAGAAAAGATTCGTTCCTGGTCCACGACGGCCCATCGGGGCGGTAGGTTCGCACCGCTGGTTGTACGCGATCGGTAATTGAGCGGGCGACTGCGCAATAAGCGGCCTTGTGGCACCCCGCACAAGGCCGCTTTGTCTTTGTGTAATCCTTCACGGGCCAACAATTGAATTTCGGGTGTTTTTCGTCATTGTGAGCCAGGTACAGCACATCGCTCTGTCGCAGCTTATTTGAGGAGTTGTCATTGCGAGCGAAGCGAAGCAATCTCCTTTCTCTGGGCGATTGAGATTGCCACGCCCCGACAAGTCGGGGCTCGCAATGACAAGGCCCTGCCATAAAGTCTGGCCACACACTCGGGCGCTTATCCCACAAAATCAGATTTGTCTTAGCCAGGCATTTCTGGTAGATTAGCTACTGAAACTGAGTGTAACAAGTAAGTATTTAACGGTAACATATCGCACTTTGTCATTCCCGCGCAAGCGGGAATCCACCCAAGCGAGATGTTAATGGATTCCTGCTTCCGCAGGAATGACACGAAGAGTCGGTCAGTTTGAGTTAGACCTGTGGTTTTCAGGGAGCGCAAAATTGGGCCAAACGCTTGTATATAAAATACTTGCCGAGCACCTGGTCGAAGGCAAAATCGCAGCCGGCCAGCAGATCGCCATCAAGATCGATCAGACTCTCACGCAGGACGCCACCGGAACGACGGTGTTTTTGCTGTACGAATCTATGGGGGGCGGAAAGATCAAGACCGACTTATCCGTCAGCTATATCGACCACAATCTGGCGGGCTTTGGGCCGGAGAACCACAGCGACCATCTGTATCTGCAGACGATAGCCGCAAAGTCCGCAGTATTTCATTCTCGCGCCGGCAACGGCATCTGCCATCAGGTGCATCTGGAGCGGTTTGCAAAGCCCGGGGCGACACTTCTAGGCAGCGACTCTCATACTCCTACTGCCGGCGGAATCGCCACGCTGGGTATCGGGGCGGGCGGCCTGGATGTAGCGGTGGCTATGGCCGGTGGACCATTCTACCTTACCTGCCCTAAAGTCCTGGGCGTAAAACTTACCGGACGACTGAACGACTGGGTAGCCGCCAAAGACGTTATCCTGAAACTGCTCGGCATACTAACCACAAAAGGCAACGTAGGCTGGGCAGTAGAATATCTTGGCGACGGCGTCCAGACTTTATCTATCCCCCAGCGGGCAACCATAACCAATATGGGAGCAGAGCTGGGCGTAACTACCAGCATCTTCGGCAGTGACGAGCAGACCAGAAAGTTTCTGGCCGCCCAGAAACGGGAACAGGATTATGAGGCCCTGGCAGCCGACGCCGATGCCGAATACGACCGCGTGATCGAGATAGACCTTGGCAAGCTCGAACCGATGGCCGCGTGTCCGTCTTCGCCGGATAACGTCAAGACCGTCCGGCAAATCGCTGGCCTGCAGGCCGGGCAGGTGGTGATAGGTAGCTGCACAAATTCGAGCTTTGCCGATTTGATGATGGTGGCAAAAGTTCTCAAAGGCAGGCATATAAATAATATGGTCGAATTCGCAATTGCTCCCGGCAGCAGGGAAGTTCTAAATATGCTGGCAGAAAATGGAGCGTTGGCGGATATGATTTCAGCCGGCGCCAGAATTCTCGAATCGGGCTGTGGGCCGTGTATCGGGCTGGGCTTTTCGCCGGCTGACCAAGTGATAAGTCTGCGGACGTTTAACAGGAACTTTCCCGGCAGAAGCGGCACGAAAAACGACCAGATATATCTGGTTAGTCCGGAAACGGCGGTTGCTTCCGTTCTGACCGGCCGGATTACCGACCCCCGCGACCTGCCCAAACTTTTCGCGGCAGAATTCCCCAAAATAGAACTGCCGGCACAGTTTATCGTTAATGACAATATGATAGAGCCGCCTTTGAGCGAAGAAGAAGCGGCGAAGGCAAAAGTCTGGCGTGCCCCGACAATTGTCGTGCCGGAGACGCCATCTCCGCTGCCGGAGCAACTGCACGGCAGGGTCCTCATTAAGTGTGGCGATAAAATAACCACCGATGACATTATGCCGGCTGGGCCTTTGCTGAAGTTGCGTTCCAACGTGCCGGAATACGCAAAGTTCGTTTTCAATCGCTTCAATGAGCAGGATAGACCCACGTTTGCCCAGCGGGCGCTTGACTTGAAAAAGAAGGGCGTCACCGGCGTCATTGTAGCAGGCGAAAGTTACGGGCAGGGTTCATCGCGGGAGCACGCGGCGCTGTGCCCGATGTATTTAGGCGTGCGGATGGTCTTGGCTAAAAGTATCGAACGAATTCACAAGGCCAATCTGATTAACTTCTGCATTGTGCCGGTAGAATTTGCCCAGCCCAGTGACTACGATAAAATCTCGCCCGACGATGAATTGCAGATTAGTAATTTGCTGGCGGCGATACAGACTTCTGACAACGTGCAGATTGTCAACAAAACCCGCTCTTTTGAATTTGCCGGCAAACTGACTTTGTCCAAAAGGGACAGGGAGATTCTGCTATCGGCGGGGCTTTTGAATTATACGCGGGGGGAATAGGCACAGAGGCACAAAGGCACAAAGATAGAAGAGCAAAACGAATGAAGACGTACCGGGATCTGGTGGTTTGGCAAAAAGCGATGTGTTTTGTTACAGAGATATATAAGCTAACAAAATCATTTCCTGCTGATGAAACTTACGGGCTGACAGCCCAAATGAGACGCTGTGCCGTCTCAATTCCCAGCAACATAGCTGAGGGTTATGGCAGAAACTCAACCTGTGACTATGTTCGCTTTCTGCACATTGCAGCAGCGTCTTTGTACGAACTCCAAACGCAATTGGAGATTTCTTTGAATCTGCTGTACCTAAAGAAGGGCGACTTCGACAGACTATATGAATCAAGCAGAGAGATCGAACGAATGCTTAGCAGTCTGGCTAAGAAAGTGAATACTGCACGGACAAAATAGCTTTGTGCCTTTGTGCCTCTGTACCTCTGCTACTTTCAGCGCGGGCAATATGAATGGCTGACAGAATCATAACCATTTTCGGAACCGGCAGGGCAAAGCCGGGCGATCCGGCTTACGCGATGGCGTATGAGACGGGCAAAATACTTGCTCAGGCAGGCTTTATCATCGCCAACGGCGGGTACGGCGGCACAATGGAAGCTGCGGCTAAAGGAGCAGCCGAGGCAGGCGGCAAAACCATCGGCGTTACCTGCGCAGCGTTTGAGTCCAGCACGGCCAACAGATATGTCAGCCGGCAGATCACCGCCCAGTCGCTCGATGAAAGGCTGGACACGCTGATAAAGCTGGGACAGGCATACGTGGTGCTTGCCGGCGGAACAGGAACGCTGCTGGAGCTGGCAAAGGTCTGGGAATTGAAAAACAAAGGCTTCCTCACCGGCAGTAAACCGATTATACTTGTGGGCGGATTCTGGAAGCCGCTGCTGGATCTAATAGCTGCCGACGACCCCGATAGTGGGCGGCACCTGGAACTGGCAGATACAGCCCAGCAGGTAAAAAAGATTTTGACAGGCTAATTATTTCCGGCCTAAAGTCGGCATTTGGGAATCTCAGGATAACGCTATGGGCAAAAAAATCCTGATCTCAGCGTTTCTCGTAGCCATCGTGATGCTCTGTTTTTGGGGCGTCCCCACCGCATCCGGCGCACAGATTACCGGGCAAGCCCTGTTGAACGATGGGTTTGTCCTGACAGGCGTCGACGGCAGAATGAGCAGCTCCGACGGCAATGATGTATGGTTCTTCGTCTTAGCTTCGGACGTAAATGATGGCAAATCGCGGGTCAGTGCCAACACAAGCCTGCAGCTTCTGCCGTCTTCGACCCTGGAAAAAATGACCGCTGATATGAAGGAACGCGGCGGCGAAGATTATAGAATCTGGGCCAGAGTCACAAAATACAAAGGCCGGAATTTTTTGTTCCCGGTTTACTTTTTGCCTCTCAGCAGAGTCAAGGATTCAGCCCTTGCGACGCCGACAGATGCAAATTCGACAGATGCCTCGCAAATAACCCAGGTGAAGCCGAAGCCAGCAGCTAACGACTCAAACGACACGTTAGCAATACCGAAAGAGATAATCGACCGGCTCAGCGACAGGCCAACCGTCTACCGCCAGCAGTCGGAAGAACCGAACAGCCACGGCGAAAAACTGCAAGGTATAAAACAGGATTATGTACTGGCTGACAGAACGGGCTTTATTTCGGCTGGTCTGCCGTCGCCAATCCGCCTTACCTATGGCGGCTTGACGCTGCCACGCACCGAGTTCGTTCTTGACGGCCTGGGGCTGAGCGTACAGCAGACATCTTTTCGCCTGCTGCCCTGCCAGGTTCTGGAGCAGGCTGAGCGGGAATCCGCCGAAGGCGGACTTCGGTCCAACCAAATCCGATTGAAAATAGCCGGAATCATAACAGAGTATAAGGGCAGGGACCCCGCTTCGCGGGAACCCGATAAGTATCTACTGCTGCAAAGGGCTACAAGAGTCTACAGCTACGGCAACTTCGGCAGATAAAGGCTGAACGCATGTCGCAGGAACTACGTGAGATTCTCATGTCGCATCAACAACCCGACTTCAGTGAGAGATTGGAAAGACTTCGCGCGGAAGTAATTGGAGCAGCGGTGTTTGGCGCGGATGATCCTCAGAAGGAGCAAGTAAGGCAGATCCTCTGGCAAGTCAACCAGCGAAAAGACCAGGCGGTAGCCGAATATACGGAAAAGTTTGATAAAGTCAGGCTCACGCCCGAGCAGTTTGCGATAACCACAAAAGATTCGGAAAAAGCTCATCAAGAGATTGACCGGAGGCTTTTAGCATCGCTTCGACAGGCTATCGACAACGTTAGAAGCTACCAGGCTAAAATCTTCATTGCCCCCGCGTCTTCCTGTCGGAAGACAGGAGCGGGGGCGGGAATAAAGTACACACCGATAAAAAGGATCGGAATTTGTGTGCCGGGAGGGTCGGCGCCGCTGCCATCTACCGTGATAATGACGGCAGTACCGGCGCAGGTTGCAGGCGTGAACGAAATCGCGGTCGTTTCGCCGCCCAGGCATAAAGGCAGTATTCATCCGGTCATCTTGGCTGTGTGTCACGAATTAGGAATTGGCGAGGTCTATCGAATCGGCGGCGCCCAGGCGGTAGCGGCGTTAGCATACGGGACACAAACTATCCGCAAAGTCGACAAGATTGTCGGCCCAGGCAGCCAATGGGTGCAGACTGCCAAACTGGAGGTTTATGGGCATGTAGGCATTGATTCGGTCGCCGGGCCAAGCGAGGTTCTGATAATCGCAAATGAAAAGGCAAATCCTGCATGGGTAGCAGCGGATATGCTAAGCCAGGCTGAGCACGCACCGGGCAGCGCGGTCGTTTTTACAGATTCGCAAGAATTTGCGGCCAAAGTTCTCGATGGGCTTAAAAGCCAGGCATCGCAACTGCACCGAACTAAAGAAACAATCGAATGCCTGAAGAAATTCGGCGGGATAGCCGTATTCAACAACATGGATGACGCGATTGAACAGGCCAATTATTTTGCACCTGAGCACTTAGAGATTCAATGTGGTGATGGAAGTAAGAAAATCGCCGACAAGATCGAAAATGCCGGCGCCATTTTTATTGGCGATTATTCACCGGTTGCGGTGGGTGATTACTGGGCAGGGCCAAGCCATACACTGCCAACGGGCGGATCCGCAAGATTTTTCAGCGCACTCAGCGCCAACGACTTCATTAAGTCAACAAGCATCATCGAATACGATAGGGAAACGCTCGCCACAAGTGCTGAAGATATTATTCGTTTGGCTGAAGCTGAGGGCATGGACGCTCACGCCAGAAGCATAAAAATTCGACAGCAGCCCCCTCCACGATGAACGCACCAGCATTAAATCCATGCCCGAACGGTTGCAAGCAGGGCCAAAAGGTTTTCCATATATATTTAGCCCCACGTTTTACGTGGGGTTCTCCGCCGGTACAAACCGGTAAGATGGGTTACAGAATAAACCGGCGACATGGGTAACAGT
>CAZMLE010000051.1:0-26701 GCA_964567045.1 uncultured Pirellulales bacterium | reverse complement strand
TTCGGTCGCTGCTGATTTGCATCAGGATGGTGTTATCAACTTCAAGGATTTTGCCAAGTTGGCAGACTCGTGGCTTGAGCAGATTATGTGGCCGTAATCGCCAGGAACCGGCGGTGAAACCGCCGGCTAAATATTTAGCCCCGCGTTTTACGCGGGGTCCTATTAAGTGTAGGCACCATTTCGGGGCCTTCTGAGCGCAGCGAAGAACCTCGTCGGCGCCGGCGAGGTGCTTCGCCATTCGGCTCAGCAGGCCCCTGTTGTTTTTGTGATGCGGTTTATGTATTATGGCCTCTCCCAATGCACCCTCGGTTCTGTAAAATGGCTGCACAAGGAATACCAAGCGAACGACCTGAAGGACTCTGCGTATGGATCACATCAAGGCTGTGACAACTTTGTTCCTGGCCTTGCTAACCGGCCCACTGTGTTGTGCCGACGACTGGCCCCAATTCCGAGGCCCGAACCGCGACGGCAAATCCGCAGAGACAGGACTCCTGCAAAAATGGCCGCAAGGCGGCCCCAGGCTTCTCTGGTCGGTCGATGGCCTGGGCATCGGTTTTTCTTCGGTTGCTGTAGCTGACGGGCTTATATATACAGCCGGCATGATTGACGGCCAAGGGTTCCTTTTTGCCTACGATCTTGACGGCAAGTTCCGGTGGAAAAAATCATACGGCCCGGAGTGGCAAAGGTCCAACCCGGGTGCTCGAACCACACCAACGGTGGACGCCGACCGGATTTACGTCTTCAGCGGCACAGGAGTCCTGGCATGTTTATCCGCCAAAACCGGCGAACAAATCTGGAGTGTGGACACATTAAAGACGTTCCAGGGCAAAAATATCTCCTGGGGCATGACCGGCTCACCGTTAGTCGACGGGCAAAAAGTGTACTGCACGCCCGGCGGCAAAAAGGGTGTAATCGTCGCGCTGGATAAACTTACCGGCCAGACCATTTGGGCGACAACGGGCCTGGATGAATGTTCCGCATATTCTTCGCCAATTCTTATCCAAAGAGGCGACAATCGTCTGCTGGTCAATGCGATACAAAAATCCATAATCTGTGTAAATGCCGAGGAGGGAACGCTCGTCTGGCGTTTTCCTTACCAAGCCAGTTTTGACACTGCTATTGTCACGCCGGTCTATGAAGATGGCTGCATCTTCGTCACCAGCGTAGTTGAATATGGCTTTACAGCCGGCGGGCTGATGCTGCATGTCTCTGAGGACGGTACCAGCGTGGAGAAAAAATGGAACCAGCCTGTTTTAGATTGTCATCACGGCGGCGTCGTGCTGGTGGACGGTTACCTTTATGGCTCCAATTTCAAGGGCATCCCCAAAGGGGATTGGGTTTGTCTTGATTGGGATACCGGTAAGATTATGTATGAATCCACGTGGAACGGCAACAAAGGCTCGATTATATTTGCCGATGGAATGCTGTATTGTTATGACGAAAATACCGGCGACGTGGCTCTTGTCAAGGCGTCGCCCAAGAGCTTCGAGATAGTCAGTTCTTACCGGGTCACGGCCGGCTCAGGCAAGCACTGGGCGCATCCAGCCATATCCGATGGCCGGCTGTACATTCGCCGCGGCGATGCCCTTATGGCCTTTGACATACGGAAAAACTCCAAACACGCAGAATTGGCAATTGACAATTGACAATCGACAATCCAAAATTGGCAGCCTGGACGCAAGATGAAAATGCTTGGCAAAATAGTTATTGATACCGAGCGATGTAAAGGCTGCGGATTGTGTGTAACAGTATGCCCAAAGGGCTGCATCGTTATCTCCAAGCGCTCCAACAAGTCAGGTTATTTCCCTGCCGAACCTGCGGGTCCAGCTAAAGCCGATTGCACCGGCTGCGCTATGTGTGCAATCATCTGCCCGGATGCAGTAATTGATGTGTATCGTGACGATGACACAAGCGGTGAAACTGGCAGGAAACGCAGGTCGGCCTTAGTTGAGGACAAAACACAACGTGGTTGACAGAATCCCATAAGAGAAGGTAGAGCCCAAAATGGACAACTTGAATGAGGTGTTAGCGTCAATAATAGAAAAAATAAATAAACATCGGACTCTATATGAGCAAAGCGAGATGGCAGTGCGATACCAAATAATAAATCCTATTTTAAAGGCTCTTGAGTGGGATCCTGAAAAACCCGAAGACGTTCAACCCAATGTATCTACGGAAGAAGGCGTACCTGATTACGCATTGCTCAAAAATGGAGAGACAATTCTATTTATTGAGGCGAAAAAATTAAGCGTTGATGTTGAACAAAAAGACGTTGTTCGCCAACTAACAAATTATTCTTATGGCGAAGGCACAAAATATGGAGTCTTGACTAATGGTGCAGTCTGGATATTGATGAAGTCCTTCGAAGAAGGGACTAAGTTAGCAGAGCGAATTGTTTGGAAAGCAGATTTAGAAAAGGAAGAACTATTAGCAATATGTAGAAAGATAAGAACTATCTCAAAAGCTAACATTGGACAGATTGAATTGTTAATGAAGAAGGTTCAAGTTTTGGACGAAACTTGGAGATCACTTTTAGATGTACCCGGAGAGATGATAAAGGGTCTAATGCCTGTAGTTAAGGTACTAATCGGTCAACGTCATCCAGATTACCAGTTTGATGACGCAGAAATTGAAGATTTCTTGAAAGAAAGAGTCAAAGAAATAATCTCATGTTCATCTGAAGGGAAAATTTTAGGAGAGCCTCCCGAAGAGCCGCCTCCAGCGCCACCACCCGAAGGTCCTCGGAAAATGAAGCTGAAAGGTGAGGTCTTTGAACTCCACAATTCTTTTGAAATTTTGGTAAACACCGCCAATTGGCTCATAAAGATCGGTAAACTAAAAATATCTGACTGTCCTGTGGTAATTGGACGAGGCAAGAGGTGTCTGATCAACAAGCAAGTCAACAAGCACGTGATGCATCCAGACCGTACGGAGTTTAGAGCTCCTAAGCAACTTTCAAATGGCCTATTTATTGAGACGCATATTGGTACTAAGGGTGGTATTGATTATGCCAAACGGCTTCTGCAAAAATTTGGAGTTTCACCGGATATATTAACGATTGAGTGATTCAAATGGCAGAGCTTCATATGACAGGGCATAAAAGGTTCGCGTTTTGTGGGGCTTACCCCGAATCCGCATCTGGCGGGCTTTGAGAGATGAAGAAAAATGGTGAATCGAGAAGAAATCTTTGAAAAGATTGCTCAGGTCCTCAAGAACCAGGGGGGCCAGAAGGATAGCACATAACATAATGAAAAAGACACGGGTTTACACTGTTTTTTAATTCATTTCTCTGTGTCCTCTGTGTGCTCTGTGGCTAATAAAATATGACCGAAAGGATCTTAATGTGTGGTAATGAGGCGCTGGCGGAGGCCGCTATCATTGCCGGTTGCGACGCTTATTTCGGTTATCCTATCACGCCGCAAAACGAGATCACCGCCTATATGTCCAGAAGAATGCCCGAAGAGGGGCGGGTCTTTGTACAAAGCGAAAGTGAATTGGCTGCGATAAATATGGTTTATGGCGCAGCAGCCACAGGTAAGCGCGCGATGACCAGCTCATCCAGTCCGGGCATTAGTCTGATGCAGGAGGGGATAAGCTATCTTGCGGGCGCCGAGCTGCCGGCAGTCGTTGTCAACGTGATGCGAGGCGGGCCGGGCCTCGGTAATATCGCGCCGTCGCAGGGTGATTATTTTCAGGCCACTCGCGGCGGGGGCCACGGTGACTACCGAACCGTCGTGCTGGGGCCGTGGAGCGTGCAGGAGCTGGTCGATTGTATGCCGCTGGCATTCGATTTGGCAGACCAGTATCGAATGACAGTTCTTATTCTGGCCGACGGAATCTTAGGCCAGATGATGGAGCCGGTAGTGCTGGAGAAAAAAGCCCGTCGGAAGCTCCCTCCAAAAGATTGGGCTTTGACAGGAGCCAAAAACCGAGAGCAGAACATTATCCGCTCATTGTGGCTGCAGGAGGGAGTGCTGGAACAGCTCAACTATAAGCTGCAGGCCAAATACCAGCAGGTGCAGAAAAATGAAGTAATTTGCGAACAATATGCTGTCGAAGACGCAGAAATCGTAGTAGTTGCTTATGGCATCGCAGCCAGAATTGTACGCGGCGCGGTTGCCAAGGCAAGGCAAGAAGGAATCAAGGCCGGCTGGATTCGTCCTGTCACACTGTGGCCTTTTCCAGCAGAGCAGATCAGTAAAGCCGCCGATGAATTTCGGATGTTCTTAGTTGTGGAAATGAGCTGTGGCCAGATGGTCGACGACGTAAAATTAGCCGTGACGGGCAAAGCACCCGTATTATTTTATGGCCGGCCAGGTGGCGGGGTGCCGACCGTCGACGAGATTCTGGACAAAATGAGGCAATTGACTGTGCCTGTGAGAAGGTAATACAAGTGAAGACAGTATTTAAGCGAACGCAGAGCCTTAAGAATTGTCCGACCCACTATTGTCCCGGATGCGGGCATGGCATTGCACATCGGCTGATAGCCGAGACTATCGACGAGCTGGGAATACGCGGCCGAACCATCGGAATAGCGCCGGTGGGCTGTGCGGTGCTGGCGTATAATTACCTCGATGTCGATATGGTCGAGGTCGCTCACGGCAGGGCGCCGGCAGTTGCGACCGGGATGAAAAGGACCAATCCGGACAAAATTGTATTTTCATATCAGGGCGACGGCGACCTTGCCGCCATCGGCACAGCGGAAATAATTCACGCCGCTCACCGCGCCGAGCAGATAACGGTAATCTTCATCAATAACGCCGTCTTTGGGATGACGGGCGGCCAGATGGCGCCGACCACGGTTTTGGGCCAGGTTACAGCCACCACGCAGCAGGGCCGTGACGCCCACAGCCAGGGCTATCCGCTACAAATCTCTGAGTTGTTGGCAGTGCTGCCCGGCGCGATCTACGTGGAGCGCTGTGCGCTGAGCAATGTGGCGCGAATCCGTCAGGCTAAAAAAGCCGTCAAACACGCTTTCGAATTGCAGGCGACCGGAGTTGAGGGTCTGTCGCTGGTTGAGCTGCTTTCGCCCTGCCCGACCTATTGGCACACCAGCCCTGCTAAAGCGATGGAATGGATCGAAACAGAGATGACAAAAGTCTTCCCGCTGGGTTGCTTGAAGGACGTGACCCGTATGCCGTGATCCCCGGCACGAGATACGAGATGCGAAATACGAGAGATGAGTTTTACGAAGAAGTAGTTATAGCTGGTTTCGGCGGGCAGGGGATCATATTAGCCGGCAAGTTGCTGGCCCAAACGGCTATGAAAGCCGGCAAAGAAGTCACCTATATGCCTTCCTACGGCGCAGAGGTTCGCGGCGGCACGGCCAATTGTATGGTCATTATCGCAGATGAGCCGATAGCCTGTCCGGTAGTTGGCAAGCCTGATTCTTTAGTTGTAATGAACAATGCCTCGCTGGACAAATTTGCCCCCCATCTGAAAAACGGCGGCCTACTTGTAATGAACAGCTCTCTGATTGATGATAAGCCCAAGTTGGATGAGAGTATTGAGATACTGAAGGTGCCTGCCGACGAAATAGCAGTTCAATTGGGCAATGCCAAGGTCGCCAACATGGTGGCCTTGGGCGCCTATTTGGGCAGACGCGGTCACCTCACCACCGATGCGGCCGCCGAAGCTTTGCCCGATGTGCTTGCTGAGCGCTACCATAAGACACTTCCGATCAATACCGAAGCCCTGCGTCGCGGTGCCCAGTTCGCTCAAAAGCATGGCCGGTAGGACTCAACGCCGGCCCGAAAAGACCTTGCCTGGCTAACTGCTATCGGCTATAATGCAGTCTGGAGAGGCAAAAGTATTTTTGAAAACAGGAAGATCAAATGACAAAACAAACAAATAACAGGAGACCCAGAGCGATTTGCAGCTTCTGTGGCCGATCGGGCAGCCAGGCTGATACACTCATAGAAGGGCCAAACAGAGTCTTTATTTGTCCGGAATGTGTGGATCTGTGCCATAGTATTGTCCGCCAAAACCGCAAGCAAGCCGGCAGAAAAATCAGCCAGCGCAAAGAGATGCCCCCGCCCCGGGAGATAAAAGAATACCTGGACCAGTATGTGATTGGGCAGGAGCACGCCAAGAAGTATCTGTCGGTTGCGGTGCACAATCACTACAAACGCCTTTTGCACAGCGATGCCGGAGACAGCGATGTTGAGATAGACAAATCCAACGTTCTTTTGATCGGCCCGACCGGCACCGGCAAAACGCTGTTGGCCCGCACCCTTGCCCGGATGTTAGAGGTGCCGTTTGCAATATGTGATGCTACCACCGTTACCGAAGCTGGATATGTCGGAGAGGATGTCGAAAACTTTCTGCTGCGGCTGCTCCAGAACGCCGACGGCGACCTGGAGGCCGCTGAGCGTGGCATCGTTTACGTTGATGAGATTGACAAGATCGGCAAAACTTATCAGAACATTTCGATCACTCGAGATGTCTCCGGAGAAGGCGTGCAGCAATCGCTTCTAAAGATGCTCGAAGGGACTATCTCAAATATTCCGCCACAGGGCGGAAGAAAGCATCCGGAACAGACGTACATACAGATGGATACCACGCAAATACTTTTTATATGCGGCGGAACGTTTGTGGGCCTGGAAAACATTGTGAAGAAACGCCTGGGCAAAAAATTGATCGGCTTCGGCTCGGAATTATCCGGCAGGACTGATGAAAAGACCGAGTCAAAGAATATATTGGAGCAGGTCATACCTGAAGACATTATCGAATTCGGAATGATTCCCGAATTTGTAGGGCGTATGCCGGTTATTACTGTTCTGTCGCCTCTGGATGAAAATGCGCTTATCGACATTTTGACCAAACCCAAAAATGCCCTTGTCAGGCAATACCAGAAGTTCTTCGAGATGGAAAATGCCGAGCTGGACTTTACAGATGATGCCTTACATGCGTTGGCACAGAAAGCGCTCAAGCATGATACCGGCGCCAGAGCACTGCGTTCGATTACCGAGCAGTTGATGGTTGACTTGATGTACCAATTGCCGGAGGAGCAAAAGCCCGCCAAGTATGTAATTACCCGCGACATAGTCGAAGGCAAGGCCGAGCTATTCACGGCAAGACAAATGGCAAAAAAAGAATCGGCATAGAACTGATCGAAATATGTTGGCCAATTCCAAAGCAATTGAATTACTTGTGCGCGGCATCGTCGAAGCCGTGCATCCGGTGAAGATAGTTCTTTTCGGCTCGTGTGTCCGAGAAGAAGCGAATCCGGACAGTGACATTGATCTACTAATAGTGATGCCCGAAGGTGTTCATTGCCGGCGGACCGCACAACTGCTATATCGGCAGATCAAAGGGATAGGAGTTCCTTTTGACATTTTAGTGGCTACACCAAGTGATTTGGACAGGCATAAAGATAATATCGGCTTAATATATCGAACTGTGCTGCAGGAAGGCAAGGAGGTGTATGCCGCCTAAAGCTCATTTTCCAGGAAGCCCGTCTGACTGGTTACGTTATGCCTTCAGTGACTTAGAGCTTGCACGCATGGGGCAGCAGCCCAAGGTTTTATTAGAGGGACTTTGCTTTCACGCGCAGCAAGCAGCGGAGAAATCGCTGAAAGCGGTACTAATTGTTAAGGGCATTGCTCCTCCGAAAACTCATAATATCAGGACACTGCTCGATTTTTTGCCACAAGACGTCATTCCACCGCCGGAAGTAGAAGATGCAGCGAGCCTTACTGACTACGCTGTTATAAGCCGTTACCCAGGTGATTTTGAGCCTGTCGATGAAGAAGAATACAAGCAGACGGTGCGATTGGCAGAAACCGTTGTGCTTTGGGCGCAAGGAGTTATCCGGCAGCGAAAGAAATGACGTCGCTGAAGCAGTCACAAAATACCCTGCAGTTTCATTCTTCGACCGTTACGGTAGAGTGAATCGGCACCAGTAGATTGTAGATAAGCACGGCGACACCGTTGTCCAGGCGGATGCATCCTCGTGAGCCTGCCGCGCCGATTTGCTCAGGCTCTTTTGTTCCATGAATGGCAAAGCCGGTTCTGCCTTTTGCCTCTCCCTCGATTCCTTCCAGCGCTATCCATCTTGAGCCCAGCGGGTAATCCGGGTCTTTGGCTCTATATGTTCTTTTGGTATCGGGGTCGGTCCAGGTGGGCGAGATCAATTTGCCGCCCGGTTTGACCCGCCAGGTGCCGGTCGGGGTCTGCCTGCCAGACATTCCCAGACCGACCGGAAAGCTGCGAACGAAAGTATCCTGCAGATATAGGTCCATTGTAAAAGTTGAACGATATATCTTGACGTGGAACGGGCCGTGGATGACTTTCATTGTCTGTCCCGCCTGCATGGCTTCGGGGCGGTGAATGTTGTTGATCTGCATTAGAATCTCGTACGGCACCTTAAACTGTTCGCCGATTCTTGTAAGCTGCTCACCTCGTCTGACCTGATAAGTGACACAGAGTTTGTCATCCGGGAAAACTGTTCTGCTAAACAGCCATTTATCCGCAAGCTTGGAAAGCTGTTCTTTAACAGTAACTCGTTGCTGCTGACTCTTGCATAACGGTAATACCTGATTTAATTTGTCCCGTGCCTGTATGATGCTGTCGGGTTTTGTATTAACCAGCAACATAGCTTCCGCAATAAGCTCAGCAGCTTTAGGGTCGGATTCAGTGCTTACTCTCGGAGCGACACTCGTCAAGTTAGGCTCTGCTCTTATCTCCGCTGCCAGTCGCGGAGCAACCGGGGCTGTCTTATTCGGGGCATCGATCCCGCCAGAGGCTTGGTTAGCGTCGTCATTTTTGCCGAAGGGATGCAGACCATATAGGACAACACCGACTATAGCCGCAGCGAGCAGGGTAGAGATGACGTATATCAGGTTTGGGTTCCAGCTCCTCAATGTGCTGCCGCGTCCGAAAGGCAAACGAGCCATGGTACTTTCCTTTCTCAGTTGTTAAAGTATACTACTTCCTCGTCAGTCACCAAAAAATCCACTGGCTCATCACTCTCCGTCACGGGTATGGAGTCAACCACCTGCTCGGCAAATCCCAGGCCGCATCTGCGAGCCTTGAGTTTTTCATTGGCGAAAAACCTGTCGTAGTAGCAGCCGCCTCGGCCCAGCCGATTGCCTTTCTTATCGAATCCTAACGCCGGCGCAACGACCAGGTCGATCTCCTCAAATGGTATCGGCACGCCGGTTATCGGATTCCGTAGTCCCGAAACTCCGGTAGCAAAATCCGTCTCCAGCGAGTTTATCGTCACCGGTATCATGTGTCTCTGTTGCCAGGAAATCTTCGGCACCACCACGGTCTTACCCAGTTGCCAGGCGTGAAGTATGGCCTCGGAAGTATCTACCTCATGCGGCAGAGATAGATACATCATCACTGCTGATGCGCGCTGAAATTCCGACGTGCAGATTAAATTCTGGCAGGCTTTATGGCTTTTTTCAGTCCTTTTTTCCGGCGGCAGGGTAAGCAAGCGATTCTGTAACTCGCGGCGCAACTGGCTCTTATCCATTTAGCGATCCCTCTGTTGGGCGTCCTTTTCGACCGCTTTACTATTTTCTATCAACGTTTGCAGTTTTTGTAAATAATGCCTGATATTTTTTTCATACCCTGCTTCTTTCGGCTCGTAGTACTTTTGCTCCATCGCTGCGGGAAAGTACTGCTGCGGCACGAACCCATCCTTATAATCGTGCGGATACTTATAGTCGGCTCCGTAACCCAACTTTTTCGCAGCCGGGTAATGGCTGTCTTTTAGATGTTTCGGCACGGGTTTTATGGGCTGCGATTTTATGTCAGCCATTGCCTTCCATATAGCCGAAGCCGCGGCATTTGATTTTGGTGCGCAGGCGACATATAATGCTGCCTGCGCCAGCGCCAGTTGCGCCTCCGGCAAGCCCACGAACTCGGAAATCTGCACTGCCGCGGCAGCCAGAACTGTCGCCATAGGGTCGGCGTTTCCAATATCTTCGGCTGCACAAACCGCTATCCGGCGAGCGATAAAACGTATATCTTCTCCGCCGGCTATCATCCGCGCCAACCAATAAACTGTCGCGTCGGGGTCGGACCCGCGCATGCTTTTCTGCAAAGCGCTTGCCAGATCGTAGTGCGTATCGCCCGTGCGATCGTAGACGATCGCCTTTTGTTGTATCGACTCTTTTGCGATTTCCAGATTAAATTTTATTTTCTCTTCTGGTTTTCGTGCCGCCTGGCTGAGCACGCCCACCTCCAGAGCCGTCAGCGCCTTTCGGGCATCGCCGTCACAACGGCTGGCTAAAAATGCCAATGCTTTTTCGTCCGCCTCGATATTGAATTTGCCCAGACCGCGTTCGACATCGCTGATTGCGGTTCGCAGCAGTTGCAGAATATCTTCTTGGCTGAGCGGCTCAAAATGGAATACTGTGCTACGGGAAATCAGCGGTGAGTTGATTGCGAAATATGGATTCTCCGTGGTGGCGCCGATAAGGATCAGGACCCCGGATTCAACGTCATCTAATAGAACATCCTGCTGAGCACGATTGAAGCGATGGATGTCATCGATAAACAGGACCGTTCGTGCTCTGGTGGTTGCGAGTCTGTCCCTGGCGTCGGTAATTATCTCGCGGATGTCACTGACGCTGGCTGCCGGTGCGTTGAGATAATGGAACTTTGCTTTGGTGTAATTGGCGATCACAGTCGCCAGCGAAGTCTTTCCCACTCCGGGCGGGCCGTAGAATATCAAGCTGGTGAGTTTGTCGGCCTGGAGCATTCTCGTCAGCAGCTCCTCGGGCCCAAGCAGGTGCTTTTGTCCGACAAAATCGGCCAGTTTTCTCGGTCTCATCCGAACCGCTAGCGGCGCTGCTGATTCTATATTGGCCCTTTCGAATCGGCTGAACAGCCTGCTATTTGTCCCATCTTCACGCATCGAGCATATTATATGCAAGATGGACAAAACTGTCGAAAAGTTATTTTTTACGGGCTGCGACTCTGTGTTTTGCTCGGTTTGGTTTTGCACCGACCGAGCAGAAAATTTGAAAAAATATTTTATTTCCTTGCTTTGTACCCACATCTCATATAGACTTTTTCCCCGGCAAATGGGGCTTACATATGCGCGTCTTGAAAGAGCCGAAGTTTTGCTGGATGTGATGCACTTATATCAGGTAGGATGTTGGGGAGTTTGTGAAGCAAGTTTTTTTGGAAAGGAGTGACTTATGGAAAAGAGAAGGTGGGTGAAGACCGTTGTTGTGGTGGTGGGTCTGTCTGCTTCTGTGGCTCTGGCGCTACCCCCGATGGGTCCTCCGATGGCCACTCTCAAACAAGGACGGTGCAGTGCCGGTTTTGAGTATGGTTATACCGACATGGACCTGCAAGCAGACTTCAAATGGGAAAACATCAGACCCGGTGTTTCCCCCGTATCTGGAAAAGAAAGTACGACGCTCAAGGATTTCAAAAGCAATATGTTTTTTGGCAGATTGGGCTATGGCGTCAGTGACAACTGGGAAGCGTTCCTGCGTTTGGGTGCAGCGGATGTAAAAATGCAAGATGGGTTCGACGGCGGTTATGGATTCGCCTGGGGTTTTGGGACAAGGGCAACTTTTCTTAAGGAGGACAGCGTCACCTGGGGCGGACTGTTTCAAGTGACTTGGTTCAATCCTGGTGATGACAAGTTGACTGATACTGAGACTTTCACGGTAGGTGAAAGCCAGGTGAACGTAGCTATTTCCGGCAAGGGCGAGGTTGACTGGTGGGAAATCCAGATCGCGGTTGGCCCAACCTGGCAGACGGGTAATCTTTGCATTTACGGTGGCCCATTCCTGCATTTTCTCAATGGAGACTATGACGAGAAACTCACAGGCAGGTTAACGACCCCTGGCGATGTGATTTCGAAGGCAACGGCCGACATTGAACAAGACTCAGAATTTGGCGGATACGTCGGGGCACAGTGGGACTTGGGTACCTCGATTGAGAACGCGTCCTGGAGTGCGGAATTCCAGTTCACCGGCGATGCCTGGGCATTTGGCACGGGTATCATTTGGAGATTACCATAACCCACAAAAGTTCATGAATTCGCACCTTACGTAAAAGGCTAAATGTCTGTAAAAGGGCTGCGGGTTGTCAGCTCGCAGCCCTGCTTTCATCGGGGCATTATGCTGTTTGTTTCCGGCCACGGCAAGTGCGGAAAAATCAGAAAAAGTTGTTTATTTGCTTGATTTGTACCCATACCTGATATAGACTTTCAACGCGGTAAATGAGCTTTACAATATATGCCTCTTAAAAGAGGCGGAGTTTTTTGGATGTATGCAACTGTGCCAGCACAAGCTTAAAGAATCTGTGAAGCGGGGTTTTTGGGGAAAGGAGTGATTTATGGAAGAGAGAAGGTTGGTGATTGCTATTGTTGTCACGGTGGGTCTGCTCTGCTCAGTCAGTTTTGCCGGCGGACCGTTAGGTCCTCCTAAGGCTTTTGTGGGACGCGGCAAGTGGCTGGTCGATGTCGAATATGCCCACGAAAGTACCGATCTGAAGGCCTGCGGCAAAGTAGTTTGGGAAGGTACTCCCGAGCACTTTGGGTATAGAATTGAGGATCTGCGGTCCAATATGTTCTTCGGCAGCTTGGCCTACGGTCTCTGTGATAGCTGGGACGTATTCGTACGCCTGGGTGCAGCCGATGCCACGGACAAAATCAGGCCTGCTATTGAAGCAGGGTATGGTGAAAAGTACGCGTACGATGGCGGTTATGGTTTTGCCTGGGGTGTGGGGACAAGGGCGACTTTCTGTCAGTGCGGTCCATGGACCTTTGGTGCAGTAGGCCAACTGACCTGGCTCAATCCTGGTGATGGCGATGATACTTTCGCTTTCGATGCTAATGACGTCAGGGCCGCTAAGTTTGGTGCTAACTGGCGACAGGTCCAGGTGGGTATTGGAACAACTTACCAAGCTGACGGCTGGTGGGTCTATGGTGGGCCATGCTTGTTATTCGTAAACGGTGACCTTGACGTCGATGTTACCGAGACCATTACCGGACCAACCCCCGCAACTTACCACGGCAAGGGCACACTCGATGTGAGGGAGGAGTCAGAGTTTGGCGGCTGGGTCGGTGTAGGATGCAATTTGCCGCAGAACGCCAGGTGCTACGCTGAGTGCCAGATTTACGGCGATGGGTGGCTTGTTGGCGCCGGTGTGTTGTTCCCATTGGTAATCCCGTAAGCGACGACATCCTGTGGATTAAGACGAAGGAATTTGAAGATTTGTGGGGGGCTGTGAGATGTAAGCTCGCAGCCCCGCTTTTATATTCAGCAGGGTTTTGCCCAGCTTCTCCTGGCGGGTGCAAAAAAAATCGGGGCAACGCTTTTTTGTTTGACTTGCAGTCATAAGTCGATAGACTTTTCGAGTAGCCAGGATAACGGCACAGTACCAGATGTGAATCCTTGGCGAGCGCGCGGGACATTTTTGGGAAACCTGAGGAAAGTTTTTAGGGAGACGACCATGAAAAGAAGGGCAGTTTTATTAGGTTCGGCCATCTTGCTGAGCACACTCGGTCTGGTTCAGGCCCAGCAGGGTGAGCTGCACGGACTGATCGATGTCACATTTCAGAGTAGATATATCTGGCGTGGATTTGATATCTATGGTAACAAGAGCGCAATTCAACCAGCAATAGACCTCGACTTGTTTGGCACAGGCTTTGGCGTCAGCGCTATGATGCACAGAGCCAATTCCAGTGGGTTCGAAGATTTCGAACGTTGGGACTATACGGCATACTACTACAACCGGCTTTTTCGCAACGAGCCTTATGTCACTACGTACAGGATTAGCTGGGTGTACTACAACTTTCCGGAATGGCAGCACGATGAACTTGGCCTGCAAGAGCTGAATGGCATTTTCTCTTGGCCGAAGCTCTTTGCGATAAAGGGCTTAGTTCCGACCTACGTTGCTGCTAAGATGTGGCCTTCCAGCAGCGATTCGCTGGTTTCTCGTCGGTGGGACCTGACGACGACGCCTTGGCGTCATGGCAGCGGAACTGCTTCCGGATGGTTCCACATCCTCATGCTTGATTATGGCTTGCCTATAAAAGGTTTGGTGCCCGAAATTCCAGAGCACACACTGAATTTGCACGCAGAGCTGGTCTACAATGACGGAGTTGGTCCCTACGGCCAAAACGTCGATCAGGATTGGTCCAACGCCGTGTTCGGTGTCTCCACGGATATTGACCTCGGCAAAAACTTTACATTCACCCCGGCTCTGTATCACCAGATAGCAATGGAAGAAACGGTCAATCCGGACAGCGATGAAACCTGGGTGAGTTTAAGTGTGAAGTACAAATTTTAGAAAAGACCCCGCAATAAACTTGTCCTGAGCTGTGTCGAAGGATTGCGGGGCTAAATATTTAGTTCCGCCTTTGAAGGCGGGATTCAGTCAGCGCCCCCGATATATGGGGGGCGTCAGGCAAATTGGTGCTAAACTGCTCTATTGGCCATAAATTTGGCCGTTTCAATGAGGGCTTCTTTAGCATCACTTTCTGCAAACTCGGCCAGCGCCTCTACTGCCCGAGCCACGTATTCTTGTGCCCGATTGTGTGCATATTCCAGGCTGCCATAAAAGCGCAGCATCTCACTTAAAGCATTTTTGTTCTTGCCGACCGCGTTTAGCTTATCGTAGACCTTAGCTTTTTCTTTCTGGGCAACAGCTTGCAGCAGATGTATCACAGCCAAAGTCGGCTTGCTTCTGTCGGCGTCCTTACCACCTGTCTTGCCGGTTTTGTTTTGGTCGCCTGTGACGTCGAGTAAATCATCGGTGATTTGAAATGCGATGCCGGCGTTCAATCCGAAACGGGCAAGCGACTCGACCTCGGCTTTGCTTGCCTTAGCCAAAAGGGCGCCCAGCCGGCAGCAACTGCTGAGAAAAACAGCACTTTTCTCGGTGATTATGTCGATATATTCCGGCTCACTCAACCGCCGGTTCTGCCTTTCCGTTATCTGTCGCAGCTCACCTTCGCAGGTTCGAGCGGCGGTAGCAGCAATTATGCTGATGATTTTTGGCTCCAGATCAGCGCACATCTTGAAAACCTGGCTGAGCAAAAAATCGCCCAGTATTACAGCGGATTCGTTGCCCCAGAGACGGTTTATCGTGGGAAGACCTCGTCGCTGCTGGCCCTGGTCTATGACGTCGTCGTGCAAGAGCGTGGCATTGTGAATCATCTCCACAATCGCTGCGATGCGGATGTGCTTGTCTGTGATTTTCCCGACAGCGTCAGCCGAAAGCAAAACCAGTCCCGGGCGTATCATTTTGCCGCTGCGGGCATTCATATAGTCAAGCAACTGTCCGACTGCCTGGTCTTTCGGCGCGGTCAATTGCTGATTGATTAGCTCTTTCACCTGATCCAACCGGCCTTGGATGCGCCTGAATGCAGGCACCCTACTACGCGGCATGCCACTGGTTTTGTCGGCACGTGGCAACTGCATAGTATTCAGCGCATAGTGTTTGGCATCTGTCCTATCAGCTATGCGCTACTTCTCCTTTCCGTGTGCGTAGCTGTAGAATTTTTTTCTCAGCAGCCGCGTTATTGGTCCGGGCTTGCCGTCACCGACGACCCTGCCGTCAATCTCAACGACACCTATAACCTCAGCGGCCGTTCCGGTCAGGAATAATTCATCGCAAACATACAGGTCGAATCTGGTGAGATTTTTTTCGATGACCTGAAGGTTCTCCTGGCCGGCCAATCTGATTACAACCGCTCGTGTTATCCCCTCCAGCGCTCCGGCCTCGACGGGCGGCGTATAAATCACTCCGTCTTTTACAATAAAGACGTTATCGCCGGTCGCCTCGGCGACATAACCCTCGTGATTATACATAATCGCCTCAGCGACGTTACTATCCAGCGCTTCGATCTTGGCCAGGATGTTGTTGAGATAGTTCAGGCTTTTAACTTGCGGGGGCAGCGAAAGAGGATGATTCCGGACCGTTGTAGCGCTGATTACCTTCATCCCATTTTCGTAAAACTCTTCCGGATAGAGCTGAATATTGTCGGCTATGATAAATATAGTGCTGTTCTCGCAGACGAAAGGATTTAGCCCCAGAGTTCCCACGCCGCGGGTCACGACCAGCCGAACATAGCCGCCTATGACATCGTTGGCCCGGACGGTTTCTTTGACCGAGCTTATGAGCTTATCCTTGCTCATGGGCACGGGAAGGCGAATCGCTTTGGCCGACCTATAGAGCCGATCTATGTGGGCTTCCAGCTCAAATATTTTGCCGTTGTAGACGCGGATCCCTTCAAAGACGCCGTCGCCATACAGCAGGCCGTGGTCGAAAACGGATATCTTAGCATCTGCCTCGTCAACCAGTTTGTCGTCAAGCCAAATCTTTAGTCCCATAGTCTCGTATCCCCTACTATGGCGTGTGTGCTTGTTTTGCCCGACACACACCGCGCCTCACCCACCTCGAATTTTGCCGTCGGCTAACGTTATTATTCGCCCGGCCCTTTGCGCAATCCTCTGGTCGTGGGTTACCATTACAATTGTCTGGCCGGCCCTGTTCAGTCTCTCAAGAGTATCTAAGATACCATTTCCTGTGGCGGAGTCAAGGTTTCCTGTCGGCTCATCGGCCAAAAGCAGTTTTGGCTCGTTCATCAAAGCCCTGCCGATAGCGACCCTCTGCCTTTCACCGCCGGATAGCTGATACGGCTTATGCTTGGCACGGTCCGATAAACCTAGCTCGGCAAGCAATTCTCTGGCCCGGCTCTTTGCCCGTCTGCGACATGCGAACCAGCCGGCGATGCTCTTGGAGGCCATTGTCGGCAGATAGACATTTTCCAAGACATTTAATTCGTCCAATAAGTGGTAAAACTGAAAAACAAAACCCACCATTTTGTTGCGATACCAGTTCAATTCGCCGGCACTTATTTTGGCGAGGTCTCGTCCTTCAAAGCTTGCCACGCCCTTATCGGGCCTATCCAGTCCGCCTAATATGTGCAGCAGCGTGCTTTTGCCGCTGCCCGATGCACCAACTATGGCCACAAATTCACCTTTTTCTACGGTTAAATTGACGCCCTTGAGCACCGCAACTTCCGTTGCTCCCATCCGATAAGATTTATAGATTTCCGTAGCTTTCAACATCGAACATCCTATCCTTCGACTAAAGTGAGCTAAAGTGTCTAAAGTGCCTAAAGTTATGATTTTAACTTTAGCTCACTTTAGGCACTTTAGGCACTTATAACCTGTGCAATTTTTACAATTGGCTCACCTGGAGGGTCTCTACGGGTCTTAACCTTGCTGCCTGCCAGCTCGGTATAAGTGCGCCGGCTAAGCACGCAACAATCGCCGAAACGATAATTACCGCCAGGACCTTGAATTCCAGTTGGTTGGGGATGTCGCCTATGGCATAGATTGTCCTATCCCAAAGTTGAAATTGAAAATGCTCGAATAGCCAGCTCTCTATCTGGTTTATTTTTGACAGAAACAACCAGCCTGAAAATGTGCCCATCGCCGAACCCAAAAGGCCAACTGAAAAGGCAAAACCCGCAAACAACTGGACAATGCTGGCGCTCGAGACCCCAACGCTCTTTAATATGCCTATGTCTTTGCTTTTGTGGCTGATAATCATGTAAAAAACCACTAACACGATAAAAACTGTCGTGATTCCCACGAGGCCGAACATTACGGTCATCATGGTCTGCTCTTTTTCCATCGCCGCGATAAATGCACGTCTGTACTCTTTCCAGCTTTGCACCGTCACTGTGTCAAGCAGATACGCCTGGTCTTCGTTGGCTTTTTGTTGTTTGAAGCTCCGCCAGAGCGATGCTACTTTTTCACATCCTGCCTGCGGCTTGACGCCCGGCTTGAATTTTATATGGATGGCGCTGACTCGCTTGACGGGCCCCGCCATGCCGCACAGCGATTGAGCCGGCTCAAACGGCAGGTAAATCAGCCGGCTGTCTACTCGGGCTAATCCGCTGTGTGAATTATCACTGTAGTAAAAGGTCTGCGTGTTGACCAATCCTGTGCCCGCCTTTGCCAGAGCGCCTTTTGCGGTCAGAGGAAAGCAGCTTACAGAAAGAGCTATTCTACCAGGGGTCGCTTCATAGGAGTACCTGCCTCTGGCATCACGTTCCAACCGCAGGTCGATCCCCAATATACAGCCGGGAAGATTCGGGTCATAAGCCGGCTTAAATGCCTCGGACACATTGTCTTTACTATGGTACAGACTATTGCCAAAATCAGTAGCTTTGCTATGTCTGACCGGATCAACGCCCATAATCTCAAGGGCATAGTTTCGCTCTATTCCGGCGGGAGTTACCAGCGCAAAGCTTTTTATTACCGGTGAAATGCCCTGCACAAAATCAGCCTTTTCCAGGATATTGCTGAAGTCTTCATAATATGCAAAGCCCACCAGTGATTCGGTGCCAACAACGCAGTCGCCTGTAAAACTGTAATTCTTCTGCTTGAAACCGCCCACTAAACCCGTCATTACAGTCATCACCACCACCACAATAAAGACACAGAGAGCTACCGCCAGCACGGCAAAATATGTGATATGCCGCTTTACTAAATACCTTGCTGCAAGAAGAATCTTGTACATACTCGACAACCGAGAATTACGAATATTGAACCCGGAATACCGAATTTCGAAATTCACTATTCGACATTCAACATTCGTTATTCATATCGCAGGATTTCCACCGGCCTGGTTCTGGCGGCGACTATCGCAGGAATCAATGTCCCGATAGTCGCAGCAACGACGGCGAAGAACATAATGGGCAAAGCCGACGCCCAGTCAACCTCACTGGGGATTTTGCTGAACATATACACGCTGCTTTTCCACAACTTGAGTCCAAACAGTACCCTTATCCAGCTCTCGATTGCATTTATGTTTTTGGTAATCAGATATCCCAGTGCGGCGCCAAAGCCTGACCCCATTATTCCTACGCAAGAGCCGAAGCCCACGAAAATCAAAGCCACCGAACTGCTTGCCGCGCCGCAACTTTTCATTATGGCGACGTCTCTCTGCTTAAGCCTTGCGATCATATAGAATATGCAGAATATCAGCACCACGACGCTGAAACTTACTACGCCAAATATCACCAGCAGCAGTCCCATCTGTTTGTATAGCTCAGCAACGTACTGGCTCTGCATTTGTTGGGCGGTGGCGATCTTGGTCTGGGCTATCATGTATGGGCCCCAGCCGAGCTGCTCGGCAGCGAAGACCTGCCATAGGCCGCGAATCTCTGCCAGGGCTGTATCGGCGTCGACGTGGTCTCTGAGTTTGATCTGAATTCGGTCGGCCATCTGGCTGTCTTCGTCCGGATGCAATTCCTTCTGCAATTTTTCTATGGGCAGGTATACCAGACTCTTGTCAAGGTCGTAGACACCCGTGAAAATGACATCTGTAATAGTAAATAGAAGGACCCTTCTGGCTATCGAAGGTACTCCAGCAGTGTCGTAACCGGCATTAGCGTCGGTCACTGTGCCCGTAGTAAGAATTACATCTTTGCCGATCATGCTCTCAACCACATCAAGGTTGTATTCATCGGTCACCTCGTCAGGTTCGGTCAACACACCGATTCCGACAAAACCTTGGGTTTTTTCTGAAGAGCCGGCAATTTCAAAACGCGGTTCGCGGGGCGAGTTTTTTTGCTTCAATAGCGATTGTTTGTAACTTGTAACTCTTGCTCTTGAAGCCGGCTCGATCCCCCAGATTTCTACGACTCGCACGTTGCCTTTACCCAGATGTATCAGGCCCGGCGCCGATAGAGTTGGCGTTGCTGCGCTTACGGCGCTTATCTGCTCCAGGCGTTCAATCAGCAGCGGATATTTTGCGAATCTTGTGGGTGCCGCCAGAACAACATCGCCGATAGTGTCAACGGCGGCTTGCTCAAACGCATCAATAAAACCGTTGAATAGACTGGCGACAACTATCAATAGCGCCGTTGATAAGGCAACTGCGGCAATACTCAAGAATACGATTCTTTTCTTGCGCAGGTATCGCAACCAAAAAAATAGTTTCAGCATCGGAGTCGTTAGTATTTAGCCCCCAGTTTTAACTGGGGGTTCTTGTACAGGCCTTAGAAGTGGGAACAGTATGACGTCACGGATACTCAGGGCGCCGGTTAAGACCATGACCAATCGGTCGATGCCGATGCCCAGCCCTCCGGCGGGCGGCATACCGTATTTCAGCGCTGTTATAAAATCTCTGTCCATCCTGGCCATTGAGTCTTCCTGCCCGCGAAGCTGGATGAGGAAGTTCTCGTATTGCTGGGCAGGGTCGTTTAGCTCGGTGTACGCATTAGCCAGCTCCATTTGGGCGATATATAGCTCAAACCGCTCAGCATATTTTGGGTCGTCTTTTTTTTGCCTGGTCAGGGGGCACAGCGCCGCCGGATAATCAATCACGAAAGTCGGGGCAACGAGTTTGTCCTCAACGATGGCTTTGAATAGTGCGTCGATAACTACTACGTCATCCATACCCGCTTCATCTATGTCAAGCTGGGCGGCCTTTTTTCGCAGAGCGCCGGTGTCATCAATCGCACAGCCGCTGTGTTCTTTCAGGAGCTGGGCATATCGAACCCGCCGCCAGGGTCGGCTAAAATCCACCTTCATGTCACCGAATTCTATCTGATCGCTTGGGCAGTATTTTTCGACCAGCAGGCAGATAAGCTCCTCGGTCAAATCCATCATCACATTGTAATCAGCGTATGCCTGGTACAATTCGAGCATGGTAAATTCCGGGTTGTGATATCTGCTTAGTCCCTCGTTGCGGAAGTTCCGATTTATTTCGAAGACCTTTTCCATCCCGCCGACCAGCAGTCTTTTTAGAAACAGCTCCGGAGCAATCCGCAAAAATAGGTCCAAATCCAGGGTATTGTGATGGGTGACGAATGGCTTTGCCGCCGCTCCGCCCGGCTGCTGCTGCATCATTGGCGTCTCGACCTCTAAGAAGCCTCGTCCCTGCAAAAATTCGCGAATCGTAGCAATGATAGCGCTGCGTTTTTTGAAGCGCTCCATAACTTCGGGGTTAGCCCAGAGTTCCACGAACCTTTGGCGATAGCGCAGGTCGATATCTGCCAGGCCGTGAAACTTTTCAGGTGGCTGCGCCAGGCACTTAGCCAGAAGCGTAAGACTTTCAGCCCATACGGTAATTTCGCCCGTTTTGGTTTTTCCCAATCGGCCGGACGCCCCGATTACATCGCCCAGCTCAAGCAATTTGGCCAGTTGCCAGTCTGAGGCGTCGCGCGGGAGCAGAGTCGTACTGGCGCCCACCTGGATAGTGCCGCTGGAGTCTCGCAGAGTAATAAAAATCAGCTTTCCGATGTCTCGCAGCAGAACAATTCTGCCGGCACATTTTGCCCGTTGAGTGTCGTCATTTTCCTTGAATCTGAGCTTGATATTTGCAGCCGGCTCGGCTCCTTCGTATCTCTGGCCGTAGGGATCGAAGCCCAACTGCCTAATCTGCGCAAGTTTTTCCTGTCTTTGCCGTTCGAATCTGTCTGAATCTTGTGCATTTGCCAAAGCGATACACCTGCAAAATCAGAGGGCCTTTGCGCTTGATGGGCGAGCCTGAGCCTCAATCAGCTTGGTTTTGATAATCAGCATCCCGACCACCAGTTGTGGGTCGGCCGCCACGGTTTCTTGTGCTGAATGCCTATTCAGGGAGGCGCTATTTGGGTCGCGGCCGGCTTGAACCAGCACGTCGTTTTCCCGCTGGATGTCGAGCATCTTCTTGAGCTCGTCGCTTGTTAATTCGATTTCAACGTCCGGCCCGATGCCCCAGTCCTTTTTGCCTTGCTTTTCCGTTTCTTCGCGGCTCTTAACTCTCTGGTCGGAAGGCAGATGATAATGTGCCATTGTGTATTTTAGCTGCGCAGCTCCGCGGGGATAGTGTGTTATTCCCTGCACGCTGCCTTTGCCGTGGGTCCTGTCGCCCACCAGAACCGCCCGGTTATGCGCCTCGTCTGCCAACGCTCCTGCCACTATCTCTGAAGCGCTGGCGGAGCTGTAATTTATGAGTATGACCAGCGGGTAGTCCGGGTGCGTACCTTTTTCGTGCGCCTTTGCATAGGTCAATACCCCTGCGTATGGCGAGCGGGTGGTGACTATCGTTCCCTCTTTTAGAAATTTGTCTGACACGTCGATCGCGCTGTTAAGCAGGCCGCCTGTATTAAATCGCAGATCGAGAATTAGGGCCTTCAGGCCCTGCGATTCCAGGTCTTTGAGCACTTGTTCAAGCTCGGAAGCAGTTTCTGAGGAAAAGCCCGTAACGCGGACGTAGCCGATTCTGTTTGGCTCGTCAATCATATAAAGCCATTTGCCTGTCTCGGTCCGGTTCCAGCCTCGAAGCGTAGGAACGGTTATCTTGCCTCTGGTTATAATAATGTCTCTGGCTTTATCTTGCCCCGGACGTTTTATCGTAAGTGTAACCTTGGTGTCGGCAGGACCAGTAATCTTGCGAACTGCACAGAGCAGAGTCATATCCTTTGTTTGGACTCCGTCCACCGCTACGATTACGTCGCCGGCATCCAGACCCGCTTTGTACGCCGGCGTATCCTGCAGCAGGCTTGCCACGGTCAATAGTCCCTTGGGTTTGGAGATTTCTATCCCGATACCGGTAAACTCGTTGGTCATACTCTTTTCGAACTCCTGCACCTGCCTGGGCCAAACCATGACCGTGTAAGGATCGAGTGCAGACAATGCCGCCTCTGTAAACTGCGCGACAAGTGCAGACTGAGAAAATTCCAAAGTCGCTTTATTAAGTGCCAGGACCTTTTCAAAAACATCTGTGAGATCATCTTTTTTTAGCCCGGTAGGCGACTGCTCGATCTGGTCCGATATCGCCGCCAGCCCCGCGGACCAGGCAGTTAGCTGATTGGCATCGGGCGGTGAAAACGAGCTTTCGGAGCTCCGGCTCTTAACCTTTGGCGGAAAGGCGGTCGGCATCACTTCCGCCAACAATTTGCACTGTCTGACGGCTTGCTTTGCCATGTGGCTATAATCGATAGTCCTTCTGACGTAGTGGCCGCTGAGAACTTCAATTGCCCAGACGAACATCTCCTTTTCCACGCCTTTGTACCGCTCCTCGCGGCTCTCGCAGGGACTATCCTGAAGGGAAACCACAATAGTGGCCTTATCCAGCAGTTGCTCGCCATAATCCGAGTAGGCCTTGTTATTCGGATCGATGGCCTTGAGCCAGGTATAGCAATTTATGTACGCGTCAAGCCATTTGCCCCGCAATTCAAAATCAGCAGCATTATCTATTGCCTTCTGGATGGTTTGCTTTACAAATGCGTCCGAAAACAGGTGCTCTCTCTGAACCTGGTTTGCGAATTCACTGGCTTTGGCGATAACCAAGAGCACGCTAACAGTATCGTTTACGTCGTTGACATCGTTCGTATCGTTCACGTCACTTGTCTTGCCTTGTGCCCGGCGTTTTTGCAGTTCAGCCAATTGCTCCTGATACGCAGCTTCGCGAGCAGACTGACGTTGTTTACTTGTGTCCTTATATTCTTGGATGATCTCGGCCAACCGGCCAAGCTGCGGATATGTTGTCCTGTCGGATTGCTCTATCTGCTCCGCAGCGGCGTCAAATTTGCTGTGATAGATCAGTTCGCAGACCGTTTTGACTGCGCCGGATTGAGCCGATGCCGTCGCCGCAGCTCCCGCAGCGCTGGGTTCACTTAATTTGGACTTCGCAACTTCGCGCGGCGCCGGTCGAGCCGAAAGGCCGTAACCGGCGGACCAGCATAGCAGCACTAACGCACAAAAGCACGATATCGCCAGCAACCAGGCGGATCTGGCACTTACAGGGCGCGTCCTATCACTTGCATTTTTCGCTACGAAACACCTTTTTTTCGATTTCTCCAACAGCAAAGCGCTACCTCCTCATGATTTTCAATTGAAAATTGTAAATCGGCAATTCTATGTGCACTCGGCTGCTTTGCCGGCACAGCCTAAGACGTGCAGTTTATGTTTAACCATTGCTGTGATGGCGTCTCTGCCCGGACCAAGATATTTGCGCGGGTCGAATTCGCCCGGCTTTTCGGCGAAAACCTGCCTGATTTTAGCCGTCAGTGCCAGCCGCAAATCCGTATCTATATTAACCTTGCAGACTGCCATCTTTGCGGCCTTGCTAACAGACTCTTCTGGCACACCCATGGCATTTGGCAGGTTGCCGCCGTACTTGTTTATAAGGTCGACAAACTCCTTCAACACACTGCTTGAGCCGTGCATCACCAGCGGAAACCCGGGCAGCCTCTCTGCTATCTCCTGTATAACGTCGAAAGCCAACTTAGGCTCAGTCTTGAACTTGTAAGCGCCGTGGCTGGTTCCACAAGCCACCGCCAGCGAATCGCAGCCGCTCTTTTCCACAAACTCCGCCGCCTGACTGGGGTCAGCAAGGTGCTTTCTTACATCATCGACTCCGACTACGTCTTCTTCGATTCCACCCAGTTGGCCCAGTTCGGCTTCAACGCAGACGTCTCTGGCATGGGCGTACTCGACAACCTTCTTGGTTATCGCGATGTTTTCCTCGAGCGGCAGCTTTGACGTGTCAATCATAACGGAGGTAAAGCCGTCATCGACAAACTGTTTGCAGGTCTCAAAGTTGTCGCCGTGGTCCAGATTTATGGCGATGGGGATGTCCGGGTTTTCCTCGACGGCCACGTTGATAATTGCCTTGAGGTAGCTGATGCTGGCATACTCGCGTGCGCCTCTGGAGACCTGCAGAATGAGCGGCGCCTTCTCCTCGGCGATGGCGGCAATAATGCCCTGGGTAATCTCCATATTGTTCACATTGAATGCACCAACTGCATAGCCGTTTTTGTAGGCCATCTCAAACATTTTCTTGGTATTGACCAATGCCATGGAATTCTCCTTTTTAGTTTTGAGTTTTTAGTTCGTTGTTCCAAGGGCCATATATCTGCTGGGCCCGATCGCCATCTCCGGCACGCCCTGCGGCCAGATGCTGAATACCACCGCGTGCTGGTTCAGCGATTCATCGGCACTGTAGGTCAGCGCGAAATACAGCCGGTGATAACGCCTTATCACCGTTATATCACTTCGTATATTCAGGCCGTAGTCAAGATCCATCTGCTGCGAAAAGACCAGAGTATACCGCGGGTCAAGCTCATACGTCGCGGCAAAAGTAAGGGCGTTCGACCCCTTTTGACCAAGGCCGTTGTCAAAACGCTTCAAGTACCTACTTCCTATATAATAACTCAAGTTAGGCCAACAGCGGCGCGAAAAACCGATATCAAATTGCTGAACTACGCCGCTCTGCATATCGAAATTCAAATCGCTCAATACAGCGGTGGTATCGCTCAACTGCCAGAGGTAGTCTGCACCGATGTAATTTCGCGTGGGTCCGAATATGTTGCTGCTGCGCCTATCTTGCGGCGGCAGCAAGACCTGACCAAATCTCCTGCCGTAGGTATTGGCCAGCGGTATGTACGGTCTATTCCAGATGAAGCGGTCTGGTCCTGCCGATGTGTCGCCCGAATCATTTACCCACGTGAAGTCCACGTCCAGGCGCATCCAGTCGACTGTCCGCAGCTTATCTACCGGGCCTCGCTTGGTCTGCAACCGCTGAGAGACACCCACATTCAAGGCGTCGCGCTGCTCTGCCACCGCGTCGCTCTGGGTGTAAGCAACCGCCGTCAGCCGAGGCTGTATGACGTGCCGCAACCTATTCAAATCCCATAGCTGCGACTCGACATCCGGATAAACCCTCCAATAGGCGGGCGTTGACACTCGCACGCCGGCCTCGGCGAGCCAGACTTCGTCTTCTCTGCTTGCCGGGTCGCCGTCAATTTCCGTCCGGAAGCCGCTGCCATCCTCATACCCTAACGTGCCCGCCACAAAAGGCACGACCTTTGATTGGCCAACGGCCATCGGCATATCCAGCTCATTTCTGGTGGAGGCGAACGTAAAAAAATCCTGCAGAACGGGCGACGAACCATCGGAATCCAGACGCTGACGGAATCGGCTCACCTGGTTGTCACTATACAGCGTCAGCTTGTCATCCCAAAGCGACTGACCCGTCCAGTGAAACTCGGCGCTGGGCAATTCTTCCAGCGTATCAGCGAAGTCGTTTAGCCGCCATTTGCCCAGCAAAGACAACGCCCAGTTGTCCTCAAGACGCTTGGCGTGGACAATCGTTTCCTGCTCTTTGTCGGCGTTAAATTCGCCGCGATAATACTGCTCTAAAAAGTTCTTGTCGGAAGTGTAGCCGGCCTCGGTCGTGAGCTGCCAGTTGTAAGGCAGAAATTGCCTATGCTGGAACTTAAATCGCCCGCGAAGCTCGTGCGGTGGCTCAAGGTTCCTGCGGCTGTCGATTCTGCCGAGCCTATCTTCTCCGTGGTCGTCGATTATGTAGCCCAAAAGCCTGCCGAAATAGTTTTCTCTTACGTAATCGATCTCTATGCCGCTGCCCAGACCGCGTTTGTCGTAGTAATCAACTCCCAGAGTGCTTTCGGTGCCATTTGGTTCCTGCAATCCAAGCAGCCGGGCCAGATACCATTGCGTCTCGACCGAAGTGCCAAAGGTACTATCGTGGCCGGCATGCACACTCTTAAGCGGCACATCGGGCCGCAGTAGACTGCCGCGCACCGACGGCCAGTAAAAATATGTCCGGTCGTACATCTTGAACCGCACATCTTGAATCTGCGCATCGTAACTGGTGTCGGAGAGTTTATCCTGCTGCTGGTCAACGGAGGTTGTATCTGCGATAATTATCTTTGAAGCGCTGACCGAAATCTGAGGCAGGAAAAATTCGC
>CAZMLE010000050.1:0-27323 GCA_964567045.1 uncultured Pirellulales bacterium | reverse complement strand
TTGAATCGCAGGGCGTCAAAAAACAGCGGCACATAACCTGCGCCCTTAACATTCGCAGTCCGCCAGTTATTTACCGTCTCAAAATTTTCATAAACTGTCGTATAGCTCGACGGGGGGTTTTCTACCCAGCCGTTTATTCCATAGCTGCCCCAATCACCTTCGGGGGCGTAACCTTCGCCGGTAAATTTGCCCCAGGCTGCAAATGTGTTGAATCTACCTGTGACGTTGCCGTTCACATCAAGCAGCGGTTGGGTAGCTGTCGGACAGCAGCAGAATTCGTGGTCATTACGGTAGTATGACCGTAGCGCGTTGAACCAATGGTATGTGTGGCCAGATCCGACACCTGCCTGGAAGCGGCCGTCATAGTCTTCCGTGTACAGCGAAAAGTACAGTGCCCATTCTTTTACTCTCGTCTGGCAAATAGTGGTCTTTGCCTGTTTTCTTACCCGCTGCATCGCCGGCATAAGTATGGACATCAATAGCGCAATAATAGCAATGACCACCAAGAGCTCTATTAGCGTAAATCCGCCATACGTCTGGCGGATAAAACCTTTTCGCCTGCTCATAGTTACGGTCAGCCTTTCTGCCCTCGTTCTTGTTGGACGCGCAATTTTAGCGCAGTGTTCTGCTGATTCTGCATTTCCGACAACTATTCTTAGGGTATTTTTCTGACAGATTGGGTCTGTTCTGGTTTTCCTGCCCTCCTAAAGTGGTCTGGCAAACCTTATTACGTATCACAGCCTCTTCCCGAAGACTTTTGTGTTTCTGACAGCCGTTTCTTCTCGATTACTGACGATTTTACCACGCGTACCGATTTCTGTCAAGGACATAATCCCATAATACTATATCTGTACTGCGGATGCTGGTCAAAAAAGTGCGGCGATTGTTAGGAAGTTCTGAATCCGGCCTGGTTTTTGACCGATAATCCTGCGTGGTAGGAATTTTTGGGCCGTGTACGGAGATAGCGTCATGCGGATTAAATATGCTGTTTCCACTCATATACAACCCTGCGTAGATGACCATCGCAGATGGCAAAGCTGCCTCCCGCTCCTGGCGGGCGGATAAATATATAGGAAAGGCTAAGAGTAAACGGATTACCCTTAGCCTTTTATTATTTCTCGGTGTGTTACTTGACGTTTAGCCGTCGCCGGTACGGCGATGGCCGAAATTTGCCAACATACGGAGGTTGCTGGCCATTCCTCGGTGTGGTGCATCTGGCGAAAAAAGGGCAAAAAACCATTGACAGTCCTGCGAGAATCATGTACAGATTCAATTTCCTGTTGTTTTGTTTAATGGTTTTTTTTCTGGGAGGTACAAGCTATGAAGACCGTATGTGTGTGCACCTTGTTGTCGGCTTTGGTTGTCGCCGGCTGCGCGACAGGCAAAGGTGAAAGTTACACCAGAGCCGGCTATGATTTCGGCCAGTTGAATAAGGTGGCCATTGTTGAGGTCTCCGGCGCCGTCGCTGGTGACGCAGCCAAGAACCAGATTGGCGACTTTTTTGCGATGGAGTTGGTGAAGCGAGGCTATACGGTTGTGGAGCGAGCCAAAGTGCAGGCATTGCTCAAAGAACAAGAATTTCAGGCCTCGAATATAACCAGTGACGAGGGGGCGGCTAAAGCCGGAAAGGTTCTGAACGTACCGGCGGTGGTCCTTATCAGTATACCGACCTACAAAGAAGAGATGAACATGACGGCTAAGATGGTGGACGTCGAGGATGGCAGTATCTTGTGGCTGGGCAGCGGGTTCGGCAGCACCGGTAAAACCCTCTCGACCATAGTTGGCGCTGCCGCCGGTGCCGCCGTAGGTGCCACCGTAGCTGGGGGTGACACGAGGGACAGGGTAGCGGGCGGAGTCATAGGTGGCGTCTTAGGTGGAGTCGCAGGACATGCTTTGTCGCCCCAGCAGGCTGAACAGGTCCAGAAGCTAATAAAGAAGGTCTGTGAAAACATGCCCTACAGATTTGTTATGAAGAAATGATCAGGCCGAACCACATGACCGCCACTGTCGGAAGGGAATGCCGGATATCAGGGTATCAGATCATCAGGGTGTGGGTATTAGAGTATCAGGATATCAGGTAGTGGTTATCCGGTTATCAGGTTATCAGGAAGTGGTTATCAGGCTATCAGGTTATCAGTTGCCTGATTGCCTGTTACCCTGATGCCCTGCGACCTGACACCCTGGTCTGCTGATATACTGCACCCTGGTTACCTGATTTCCTGATATCCATTACTCGGATTGCGGGGTTTCATTTAACCGCCGATAGGAACGCTTCAATATTCTCTGTTGGCACGCCGGGCGGCATACCGCCGCCGCAGGATAGGATAATCCGGCATTTGTCGGGCACGGAATCGAGCGCCGCTTTTACGCTGGCTCGCACATCATCAGGTGTGCCTGCTGCGAGCACATCGCGAGTGGGGATGTTGCCAAGCAGGGTAACGGTATTCTTTGTAAGTTTCTTCATCTCTGTGAGCGTGTGTTGGTAGCTGAAGTTGAACAGGTTGACGCCGATTTGCGAAAGATATGGTGCGCACACCAAGCCGGCGGCATCATTGTGGAAGAATCTCACGCTCACATCGAGCGATTGGAATATCCGCGATAGGTAGGGCATCGCCATCTCGTTGAAATCATTTTCTCCCAGAAAACCCACGATGTCATCGAGAATAAGTATGCCATCGATCGAGGCAAAGCTTTGTGCCTGAAGTTTTAGCCAGTCAACAATAAAATCCGTCACGATGTCAAGCAGCACGTGGGCCTCGTCCGGATTGGTTCGAATGGCCATAAGGAATTCTGTGCTGTCTGCTACGAAGGTGGCCACGTTTAACGGCCCACGCGAGACAGCGAACTTGATGGCGTGACCTTCCTGCTCGATTTTCTCTTGATAATGCCGCAGACGCTTCAGGACAAAGGGCGGCAATCCGTCCGTTCTCGGATCGGGCGTGCCAAGTGAAAGTGAACCCCCCCATAGTGATGGGGGGGTTAACCGCTTAACCCTGCCATCACATGGCAGGGTTCTTATATCGCTGATGACCTTTTCTGCGAAGGGAAATTCGTTCTCTCCCCACCGGCATCTGCAGCCGAAAGCGGACGGCTCGGTACACATACCGAATTCAGCCCAAAAGCCGGGCAGAAACATCACATCCGGGAATTGACGGACGGCTTTAAGGTTGGCCTCGAACCACAGTTGCTCGCCGGCGAAGTAGTCCATCATTGAGACGCCTGCCCAGCCTGCAAGCCAGGGGCTGTCGATAATAAAGCCGACCGGCAGCGGCTCGATCAGCTCGCCGTTTATAACAGCCAGCAGCCTTTCCCATTGCTCATCAGTCATGCGGCAGCCTTACTTTTGCGAGCAAAGTGTACAACCAACACAAACCCTACAAAGGCAGCTATTATCGCGATGCTCCAGGTTTTCATCCAGGTCCACAGACTCCACATACTGATAAATGTTGCCACGGTGGTTGCCAGAGCCATAAGGACATTCCAGATAATGCGTCTGGCGCCTCGCGGCATACTGTCGCCGAGGGTGCTTTTTTGGTTCATAAGGATGAAAAAGGTAAAGTATGCAATCGGCAGCAGTATGGAGCAGAAAGCCGAGGTCGGCATTGCCAGCCAGGGCGCCGGCTGCTCCCAGAAGATGGCGCCCAAAGCACCGACCGAGACGATCAGGGCGCCGATGCGCTGAGGCCAGCCCGTTGGTGGCCTACCCAGCAGCTCGCACAGGCAAAGCCCGTTGATGGTCATTAGCATCGTAGCGGCGCTTATGCCCAGTCCCATCACGCCGAGGCCGAAGAGATATTGTGCAACTACTTTACCCGTAAGAGGCGTCAATGTCTCCGCCAGGTTAATGTTATCTCGCTTGACAAGCATTGCCGCCATTTTCTTGTCGGCGTATGGCAGGGCCTCGGTACGTTGCTGTAACTGCTCGGCTGAAAGTTTGGCTACCGCCTGGCTGCCTATTTCGAACGCCAGCCGCCGCTTAAGCAGCGCCTTGTACGGCCCGACAAGATTGTCGGCAGGCTTGACAGTTGCCGTTCCGCCCTGCTTGTCGGGCACGAAACCCGGCTCAGGCACGGTGTAGAATCGCGAAGCCGACGCCATGACGACAAAGCCGGTTGCAAGAACAAACGGTATGAATAGACCTGTCGAAAGGTCGAAGATTCCCAGGCCTCGGAAGTCCTTGTTCCAGCCCCGCCGCAGCATCGAGTATGGAAATAGAAACGTCATATTGACGCCCACCGTTGCAGCCATTGCAGCTATCATGGTGGCACTCTGCTGGCTGACGATCAGATTTACCCAGAACTGGCGACAATTCTCGGCAACGGCCGCAAGATAGGGGGCAAGTCCTTCTGCGGGTCTAAAAAAGAACCGCGGGTCGGGTATTAGTCCTGCCAGGACCTTGCCCCAGTTCATGCCGCCCTCCTTGAAAGCCAGCTTCAGGATCACGGCAAAGAAACACAAAAGGATCATGCTGACAATTGCCTTTATGATTACCTCGAAGATTCTGACGCCCCGGATGCCGGCGCCGTAGAACATCGTCACAGTGATGCAGACTGCAAGAAGGAAGCAGACAACCAGTATCCTGCCCCAGGGGTCCGGCAAAACCTGCGGCCCGACCAGGTTGGGCAAAAGATTTTGCTGAATTGCACGAGTTGCCAGAGTAAACTGCGGCAGAGACCAAACGAGGTTAGCGGCCATAGTTGCAAACAGCCAGCCCCATCCAAGCACCGGATTGACGTGCGAATTTATGGTTCTCAGCGGAGGCTTTCCAGTGGAAAGAGTTACATAGGCGATTGCCGAAAGCATGACGATACCCAGAATCATGTACAGGGGCTGCAGCCATAAAAAAGTAAAGCCGGATAATATGCCCAGGTATAGACTCGATGAGAATGACGCCCCGCCGATGGTTATGCCGCTCTGGAGCCAGCCGGGCCCTGACAACTTGAGATAAGTCCTGAAAAGCGCTGCTTTACCTTTCTGCCGGGCAGCCAATATCAGTTGGCATTCTTTTTCAATGCGGTTCTCAGCCATACCTCTGTCTCCCCTCTGGAATATTCTTACGTGGTCTTCGACAAAATATACTCTCGTGTTTTGATTACGATTTCCGGGTCTGTTTCGTACGGCAGACATCCCGTTCCCAGGCAGACTTTTTTTCTGTTTTCAGCCAGTGCCAGGACTCTGTCAACTTCGTCTCGGACGGCCTGGATATTCCCGGCAGTCATTGGCCGGGGGTCCATATTGATTCTAACCATCACATCAGGATGCGCTCTGATTTTTTCCATAAACACTCGCTGGTCGGTTTCCGCCGGGCAGCAAACGTACCCGGTTCCCGTTTCCAGCATCGCTTCAAGAATTGGGGCCGTATTGCCGCCAATGATGCAGGGCACGGGGTGACCGACAACTTCAGCGGTCTTTTCCATTATTTCTTTCAGAGCCGGCAGCTCAACGTCCCTGAACTGGCCAGGCGACAACAAAGGCGGTGTCGCCGCTGATTCAAAAAACGCTATATCCAGACCATTGTCGACAACTTCCTGGGCAAACCGGACTTGGCCGGTCACCAAATGCAGCAGAGTTTCTGTAACCGCATTCGGCCTGGCTATAACCTGACAAAGCAGGGCCTCAAATCCCATTAAATTGGCCGCTATCGAAAAAGGGCCGCCCAAGGGTATTCTCACATCGGCGTCAGGACATTGCCCGGCGACCTGCTTAGCGGCCTGTATAACCATCGGAATTCGGCCATCTTTTTTCGGGTTGAGCGGCTTTAGCTCCAGTAATTCCTCCAGCGTAGAATAGGTGTGCCTGGAAATGGCAGGGATTCCATTGCCGCTGGGTCTTTCAACAGGCGCGCCGTATGCCTCAGCCTCCAGATTATAAATGTCTATGCCGACCACTACAGGGCGATGCTTGTACAGGCGAAACGCTTCTATGTTACCTTGAGCCAGAAGCTGCGGGCTTCGTGACACCTCCCAGGGATTTTTATCAATCACTCTGGCCGCGTGCTCATATACCGAAGGGGAAAACTCCATTTTGTCTTTGTTCCTTTCATTTATGCAACGCTATAACTTGCGTCTCCGTTCGGTCTCGCGGATAATCGCCGAGTTATCCATTTCTCCGTCGCCTGCCGCCATCGCGTTTTCTAATATATCCAGGTGCACCCTCGACAATGGCAGCTCCTGGCTGGCTTTTTCCGCATATTTCAGGATGAGTGACACGTCTTTGTAGTGCTGGCGAATTCTGGCCTCCGGCGTGAAATCACGGCTGAGCATTTTTTTGCCCTTGCTGTCCATGGCAGCAGAATAGGCAGGCGTGACTTTGAGAAGCTCCAGAAAGGTCTGCAGATCGAGACCCAGTTTGCCGGCAAAGACGAGTCCTTCAGCCAGAGCCAGGCGGTTCAATCCAAGGATAAGGTTGCTCGCCAGCTTTGCCTTGGAGCCACTGCCGGATGGGCCCAGATAAAATACCTTTTCTGTAATCGCCTCGAAAATATCAGCGCACGCCTCAAACGCCGTTCTGTCACCGCCGACTATAAAGACTGCCCGACGGTTCCTTATCTGCCGGCTGGAACCGGAGATGGCGGCGTCCAGGAAATAAACTCCCCGGTCCGCAAGGCGCAGCGCCAGCGCTACCGTTTCATCCGGATCACCGGTCGTTGTATCAACGATATAGCTTGGCGGCGTTTTTGCTTGCAGAAGTCCGTCTGGACCTTCTACAACCTCTCGGACGATCTGTGTATCCGGCAACGAAAGGACAATCCTGTTAGCTTGCTGGGCAACTTCTGCAGGGCTGCCAACAGCATTGCCGCCCAATTGCGCCAGGTGCTCGCGTTTTGCTGAATCGACATCGAAGCCGACAACATTGAAGCCCTTGGCAAACAAACGCTCGGCAATTGCCGTCCCGACAAGCCCAACGCCGACAAGGCCAATCCTATTTACCATGCTTATGCCTTTATCTATCGCGCACGCCGGATCGACTTACAGATGTAGTATTGCCACCATCGCTAAGACACAGCCAAGACAGATTCCCAGTGTGACGGCGAAACCGATCCAGGACTGGCGTGACGGCTTGACGATAAAAAGCCCGCCGGCCGTAAGCCATCGCCTGGATTGGGGCACAGCTTCATCAAGAGGCAAATCGAGTCTGGCTTCCTGGCCGATGGGGACATAAATCTTCTTGAAGAATGCTTCAATCGTCTCCGGTTTTGGCGGTTTGGTCAGGAAACTACCGACCATGCCGGCGGCAACACCCGCAATCATCGGCACGCCAATGGTGATGTCGCGAGAGCAGTCGAGCACGTATCGGGTCATGATGAAGCTGGCCACAGCCAGGATTGTGCTGCAAAACATGCCGGTTGTATTCATTCGCCGCCAGAGAATTCCCATTGCAGCAGAAATGCCCACGAGGCTGAGGATATTGAAATAGTCGAGGATTGCCCTGACCAGGTTGCTGCGCATTAGGATTGCGCCCACAAGCGACAAAAGCGCCACGACAACTCCCACTATGCGGGTTACGTGTACCAGCCGTTTCTGGTCGGCCTCGGGATCAAGGTACGCGCGATAGAAATTCTGAGAGAACAGTCCTGCCACGGTGACCTGGACCGCATCGCCGGAGGACATGGCAGCCGCCATCACACACGCAAGCATCACGCCCTGAAGCACAGGCGGCAGCAACCGGCGAATTGAATCGCCGAACGCGGTGTCTCTGTGTATCGTCGAACCAGAATTTAGCAGATACACCAGCCAGCATAATCCCAGCACCGCCCAGCCGATTGTGCAGACCCGCTTAAGAATGTTGCCGTACGTGAATCCGACTCGTCCCTCCCATTCAGTTCGGCCCGCCCCGCACACCGAGATTAGGTGTGGAAAAGCAAGTGCCGTCAACGGTGCGTTTACGGACAACAAAAGCACTGTCAGCAAGCTAAAGCCTTTTGGGTCAAACAAACTTAAATAGTCTGCGTTTTGTCCTGCCAATGTGGCGCGCATACCAGCCAGGCCACCCACTTCCTTCAAACCAAGGGCCGCCGGAATAGCAATAAACGATAGAGCGATAATCATCAGGCCCTGAATCATGTCGGTACGGATCGCGGCGATTATCCCGCCCCAGTAGCTGTAGATTATGAACACCGCCGTCATCACCAGCAGAATGCCAAAGAACCAGGCTTCACTTTGCTGACCTGCGGTCACGCCCATCATGCCCTGTACCGTGCGTGTGGTGGCAAGCAAGACGCCTGCCAGGAAAACGATCATTCCGACAGAGGCCACGATTATGTAGAGCACGCTGGCAGGCTTTCCAAAACGCTGCTCGAAAAAATCCGCCAGCGTCAGGCATCGCATCCGCCGAACTATCGGCGCAATAATCCAGTAAAAAGGGGTCCCGAATAGCCACATCCAGGAGACCCAGATGCCGGATGCTCCGCTTACGACGGACTCGCTTATCACTCCCGCCACGTTGCCGGGATGAGTGCCGGCGCCGAAGGCGTGCATTACCATCATTGGCCAGCCGAACTGTCGATTGCCGAGCAGATAGCCTTCCTGGTTGTGGATGCCATGCTTGCTCCACCAGCCCAAAAGCAGCATTCCGGCAAAATATATCGCCAATATGATCCAGATTGTATAGTGCAGGCCAAGAAACGTCATGCGCACTCCTTGTTCGTAGCTCGTCGCTCGTGTCCTGGGACAGGAGCACCGAACTACGCTTCAGGCCTCACGAGCGGGATGGCAACTTCGGCTCCTAATTTTTCAGCCGAGACGTACGCGCTGTATATTGTCGAGATGCAATCCGCCGCCAGGTTGCTGCTGCTTTCAAAGGGCTCGCCGTAGGCTATGGTCCGGTAGAACGCCTCCATTTCCTGGGGATAGCCGGTGAACCAGTCCTCGTCCGGCGACGGGTTTGACCAGCCCTGTTTCGTGCCGATCTTTTCCACCACATAGACATCCTGGAAGTATTCGTGCACCGGATTGTATGTCTGCATTGCCGCACTTGGGTTAATATGGCAGATAGTCCGGTGGTTATTCGCGGCGATTTCAAGCCAGTTGTGGACGCCGCCCAGGATAATATCGGAGGCGAATATATCCGCAATCGTGCCGTCGTCAAAAACAACGTGCATTACGGAGAAATCTTCGATGTCGTGGTAGTCGGCCCGCAGATGTCCTTTGTCTTGGAACGTCTTTAGCCTGGTCAGGGCATGCGTGCGTGCGGATACGGCCTTGGGGCGGATCGGCTTGCCATTTCGCGTGGTCCCTTCCACTCGCTTAAGATAAAGCGCCGCCGTCAGCGGATGGCAGCCCTTACCGATCATCGAGCCGCCGCCTGAGAACTTCCAGAATCCGTATGTGGCTGCGTGCGAACCACTATGCGCCTCCTCGCCGTGCAGCCAGAGGATTTGTGCGCCGGTCTTCTCTATGATTTCTCGCTCCTTCTGTATTGAAGGGGCATAAACCCAGTTCTCAGCGTAAAGAATCTTGCCCTTGCTTTTTTTCTCGGCCTGCAGCATCCGTTTGACGCTCGATAGGGCCTGATCGAGAGCCTGCTGTTTAGGGAAGGTGTCGCCGTTAAAGTCTTTTGAGCCGTCGCCGAAGTATCCGGTGAGCGGTTTTTCCACGATGGCAAACTTGTCCTTTTTAAGTGCCGCTACTGCGATCTGCTCGTGAACAACCGGCGGCGTGCAGACGTGAATCACGTCGACCTTGTCGATGAGCTTCTCCAGACTGTCGTAGCAGCGAATGTCCCGCTCTTTGGCGTAGCATTTTGCCTGCTCGGTATCTATGGCGTAGACGCCTTCGACCTCCACATCGGTGCCTGCGACCCTGTTGATGCACTCAAAGTGAAATCTTGCGGCAAATCCCGCACCTATAATTCCCGTGCGAATTGTTTTCTTTTTCATATACAGTTTCCTTGCCGAAGATTCAGGTTTCAAAAATCAGAACCCTGTGGAGCCTTTTCCTTGTGTTCGCGTTTTTCGCCGAGGGCATAAACCGATAGACGGAGCAGGTAGTTGGCCTTAGGTGAGGTAAAGCTAAACGTGCCAGGCTCGGTGCTTGCCATCGGTGTGACAGTCATATCCCATGTGTCAATACGGTCGACCTTGTAGGGACCGGGCCCCGCAAGCTCTAAGGTAACTCTTGTTGTGTTGGTGAAATAGACGAAATAAATTTCTCCAGTTTTGGAAAGGACGTGGTTACCGCTGGAGAGCTCAGCCGGTATCATATCGGTAAACGGCGTGCCTTCCATGACTTTTTTCAAAAACGCTATCCTTGCTGGACTGTCCCCGTGCAACAGGCCGCCTTTTGACCACCATAGAATATCTTTTGGGTGTTTGTAAGTTTCGCCGTGTCCGACATAACAACCGCTGATAGTGCCCAGCCAGAATCGATGAGTTAACTCCTGGGCGGTGATGTTGCCCCAGCCCTGCGGGATGTTGCCTTCGTATTTGCATTCGTCGAATACAACGGGCTTTTTGTATTCTTCTCGCCACTGCCTGCCTTTGTCCAGGTCCGAGCTTTGAATACTGGCGTGAGTAACCCAGGGTTTGGAGTGGTCGTAAAAACCGCGGCAGTTGTGAATCCCGCGAAGATGCTGGTATGGATCGTACTTCTGTACGATTTGAAAGAAGCGGTCCCAATCGGCCATAGTCTTGGACTTCATCAAATCGTATTCGTTGGCAAAGGACCACCATACGTTGCGATAGGCAGCAAGCCGAGCGACAATGTAACGCAGATAAAATTCATCCGTTTTTAGCCCCATATCAGCAAAGCCCCAGCGGTCGTATGGATGAAAGAGGATAATGTCCGCTTCGATGCCCAGATCCCGCAAATCGCCGACACGCTTCTCGAGGCGCCGCCAGAATTCAGGATTAAATCTGGCGTAGTCCCAGTCTTTGAGCGGTTTGCCCTCAAATGGGTAGTGCTCCGGCTCGTTTCTGTTGTAGACGTAGTCTTTCGGAAAGACGCACATCCGCATCTTGTTAAAAGGTGCATGCCGGAGTGTCTTAAGCGTCTGTTCCTCCAGGGCATTTCCCTGGTGCACCCACGCGTAGCAGGTCGTGCCGATTTGAAAATAAGGTGTGCCGTCGGCGTAGGCAAAGTGCCAGGTTTTGCACACGCCGACAGGGCCATGATTGCTCTGTGATAGTTTTACGCAGGTAAACTTTCCTTTTTTGCCATCGAGTTCTCTGCGGTTGCTTCTTGTAACGTATGTCCATTCGCCCGGTGCGTCCGGCATAAAGCGTATGCGATAGATGCCGTTTCCATCATAGAATCCCTCAGGGCTGAAGATGCGGCCGTTTTGCTCAAATTCGCCGCTCAGCTTTACCTCTACAAAAGGATTACCGCCAGAGGGTCCATTCAGCGACAACTCCAAAATCCCCCAACGTTCAATTCGGTCACTATTCAATTTTGCTTTAACAATCCCACCTGGAGTAATCAGTAGGATAGAAATAATAGCAGCAAATGACAAAAATATGTGGTTTCTCCGCTGCATAGTTTTTCCTAACTGCATAAATGCTCCTTTTTAGCAATCAAACCGAGTTAGCCAATGACTCATATTCCTGCCAAATCTCTGAAGGCATGTGCCGGCCAAATTGGCTAAAAAATGTCTCTATATCCTGCAATTCCGCCTGCCAGGCCTGCGGGTCAATTTCAAACAGCTTCTCCAAGTTTCCTTTAGCGATATTTAGCCCTTCAAGTTCTAAATCTTTTATGTGCGGAATTAGCCCGACGGGCGTCTGCTGTGCGCCGACTCGGCCATTTACCCTGTCTATTATCCATTTCAGGACCCTGATATTTTCGCCGAACCCGGGCCAGATGAACCTGCCATCGTCGTCTACCCTGAACCAGTTCACTGAGAATATCTTCGGCGGCTGGGTCAGTTTCCTGCCGATGCTCAGCCAGTGCCCGAAATAGTCGCCCATATTGTAGCCGCAAAAAGGAGTCATGGCCATCGGCTCTCTTCGCAGCACTCCTACCTGATGGGCAGCGGCAGCGGTAGTCTCGGAGCCGGTTCTCGCGCCCAGGAATACGCCATGCTGCCAATCAAATGCCTCCGTGACCAGAGGTATCAGTTGTGTTCTCCTGCCCCCTAAAAGTATCGCTGAGATTGGCACACCGTTGGGATTGTCGAATTCCTCCGAGAGCGTGGGCGAATTATATATGGATACAGTAAAGCGGGAATTAGGATGTGCCGCTTTGGTGTCCAGCGAGCTGTTCCAGGATTTGCCCTGCCAGTCAACTATATTCTTAGGCACCGGGCCATCCATTCCCTCCCACCACGGCTCATTCGCATCAACATCGAGAGCTGCATTGGTAAAGAGAGTCGGATAGAAGCCGGCGGCTTTTAGCGTCCGCACCATATTGGGGTTAGTCTTCATAGATGTCCCCGGCGCCACCCCAAAAAGACCAACCTCCGGATTGATCGCATACAACCTGCCATCCGGCCCGATGTTTAGCCAGGCAATATCATCGCCCAACGTCCATACTTTATAGCCAGGCAGTGTTGACTGGAGCATTGCCAGATTTGTTTTGCCGCAGGCGCTTGGAAAAGCAGCGGCAATGTAGTGCACATTACCTTGCGGGTCCTCGATGCCCATAATGACCATGTGCTCTGCAAGCCATCCTTCTTTGAAACCCAGCCAGGACGCGATTCTCAAAGAAAAGCACTTCTTGCCCAACAGGGCATTTCCGCCGTAGCCTGAGCCTATGCTCCAGACAAGATTTTCGTCAGGAAAGTGCATAATGAAACGCCTGTTCACGTCGAAATCGCCCACGGAATGGATTCCTCTTACAAAGTCGTCGCGTTTCCCGATTTTTTCGAGGACTTTTTGTCCCATTCTGGTCATTATTCTCATACTGACGGCTACGTAGCTGACATCGGTAACCTGCACACAAGCCTTGGCATAAGGCGAATCAGGATGTCCCATCATATAAGGCAGGACATACATAGTTCTGCCGCGCATACAGCCATCGGTTAGTTTGGCAAGTTTTTCCTTCGCCTGTTTTGGCTCCATCCAGTTATTGTTCGGGCCGGACGTCTCTTTGTCAGCCTGGCATACAAAAGTCAATTGCTCGGTTCGGGCGACATCAGTTGGGTGACTCCTGTGCAGATAGGAATTGGGCCAATTTTTGTGACTGAGCTCGTAGAAAACGTTGTGCTGCTCAATTTTCTCCCGATTCAAGCCTATCTCGATGAGCCGATGCGCCTCCTGTTCTGAGCCGTCGCACCAATGGATCCTATCCGGCTTGGTAAGTGCCGCCTGCTGCTCAATCCATTTCTCAAGCGGTGTGGTCACGGTTCTTATCCTCCTATTAAGTTAATACCGAAAAGCAACGCAAACCTGCGGTAAAACCGCAGGCTAAATATTTAGCCCCGTGTTTGGGTTCCCGCGAAGCGGGGTCCCTCACGCGGGGTTTCTAAAAAGCCGCAGGATTCTAACTGCCTGGCCCGGCGAAGTCAACCGCAATTAGCATTCAACGGAGCGTTAGCAACCGCTGCCGGACATCCTTAAGACAACTGCAACCTCGATGGTCGCAATTAGGTTCTGTAGCGCGTGCATGACGATAGGCGGATAGATGGAGTTGCTTCTAAGCCGGGCAAACCCCAGCAGCAGGCCACCCACAAAAAGCCCGGCTATGCCGTAGATATTATATTGAAGGTGCATAACCGACCAGGCTAGCGCGGTTATGATTATTGCTCCGGGCGGTCCCAGCTTTGAACTCTCGATGCCTTTGAATAAGAAGCCGCGAAAAAATACTTCCTCCGACACGGGCGCCATCACCATCAAAGCCAGCAAGAGCAAAGGTACAGAATACGCGGTCTTGTACGCGGCGAGCATAAACTCTGGCACAATCGGCCGACCCAGCAGGAAAATTAGAGTATCGTGACATATCACAAATAGCATAACAACCAGCGACCATTTGCCGAGCTCTTTCCACCCGACCCGGTGCAGACATAAGTATTGCCTAACGGTGATCTGCTTGCGAATCTTGGCGAACAGCAGCGTCAAGGCGACTACAAATGGATTAGATACGCAAGTTGCCACCGCCAGGCAAAAACCGTTTGATTCTATGCTGTCAACAATCCTGTCAAAATCGAAGTTGGCGTCCCGCAGTTTCGCAGCCACGATAAATGCGACCACCACGATTGTCTGGATTAAGATGTAAATTACACCGATAACCAGCGAAAATCCAATGGTGGCCCAAAAACCCCACGGGGTCGGCCCGCCAGAAGTAGGGCGGGCAGGTTTTTGATTCTCAATATTTTGGCCGTCTTGCTCCATCGGTTAGGACTCCATGAGCCAGGTTCACTCCAAAGATTGTTAGATTAGGCCGTCGCCAGCCCCGATTGTCAATTTCCAATTGTGAATTTTCAATTGTGCGGGGCAGACTGAACATTTTGACTTCGCTGCCGTGGTGACGTACAATCACAGTTATGAAAACCAGCAGAATAAGCAGAGTAATGCAGATATTGACCACACTGCAAGCCGGAAAAAGTTACGCCGTCGGCGACTTGTCGAAGATGTTTGGAACGAGCCGACGGACTATCTTCCGCGACCTGAACGAATTGCAGGCTATAGGCGTACCATATCGTTATGACGCCAAGGCAGGCGGCTATGCGATAGACCCTGAGTTTTTTCTGCCGCCAGTGGACTTGAACCTGCAGGAGGCGTTGAGTCTGCTTCTTTTGGCCCACGAGGCCAGCAAACAAATCCAATTGCCCTTCAAAAGGTCGGCGCTATTGGCTGCTTTGAAAATCGAGAACAACTTGCCTGTCAAAATCAGGCAATACTGCAACAGCGCTTTGCGAAATATCTCCGCCAAGGCCGCCGCCCAGGCGCCCATGGACCTGCTTGACCAGACCTTTGCGCAACTGCAAAAAGCCATCCTCAACAGACGCAGGGTGAGTGTTCGCTATCATTCTCTCTTCGATGGCAAAATTATCGAGCTTGAGCTTTGTCCCTATCATTTGCTTTATAACTGCCGGGCGTGGTACGTGCTGGGTTTCTCCGACCTGCATAAAAGTGTTCGCACTTTTAAGCTCAGCCGGATCAGGGACCTGACAATGACAGACAAGTGCTTTCTCGGCGGGGATAAATTCGATTTAGCAGACTACCTCGGCAGGGCCTGGTCGATGATACCGGAAGGCCGAATCTATGACGTTAAGCTCAGGTTTCTGCCCAAAGTAGCTGAGAATGTGACCGAGGTACAATGGCACAGCACGCAGAAGGCCGCCCGCAATCCGGACGGCTCTGCTATTATAGAGTTTCGTGTTGACGGCCTGGGCGAAATAACCTGGTGGATACTCGGCTACGGCGACCAGGTGCAGGTCCTAGCCCCAAAAATCCTTCGAACCAGAGTCGCAGAAATCGCCCGGAACATGATCAGGCTCAACGAAGGCGTCTGAGTCAGCCATCGTTAGTTTCCTGAAATCCTTGATCCGGTGAAAAGTCAGATAGTTAGCGTCGTGCTGGCGGGCAAACGGAGAGGGCGGGATTCCCCTTCGGGCCGTGGGTTTGTCGGTCCAAAGGACATCGCCAAACCCTTCTCATCCCGACGCGGCACAAGCAGTTGTGCTGTTCCCTTCCGTTATTCACCTCGTTCATAACGGAGAGGGCGGGATTCGAACCCGCGGTCCGCCAAAGGCAGACACCGGTTTTCGAAACCGGCTCGATCAGCCACTCCGACACCTCTCCGGATTCAGGGCAAAATCCAAATCGCAAAGGAGAACGCATTCAGACAATCCGCCACTTAGTTTACACCAGAATAGCCAGTGCTGCAAGAGCGGGCTGTGCATCAGATGAATTTTCAATTGTCAATTTTCAAATGTCAATTTACAATTGTGCCGATGTAAGATTCTGAAAGGGCATAGGATGAAAAGGCAAGCTGTAAAGACCTGCCCTAAGACGGGCAAAAAGTTTCACGAGGAACCCCGACCAGTCGGGACAAGTTGGCGCCGCGGCGGCGGGGCTTGGCCTGCCGTGCTGCTACCTATAACAGGGCTGCTTGCGCTGATATGGTTCCTGCTCAGGGTCGTACCCAAGCCAAGTAGGGCGATATACCCCTGTCAGCGGGTGGCTGCGCCGCTGGCCAGCGGCTTTGTAGTATGGGTCGCCGGTCTGGTTGGCTCGACGATAGTATACCGTAGAGCCAAGCATCTGGCGCACCGGTCGCGGTACGTGTTGGCCGCCGCTTGTACTGCGGCAGCCGTCGTCATAATCTGGGGTTCTGTTTGTGCAACCCAGAACAATCCGGCTGCGGCGGCCTTTTCGCCAAGCGAGCCGGTGAACAGCCCTATAGGTACGGCCAAGGGGATATATCCCGGCCGCGTCGTGTGGGTTCGCGACGCAAACGCCGCCAATTGGAACGGCTCGACCGGCAACTGGTGGGACGACAACAATACAGACCAGAAGACAGTTGATGCCATGGTGTCCTCAGCTATTAGGGCCCTGACAGGCACCTCCAGCGATTCTGCCGCCTGGAATGCACTGTTTCGGTATTTCAACAAAACCAGAGGCTTTGGCGACCCTTCGACAGGCTCAGGGCAGGCTGTGGGATACCGGAAGCCAGAGAAGATTGCTATCAAGATCAACATGAATCAGGACCGCGGAGGCGGTTGGAAACCGGATGCCGGCACTCCGAGCCCTCAAGTCGTTTATTCGCTTGTGCATCAACTTATAATGGAAGCGGGCGTGCCCGGCTCTGCGATTACCGTATATGATGCCTCTCGCTATATTGGCGACCCCATTTACAACAAGATCAGGAACAATCCCGACTCCAATTTCCAGAGTATCACATTTGTCGTGGCACCTAACAATGCGAACAACGGGCGTATCGCCGCAGTTCACGATAGCACCAATCCGCTTCAAACTAAGGCCGGCACTGCTTACCTGCCGCAATGTGTCACCCAGGCCAAGTATATGATCAATCTTGCGCTGCTGAGGGCTCACACCCTGTGCGGCATTACATTGTGCGCAAAGAACCATTTCGGCACGACGTATTTCCCCGACGGTGGTGGCTGGACGCCCAGGCCGCTGCACAATTTCAGCAGCCGAAGCAACCCTATGGGCTCATACAACTGCCTGGTTGATCTGAACGGGCACAGACATGTGGGCGGCAAGACGTTTCTATACATGATTGATGGATTGTATCCTGCCAGAAACCAGACCTCCGGTGTTATAAGGTTTGTGTCCTTTGGCAATGACTGGTTCTCCAGCATACTGGCTTCGCAGGACATGGTGGCAATAGATTCTGTGGGGCTTGACTTTCTGCGAAATGAACAAGCCGTCAATCCCAAGGTCGTCGATGTTGTGGGCAATCCCGACAACTATCTGCACGAGGCAGCGTTGGCCAATATTCCTCCTTCCGGCACACCATACGATCCGGAGCGCGATGGAAAAGCTCTGGAAAGTCTGGGTGTCCACGAGCACTGGAACAATCCGACGGACAAGAGATACTCGCGCAATCTGGGAACGGGCAATGGAATCGAGCTGGTACGACAGGATTGAAAACTGATTGTTTAGAATGACCAAATCATCAATGACCTCTGCCGCTGCCCCGCGGCCAGCGCAGCGAGCTGTGGCTTGTGCTGTCTGCCTTGTGCTATCCCTGGTAGAGTTTGCTCCCGCTGCTTCGCTTTTGCGAAGCAAAACCGCGGGGGCTGGCGTTACCGTTAAACCAGGCCCTTCAACAATTCCGTGCTTCGATGTTTACGAGATCGTTCTGCAATTCGACTCGCCGCCGGCACAGAATCCATTTACAGGGATCGAAGTCAGAGCAACATTTACGCCAGAAGGTGGGGCGCCGGTTCTGGTCGAGGGTTTCTGTGACGACCAGACAGGGCGTATTTTCCGCGTACGATTTTGCCCCTGTCTCGCGGCAACTGAATACGGATTCTCGCTTACAACTAACGTTACTCCTGGCGAGGAACAGGGACCCCGCTCCGCGGGAAGCTACACAGGCTCTTTCCAAACAACCGAACCGCAGGGAATGGAACCTGTAATTGTGAACCCAGAGCACCCGAAGCACTTCCAATTTGCCGGCTCCGGCAGGCCTTTCTATCATCTTGGGTTTACCGCCTATCACCTATTAGACCCGTCAAATACGGATGAGCAAATCCGGGATCTGCTGGACTACTGTGTTCAACATGGTTTCAACAAAGTGCGCTTCCTTCTGACTGGTTATCCAAGAGACACTGACACGCGGAGCAAGGAGCAATATTCATTGCAAGGCGATCGGTGGAAGCTGCCAAACTATGGCGCTCCACCGGGCGAAGTCAATCCACTGCCGGCCTGGCTCGGCAATCCGCACGGATACGACTTCACACGCTTTAATGTAGCCTACTGGCAAAAAGTGGACCGAGCGGTGCAGGCAATGAGGCAACGTGGAATCGTCGCTACGTGCATCGTGACGATTGAAAAACAGAATCTGCCGCAGGAATATGGGGCACTCACCGAACACGAGCAGCGGCTCTATCGGTACGCGGTGGCCCGCCTGGCAGCATTTTCAAACGTCTGGTGGGACCTCGGAAATGAGCATAATGAGTATCGCAAGCAAGACTGGGCGCCACAGATAGGCCGCTTAGTCAAGCAGTGGGACCCATACGATAGATTGTGCTCTGCTCACGGATATGCCGATTGGTTGTATGGTAATCAGCCGTGGGCGGATCTTATCATCACGCAACAGTACGGAACCTGCGCGGAGGTCAATCGCTGGGCTCTGAAATACCGAGATATTCCTAAGCCTTATGTGAACGAGGAATATGGTTACGAAGGAATTCTGGACAAGGCAGGACACGGTATGAACGCCGACTTGGTCAGAAAATGCCATTGGTCAATCGCTATGGCTGGTGGATATGGTAGCTATGGTGACTGGACGCCAGGAACAGCCTTCTACACGGGCCATATAGGAAGTGGGAAAGCCCCTTCTCAATTGCGTCATCTACGCCGGCTATTCGAGTCGCTCCCCTTTCCGTCAATGCTCCCACAGAATGAGCTGGTTGGAAGCAGGGACCCCGCCCCGCGGGAACCCGATGCTTTCTGTCTAGCCAAATCAAAGGAAGTGTACCTTGTGTACTTGCCCAATGGCGGCCAAACGGTGTTGCATACCGAGCCTCTCAAAAAAGGCTACACGATTACCTGGATCGACCCCAGGACCGGAGAAAAAACAAACTTGTCTGACGACAGTCAAGATTCGGCAGCGGCCCCTGCTTCCGCAGGGGCAAGCCTGTCCCCGCTGTCGCGGGGACAAGGAGAAATCGCACTGCGTGCGCCGTCCCGACTGGGTCGGGATTGGGCCGCGATAATCAAAGTAAATCCGCCATAAGTCTGGCGGATAAATCAATAGGACATCAAGGCGTCAAGTGCGTTTCCGGCCCAAGCGAATCCCGATATCAAATCACACACCTTGCAGCCCCCGTTTCCCCTTCGGCGCCCAGGTTGGCCAAGCCTATACCATGTCAAAGGATTTGTGGTCTTAGGATCGATTTGGTAAAATAACAGAATCGCAAGGCTAAACACTCATCCTCAGTGGCATATATGGGAATCTTGGTGATGACGTAGAGGCAAGTATGATCGAGTTGACCGGTAGGATATGTCGAAGCCTGCTCAATCGTCTACTACGGTTGATATGGTTGTTTCCCATTGTGGGCTTGGTATCGCTGATATGGTTCTTGATCCGCGTGGTGCCTAAGCCTTCACGGGCAACTTACCCCTGTCAACGAGCTGCTTTTCCTTTTGCCTCGGGTTTTATCATTTGGCTTTTGGGTCTGGGCAGTTCCACAGTAGCCTTTCGTAAGGCGAGAATCTCCTTTTTACGTTCACGTTACCTTATCGCCGTCTTGTGCATAATGGTAGGTATCGGCTGCGCATGGCTTTCATTGACGCTGACTACTGACAGAAAGGCGCGGGCGGCTGTCTTAGAGGCGGCCAACAATCCTATCGGGGCTGCGAAGGGTATTCATCCTGGCCGAGTTGTGTGGGTCCACGATGCCAATGCCACCAATTGGAAAGGCCCTGGTATGGGCGATGGGTACTGGTGGCAGAGTAGTCACACGAACCAGCAAGTAACTAATGCTATGATGCAGCGGGCCATCTGCGCACTGGCTGGAAAATCAAATATTTCAAAGGCCTGGGATGCTCTTTTTCGACATTTTAATCGCGAAAAGGGCAACGGCGATGTGGGTTATCAGAGCGGCGAGAAGGTCATGATCAAGGTGAATTTTGTGGAGATGATTGCGGCCTCTGGGAACACCGACTATGACTTTATCGATCGCCACCCTGAGTATGCGATATGTTCGCCCCAGATTATGCATGCGCTTTTGGAACAATTGGTTAGTATTGTTGGGGTAGCCGAATCTGACATCACGATAGGTGATCCAATCTGTTTATGGTGCCACGAGTTTTATAATATGATTCAGCCGGACTTTCCCGATGTCCGCTATCTTGATTATCTTGGCTACTACAATCGCACCAAGATGCGGCCCTCCACCGTTCGATTTTATTGGAGCACATCTAAAGCCGCAGGAAAGGATCAGGACTATGCGCTCCAGTCTTATGTCGATGCGGAGTACTTTATCAATTTGGCTTCTCTGAAAGGCCATTACAACCAGGCAGGGATCACCCTTTGTGGAAAGAACCATTATGGCTCTATTCGCCGCCCCGATGCCAGCGGATATTATAACATGCATTCGGATAGTCCCTTTAGTGTTCCTGCGACCGGCAGATATAGAAATATGGTGGATTTGATGGGACATCGCGAGGTCGGCGGCAAAACGTTCCTCTGCCTGATCGACGGGTTGTATGGAGGTAAGCACGCCTTGAACTATCCTCAGAATTTGCCGCGAAAGTGGCGGATGGAACCATTTAATAACGATTGGCCTTCGAGCATTTTTGCGTCCCAGGACCAGGTAGCAATCGATTCGGTGGGTTTTGACTTTCTCATCACCGAATGGCCGGAGACTAACGGTCCTGCCCACGCTGGAACCGATGATTACCTCCATGAAGCAGCCCTGGCCGATAATCCTCCCTCGGGGACATTTTACGACCCGGAAAATGACCGCACACGACTGAATAGTCTTGGTGTGCATGAGCACTGGAATAACCCTGTCGATAAGCAATACTCACGTAATTTGGGAACCGGCAATGGAATTGAACTATTAAGCGTGTCATCAATTCCAGAAATCGACTGCAGCGGCGATGGAATAGTGAACTTCAAAGACCTTTCAATACTTGCTCAATATTGGCGCCAAACCAACGCACCCGTGGACGTGTACCCAGTACCTGTTAGCGATGGTGTCGTGGATTTGAATGACCTGTCAGTTGTGTGCGAAAATTGGCTAACTGCTACTAAGGAGTGAGCATCCTGCTTACAGCTTGATTCAGCTATTGACATTTGGGAAATTCACAGTAAATTCTATGTCAGGCTGTAGGAGGTAGGGTCCGTGAGGAGGATAGTCGAGCTCGGTTTTTTAACTGATAAAGATTTGTCGATTTTTATTCGGCTAATCCGCAGCCGACGCTGTCTGCCTGTTTATCGCGGCGGCTTTTGGGGTTGCTACGAGTGCCCATTTGAGTCTGAAGATCTCCAAATCATAGCGGCACATATTATGTGCATCCACGAGCCTGCTCCGCTAAGCAGCGAAGAGGAGCTGTGCGAAGATACCGCGAGGTCTGATACCGGCGCCAGCGTATGAAACTGTGGCCTATGGCAAAAAAAAAGCCACAGAGGCTTGTCCTGAGCGAAGCCGAAGGGACACAGAGGCCCATAGGGATAAAGAATAATTAGACACAGATTTCACAGACGCCGTTCTGAGCGCTTCGCTTCGCTCGAGGGTAAACTCCGCGAAGAATCCGCCTGCATGCCGGATGTTTCGGCTGCGCCTCAACAGTGCGAATCCGTGTAAATCCGCCGTACGTCTGGCGGATAAATCCGTGTCTAAAAAAAGGTGATCGAAAAGGATTCCGCGTTGCGGTAAAGATAGCGACCCAGATTAACACGATTAAGAACTGAAATTATCCAGATTTGGGAAGAATTGGCGTTTTTTGGTTATTTTTCCGAGGTGATGTTCATTTTTGCAGTAAAACGTGGCTTCGCAGGTCATCTTGTAGAGTTTGGGCAAAATAGGCAAGAAAAATCAGGTAAAAAAATGCAAAAAATGTACAGGAAATGACAGGAAATTTGCAAAAACGCGCGCTTTTTGACCAGGAATTGACAGAAATTTACCATTTTTTTCAAATTAACATTTTGTTAAAGTGGGGCAAATAGGTAAGGGTATTGGCGGTGGATGGTGACTCGTGACTCGTCATTGCTGACCCGTGACTCGTTCTGTGCTGGGCATTTCAGGATTTCAGTTTTTCACACGTTTTTCCGCCCCCCTGGTCAAATGGTTGAAAAAAGGCAGATAATCCAACGGCTGCAAAATTTCCAGAAAATGCTTGCAAAATCGGGCACGCTTGCATTAGAATTAGCGAAACGGAAAGGGTTAAAGGAGGACATGCAAATGACTAACTCAGTTCTAAACACGTTCGTTGCGCTGTCTGTACTGCTCGTTTTATGGCCTATCAACACCGTGGCCCAAAATCAAAGACCGGTGGCCGAAGCGGGCTTGTCAAGATATGCGGCGGGGGACCCGGTGCACCTTGACGGAAGCGGTTCGTACGATCCGGATAATTCAGGCCCGTTGAGCTACGCCTGGCGACAGATTGCCGGCCCCGCGGTGGTGCTGACCGGTGCGGATACGGCTGCCCCCACAGTTGGGGGTTTCGTCCAGACAAGCGATATTCAAGAATGTGAGTTCGAGTTGGTGGTCAGCGATCCCGAACTGGCAAGTGTGCCTGATACGGTGAAGGTCGTCATTGTGCCGTCCTTCGGTCCCAGCATGCTGAAACTGGAAAATGCCTCCTTTGATCCCAACAAGCCAACGGTAATCTACTTCGGCGGAGGAGATTGCATAAATGGTTACTCAGGACAGCTCTGGAACGGGGGTCCTGCTTGGACGAATAAAGCCAACGTAATAGGATTTCCCAGTGGATATAAGCCTGACAGCGGTGCAACTGGGCAAACATATTACAAATATGGTGATATGATTATCGTGTATCTGTCGAGTGTTGCACCGGATTACAGGCAACCAATTCAGACTTCGGGTTGGAGCACGGGTGGGCAGCCCGCTATAGACGTGGCCCTACGTCTGAATCTGACGTACAAGGATGCCAGATATGGGGTAAACCGGGTCACGTTCCTTGAAGCGACGCCATATTGCCGGGATTACTCGGAGAGCATCCGGAGTTTCCTGGCCAGTTCCGTCGAGGGTGAACAGTGTTGGATCGACAACTACGTAAATGGGAGTGCAGCATTTTTCCCCAATGTATTGAACGTTGCGTTTTCACTGTCTCATGCCGGTGTTCCCTTATGGTACTTGAATTCTCTTACAGGCAGCGACATGAACCAATTCAACAACGGTGTCGTGGCTGGCGCTTATTGGTCTGTTGCTGGGCCTGGCAAGAACCTTCACCTTGCATCGACGCCGGGCGCCCAGACTTACAATTTCACGTGGAATGGTGGGGCCTCATCTGGCAATATGAGTTTCTATAACGAATCCTTGTGCCCCGGCAGGCTGCCAGAGCCAGTCACTCTTCTTGTTTGGCGTTATCCGTGGCTTGCTGATGGCGATCCGAACGGCCTTGTGTTGACCTGCGCTGAAAGCGAGAATGCGGTCGGTTGTCAGCTTCTCTCAGGCTCGGACCCTTACAATATCGCGGACTACAACATCGTGGCTGACAGTAATTCTTGTCCTGCAATTGCTGCGGCCATGCTACCTTCGTCGGATACATGGTGGACCGTTAGGGTTCGTGACGCCTATGGGTCTACGATCTATGCTGATCCAATAGGTGTGGATTCCCTGAGCGCACTGGGTGCAATCCCGGCTGAGCTGGTTGATTTCAACCAGGACTTCAAGGTGGATATGCAAGATTTCTCGGAATTTGCTCGACATTGGCGGGAGTATGAACCATCGGTTGACATTATCCCAGCGCCTAACGGCGACGGTGTGGTCGACGTGAAGGACTTGGCGATCTTACTTGAATGCTGGCTGAAGGAAACTCGTCTGCCATTTGGCCTGGTCGCATACTGGAAACTGGACGAGACAGAAGGCCTCGCCGCCCATGACAGGGCTGGCACCTATGAGGGTGCCCTCCACGGTGACCCACTTTGGCAGCCTACCAGTGGTAAGGTAAAAGGTGCCCTTCAGTTCGATGGGGTCGATGATTATGTTAGCACGCCGTTTATCTTGGACCCGGCAGAAGGAGCGTTCAGCGTCTTTGCCTGGGTAAAAGGTGGTGGCCCGGAGCAAGCCATCATATCTCAAGCCCGCGGAGTGAATTGGCTCGCTGCCGGTACATCGCAGGGCAAACTAATGACTGAATTGAAGGCAGCCGGCCGGTTTGGCACGCCATTATTCTCGGAGGCAGTGATTATAGACGGCGATTGGCATCGTGTGGGCCTGACCTGGGACGGCTCCACCAGAACTCTATTTGTGGACAACGTCGAGGTAGCCAAAGGCACGCAGGGTACTTTGGCCGGCTCGCAAGGCGGCCTGTACATTGGTGCCGGCAAGAATCTTGAGGCCGGCAGTTTCTGGTCCGGCCTGATTGACGATGTCAAGATATATGACCGGGCGGTGACGCCCTGACCGCACCGTTTTTTGCCACCCTTGGTTTAGCAAAAGGCTTGTTCGACACAGATTAACACTGATTAACACGGCAAGAAAATTAGCAGTCCCGATCAGGGATGGCCGAGCCATTACAAAACAGTGCGAATCCGTCAAAATCCGCCGTACGTCTGGCGGATAAATCCGTGTCCAAGACCAACTGAGTTTTCTGTGCTCTCGTTCGACTGCGCTCAGAGCCTGCCCTGAGCCTGCCGAAGGGACGGCGTCTGTGGCGATTCTTTATCAATTTTCAATTCGGCTCCGGTCGGGAGGGTCCTAAAAAAAGCCCTACCTAAGCTCAGAATCGTCGTTGCAAAGTGTGCCGGTGCAAAGAATCTCTAATTTACCGGACTTTTTGCTTGAATTCTTGTTCTTGATTGCGTACAATCATTTCAGGATGGAGGAGCGGCAAGGAACCCCCGCGTGCGCGGGGGCAGACCTGGCTTTGCGAGGGACCCCGCCGGGCGGGAACCCAAAGCAAGGGGCACGCTCTATCATAGAAAAAGTCAGCGTATCGGCGTCCAAGACCGGATGTGGGCGACCGGTATGCGTTTAGTGAGGAAGGGTATCGAAAATGGCAAGAAAAAAAACATTGGCGCTAATAATGGTAATTAGCTTGGTCTTGGCCGGCGGGTGTAAGCAGTTATCCAGGATCGAAGACAACCAGCTTGAGCTGCATCGGGCGCTGGCTGCCAGTGCCAAGCACTTAGCCACTAATTTGGTTCGCGTGGAAGAGAACCAGAACAGGATGTCCGCGGCAATTGAGCAGTTGCAGACCGGCGCCAACCGAACTGCCAACAATCTGACTGCTCTTGGAGCAGACCAGACCAAACTGCACACGGAGATTGAGCAGGTCCGAGCCAGTACCGACAGGGGCGTCAAAAATGTAGCCGCTCTCGGAGCAGGACAGGACAAGCTGTACGCAGCAATTCAAGATGTACAGGCTCGAACCAATAAATCTGCCGGCGACCTGGCCGCCATCAGGGACGAGCAAAAGACGTTCCAGGCTGCTCTGGGCGAGGCGCTCCAGGCCGGCAAGGATGACTGGACCGCTCAGATAACCAAAATTGGAGCGGGCCAAGGTGCGCTTCAGGCAGGGATTGCGGATGTGAGAAGCGATGTCAAGAAAGTATCCGGCAGTGCAGACGGTCTGCGGCAAGATATGGCGCAGTTGCGGTCCGCCGTCGGCGGACTGCAGGCCGGCACAGAGAATGTGGCCGGCATAATAGATATAGTTGGTCAGAAGCAGCTCAAATTCGAGGAAAAAATCCTGATTGACATCCGTGCGATTTCTGCCGCTGTAGATGCTATCCAGCAGCGACAGGCTAAATTGGCTGAGCAAGTCGGAGGCGTGCAAAATAATACCGATCAGATGCGCGAGAGTATGATAGCAGTTCTGAAGCAGCTAAAAAGCGAGCTGTCGCGAATCAGTTCGGAAGTAGGCTCGACAAAGCCGGGCGAAGCGCAAACACCCGTCAGCGAGGTCAAGAAATAGGCTACATCCCGGCGCGTCGGGACTGTCAGGCAACCTCGCGGACAGTGTAGGACAAAATGAGCGTTTCCTCAGGTTGGCTTTTACGGTGTGACAGCATGTGCTAAAGCACCGTAAAAGCCCCTGTTATTTCCGTCAGCTAGGTTTACCCGCCAGACGTATGGCGGGCCAATGGCGGGGCACAACCCGCCGCAACTGTTGCGCACAAGCAGTCAGCAGCCAAGCTCCATTAGATACACATTGTCTTGTTGGCTTGCCCTTTTTCCAAGGATGTAGAAGTGTTCACCCTTGTCGCCTGCCCCCGCGTCTGCCGACTCGCCCGCCTTACGCCTGGCGGGCAAGAGTTGGGGCGGCGGGCAGGAAAGCAGCAGATCGATCTGGTCGCCTTCAAAGACTTCGGCTAAATAGGTGGCCTGTGCAAAACGGATGGTGCCCTTGAATTGGAATGTCCGTCTCAACGCGTCCATAGCCCATCGCACATATTCGGTGTTATTTGCGTGCCCATTCAAATCAATTGAACTGTAAGGCACACGCACATGCTCCACCTCGCTATAGCTACTGCGTGGTTCTAATCTGGTTAGTTTTCCTGTTATCGTTTTTGGCCCGCTTTCGGGCAGGCCCAGGCCGAGACGCAATAAGTTCTTAGGCCGATTCTTCTGCCTGTCTAATACCATCCATTCGCTGCCGGCTTTGAATAGCTCAGAGCCGTGCGGGTCTTTGCCGATAAATTCTCTGGTAGCTACCACACGGCTATGCCCGCTCGGCCAGGTTGTGATGGTCACTTTCTCATTCCACCGCGGCAAGCGGTCGATCTCTATTCGCAAGTTTGACAGCACCCAGCAACTGTTTATTTGATTCAGCCTGGCGTATCCAAAGCCGAGGTGCTCTGCATGGACTGCCGCGACTTCCTGTAAATGCTGCATGAGGACGTGCAGCTTGATACTGCCGTCAGCCTGGCACTCGTATGTCTTGACCGTAAATATATCTTCCCTGACCTGCATGTCTTTTCGGGCACCCCTTACCCAGAAATTCTAAATTCGAAGTTCTAAATATCACGTTGCGAGATTCCAAGCCCACCAGACGCATGGCGGGCAAGCCTGCGCTTGCACTCGTCGAGGATGTCTGCGGTTCGGCTGGCGCCGACCCT
>CAZMLE010000049.1:0-31336 GCA_964567045.1 uncultured Pirellulales bacterium | reverse complement strand
TGGGGGCGGCCGGCGAATCGGATGCAGAAATCGTAAAGTACGTTTGGGCTTTGTACGACAGGCTGAAGATACACCGAGTATATTTCAGTGCCTATCAAAAAGGGTTGGGCGATGCGTCAATAGCCGGTGAACAGGCCGGCCTGGAGCAACCGGCAGATGTTTTTATGCGCGAGCATCGATTGTATCAGATGGACTTTCTGTTTCGCAAATATGGCTTTGCGGAATCTGACATTATTCTCGATAATAATGGAAATCTACCCCTGACCGTTGATCCGAAAGAGGCATGGGCGATGCGAAATCCGGATATGTTTCCGATAGATATAAACCGGGCATCGCGCTTTGAGCTTCTAAGGGTGCCGGGACTCGGGCCAGTCACGGTAAAGCGGATTTTGCAGCAGCGCAAAACAGCAAGAATACGGCGCATCGAAGATGTCGGTCAAGCCGGACTTAGACTGGAAAAGGCCAGAGAGTACCTAACTTTTTGAACGGAAAAGAGTAATTGGAAAGGAGTGTACCATGCAGCTTGGTTATCACTTCGACAAGAAGCTGCACAAAGCCACCACCTTCATAAATGACCTTACGTACTATCCGAGTATCGACAAATTCTCAGATTATTATCTCACTTCGACCGCCGAACTGCGAGGCTCGATCACCAAGAACATGTTCACGAATTTCAAGGTGATTTTCGATTATGACGCTACGCCGGCTCAGGGCGCAAAGAGGACAGGTGTGAAATATATTTTAGGCGCGGGCTGGAATTTTTAGCCAGCATGTATGTAAGACAGATGGCTCATATTAGAAAGAAGTGGTTTTGAGATCGCAGGCTATTGCCGGAACGGCAGCTTAAGGAAAAACACTATGCTGATTTTGTTCATTTTGACGCTGACTGTATCATTCATCGTAGTCAGAATCGGGGCAATTGCGTTTCAGTTGACGGGCCTTGAGTGGTCTCTGGCAAAATTCCAGGCGTTATCCTGCTTTTCGGGGACGGGATTCACGACAAAGGAGGCAGAGTTGATTACCGGCAATAAACAAAGACGGCGGATTGCTTCTGCTCTCATGGTCTTGGGCAATGCAGGTTTGGTTATCATGATCGCAACGCTGGCCAGCTCGTTTGTTCCTCAAGAAACCATAATCTCCAAGTTGTCGAAATCCTTTCTGCCGTTTGCCGTCTCGCCCTCTATGGGGATATGGATCAATCTGGCCATTATTGTCATCGCCGTTTATACAATATACAGGGTTTTCACACATGAAAAGCTGGCAAGAAAGCTCACAAACTTCCTGCGAAAGAAGATTATCAAAAAGGATATCTTCAAAAAAGTATCTTTTGAAGAGCTTCTGCTGGCGACTGGCGGCTATGGCGTTTCGAGAGTTGCTGCTTGCGCGGGCAGTCCCGTGTTGGACAAGACACTTTCGCAGTCGGAACTGAGAAGGCATGATATTACAGTGCTGGCAATAGTCAGAGGCGCCGAAACGATGCCCAATCCCACAGCCGATACGAAAATCGTTCTAGGCGATGAGCTAATATGTTTCGGAAAACTGGAAAACATTCGCAATAGGGTATGTATGAATCCTTGATGGTAGCTGCGCAGTAGGTTCGCTGGGAAAGATCAGCATGGATAACATGTTGCTTTTTAGCTCAATTGGCTGTGCGTGGGTTCTCCTGCCGTTTCTGATATTTCTCGCCAGGATTGCGGACGTCAGCATAGGCACGGTACGACTGATATTTGTATCCAGAGGATTCAAATATCTTGCCCCTTTGGTAGGCTTTTTTGAGGTCCTCATTTGGCTTTTAGCTATTGGCCAGATTATGAAGAATCTATCCAATCCTGTCTGTTACATCGCCTATGCAGGCGGCTTCGCAATGGGCAATTACGTGGGCATGTACATAGCTGAGAAGCTATCCTTAGGGTTGGTGCTGATAAGGGTTATCACCAAAAAAGATGCGGGCCCGCTGGTGGAGTGTCTCAGATCGGAAAACTATGGCGTCACCAGTATTGAGGGGCACGGAGCCAGCGGCGAAGTGCGGGTAGTTTTCACAATCGTGCCACACCGGGAGGTGCAAAGTGTCGTGGATCTGATTAAAAAATTTAATCCGCAGGCATTTTACTCGATAGAAGAAGTCCGCCATGTCGAAAAGGGAGTATTTCCTGTCAAAAAGAATTGGCTCAATCTAAGCTCGCTAAGGCAATTTCGAAAAGGCAAGTGAACCGATTGTTCTCGCCCAACTCTTGCGGTCAGAAGCTTTTGTGCCGTACAGACACACACAATGCCGACTGAGTGCCAAGGTGCAAAGGCTAATTTGGGAAAATTTGTTGCAATTTGCGCTGTTGGTCGTTAGTATTCCGCTGAAACCAGTTATGTTTGAAATTTGTCGCCGGGGCAAGGTTTTAGAAAATGGCTGAGCCAACCGGAAGTGGTGCTAAAGGCGGAGAAACCGCTGCCAGCAAAGAGATTCGGGACTTTGTAGATGGCCTTAGCGAAGAGCATCGTATGCTGGTTGTCCTCAAGGCGCAATTATATGACGGCGCATGGGAGCTGATGCTGGATGACCTGCGAAATCGCTTGGCCGGCAAGCCCTACATATTTAAGCTGGTAAACCGAATACAGGACGACATCAAGCGAATTGAACAGATGCAGAAATTCGAGGCTGAGCACCATATTGATCTGGCTGACTACGTGGAGCTGCGGTGACACTCTTTTGAGGGTATGAAAATGCTCAGAGCAGGGCGATGTAGACTATCCTTGACAATGGGGCTGTTGGTTTTGTCTGCGGCAGCCGAAAACTTGGCAGCAAACGATGATTTGCACTGGCTTGTTTCCCCGGAGATGCTCAAGCACGCCAACCTGAAAGTAACATGGCAAAATCAACTGCCGCTTAAAAAAGGCGAGGCCCTGGAGCGTCTGCTCCTTCGGGATAATTACATATACGCCCTCTCGGACAAGAATTTCCTGGCGTGTCTGGACAGACAAAAGGGCAGCATAATATTTGCCCGGTCGATCGCACCACCTGGTTTTGTCGTGCTCGGTCTCGATCTTTACAAAGATGAGATTGTATCCATAATAGGCAACAACATCGTTGAGCTTGATTCCAGATTGGGCACTGAGCGTAGAGCCAGGCCGTTGGAATTTGCCGTAACGTGCCCGGCGGCCCGCAACAGCTCATTTTTCTACCTGGCAGGCACCGACCGGCGTTTGCACGCGCTGCACGCCGATAATAGGGTTCAGCTCTTCGAGGTGGCTGCTAAGAACGACTCGATGATTACTTCGATTATCGCAGATGATAAGTTTGTTGTCTTTGGGACCGATGCCGGTAACGTGATAGGCGTTGCGCCGGACAAGCCTTACCAACTGTGGCAATTTAATGCCGCCGATGCCATCGCCGGGTCTCTGGTCCGAGACGGAATGTCGCTATTCTTTGCCAGTAAAGATACAAACCTTTACAGACTCGACATGGTTGACATGCTTACGATAAAGCTCGCCTGGAAACAGCAAATGCCGGGAATCCTCCAGAAAGAGCCGCGTGTTACCGCAGCGGTTGTTTATCAGTATGCCGGCGGGCAGGGTCTGACGGCGGTAGACAAACAGAGCGGCAAATATATGTGGTCGCTGAAAGAAGGTGCTGACTTATTGGCGGAGGCGGCGGGTAAGGCTTATGTGGCTACAAACACCGGGACTCTGGCAGTGATGGACAACAGCAAGGCAAAAAAGTCGTGCACAGTCAACTTTGCCGGCGTCTCAAGGGACCTCAGCAACACGACCGATTCAAAGATTTATATTGCTGATAAACGTGGCCTGGTTGCCTGTTTAGAACCGGTTCAATAACCAGCGGTATTTAGCAAACAGTATGGAGAAGGAGTTCAAATGGACGTCAAAATCAAAACGGCATTGATCAGTGTTTCCGACAAAAGTGGTGTGGTGGACTTTGCCAAGAAGCTAAGCGCGATGGGTGTGAAGATAATCAGCACCGGCGGCACCGCCAAGAAGCTTGCCGAGGCGGGCATCAATGTGGTCGGCATTGAGTCGGTCACAGGCTTTCCGGAAATGATGGATGGCCGAGTAAAAACGCTCCATCCCAAGATTCACGGGGCTCTGCTGGCCCTGCGCGATAAGGCTGAACACAAAGCGGCGATGCAGGCACACAATATTGAGCCGATTGACCTGGTCTGTGTGAATCTTTATCCGTTTGAGCAGACCATTGCCAAGCCGGACTGCACGTTGGAAGAGGCAATCGAAAATATCGATATTGGCGGACCAAGTATGCTTCGCTCGGCAGCCAAGAACCACAAGTTCGTTACTGTGGTGACACAAGTCAGCCAATACGCCAAAGTCATCGAAGAAATGCGAAGGAACGGCGGTGCCGTGAGTGGACAATTGCGAAGCGATTTTGCACGGGCGGCCTTCGAGCTGACCGCTTCGTATGATGCCGCCATTGCAAAATATCTGGCCGGCCGGGCCGGCGTAGACTATCCCGAAAGGGTGTCGATTGCGCTGACAAAGGCGGCAGCACTGCGGTACGGTGAAAACCCGCACCAGACCGCAGCGTTCTATAAGCTGCCCTCGAGGGGCGAACCATCGGTCAGCAGTGCTACTCTATTAGTGGGCGAGGTTGATATCAGCTTTAACAACATCTTAGATGCCAACGCGGCCTTTGAGCTGGTCAAGGAATTTGAAGAGCCGGCGGCCGTGGTGGTTAAGCACCTTAATCCGTGCGGCTGTGCCGTCGATGAAGATATTCTGGTCGCATACCGTAAAGCCTACGAAGGTGACGTGACAAGCGCGTTCGGCGGTATTATTGCTCTCAATAGGAGCGTTGACGTTGAACTGGCCCGGACGATTATGGAGTCCTACAGTCGATTTGGCAAAGCGCTGGGGGCTGAGGGTTTCTTCGCCGAGGTGATCGTCGCCCCGGCATTTGAGCAGGAGGCGATTGAGATAATAAGGACGCTGAAAAGCTGGGGCAGCAGAGTTCGGCTGCTGCAGACGGGGCCTATCGATAGAAAGAAGATTGATCGCGGCGAATACGATGCTCGCTGCGTGGTTGGTGGAATGCTCCTTCAGCAGAGGGATTTAGTTGGCTGGGAGCCCGACCAATTGACCTATCCGACCAAGGCCAGGCCGATCCCTGAGGGACTCGCGGATTTGAGAATCGCCTGGCTCGCCGCCAAGCACACCAAGAGCAACACCATAGTATTGGTCAAGAACAGAAAGATTATCGGCGTAGGAGCCGGACAGATGAACCGAGTCGAGTCCGGCCTGATCGCTTTTAAGCACGCCGGCAAAGAAGCTAAGGGCTGCGCAATGGCGTCCGATGCGTTCTTCCCGTTCGCCGACAACGTGGAAAATGCCGCTGAGGCGGGCGTAGCTTGTATTGTTCAGCCGGGCGGCTCGAAAAAGGACGATGAGGTCATCGCCGCCGCCGACAAACACGGCATCGCAATGGTCTTTACCGGCAAGAGACACTTTAAGCACTAATCTCGTGCTGCGTATCGGGTCATGCGTACCGCGTACTGCGTGGTTGGCGTAGGCGTAGGGTATGCTCCGCATACCAAACACCTGGCTGAAGCGGTGTTCCGCTACCTCCGAGGCCCACATTGCCAGGCGTATCCCTGACAATTCCGGTGCAGGAAAAGCAGCCATTGCCAGTGAAGTATTGCCGGACGATTCTTTCAAAGACAGATTCGTCGCCCTGCTTAAATTTTTTGACGAGAAGCTCGTCATCGTTAGTCTCGGCCGTGACCACAATATTAGACTGCACATTGGCCGAAAACTTACAAAAATCTTGAAAAATCAAGAACGTGCCGACTCGCGCCCATAAAGGCAAAAAACCCAATAGAACCTGAGTTTTCGCGGCAGTTCCACTTGCATAGTGCAACTTTAACGGTTTTTCCCCAGAAGGTGCATCTTTGTTCTTGACCGAACTGATCTCGGTGTGTACAGTGTAATTACGTATAACATATGGATATGTAGGTTTTTTTGTGACTGCTGTGATGAAAACCAGTATCGTAAAAATAGGCAATTCGCAGGGAATTCGTATCCCAAAGCTCCTAATTCGTCAACTCCAGCTAACAGGCGAAGTAGAATTGATGGTGAAGCACGACCAATTGGTAATCAAGCCAGGCCAACGTCCACGCCAGGGCTGGGATGAGCAGTTTAGACAGATGGCTGAAAGACAGGACGACCGGCTGTTAGACAAAGATGCGGTAAGCCTAACCCAATGGGACCAGGATGAGTGGCAATGGAAGTAAAACGCTTTGATGTCTACCTGGTCAATCTGGACCCAACTGTAGGCAAAGAAATAAGGAAGACCCGTCCCTGCCTGGTAATATCGCCTGACGAAATGAACAGGCACATTGCCACGATAATTGTCGCTCCGATGACGACCAAAGGCAGGCAGTATCCAACACGGGTGTCGTGCCACTTCCAAGGAAAGCATGGTCAGATAGTGCTTGACCAATTGCGGACGGTTGACAAAGTCAGATTGGTTAAAAAGCTTGGACGAATACGCTCAAAAGTGCAACAAACAGTCATAGCAGTTCTTGGCGAGATGTTCGCAGATTAGCCCAGACTGAGATGATAAGCACGGTACACCTTCGCAATACGCACGACGAAATACGCTCACCGTGGTTTCAGGCCTGCGGCTTTGCGAAGCTTGGCGACCATGTCGGTTTTCTCCCAGGTGAAGTTTGGATGGTTTCGGCCAAAATGGCCGCCGTGGGAGGTGTCAGCGTAAATCGGGCGGGCAAGCTTCAAATGCTCAATCATTCCCTTCGGCGTCAGCGGGAAAAGCTCCCTTACGATCTGGCTTAACTTCTGCTCACTGATTTTGCAGGTTCCTTCGGTGTTTACCAGTACAGAGACAGGCTCAGCTACTCCTATGGCATAAGATAACTGGATTTCACAGGCATCTGCCAGGCCGGCGGCGACGATGTTTTTGGCTACATATCTTGCCATATAGCTGGCGCTGCGGTCGACTTTGGTGGGGTCTTTTCCGCTGAAGCAGCCGCCGCCGTGTCGGCCCCAGCCGCCGTAAGTATCGACCATAATTTTTCGCCCGGTGACGCCGCAATCGCCCTTAGGGCCTCCTACTACGAACCGGCCGGTCGGATTGATGTGAAATATAGTATCCTTATCAATAAGGCGCTTCGGCATAGCCGGAAGCACGATGTGCTTGATGACCTGCTTACGAACGTCTCTATAAGAGATGGATGGCGCGTGCTGAGCAGCTACGACCACTGTGTGAATGCGCTTTGGCTTACCCTTTTCGTATTCGACCGTCACCTGGCTTTTGCCATCCGGCCGCAGCCAGGGAAGTCTCTTACTTTTACGTGCTCTTTCAAGCTGGGTTGTTATAGCGTGAGCCAGTTGAATCGGCATGGGCATAAAAGCTGGAGTTTCTCTACGGGCGTAGCCAAACATAAGCCCTTGGTCGCCGGCGCCCTGCTCTTTGTGCAGGCCCCGGCCTTCAGTGACACCCTGCGAGATGTCCGGGCTTTGCCTTCCAAGCGACACCATAACAGCGCAGCTTTCGCAGTCGAATCCCAGTGCAGGGTCGTCATAGCCGATCTTTCGTATCGTTTCACGGACAACGGTGGGAATATCCGCGACAGCCCTTGAGGTAATTTCGCCCGCGACTATAACTAAGTTGTCCTTGACCATTGTTTCGCAGGCCACCCTGCTTGCCGGGTCCTGCGCAAGCATCGCATCAAGAACAGCATCGGATATATGGTCAGCCACCTTGTCGGGATGGCCCATCGTCACGGACTCGCTGGTAAAAAGATAGTTAGCACCGCTCATTTTTTTCCCCATTTGCGCCTTATCCTTTCAGATCAACACAAAAATATGATAGGAGATGTTTGCAGAGTAGTCAAGCTCAAAAGGCCCGGTGCAAACTGCCGGTCCTCATAATTTGTGATTGATCAGGGTTTTCTTGCACTGTCGTTGAGCGTCCAGTCGTACTTCATATATTTAATCGAATAGTTCCCCACCTCGAGAAAGGAAACATCGCCCCGCGGAATATAACTGGTGATGAAATTCAGGACCGCGCGGGTTGCCGGCTCCTGGTCTTTGAACTTTTTGTCCGTGCCGTACTTGTCGAGAAACTCACCGCCGTACCAGGTTGGTTTGGACTCAAATATGGCTGAAACATACACTGTCTGCCCGGCTCGGTCGATTTTGAAACCATAGGGGCTGGACAAAAATCTTTTGCACTGGTCTTCTAACTGCTTATCGAGCTTGTAACCATAGTACGGCTCATTCCGCAAGACAGGACTGGAAAGGCTGGCACGAGTTAAGGCCAGAAACACTCGCGGCTCTTTGAACTCTTTTCGGAAAAACTGCTGTTCAATCGCCGAGAGCGTAAACTCCTCGTCCATGACCATAAATTTGTAGTCAGTCCATATACCCTTGATGTGGAGGATGCTGTACGGCCCCCAGATGATGCGAACAAAGGGCGACGATTGGATTGGATAATTCTCGACAATTATGTTGAGCATCTGGATGTTGTAGGCGTTAATCCAGAAGGCGATTCTGTCCGATTGCGGCCAGGATTTATATTCGTTTGGGTCTAACTCATCAAATGTATCCAACAACTTTTTCAACCGCAACCTTTGTCTGCGAAGCCTGGCATAGTCCACCATCCCATCCGCGTCGACATACTCGCTCAGAATCTCAGCGCATTTGTCGTGGAAAGAGACTTTTGCTACAGTTTCCACCGCGTTCGGTTCTACGGCAGTGGGCTGAACTTGATTGGGTTCTGCCGCGCGCGTCTTGCCCGGATAAGGTTTTATCCGCCAGACGAATGGCGGATTTACCTCGTTGGGTTCGGCAATCTTTGGCTCGGCAGCATTAGGCTCGGTGGTTTTAGGCTCAACAGTGTTGGGCTCCATCACGCCTGATTCGGATTCGCCGCGCTCAATTACGGGCGTTTCACCTTCGATTGGTTCCACTTTTGCGGGTTTAACGTCGTTAGGCTCCGGCTTTGCAGGTTCTGCCGGCGGAGTTTCTGCTTCTTTGGATTCAGTCGGCGGAGGTTCTACATCAACTCGCTGAGTCGTGGGCGGCACAGTGACGGCAGGCTCAGGCTCTTGAGTTTTGATTTCGGCTATTTCCACTTTATTCGGTTCAACAGGTTTGGGCTTGGCCTGTGAGCAGCCGGCGACAAAAATAGATACACTTAGCGAAGCTAAGAAGACAAGAACGTATTTAGCCATTCTTTCAGGTTCCGATAAATAACTATATGAGCTCATACATGCAAAGGTTTTTCAATGCTATCTAACATAAGGTATTGGACGGCAAATGCAAGGGTCTGTTAATCCGAATTAGCTTGACAAAAGGCCGCCTTAAAGTTAATCTGGATAACGTTCAGTACGGGCAAAGACCTTTTGGGGAAGTCTACCGGATGAAGTTAAAAGGCGTAATTCCTGCTTTTCTGGCGGCATTCATAGTCCTCGCGATGATCGCGCGTTCCAGAGCCGTCGATACCCGGCAGATCGAAAAAGTATTCACCAAGCAAGTGCTCGATGGCGAAGACCTGAAGATTATCGATCAGTTCCTTGGCGAAGCGGTGAGGGAGCTGGTCAACACCAGGGATTTTGCCGAAATAGCAAAGTTGCGTACCGTTATCCTAAGCAAACAAAGCAACCAAGGGCAATACGCCCAGCAGTTCTCCGAGTCGGCATTCAAACACATCTCTGCGGGTCTCGAACAGGCCAAACAATTGCCGCAAGACCGCCAGTTCAAAGTAATTCTGAATCTTCTGATCTTGATTGATGGCCTGCAAGACCCTCGCCTGACAGATTTAGCCATCGCCCTGCTGAAACACAGCAACCAGGCAGTCCGCTACTGGGCAGTCCGCTGTGTTACCAACCCCGGCCTGGTAGAGAAGCTGAATCCGGGGGGGGCAACAAGTCAAGAGCTGACACAGCGGATTGCAGAACAACTTAAAGAGCTGGTGGATACGGCCAGTCCGGAGGTGTTGGGCTTGATGGCCGAATTTGCCGCCACTGTGAAGGTCCCGCAAGGAGAGGAATTATTGGGCCGGATAGCCGATGCCCGGATGAAAAGATACGTTGACTGGACGGTGGAATACGAACTTGTGGACGGCACGATCTTGAAATTGCTCTACGGCAAAATCGCCGCCACAGGTTCAGCCGATCCGGCACTTGGTCGCCGCTTTGGACAGTTGTATTCCTACGTAATGCAAAGATACATCAAGGGACGGGATGTTTTGCCCGAGGCTAATAAGCATTATCTAACGTCCGTACTGGTGGACGTTGAGGATAAGTGCATCGGCAGGCTTTTGCGCCGGCCGCAATCAACAATAAAAAAGGCACTTGAGCAGGCTGACTATTCGGCAGTCCAGCAAGAATATGACAAATTGTTTGGTGATGGGACAAGGCAAGGGCAGTTAGTCGAGCAGTTGAAATTCGATTACGGCGCCAATCCGGATGGCAGCAAGCGCACGGCACCGCTTATGTTGCCGGAGCCGGAAAAACCCCGCGTAGAACGTGGGGCTAAATAATGACCCCGCCATAGTGATGGCGGGGTTAACCGGTTAGCCCTGCCAGGCTCTGGCAGGGTTACCCGCATTGACTTCGGCCCTTAATGCAAACATTGGAGGTTTGTTTTATGAGTGGCCGTGGAGGTCTTGCCACATTTTTTCTCTTTTTGTTCCTGTCGATTACTATTCTGCTGCAAATTCTTTCGATAGTCCAATCCGACCGGCTTTACGAGCGACTAAATCACCTTAACCAGACACTTACGGGCGAGGCTATCTCGTCCCTCGTCCCTCGTGCCTCGTCCGTCGTCCCTCGACAGGGGACGGACGAAGGAGGATGGACGATGGACGTAGACGATGGTGACTGGCTGATATGGGCGTTCCGTGTTGAGCCTAAGACTCTGAATCCGATTTCCGCCGAGACGGACATCTACACGGTGTGGATCACCATACCATATATTTTCGAGCCGCTTTTGGTATATGACTATGACCCCGCCAACGGCAGGCAATTGAAACCGCATCTGGCGGAAAGTTATGAGGTTTCAAGTGACGGATTGGAGATAACTTTCCGTTTGCGAGACGACATACACTTTTCGGATGGCACGCCCGTGACCGCCGATGATGTCATTTTTACCTACGAAACGATCACTAATCCGAAAGTCGATGCCGCCAATGTAGCGAGTCGATACGCTGATGTCCTAAAAGTCACGAAGATTGACAACCTTGTCGTGAAGTTCTCCCTGAAAAGACCGCATTTCCTGCGTGGCACGGGCTTCCAGCCCGTGATCCACGCCCAGGATGGGCGTGCCACAAACCTGTCCTTCACTCGTACGGGCATACTTCCCAGGCACGTTTACCAGTTCGCCGATCCGGACCAGTTCAACAAACGTGTATCGAATCCTGTAGGCAGCGGACCGTACGTGTTCGAGAAGTGGGACGTAGGCAGGCAGGTGGTCTTGCGGCGGAATGAGAACTATTGGGGCAGAAAGCCAAAGCTGAAAAAGGTTGTGTATCGGTTTATTGCCAATCCTGTAGCGAGCGTGCAGGCTCTACGCAGTCACCAGGTGGATATTGTTATACCTGAGCCGGAACAATTTGCCGAGTTGGCCGAGGACGGAAAGTTCAGCAAAGAGTTTTATTGTCTTTCCTATTGGACGCCGTCGACGCCTTTCTACTACATCGGCTGGAATCAAGGGACGCCATTTTTCTCCGACAGGTTGGTTCGGCGGGCTATGACCGGCATCATCAATCGCCAAGATATAGTAGCTCATCTTCTGCAAGGTCACGGCCGCCAGATTACGGGGCCATTTTATTTTCAAGGGCCCCAAAACGATCCCAATATTGAGCCTTTGCCATACGACCCGCAGACAAGCGCCCAGTTGCTCGATAAGGCCGGCTGGCGTGACACGGATGGCGATGGCTTACGCGACAAAGATGGAGTGCCGTTGCGGTTCAAGTTTATGTACGCCAGCTCATACGCCCTATTTGAAAGATTGGCCAAGCTATTGAAGGATGAAGCAGCGAAAGTGGGCGTTGAGGTTATTGCCGAACCCTGTGAATGGTCGATTCTATGGGATCGGCTAAATCGTAGAGAATTCCAGGCCTACATTGCCGGCTGGGCAGGTGATGCACTCGAAGACCCTTACCAACTGTTTCATTCCTCGCAGATTGGCAATGGAGGTTCCAATTTCGTGGGATTCCGCAATCCGGACGCAGATGTAATAATCGAGCAGGCCAGGCGTACCATTGATGACGATGCCAGGGGTAAACTTTATCAACGTCTGCACGGGATTCTGCATGAAGAACAGACTTACACTTTTCTATTCACCCGCCCGACTTTTCGCCTGGTCGACCGGCGTTTCAAAAATGTGGTGGTTCACAAGCTGGGCCTTGATTATCTGGAGTGGTACGTGCCCAAAAGTGAGCAGCGATATGAATAGTACTATGAGCCGGGACGGCTCTGATTAGCCCTGCCCCTGGTGGGCAGGGTCTACCCCCGGGATAAAGCCGGGGGTTAACCCGCCAGACGTAAGGTGGGTTAATCCCGGCGGAGCCGGGCAATTTATTGCGGGGTTTTCCTGCGATGATAACGTACATCATTAGAAGGTTGTTGTTGATGATTCCCACGCTGTTGGGCGTGACCATAGTAGTTTTCGCAATCAGTAGGATTGCACCTGGCGATCCGGTCAGTTTGTCTGTGGGACCGTCCAGCCAGATGGACGCCCAGCGAGCAGGTGACGTCCGTGTAGCGCGGATGAAACTATATGGGTTGGATAAGCCTGTTTATGTTCAGTATGCCGGCTGGTTAGGTCACGTGGTGCGCCTTGATTTCGGCGATTCAATCAAGCACCGTCGGCCCGTCATTGAGCTAATCAAAGAAAGATTGCCGATCACACTAACCTTGAACCTGATTGCTCTGGTGATTGTCTACGCGGTATCGCTGCCGGTGGGGATTCTGGCGGCGGTAAGGCACGGGCGTTTTTTTGACCGGGCAAGTTCGGTGATTCTGCTTATGCTATGGTCTTTGCCAGTTATGTGGGTCGGCCAAATGCTCATCGGTTATTTTACCGGGCCGACTTTTAAGAATTGGTTTCCGCCGGCAGGACTATCGAGCAACAACGCAGAGCAGTTGGCCTTCTTGCCCTGGCTGGTGGATAGACTCTGGCATCTTGCCTTGCCGGTGCTTTGCCTGACTTATACCGGCTTTGCATATCTTGCCAAACAGGTACGGGCGGCGATGTTGGACAATCTGGGTATGGACTATGTTAGAACAGCGCGGGCAAAAGGCCTGTCGGCGTCGGCTGTGATACTGCGGCACGCTTTTCGCAACAGCATCATTCCGCTGATTACGATTATGGCGACGCTGCTGCCGGTCATGTTCGCAGGCTCAGTTATTATCGAGAAGATTTTCAGTATTCCAGGCATGGGACTGCTGGCTTTTGAGGCGGTCACCAACCGCGACTATAACGTTGTGATGGCGGTGGCAACAATTGCCGGAGTTCTGAATTTGATCGGCCTTTTGCTCGGTGACATCGCCTACGCCATCGCGGACCCGAGGATAAGTTTTGACCGTGCCGTGTAGAAAGTTATGAGCAAACAGTCGCAAGAAAGACCCAACTGGGGTCTACCGTACGGTGAGCTGGTCTGGCGCCGGTTTAGAAAAAGCCGGCTGAATATGGCCTGCCTGATATTTGTGGCGTTTCTCCTTCTGTTTGCTGTTTTTGCCCCGTTTCTTGCCAGCGACAGGCCCTTTATTGTTCGCATAGACAGCAAGCTGCACTTTCCTCTTTTCAAGAATCTTCAGCCGACAGACTACTGTATATTCCTTGCGGTCGTTGTCGGGTTCCTGCATGTGCTTCTGGTTCGTCGTAATCAGAGGCTTGTGGAACCCTTTGGCCGCGCCGGGAAAGTTGGGCGTCAGCTCAGCATAGGCTTTGTAATAGTTTTGCTGGGCTCTGTGCTGATATTAGCCACTTCTGGCCGTCGAAGGCTGGATGCCACAGATTACAAAGCTCTTGTTGCATCGGGCAAAGCCACCAATGCGGTCTTTGCTCCAGTACCTCACGGTTACGATCGCACAGATTTGAAATTGTGCCGGCAGCCGCCCAGCCGCCGGCACTGGCTGGGAACCGATGATGTCGGCGCCGATGTTCTATGCAGATTGATCCACGGCAGCAGGGTATCTCTTTCTGTAGGGTTTGTGGCGGTGGGAATATCCACCATTATCGGCATCGCAGTTGGGGCGATTCTGGGATACTTCGGCGGCAAGATCGATTTTATCGGCATGCGGATTGTCGAGGCCGTTATGGCAATTCCCGTATTCTTTCTCATCATCACTTTCATGGCTTTTTTCCCGCGAAGCATCTTTAACACTATGATAATCATCGGCATTACCGGCTGGACCGGCAGTGCTCGATTCATTCGAGCGGAGTTTCTGAAGCTGCGCCGGCAGGACTTTGTTCAGGCGGCAATCTCGCTCGCCTTGCCGCTGCGGAGCATTCTTTTTAGGCACATGCTGCCCAACGCTATCGCTCCGGCGTTGGTCAACGCCACATTCGGCATTTCCAGCGCTATTTTTATCGAGGCGGCCCTTAGCTTTCTCGGCTTTGGTGTCGCACCGCCGACACCGAGCTGGGGACAGATGCTCAGCTTAGGAGTCAGTACCTCCGGCAGGTTCCTGTGGTGGCTGGCTCTGTTTCCGGGACTGGCAATATTTCTGACCGTGATGGCTTACAATTTGGCAGGTGAAGGTCTGCGAGATGCAATTGACCCGCGGTGGCATGGGCTTCCAGCCCATGAAATCACGGCCAGGATGGCCGTGCCACAGGAGGATGAACGATGGACGTAGACGGGATGCTGTAAGTGGCATGGGGTTGCAGCCCATGAAATCACGGCCAGGATGGCCGTGCCACGGGAGGATGAACGATGGACGTAGACGGAGTACTCTTATCGGTCGAGAACCTGTGCGTCAGCTTCTTTACGCAAGCCGGTGTAGCGCCGGCGGTCCAGGACGTTAGCTTTTCGATAAAGAAGGGCCAAACATTCGCGCTTCTTGGCGAGAGTGGGTGCGGCAAGACAACCGCGGCGTTGGCGATTATGCGGCTTCTTCCTGCCGGCCAGGGCAGAGTCGTGCAGGGCAAAATTTTCCTTGAAGGGCAGAACCTCTTGGCATTGAGTGAAAAACAGATGCGACTTATTCGCGGCAGTAAGATTTCTATGGTTTTTCAAGAGCCGGCGACAAGTCTAAACCCGGTCTACACTGTGGGCGATCAGATTGCTGAGGCCATCGAGCTGCACCAGAATAAGGCAGCAGTCCAGGCGTGGGAAGATGCGGTAGCGCTGCTGCGAAAGGTAGGTATTGCCGACCCAGAGCGTAGGGTCTTGGAGTATCCGCACCGGCTCTCCGGCGGTATGCAGCAGCGGGTGATGATAGCAATGGCGATAAGCTGTAACCCGGCGCTTCTGATTGCTGATGAGCCCACTACCGCCCTCGATACGACCGTTCAGGCCCAGATTCTGGACCTTCTCGACGACCTCCAGGAACAAAACGGCCTGAGCATTTTGCTAATCACGCATAATCTGGACATCGTGGCTCACAGGGCTGATAATATCGCAGTGATGTACGCAGCGCATATAGTGGAAATTGCTGATTCTCAGCAGCTTTTTGCACAGCCGCATCATCCCTATACTCAAGCCTTGTTGCAGTCTTTGCCCAGGCTGGGCTCGGCGGTAAAACGTTTGCAGACAATCCCAGGAACGGTTCCGGACCCACCGCATTTTCCCGCCGGCTGCAAGTTTCATCCACGATGTCGCATAGGCTGTGAAGATATGCGCTGCCGGACGATTGAACCGGCCCTGCACGAAATCCAGCCGGGTCGGTGGACTGCCTGCTGGCGGGCGCCGGGCTATGAATGATGAGCAATACAAACGATTATCTTCTGACGGTCGAAAACCTCAAGACCTATTTCCCCGTAAGGAAAGGTCTGCTGCGCCGCACGGCCGGGCATATCCGGGCAGTCGACGGAGTGAGTTTTTCCATAAGACGCGGGCAAACGCTCGGCCTGGTTGGCGAAAGCGGCTGCGGCAAGACAACCGTTGCCAGAACTATAGTTCGCCTGATACCGGCAACTGCCGGACGGGTAGTTTTTAATCCCCGCTCCCCGCTTTTGCGGGGACAAGTTTACCCCTGCGAAAGCAGGGGTGGGGACAGGCTTGCCCCTGCCGAAGCAGGGGTGGACGTTTTGTCCGCCGATAAGAACAAGCTGCGCCAGTTCCGCAAGGACATTTCGCTCATTTTTCAAGACCCGTATGGCTCGCTGAACCCGCGAATGACGGTCGGCAGCATTATCGGTGAGCCGCTGAAAGTCCACAGGCTGGCAACTGACGGCGAGATGACTGAGCGAGTTGTAGCATTGCTGTCAAAAGTGGGACTGGAAGGCTCCCACATAAACCGTTATCCGCATGAGTTCTCCGGCGGTCAACGGCAGCGAATCGGCATAGCCAGAGCTTTGGCGCTTGCACCCAAATTGGTAATTTGCGATGAGCCGGTCAGCGCACTCGATATTTCGATTCAGGCGCAGATTTTGAACCTGCTGAAGGATTTGCAGGAAGAATTCGGGCTGACATATCTATTCATAACACATGACTTGGCGGTGGTGGATTTCTTTTGCGACGTCGTGGCAGTTATGTATATGGGCAGGATAGTGGAGCGCGCTTCAGCCGAAAAACTGTGCCGACACCCGCTTCATCCTTATACGCGTGCCCTTATACGTGGCATGGGCTTCCAGCCCATGAAATCACGGCCAGGATGGCCGTGCCACAATCCGCAAATTGGTGTCTCCCCGCGGCATAGCAGAGCAGCGCTGTGGCACGGGCTTCCAGCCCGTGAAAACACGGCCAGGATGGCCGTGCCACCCTTGAATCCGCCGGTCGGCTGTACCTTTGGCCCGAGGTGCTCTTTAGCCGGACCTGATTGCCTCAGCCAGATGCCGCCGCTGGTAGAAGGCAGCGACAGAAAAGGGCATTTTGTAGCCTGTTGGAGGGTCCCCGCTTCGCGGGAAGCCAAATGTTAATAAAAAGCTCGACTGGAGTTGCAAAGTATGAGATAATGGATTCAAATCTTGAGCTGGGAGAATTGTGGTAAGTATGGGTCAAAAAGTTGCCGTGGAAATAACCAGAGAAGACAATGTTACGGTTGTGCGTTTCAAGGCCGCTTCAATCAGTGATGTAGAGGCAGTCGCCGCTGCTTCCGGTCAGATAAAGAATTTTATAGACCAAAACCATCCCGACGAGCTGATATTTGACTTTGAAGGAGTGAAGTTCTTTTCTTCGCAGGTGCTGGGGCTGCTGCTGGAGACCCGGGCCAAGCTGCAGCCGCACAACGGCAAGGTCGTTATCAGTGCCATAAACCCGCAGTTGCACCGAGTTTTTAAGATCACTAATCTCGATAAGGTTTTCGATTTTTTCCCGGATAAAGAAAGTGCCGTTAGAGCAATGAGCGTGGATAAAGAAACCTTTGATTAGAGGGCTGGCCTTATGTATGTGACGACACAATTTTCAATCTTTATGGTTAATAAACCGGGCGTAATGGCCCAGGTGCTCGGCGAATTTGCGCGAGCCAAGATCAACATTATTGCTATGACACTGATGGATTCCGTTGAGCATGGAGTTATGCGGATAGTTTTTACCGCACCTGAGGAGGCCAGGGGCGTGTTGTCCAAGCTGAACGCACCGCATCACGAGACAGAGGTTATGTGCATTAACCTGGCTAATAAATCGGGTGCTCTGGCGGCGGTGGCCGAAAGACTCGCTAAAAACCATATAAACATCTCATACGCCTACTGCACCGCAGGTGCAAAAGGCGGCCGCACAACCGCCGTGCTAAAGGTCGCGGACGTGGCAAAAGCAATGAGAGTTTTACAGCCGGAGCACAAGAGGGACAGCAAGTCACAGCCGGTTATCAGGAGGCCACAGCCGGGAAAAAGATAATTGGCCTCTACAAAGAAACCTCGCCCGCCACACGTCTGGCGGGTAAATTTGGCCTGCGAACAGTTGACATCGCTGCAGTCTGGAAGTTAGAATTCCGATTGTGCAAAGTCGGGGCCGTAGCTCAATTGGTTAGAGCATCGGACTGTCGATCCGAAGGTTGAGGGTTCGAGACCCTTCGGCCTCGTTTTTTTTGACTTGTGCCACGCAATCTTTCTGACAGGATTTACAGGATAATTCTGCTGTCCCGTCTAAATATTTTTTTGACAGGATTTACAGGATTATCCGGATTATCCCGTTATCCCGTCTAAATATTTTTTTTGACAGGATTGACAGGATTATCCTGTTATCCCGTCTAATTCCTCCTTTTTGCCGGACTATTGCCCGGTTCACGCGTTTAGCCCCCTGCTTTATGCAGGGGGCTAAACGATATTTACCGCTCCAATCTTATCCGCCGTCTTTTTGGCGGATTATTGCCGCGTTCCACCCTTTTAATCGCACTCTGGTGCAGTACATTCCAGCCAGTGGGCCAACAGCACAGCAAGGTCAGCCAAATCGACCCGGCAGTCCTTGTTCAAATCAACCGCCGGATATGGATGCTCAGAATCACCACAAACCGGAGCAGCAAGGATCGGCGCCTGCCAGATATCATACCCGCCGTAACCGCCGGGTCGGCTGGAAGTGAAATAGAGCGTGGAACCATCGGCCGAGATGTTTGGGCAAAACTCGTCAGCCGAAGTATTGATCTGTGGCCCAAGATTCACCGGCGGTCCCCAGGGGTCGGAGACGGTTGCCCGGGTCGTCACCCATATATCGTCGGGACCCAACCCCCCGGGGCGACCGGACGTAAAGAAAAGGGACAAGCCATCAGCCGAGATGCTCGGCTGATAGTCCCAGCTTGAACTGTTGACAGTTGGCCCGAGATTTGCCGGTGGACCCCAGGCCTGGGAGAGAGTTGCCCGCGTCGTCACCCACAAGTCATAGCTGCCGGACCCGCCCGGTCGGTCCGACTCGAAGTAGAGCGACAGGCCGTCGCCTGAGATTCTTGGGCAAAGATCGTTATATGAAGTGTTTACGGTTGGTCCAAGATTCACCGCCGGCCCCCACGGGGCCGAGGTCGTGGCACGTGTTGTTAGCCACATATCATACCACCCGTACCCGTCGGGGCGAGTGGAATTGAAGTAGAGCGATAGGCCGTCGGCTGAAATAGACCAGGGCGCGTCCACATACGCGGTATTCACGGTCGGCCCGAGATTGACGGACGGTCCCCACTCATCATCCTTGCTCTGCCGCGTCGCTACATATATGTCCCAATCGCCGTAACCTCCGGGCCGATCGGAACCGAAATACATGGTACAGCCATCGGCCGAGATGGTCGCCCCGCCATCGTTGGAGTAAGTGTTGAAATTTGGCCCGAGATTCGTGGGAGTGCCGAACTCGAAGGGCGGGGGTGCCGGATACGCATCGGTCAGGCCTACCCCGGCAAGCACTGCAAAAATCAGTACCGCTGCTGCCCATTGCACGGGCGAATTCTTTTTGGATTTGGCAATCATTTTGATCCTCCTTTCAATTTGAGATGAATCTTCTAATATGCCCGCTATCGAGGGCACGTAACTAACTTGCGAAAATCTTTCCAGGAGATTGAGAATGGTCCGGCCATAGACCGGCGTTTCTTCTGCGTTCATCGTGGAAACCGCCAGGGCGTCGCAGGCAAACTCACGGTCCAGCCGCATCCGATGAAAGGCAAACCACATCAGCGGATTAAACCAGTGCAGAATCTGCAGCAGTGAAATCAGCCAGCCGAGATAGACGTCACGCCGCTTCAGATGGCAAAGCTCGTGGATGAAAACGTAGTATAGCTCCTCGAGGCCCAGGTCTTCGATAAGCCCTTCCGGCAAAAGCAATCTGGGCCGAATAAATCCGAAAAGAGCCGGCCCCTTGACCTTGTCGGTCACTACCACGCCCACGATGGTCTGGATGCCCATTTGCATCTTGCAATCTTCCAGAAGGTCAAGAATCTGGGAATCTGTGATCGGCCGCTCGCGTTTGACCAGTCTCCAAAGACTGAAATTTCTCACCAGAATAAAAGCCGCCAGACCCGCAGCGCCTATCAGCCAGACAAAAGGCAGGATACTCCAAAACCTGATAAAGATAATCTGTCTCCATTTTCGTTGCTCGACAGGTACTGTCTTTGCAGGGGCAGGCTTTTGCTCCGCTTCTATTTGTTGTGTTGGCTCAAGGGGTGTCACTAACTCAGGGACATTTGTGTCAGCTATGGTTGAAGTCACAGGACCCGTTTCTTTTCTTTGGTCAACCGGAGATTCTACAGGCGGGCGAATTGTTTTCTGACCTTGCAGCGCCGATTCTATCCGCTGCAGTTCAAAAGAATGAGGGACGAAGTTGAAGACACTTAGCTTGGTTTTTGGTGCCCACGGTGTCACCAAACGTATCAGCAGCAAGACCCAAAGCCAATAGTGCCAACGAATCGGCAGCCTGTCCCGCAGGATGACCTTGACCAGCAGAATGAGAACTACGAGCACGCTGCCTTCAATGGTGGTTTTGCCCAGCCATTCGAGAAACGGCGACAACTGTGTATTCAAGGCTTCCATAGGTAAGTCTTTCGCTAAGGCGACTTTTCGCCTCTTCTTTTCTGCTGTTCCGCCGCCCGGTCGAGGATTTCTCTGAGCCGGGCAATTCTTTCAGGCGGCAGACCCTCCTGCTGAACAAAGTGGGTGAGCATCGGTTCGATTGAACCACCATGGAATCTCTTGAGAAAGGTCTTGGTCTGCTCCCGGACACATTCCGCCTCTTTCACCATCGCGGAATAGTAGTACTGCCTGCCCTTTTTTTCAAAGCCCAGAGCCTTTTTCTGCACGAGCCGATTGATGAGGGTCCTTATGGTTTCTCGCTTCCACGGGGTCTTGCCGGACAAGGTTCTAACTATCTCGTTGGCGGTTCGCGGAGACTTCTTCCAAAACACCTTCATAACTTCCCACTCGGCCTCTGAAATCCTGGGCAGCTTTCTCATGTTGATCTCCTTAGTGCTACGACCGTAACAATTCAATTGTTACACCTGTAATGTTAATGTCAAGAAAAAAATTCAAAAAATCTTTTTTTTTCTCGCTGTGGGGCAAAATTTTGCCCGCCGCTTGCCACTATGACCTGAAAGCGCCAGCTTCACGGATGAGAATCGCAACTTGCGTGCCAGAAATCTGTGGCCGAGATAAAAGTCAAATACAATTTTGTAGACGCGTTAAAAAGTGCGCGTTTCTTGTTAATTTCTGTTCAAAACGCGCGCATTTCTGCTCATTTTTGGACTTCTCCTGTTGTGCGTGTATTCTCTTGTCTCTTAAGCACTTATAAAATTTTTTGTCAAAAGTCTTAAAAACCAGGTGTCTAAAGGCTTGGGTCTCCAGCCTGCCAAAATCCCTCGAGCTTGGGACGTTCCGGCCCCCGCCCCCGCTCTTGTCTTCGCCTGCCCCCTGCCCCACCAGCTTCGCGTTTGCGAAGCAAACCGGCGGGGGCAAGTCGGGGCAGCGGGACAAGAAGACGCGGGGGCTTCTTTCTTGTCGCATAAATCTGGTTGCAAAATCGGCTGGTTTCCTATAACCTAAATGTGATTTTACGCAGCCGCTGTAAGTTCTGCGGCCTACTCCGTTAAGTTAATTTTGGGCAAGATGTTATCTATCTTAAGGAGAATGGACAGATGAGACCAACCTGCAGAGAAAGACCTTTTTCAAGCAAAACGGTGTGCTGCCTGGTGGGCTGTGTTTGTTTCTTTACATGCTGGGCGATGGCCGGACAGTGGAAGCCGGCAGAAGGACCGCTGGCAACGCGATGGGCGAAGGATGTCTCGCCGGATAACGTCCACGCGGAATATCCTCGGCCACAACTGGTTCGGCAAGATTGGCTGAACCTCAATGGGCTTTGGGAGTACGCGATTCGGGCAAAGGATGTAGACTGTCCGGATAGCTTTGACGGGCAGATTCTTGTGCCGTTTCCGGTCGAGTCGGCTCTATCGGGTGTGATGAAGCCGGTTGGGCCGGAAAATCGCCTGTGGTATCGGCGGACGTTTGAGATTCCCGGCAAATGGTCGGGCAAGCCCGCGACACGTATGGCGGGCAAGCGCGTGCTGCTGCATTTTGGCGCGGTGGACTGGGAAGCCATCGTCTGGGTCAACGGCGAAGAGCTTGGGACTCATCGCGGCGGATACGACCCATTTACCTTCGATATTACCGACGCCCTGAAAGACTCAGGCGAACAAGAAATCGTGCTGGCTGTCTGGGACCCGACAGATGCAGGCTCTCAGCCGCGAGGCAAGCAGGTCCGCAAGCCGAATGGAATATGGTACACCGCTGTTACCGGCATCTGGCAAACGGTTTGGCTTGAGCCAGTCAATTCGGTCTACATCAAATCGGTGGAGATGACACCGGACATAGACGCGGGGGTCCTGAGATTGCGAGTCGATGTTGCCGGCGAACTCAGAGATCCGGAAAACTTGAGAGCAGAAGTCACATACGCTCTTACCTCTGGGGGACTTGGTACCCGTGTTATCGGTGAGAAGGCCCAGAGAAAAGAGGGTATGATCCGTTTTGAATTGGAGATCGATGCCAACAATCCCGATCTTTTGTGGTCCCCGGATTCACCTCGTCTCCATGATCTATATATAAGCCTTGCGGCCAGCATGGCAACGGTACCTATAGACTCCGTAAAAAGCTATTTCGGCATGCGCAAAATCTCGCTGGGCAAAGATGAGAACGGCATTTTACGCCTGTGCCTGAACAATAAGCCGCTGTTCCAATATGGGCCTCTTGATCAGGGCTTCTGGCCGGACGGTATTTACGCCGCGCCGACAGACGAAGCCCTGCGATACGACATCGAAGTGCTCAGGAAGCTCGGCTGTAATATGATGCGTAAGCACGTCAAGATAGAGCCGGCCCGTTTTTACTACTGGTGCGACAAGCTCGGCCTTCTGGTATGGCAGGATATGCCCAGCGGAAACAATAGGTCCGACGCGGACAAAAAGCAGTTTGAGCTGGAGCTGAGCCGATTGGTCGAGAGCCACTACAATAGCCCGTCGATCGTGATGTGGGTGCCGTTTAACGAGGGTTGGGGACAGCACGACACGCCGCGAATTGTCGAGCGGATTAGAGAGTGGGACCCGACTCGGCTGGTGGACCAGGCCAGTGGCTGGAAGGACGAGGGGGTAGGCGATGTGCAGGATATTCACAGTTATCCCGGCCCGGCTGCACCGCCGGTCGAAGAGAAACGGGCGGCGGTACTCGGTGAGTTTGGCGGCCTGGGCCTGCCGATTAAAGGCCATACCTGGCAGGATGAGAAAAACTGGGGCTACCGCACTTACACGACCCGCGAAGAATTGACCGACGCATACGTAGCTCTTCTTAGTAATCTGCGGTCGCTCATCGGCGGCGGCCTATCCGCAGCCGTTTATACCCAGACGACCGATGTCGAGATTGAAGTGAACGGCTTGATGACCTACGACCGGGCGATAATTAAGATGGACGCCGAACGGGCTGCCGTCGCTGCTGGGCGATTATATTTACCGCCGCCGGTCATAAAGACGGTTGTTCCTACGTCACGAGAGCAAGAACAGGCTTGGCGATATACGATAAGTGAGCCGGCCAATAACTGGCAGCAGAAAGATTTTGATGATTCAGGCTGGCAGAAAGACCAAGCCGGCTTCGGCACTAAAGGTACGCCCGGCGCGGTTATCCGCACCGAGTGGAAGACCTCCGATATCTGGCTACGGTGTGATTTTGTTCTTAAAACCGATAAGTTCGAGCAGTTGTATCTTGATATCCACCATGATGAGGATGCGGAGGTGTATATTAACGGCGTGCTCGCGGCAAAGCTGCCGGGCTACACAACCAGTTATGTTCAGGCGCCTATTAGCCAGGAGGCAAGAAAAGCCCTGAGAGCGGGCGCCAATTGCCTGGCCGTGCACTGCCGCCAGACCGCCGGCGGCCAATACATCGACGCCGGGATGGTGGATGTGGTGGACCAGCCCATCAAGTAGGCTTGTTCGACACAGATTAACGCAGATTAACACGGCAAGAACCCCGAGCAAGTCGGGGACAAAACAGTGTGAATCCGTGTAAATCCGTGTCTAATAATATATTGCTGGGTCCAAAGGCCAAGAGCGAAAAAATTACGAACCAGAGTTAGTTTATCCGGAAGAGTAAGCTGCGAAACGAAATTCTTAAAGAAAATAAGGGATACACAGATGGCGCTGTTATTAGGTTATGATGTGGGAAGCTCATCAATCAAGGCGACGCTGCTGGAGGCTGAGACCGGCAAGGTTCTGGCAACGGCAACTTCGCCGGAAAAGGAGCTGGAAATTATCGCCAAAAAAATCGGCTGGGCTGAACAGCAGCCGGAAACCTGGTGGCAGCACGTCAAAGAGGCGGCGGAAAAAATCAAGTCCCGAGCGAAATTTGCCGCCGGTGATGTCCAGGCAATCGGCATCTCTTACCAGATGCACGGACTGGTAGCGGTGGATAAAAACCAAAAGGTGCTGCGGCCTTCGATAATCTGGTGCGACAGCCGCGCCGTGCAAATCGGCGAAAAGGCGGCAGAAAATATCGGAAAAGAAAAGTGCCTGAAAAGGCTGTTCAATCTGCCGGGCAACTTCACGGCTTCGAAATTAAGATGGGTCAAAGAAAACGAGCCGGAGATTTTCTCAAAGATTGACAAGATAATGCTGCCGGGCGATTACATCGCAATGCGCATGACCGGCCAGATAAAAACAACGCCCTCAGGTTTATCCGAAGGCATAATGTGGGATTTTGAGAGCGATGAATTGGCTGAATTTGTTCTTGAAAACTATGGCATTTCTACCGAGCTGATCGCCGAGGTTGTCCCTACGTTTTCCGTGCAGGGCGAGCTTACCGGCACTGCTGCCGGTGAGCTGAGACTCAAAGCTGGCACGAAAGTCAGCTATAGGGCCGGCGACCAGCCGAACAATGCCCTGTCGCTCAACGTTTTGAATCCTGGGGAAATTGCCGTAACAGCCGGCACATCCGGCGTCGTGTACGGAATCAGCGACAAAAAGACTTACGACCAAAAATCGAGGGTCAACATCTTCGTGCACGTCAATCATTCAAAGAAAGCTCCGCGGTACGGCGTGCTGCTGTGTCTGAATGGCACAGGAATCCTTAACAGTTGGCTCAAACACAATTTTGTGGCCGGCCCCTGCTTTCGCAGGGGCAAGCTTGCCCCCGCGCAGGCAGGGGAGCTTGACTATGAGCAAATGAACGCCCTGGCGGCGGAAGTTCCGGCTGGCTGCGACGGGCTGGTTATACTTCCTTACGGCAACGGTGCTGAAAGGACGTTGGAGAACAGAAACATCGGGGCATCGGTGCACGGCTGGAATTTCAACGTGCATAAAAGGGGGCATTTTTTAAGGGCCGCACAGGAAGGAATTGTTTTTGCCCTGAACTATGGCCTCGGCATAATGCGCAATATGGGAATAAGACTTACTACCGTAAGGGCCGGCAACGCCAATATGTTTTTAAGCCCGCTATTTGCCGAGGCTTTTGCCACGGTGACGCAGGCTACGGTGGAGCTATACAATACCGACGGCTCACAGGGCGCCGCGCGAGGAGCGGGCATCGGCGCAGGCATCTACAAAGGACCCGAGGATGCCTTCGTGGGTCTGCAGCCGGTCAAAACAATCGAGCCAAATCCAAAACTGGCGCAGGCGTATCAAGATGCCTATGGGGAATGGGTAGCTGTTCTGAGCAAACTATTGTGAGTGAGCAGAATACCCGTTGAGAGAATCGACGAAGGGCGATAGCAGTTAAATGAAGCGTGAAGAGCTTAAGGAGCTTCATTACATAACGCCGATATGCAATCTCTGTTCCATAATGACGTTGGGACTTCTTTCACACAGGCGAGCAGAAGCACTTGGACATCACTCAATTGCAATGGAGGAAATTCAGATGCGGCGGGCTAAAAAGACAGTGCCTGGTGGGTTGGCGTTACACGAGTATGTTAATCTTTATATCAACGCAAGGAATAAAATGCTTTTCAAGATCAAGGATACCCACGCTGATTTGTGCGTACTTCGTATTGATCCAAGTTTGCTTGACCTGCCGGGTGTTATAGTTGCTGACCAAAATGCTTCGAGTGACTACGTCCGTTTTGAGCCAACACCAAATGGCCTCCAGTATGTGGATAAGAGGTTGGTTTTTGCTGACTATTGGACCCACCCTGAAGACCCCATAGAAGATGGCGGCATGGCTCCATAATGTGTGCTGAAGTTTTAGTTCCGGATCGCGTGGACTCATGTTATATTATTGGTGCCTATGTTTCGTGCTCTGAGGCGAAGTCAGCCATAGAGAAGACCGGCGTAAATATCCTGGTGGCAGTAAATGCGCGGCTGTTTTTCAAATAGGACAAGTTGAAATGATTACGAAGGTCCGAACAGGGAACCTACTTGACTCCGACGCTCAGACTGTCGTGAATACGGTAAACTGCGTAGGAGTCATGGGCAAAGGTATCGCCCTCGAATTCAAGAAGCGTTTTCCAGAAATGTTCAAAGATTATGTGACACGATGTCAGCGCAAGGATGTGAAGCTTGGGAAGCCATACCTGTACAAGTCTCTGGTTTTTCCCTTGGTTATTAACTTCCCAACAAAAGAGCACTGGCGGTCTACATCTCGGATTGAAGATATTATCAAAGGTTTGGAGTGCATTGGTGACCATTACAAGGAGTGGGGGGTCAAGTCTTTGGCTGTGCCTCCGCTTGGATGTGGGCAGGGGAAACTGGATTGGGAGAGCGTTGGTCCAGTTCTGTATCGTTATCTAAACCAACTTGATATTCCCGTTGAACTTTATGCCCCCTATGATACAGCGCCGGAACAACTGGACTTGAAGTTTCTGGCTCGCGGAACTGAAGAGATGGTTTCCTTGAAAAAGAAGGTAGCCGTGAAATCTGTAAAGGTTGCTTGGGTTGCGTTGGTAGAAGTCGTGAAGCGTCTGGAACAAGAACCTTACCATTGGCCTATTGGGCGGACGATTTTCCAGAAAATTGCGTATGTTGCGACGCAGGAGGGAATCCCAACCGGGTTGCGCTACCGAAGGGGAAGTTATGGACCTTTTTCGCCAGAACTAAAAGACCTTATCACCAAGCTTGTTAACGCCGGTTTGATTCGTGAGGAACGTCTCGGACGCATGTTCTCCGTAAAAGTAGGGCCGGGCTTCGAAGATTATCGCACAAAACATTCCGGTGAGCTTCGGCAGTGGGAAAGCACGATCGCAAAGGTTGCCGATTTGTTTATGCGAATGCACACCCAGCGTTCTGAAGTCGTAGCGACCGTCCTGTTTGCGGCGGGAGCTCTGAGTGATAAAGTGAGAGGCAAACCTCAAGAATCTGAAGTGCTACAACATGTGATGAAATGGAAACAACGCCGTCGTCCGCCATTAGATGAGGGTCAGGTAGCCTACACTATACGGAGCTTGGGAGCTCTGGGCTGGTTAGATGTGAAACCAAGCCCCGATTTGCCAATACCAGAACTTGTCGATGTCTGACCAGATGGCGAGTCCCTGGGCTGCAGGACACCTTTGTGGGCCTGCCACAAACAATTGAAAGTTGGGATAATGCTTTGGGAGGGCAGTCATCAATTCAGGAATGAGCAAACACTGGCTTATCGTAAACAGTCAACAGCAAACAACCAAGTGTGAAGGAGTGAGCAAAATGGCGGCTGAAAAATCTTTACATAGCATTTGCAGGTGGACGTTCAATGCCGGCAAGGGCGGTTTTGTGCCGGCGGATATGCGGCCGGCGTGGGATGGGTCGAAGTTCTCCACTGCGGATATGGTCAAGCTCGTTGCTAAAAAGATAAGGCCGAGACTGCCCGAGGACATCGAGCTTGGTATCGAGATGCACTACGATACGGAGGTCAATGAAAAAACGGCAAAGGAAGTTGCTGATGCGCTGGTTGACTCCGGATTGTATCTGGCGATGATAACACCCGGCGCACACAGTCACTTTGCCTACGGCGGAATTGCATCTCTGGATAAAAAAGAGCGGAAACAGGCAGAAGAATTCGGCACAAGAACTGTCGATATTGCTTACGGGCCTTTGAAAAAAGCCTGGCATAAAGACCCTGGCAAAGCGCCGTCATTCATAATCTGGAACGGCTCGTTCGGCTATGACATCGCCACGGTCGGCATCAAACAGATGTATCAGAACCTCAAAGAAAGCATCGCCTCGCTGTGCAAATATGAGCAGAAGCAGGGCGGAAATCTCTACATTGGATTTGAGCCAAAGCCAAACGAGGGACATCCGGCGATGCTGATTCCGACAGTCGCAAGCGCGATACTTTTCTGGCGAAAACTTGAGCAAGAGTTCGGCATCCCTACAGAAAAGAAGGGCGTCAACAAAGAATTCGGCCATTCCGAGATGATTGGGCTTGACCACGTGTACGATACGGTCGAGGAGCTTGATAACGGTGCTATGGTACACATGCACTTGAACAGCCAGGGCTACAACGACGGCATCATCCTCGGCGGGCCCGGCAAATACGACATCGACCACGGTGCGCGGGTGAACGGTATGAACATTGCCATCGCCGGTCTTCTGCAGCAGGCAAAATTCAATCGCTGGCGAGGTCACGATATGCAGACCCGCGCGTACGATAACGTCGAGCAGGGCATTGACCGCGTCGTGCGAAGCGTGCTTAGCTGGGAGGCCTGCGACAGAGCCGCCGGCAAACTCAATACAAAGGCCCTGATGCAGGCCCTTGCCAACCGTCAGACCGCCCAGGCGGAAGATATGATGCGGGCTGCGGTCGTAGCTGCTCAGAACCATTTTGACCAGATGTACAAGTTATGAACCGACGGGAATTTATTAAGATTATCGCTGCGGGAGCGGCCGCTGGGATTTCTCCTCGTGCATTTTCGATGGACAGTGTGTTAAAATCGGATAGCGGCCCGCGAACACCGGCAAAACGCCCCGACATTGTGCTCATCATGGTTGATGATATGGGCTTCTCCGACATCGGCTGCTATGGCGGAGAGATAAATACGCCCAATCTGGATCGGCTCGCAGCCGGCGGGCTTCGCTTCAGCCAGTTCTACAATACCGCCCGCTGTTGCCCGACACGGGCGTCGCTTCTGACCGGCTTGTATCCCCACCAGGCTGGCGTCGGCCACATGGTGGACAACAAGGGGCATCCATCCTATCAGGGTTATCTGAACGACCGTTGTGTGACCATCGCCGAAGCCCTGAAACCGGCTGGATACCGCACGCTGATGTCCGGCAAATGGCACGTGGGCGAAGATCGGCCCCATTGGCCAACGGATAGAGGATTTGACAAATACTTCGGACTGATAAGCGGGGCAGCCAACTATTTCAACGTTGCAGAGGATGCAAAACGCAAAATGGCTGTTGACGATCAGCCTTATCTGCCGCCAAAAGAGAACTTCTATATCACCGATGCTTTTACCGACAATGCGCTGAAGTTCATCGATGAGTATGGCAGGGGGAGTCAGCCATTTTTCCTCTACCTGGCATACACCGCACCGCACTGGCCGCTGCACGCCTTGCCCGAAGACATCGCCAGATACAAGGGCAAATATCTCAGAGGCTGGGACCAGCTTAGACAAGAACGGTACGAGCGAATGATAAAAATGGGCCTTATCGACTCTAACTGGAAGGTCTCGCCGCGCGACCCGCAAACCTGGCCCTGGGCAGAAGAAAAGAATAAGGACCTAATGGACCTAAAAATGGCGGTTTATGCTGCGCAGATTGACCGCATGGACCAGGGCGTGGGCAGGGTTCTGGAGGCAATCAGGCGAACCAGAGGCGAGGAAAACACGCTGATACTATTTCTCTCGGATAACGGCGGCTGTGCCGAAGGCGGGCCGATAGGTTTTGATGACCGAAAAAATGGTCTGCCGCCGGGCGGCGTGGATTCGTTTATGAGCTACGGACTTTCCTGGGCAAATGCCAGCAATACGCCGTTGCGACGCTATAAGCACTGGGTTCACGAAGGCGGCATCGCAACGCCATTGATTGCTTATTGGCCGGCTGTAATCAAAAATGGCGGCTCCATCACCAACCAGGTCGGGCACATTATTGACGTCATGGCAACCTGTCTTGATGTGGCGGCAGTCAAGTACCCGGAAACTTACCTGGGCCGCGAGGTTGTGCCTCTGGAAGGCAAAAGTCTGCTGCCTATATTTCAGGGCAAAGAACGCCAGGGGCACGAAGCGATTTACTGGGAGCACGAAGGTAACCGCGCAATCCGACAGGGTAAATGGAAGCTCGTAGCCGCGCACGGCCAGGCCTGGGAGCTTTACGACCTGGAGGCAGACCGCACGGAACTGAATAATCTTGCCCACAAATATCCGGAAAGAGTCGACCAGCTAAAAGCTATGTATCAAGGCTGGGCGCAGCGCTGTGGCGTCTTACCCTGGCCGATAGAAAAGGCAAAAACGTGAGACGCCTCGTGCAAGGTCTTCGACCAGCATAGAGAACAACTGTGGAAAAAGCGCGATTGCTTTTTATTGATAACCTGAGAATCGTGCTGATCGCTCTTGTTATCATGCTGCACCTATCTGTAACATACGGGGGAGCAGGTTCATGGTATTACAAAGAAGGCAAGCCGGATGCGATTTCATTTGTCGTGCTCTCGTGGCATAACGGTGCGAGCCAGGCCTTTTTTATGGGCTTTCTTTTTATGATTTCGGGCTACTTCACGCCGGCATCATACGACCGCAAAGGCCCCAGGCGATTCTTGCTCGACCGGCTGCTGCGTTTGGGCGTCCCTCTGCTGTGCTATGACTTTGTCATCAACCCGCTTCTGGCTTATCCTCTGATTAAAGCGCGTGCCTGGGACTTCGACCGTTCTTATCGTGAGTTTCTTGCCATGTATTACAGTAGTTTTCACATAGGTACGGGGCCTTTGTGGTTTGTGGAAGCCTTGTTGATATTCGCGGTGATCTACGTCCTATGGCAGGTAGTGACAGTGCCCCAACGCGAGCGCAGCCAAAGCGATCGCAGGCTTCCGAACAACAAAGAAATTGCCCTATTTGCTCTTATCCTGGGTGGTGTTACGTTCGCTGTGCGGATATGGCTGCCAATGGGCTGGACTTTCGGGCCTTTGAATCTGCAATTTCCTTTCTTCCCTCAATATATTTGCCTGTTTATCATCGGAATTGTCGCATATCGCGGCGACTGGTTCACCCGCATCCCAAAAGCCGTCGGCAGATTCTGGCTCAGCATCGCTGTAATCTTCATCCTCATTTTATTTCCAGTTTTGTTCGTGGCAGGCGGAGCACCTACAGGCAATGTGTCGCAATTTGCTGGTGGTGTGCACTGGCAAT
>CAZMLE010000048.1:0-31896 GCA_964567045.1 uncultured Pirellulales bacterium | reverse complement strand
GTGCTGGAATACTACAAGAAGGTGCTGGCCCAGACGAAGTCTAAAGGCCAAAAAGAATCAAGAATTGAGAATTGAGAATTTAGAACTCAGAATGCACCTTCTTGATTCTTAGTTCTAAATTCCAACCGCGGGGTTCTTGATGCTGTGAAAGGGCAGAAAAATGCCGGCAGAAAAAGTGAAGGTGGCGGTGGTCGGGCTCGGCTTTGGAGCGGAGTTTATTCCTATCTACCGAAGACACCCCAACGCTGAATGCTACGCCATTTGCCAGAGAAGCGAGGACCACCTCAACGAGATTGGCGACCAGTTCGGAATCCAAAGACGCTTTACTAACTTCGAGGACCTGTTGGACATCGATGAATTGGACGCCATTCACGTCGTCAGCCCCATAGCTGACCACGCATGGATGGCGCTGGCCTCCTTGAACGCGGGCAAACATACTGCCTGCACCGTTCCTATGGCCACAACTAAAGAGGACTGTCTTAAAATCGCCAAAGCCAGGAAAAAGTCGGGCAAGGTGTATATGATGATGGAGACGGCGGTTTACACGCGTGAGTTCCTCTACGCCAAGGAGCTGGTGGAAACAGGCAAGCTGGGCAAGATTCAATTTTTAAGAGGCTCGCATCAGCAGAATATGGGGCTGCCAGGCTGGCCCAATTACTGGTACGGCTTTCCACCAATGCACTACGCCACACACGCTGTGAGTCCTTTGCTCTGCCTTGCGAAACAGCGAGTCGAGTCCGTTGTCTGCCACGGCTCAGGCAGAATTCAGGAAGATTATATCAAGCATTACAATTCGCCTTTTGCGATTGAAACGGCGATTATGAAACTGCGCGATTCAGACCTTGCCTGCGAGGTTACCAGATCCCTTTTTAACACCATTCGCCAGTATAGAGAAAGCTTCGACGTGTACGGCACGAAACTCTCCTTTGAATGGGAGCAGGTTGCCGGCGAAGGGCCGGTTATTTACTCAGGTTATGAAGACGCCAAGAGGATAGAGGTCCCCGATTACGGACGCCTGCTGCCAAAAGAAATAGCTCCCTTCACCGGACACGGCGTCTATGATGAAGAGCACGAGCATACCTCTTTTATTCAAGGTTCAGGGCACGGGGGCTCTCATCCGCATTTGGCTCATGAGTTTATCCGTGCAATCGTCGAAGAACGCGAATCTGCCGTTGATGCGAGGACTGCTGCCAACTGGACAATGGCCGGCATCTGTGCCCATGAGTCCGCGACCAAGGACGGCAAGAGAATTGAGGTCCCCAAGGCGGGATAGCTTCAGAGCCACATCACTGTTCTGGCTAAGAAAATCAAAAATCAAAATGTAAGATGCAAAATTAAGGATGTCATTGCCGCAACGCGGCAATTCCACAATTTTGATATTTGACTTTTGATATTTGATGAAAGGAGAAAAGACCATGAGTAATGGAGTGCTACCAAGTTATTTGAGCATGGCCAAGCCGAATCCGCCCAGCAACCGGGCGCCTTGGTACAAGAACACGGCGCCCACCTACGCGGGGATTTTCCTATGGTTTGCATTCTGGATGCAGGCTCCCAGCGGCGCTGAAGGCAGTCCCGGCGGCGTGCTGTCGCAGGGGGTCGGGACGGCCCTTCTCGGCTTGGTCGTCGCGGCGCTGCTGTGCCACTTTCTTTTCTATTACGTCCCAGGCATGCTCGGTCTTAAGACGGGTCTGCCCCTGTACGTCGTCGGCACTTCGACATATGGGACGCAGGGCGGTTTCCTCATGCCGGGCTTCCTGATGGGAGTTCTGCAGTTCGGCTGGCTCGGCGTCAACGCGTACTTCTCTGCCCAAGCCCTGTCGCCGCTGGTCGGCGGCAATGCTACGGCCGTAAAGATCGTAGCGATCCTCTGGGCGGCGCTGGCTGCTTTCGTTGGTCTCAAGGGTATTCAATATGTTGCGAAGGTCGCTACATTCCTGCCCGTGATACCGCTAGCCATCCTGGTTATCCTGCTGGCGAAGGTCGTTGGCGGGATAGGAGCTTTTGATCCTCAGAAGTTTGTTGCGGCGGGCCTCGCCGCGGCACCGGGTCAGAGCGGTGGGCTGAGTTTCTTCGGCGTGATGGCGTTGAGTATGTCGTTCGTAATCGGGTTCTTTGCCACGGCCGGTGCCGCCGGTGTGGACTTCGGCACAAACAGCAGGGATCAGAAAGACGTACAGATGGGCGGCCTCGTCGGTATCGCCTTGGCTGCCATCGTTTCTGCCGGAGCCGCTGTCCTTATTGCCGCCGGCGCTTTTGGTGCGACCGGCAACTATGCCATGAACCCCGCTGATCCCAAGTTCATGGGGAGCGCCATGGGGTCCGCAGGGGCCGGCACGGTGATGGGTGTGTTGTTGGCCGTTGCGGCGTTTCCGTCCGCCTGCTTCTCAGCCTTCATCGCGGCCAACAGCTTTAAGACCACTTTGCCGAAGGTCAATCCGTTCATGTCTGTGGGCATCGGCACGATCGTGAGCATCTTCCTTGCCGTCACAGGATTGGCCGGCAGGGCCGGAGATGTCTTCAAGGTTATCGGCGCCTCGTTTGGCCCAATCTGTGGGGCGATGTTGGTGGATTACTTCCTCGCAGGCGGACGATGGGCCGGTCCTCGCAAAGGCTGGAATCTGGCGGGTTGGATTTCGTGGGCTGGCGGTTTCATCGTGGGAATCGCCCCGTTGCTTAAGATCGCCAACATTCCAGCCGCCCCGCTTGTTGCTTTTCTCGTTGGGGCAGTACTGTACTACGTTCTGGCGAAAGCCGGTCTCGAACCGCCGGCCGTTCAGATGCCCGCCAGCAAATGAGGACCGAGCGGCCAAAATCATAGCGGAAGACGACGGAAGACGGATGACGCCGGATGACCGAGGCACGACGGACGACGGATGATGAACGAAAGTAATTAGCCCCGCAATTTATTGCGGGGTTGCAGCCAGGGATTCGGCAGAAGCTGAATCCCTGTTGTATTTTTCAAAATGAAACTTGATTAGCCCCCGGACCCTTCGACAGGTTCAGGGCAGGCTCTGTGCCGGGGGTAACCCTGCCGCGGTTGTCGTGGATCGGTCGATAACACAGGGATCCACCACCCAGCCGGATCCCCGCCGCCTTCTGATGGTTGGATGCCAGGCGGCTGGTGGATGCATTTTGAGCCCGCTTGGAATCCACATCATTATCCGCTGTGCCGTGCGACAGATGGGCCTCATCTGAATGCCGACCAGTGCCGAAACGCGCTGACAACAGGCGGAACGTATAATGTGGCGACGATAAGGAGTAACACTAGCCCGACTGGCGGGATCCGCACAAGAAATGCGGCAGAAGCCAACAATACTAATCCGCCGAGCCCGCATAGACTATATACAGCTTGGCGCTCGCCCAATCGTAATCCCTTGCCGAGGCGAAAGAAGGAGAAGCTGATCCCAATACAGATTGCCCCATACCCCAACACAAACGAGAACGCAACAGGACTCTCCTGCTGTTCGAGTCGAGATACCCATATCAGCGTTGACAGGACCGCAAGGCCCATGCCAATAGCATTAAGTATCATGATAATCATACCATAAGCACGAACCATGCGAGGAACCGAGATACTCCCTGACGTAAGTGGGACTGAAGTATTTCTCATCGCGAAGATCGGCCAGTCAGTTCCCCCGCGAAAATCGGCCAAGTAGTCACTCAGCGGTTTCCACTCTGCGCCTCCTGGAAGCGGCTTCTGAAAGGACAAGGTATCACCGTTGATCCTGTGAGCTGCATAAAGTCCCTGCAATTCAGCATCTGTATACGGTCCTAGTTCGGTGCCTTTCCCATCGTTCAAAAGCCATTTCCTTTGCTGTCTTGGCCCGGCATTTGCCTCGGAATCAGCCGCAAACAGCGCATCTCTGTCCTGTGCTCTCCTTCGGTAGTCGGAACGCCACCCGAAAGCGGCGACCCAGATTAAGATAGTCCCTATGTATCCACTCACCTGAAAAACGTAGGGCATCGTCCTGTAAAATGTGTGATCGAGCGGATCATCCGGCACTAACTGCCATGCAAAGAACAAGCCAAGAATCAATATGATTGACGCGCCGACGCAGATGGACGGACCTGGATGTTTCTTCATCTGAATACAGGCATAGATGAACACTATGACATATAGCGCGTGCCAGATGGCCAAGTCCACATTACTCGTGTACATCTCAATGATGCGCTCCATTACTATACCCTTTCAAATGCCTATGTCCACACCAAGCGAACCTCCTCCGCACGGCTCGCCATTGGAAGAATCGATATCGACACTCTTCCCTAACGTAGGGGAACCATTTTATCAAGGAGAATTGTGACTTACCTATGCAAAATCAATAATATTTGGGCTGTAGCACTGCTATAGCCTCAGGGCGTAGCGTAGCGCGGCCAGGCTAGCTGGATCTCGTGGGGCATCGGTTCATTGTGGGAATGGCGCGGATCGTCGCCCTCGCCAACATCCCAGCGGGGCTTCCGGTGGCTTTCATCGTGGGTGCGGTGCTGTAGTCCATGTTGGCCAAGGCTGGGGTTTGGTAGAGGACTGAATCCCTGCTGCTTTTTTTCGAGGAATTACGGGTAGGGCTTAAGTACAGAATAGACAGCTTTTTGCGCGCACACCCAACCTGCGGATACACATGATGCGATGCGTGGAAGGAAAAAATTATACTTTTGCTCGGCTTGACAACGTCGTATAGGTAGGATAGCATCTTTTGGTTGTCCGGTACAGGCGTGAATTAGTGATCGTGTCAATCAGGTAGTTAGTTTTTGAGGTTTGAAGGAAATGATGCCAAGAAGTCTCAGTTCAATAGTGACGATTTGTGTCCTTGTGTTGTTTGTGACGTCTCTGTGCTTTGTTGTTTCCTGCAAGAAATCTCCGCCGGAAGGTCAACCCACCGAGCAGCAATCGCAGTCCAAGTCGACAAGCTCCGGTCCAAAGACGCCCGAAACCCCCAAGGTTGATACGGGCAAACCACCTAAACCACCTGCTGAAACGCCCACCGCGAAAGCTCCTGAACAGCCAAAAGCTCCCGAAGAGGTAAAAACCCCAGCCGGCAGTGACACGGGTAGTTCCGGGCTGGTGCTGGTCGATATTAAGTTGCCCAAGCCCATGTTTGTCGGTACGCCACAGGATACACGCGTGCCCAATCTGGAAAAGCCGTCAGGTAAGCGCCGCCCGCCTTTCTTAGCCCCGCCGGGCACAAAGAACCTGGCTCTGGGAAAGCCCGTAAAGTCCAGCGATGAAGAGCCTATCATCGGCGAAATAGAGATGATCACCGATGGGGACAAGGAAGCTGCCGACGGCAGTTACGTTGAATTAGGGCCTTTCCTGCAACATGTGACCATCGACCTGGGTGCTAAGCAAGAGATATACGCGATTGTGGTATGGCACTATCATAAGCAGCCGTGCGTTTATTATGATGTGGTGGTGCAGGTTGCAGATGACGCTGATTTCATCACTAACGTCAAGGCCGTTTTCAACAATGACATTGACAACTCGGCTGGCTTTGGTGTCGGCAAAAATATGCACTACACTGAGACTTCCGAGGGTAAACTTATCGATTGCATGCCCGGCGTGCAAGGCCGGTACGTGCGCCTTTACAGCAACGGCAACACCAGCAACGATTTGAATCACTATATTGAAGTCGATGTTTACGGCAAACCGGTAGAATGAGCAGGTCGGCGAAATGTTGCGTCCTGATTTTGGGCGCGACAATCCTTGGGGCTGCGATTCGCCTGCCCAGGCTCGCGCAGCGCCCCATGCACGGTGACGAGGCCATTCATGCCGAGAAGTTTGGCCGGCTGCTGGAACAAGGCGCTTACACGTACGACCCCAACGAATATCACGGCCCAGCACTCAATTATCTAAGTTTGTTTCCCGCATGGCTCAGCTCCGCTAAAAAACTGACCCAGGTGACAGAGTTCACTGTGCGCGTGGTGCCTGTTTTCTTCGGCCTGCTGCTGGTGGTTCTGGTTTTGCTCGTACTTGACGGCCTGGGGCGTACCTGTGCAGTCTGCGCGGCAGCGCTGACCGCGGTGTCATCGGCTATGGTTTTCTACAGCCGTTACTACATCATGGAAATCCTGCTGGTCTGCTTCACTTTCGGCGTAATAGTCTGCGGTTACCGCTACGTGCGGAGCAGGAACATTTTCTGGGCGATTCTGACCGGAGTATTTCTTGGCTTGATGCACACCACCAAGGAAACTTGCATTATCGCTTTCGGCTCAATGGTGGCCTCGTGTCTCGTGGTTCGTCTCTTGCCACACGAAGAGCGAGGGGCGAGAAAAATAGAGCCCTGGCATGTCATTGCGGGCATTGTGGTTGCCGCGGCAGTTTCCGCCCTTTTTTACTCGTCATTTCTTAGCAACCCCAAAGGGATTCTGGATTCCTTTGGCACTTATGCGACCTATTTCAGCCGCGCCGGCCCGATCCTTCGCGTGCGCTCAGAGCCTGCCCTGAGCTTGTCGAAGGGACAGGCCCTGCACATTCATCCGTGGCACTATTATCTGAAGATGCTACTGTATTTCAGATATGGCGCCGGGCCGGCCTGGAGCGAGGCCTTTATCATAATTTTAGCGGTGGCCGGATTCATAGTTGCCACATCGAGACGCACTTTGCTGGCGGCAAGTCAAGGCCTACTCAAGTTTGTTGCCTTTTACACGCTAATAATGACCGTGGTGTATTCGGCCATTCCCTATAAAACTCCGTGGTGTATGTTGGGATTTCTGCATGGCATGATCTTACTGGCAGGCGTTGGTGCTGCTGCCATGATAAAGCTGGCGCCAAACGTTTTGGCGCGGACGGCGGTCATTTTATTACTTGCCGTCAGTGGAGTGCACCTGGGCTGGCAGGCATACTTAGCTAATTACGTGTATTATGCCGACAGCCGCAATCCTTACGTCTACGCCCATCCGACTACGGAGGTTTTCACCGTCGTCCAGCGCGTGCAAGAGATTGCCAAAGTGCACCCTGACGGTCATGCCCTGCACATTCAGGTGATTTGTCCCGGCGACGACTATTGGCCTTTGCCCTGGTACTTCCGTTTCTTTACCAGTGTCGAATACAGCGACAACGTTGACGCGAATACGCCGGCGGCGACGGTTATCATCGCTTCGCCCAGCCTGGAGGAGGCGATTGCCAAAAAGCTTTATGAGCAGACCCCCATCCAGCAGCGACAGATGTATATGTACATATTCGATAAGCCATACTATGTGTGGCTGCGCCCCAAGGTCAAATTGATTGGGCTGGTGAGAAAAGACCTCTGGCAGCTCTGGCAGGGCGGCCAGACATAGTGCGACGCCACTACAGTCAATAGGTGAATAATGACTGAGCCGAGGCAGGAAACTTGCTTTGCCAAAGGCAACTGGGACTCAATCTCGGGGCTCCACCGCTTTTCGCACCAGGCGATGGCAACAACTTTCGAGATTATCATCCAGCATGACGATGCCCGCTACGCGGAGCAGGCGGCCGGGCAGGCCTTCGATGAGCTTGACCGGCTGGAAGGCGAGCTGAGCCGATTCATCGAGAATAGCGACATCTCCAGGATTAATAATCTGCCTGCCGGGCAGCCCCTTCTGATCGGCCTGCCTGCTTATGAATGTCTGCGACTTTCCGCCCGGCTTTACGCCGAAACCAACGGTGCTTTCGATGTCACCATCGGCTCGCTGCTCAGATGCTGGCTTAACAAAGACAAGACCTTGCGAAGTCCTTCCGAGCAAGAGCTTAATCTTGCCCGGCAGCGGACCGGGATGAACCTTATAAAGCTGAACGAAGCGAAGTTTTCGGTTGAACTGCTGGCCAGTCCGGTACAAGTTGATCTGGGCGGCATCGGCAAGGGCTACGCGCTCGATGTGATGGCAGAGCTGCTGCGAGACTGGAGCATTGAGACCGCCGTACTTCACGGAGGCTTCAGTACGGTGCTGGCTACGGACGCTCCGGCAGGAACGAAAGGTTGGCCCCTGACCTTGAGTAATCCTCTCGATCGCAGCCAGACCTTAGCTTTTCTCCATTTGCAGGGTAGGGCAGTGAGCGGCTCGGGCGTGCAGAAGGGCCAGCATATTATTGATCCCCGCACGGCTCGACCGGCGGAGGGTAAACGGGCGGCCTGGTCCTGTGCCCGTGACGGGGCAACTGCTGACATTCTGTCGACCGCCTTTATCGTTATGAGCCCGCAGGAAATAGAGCAATACTGCGTACGACATCCGGACGTACTGGCCATGGTTATATTGAAGGGCCAAAAAGAGGAGCAAAAAGACAAAATCTTGCACTTTGGCCCGTGGAAGGAAAGTGACTTACGCAGGTAACCTTACGCTCTTATATCTACATCGGCAAAAGCTTTCAGTCATCGGATAAAGCCCGCTTGATGACTCGCAGTTCGGAAAAAACCGGCCATGGGACGCGCGTCAGGGACAATCGACTGTCAAGATCGCACGTCCATTCAATAGGGAATTCTTTTATCCTGTAATCTTCTTTTTGGGCTCGCAGAATGATCTCAACATCAAACATAAAACCGTCACTGATACACTGGCTGTATAGTTTTCTGGCGACGTCACCTTTGTATAGCTTGAACCCGCATTGCGTGTCACTCAGTTCAGGCGGAATTCGCATAAGTTTTCTGGTTAACCATTTAAGAAGCCGTGAAGAAATCCGTCGGTGCCAAGGTTGGTCCTGCAGAATTTCGCTTTCCAGCAGTTTCCGTGAACCGTGGGCTATGTCACAACTCCCATGTTTTAGCATTTCTAAGCCCAGCAAAGCGTTTCCGTAGGGCACGCACAAGCCGCTGTCTGCAAACATAACGTATTTGCCGGACGTTTGGCTTATACCTGTGCGCACCGCATAGCCTTTGCCGCGATGCTGCTCGTAGTGGATGACCTTCAGCTTTGCACTTGCCGGGATGTTGACCTTTTGCGCTACTTCGTTGGTTCTATCGGTGCTACCGTCATCGACGACTATGATTTCTCCCTGCAGATTACTATCCTGCAAGAACTTTGCTGCTGCTTTGACATCGCGAGCGACCTTGGTGCTTTCGTTGTATGCTGGTATGACGATAGATAAATCCATAGGCTTTGTTTACAATTTTCAATTGTCGATTTACAATTGTCAATTGTGAATTCTCAAAGCCGGTTAATCGAAGGCAAAAAGCGAGGTCCTTTCACTGTTGCTTCGACCTATCAGGTTATAGGCTTTGGCGTGGGTTGATGCTGCGCAGCTTATGTTGAGATAGCGCTTCTTCCAGCCACTCTTTTATGGCTGGCTTGTAATCGTAGTCATCCGGGTCGCGCAGATTATTGGGGTCCAACGGCCCGACGCCGCCAACAATTTTGCCGAATGTGGTGCTCTGGACGGCGTAAATCTTTCCGTTAGCGTGTTGCCAGAATCCTTTTACGGTATCCATAATTTTCCCCTCAAGGCAGGCACAGGTACAGTGCCCCCTCTCATATTATACGATAGCCATCAGCTTTTTCCAAAGCTGTGGATTCTGCCGCTGCCGCAATTTGCTTGACATTTTCGTCCTGATTGTCTAAGCTATTTTCTTGGAAGGAGGTGCAAAGAAATGAAACTCCTTGGTAGTTTGGCAACTGGTTTAGTAGTGCTTGGCCTTGTGGGCATTGTGGCCGGCGCAGATTACGCCGACCTAAATAGCGATGGAATCGTGAACCTCAGCGATTTCTCTAAACTTGCCCAGCACTGGCGGCAGGACGAACCATCGGTGGACATAGCTCCGTTGCCTCTGGGTGACGGGATAATAAACTTCAAGGACCTGGCGGTTCTTGCAGAACACTGGCTGCAAGAACATATTGTTTATATCCAGTGGCTCGGCCATGCCAGCGTTAAAATTTGGGCTACTGATGCGGTCATATATGTTGATCCTCGAAATCTGAGCGGCTCGCCCCACGATGCTACGCTCGTGCTGGTCACGCACCAACACAGCGACCACTACTCCGCCGCTGACATCGCCAAGGTCTCAGGTCCTACAACCCCACTGATCGTGGCAGCCAAGGTAGTTACAACTTATGGCACCGGCCAGGCGATCGCTCCAGGCCAGACCTTTGATCTGCCCGGGCTCCATGTGATCGCTGTGCCAGCCTACAACGTTAACAAAACGAACCATCCCAAAAGTGACAACCTGGTTGGATTCATCATCGAGCTGGCCGGCAAGCGCATCTATGTCGCCGGCGATACCGACCTGATACCGGAGATGCAGACGCTGGGAAAGATCGACGTCGCCTTTTTGCCCATCAGCCCGGCCTACACGATGGGCCCCGACGAGGCCGCCCAGGCCACAATGTATATAATGCCGCAGTTGGCAGTGCCCTACCACTGGGGCACCTCCACCCTGGCCGATGCCCAGCGCTTCGCGCGAAAGGCGTACTGCAACGTGAAGATTATGTCGACCGGCGAAATTCTAAGCTCGCAAGATTGGAAAAAAGATTTTTCGCTGATGGCGCACTGGAAGCTGGACGAGGCAGAGGGCGTCATCGCACACGATAGCGCAGATAGCAAAGACGGCTCTCTCAACGGTAGTCCTATCTGGCAGCCCACTGCCGGCAAGATTGATGGTGCACTCCAGTTCGATGGGGTTGATGATTATGTCAGCACGGCGTTTGTCGTGAATCCTGCGGATGGGCCGCTCAGCGTCTTTGCCTGGATAAAAGGCGGAGCACCGGGACAGGTTATCATATCGCAGATAGGTGCGGTGAGTTGGCTTGCCGCAGACCCCGCCGAAGGCAAACTGATGACCGACCTAAAGAGTTCCGGTCGTCTTGGCGGTCCGTTATTCTCGCAGGCCGTGATTATTGATGGCGAATGGCACCGCGTGGGCCTGGTGTGCAATACGACCAACCGAATGCTTTATGTTGATGACGCCGAGGTTGCCAATGATGCGCAAGCTGGCTTGGTTGGCTCAACCGCCGGCTTGTACATCGGCGCCGGAAATAATCTTAGCCCCGCCAGTTTCTTCTTTGGCCTGATTGATGACGTTCGCATCCACGGGCGGGCGGTGACACCTTAGGGCGGAAGGTATGCTGTAAGATGAAACGGCTTCCTCTCGTCATTGCGAGCGAGGCCCTTCGATTACGCTCAGGGTCAACTCCGCCGAGTCAGCCGAAGCCCTGAGCAAAGAGAAGGGGCGGCAATCTTTCTTTATCAATCACAAACTTGTGCCTGCGCAAGCGGCTATCTAAGACCCACTACATTATTGGCGTGCAGAGTTCGGTTAATCCTGTACGCTATACCCTACACGCTGTACGCTATACGCTATATTAAAATTTAGCTTTTCCCGCCTAAAATAATCGCGCCCAATCCAACCAACATGATCTGGCATTTGTAGGGCTTGCAGGTTTCTGCATACATATCTCTGGACATTTCACTCGTAATAAGTGGCTCGTGATTCGTCGCTCGTATTCTTTTAAAGTTGCATTATAACATGTCATTCACGCGAAAGGGAGGATCAACGTCTTGTTTCTTTTTAAAAAATCTGCTGTTTACCTACAACTGTTTTTAAAGTCTCACCTTCAAAAGAACGATAGATAAATGGGAGATTCCCGCTTTGTAAAAATATTACGTTCCTTTTTCCCATTTATTGAAGGGGGTGAGAGAATGAATCCTACAAATACAGAACAATTATTAATAGATCAATTATCTGGACCAACGGTTGATAATGTTAATGCGCAAGACATTCGTGAAGTATTAAATCGTCGCTCCGATCTTAGCACATTTGTTGTTCACCTGACAAAAGATAAAAAGAGTTTAGAAGGAATCGTGAAACATTGGAAAATCGAAGCAAAGTCTGTGTGGGGATTAGCTAAGAATAAGTTAGCAGACAACACACCAGAAGCAAAATCACAAAAATGTGTTTGTTTTACGGAAACACCACTTGAATATCTTTATCTTATGATCAAGCCAATCAAAGATAGACAATTCCAGCCCGGAGATTATGGGATCGCTATTACCAAAAAGTTAGCCAGAAAAAAGGGCTTGAATCCGGTATGGTATGTTGACATGACACCCGGTCAATCTAAACAGTGGCAATTGAGTAAGGCACTTGACGGTCTTCGTGACGAGAAAATAAATAACAACAACTTTAAGGATTCGCATGTAGCGAAGATTGCTCCATTTATCGAGCAGATGTATCCCGGCACGAATAACGGCCGCCCAAAAGAGTTCTGGTGGGAGCGAGAGTGGCGGCACATTGGCGATTTTGTATTGCCTAACCACGTGATCCTCATTTGTCCTGAACAAGAGTTTGAACAATTTCGACGCTTGATTGACGAAAAACAAAATGGTGCTTTGCGAGCACCATGCATTGATCCAAATTGGGGACTTGAGAAAATCATTGCACGACTTGCAGGGTTCGATAATGGTGAAATCGATATGCTCTGATATACTTTCGTGCTCTGCGAAGATAAATCGATCTTTTTCAGTTCAAGCGAAGCAATCTTTTTTCGTATAATTGAGATTGCTTAGTTTTGACAAGATCACTACGGGTCGGCCTGTCGGCCTCGCGATGACCCCGGACCAAATTACGGCAAAGGTCGGTTTCGCATAGGAACATTCCGACCGGAGTCCCGACGTTGTCGGGACGAAGCGGAGAAATCTGTCCAAAATAGATTCCTCGACTTCGCTCGGAATGACGTGGTAATGGATTCCTGCTGGAGCTTATCCCGTACCATGATACGGGGCAGGAATGACAACCTTTCGCGGGAAAGATAAGGCAAGATCAACCGGTGTAAATCTGTGTAAATCCGTGTCGTCTGTAGCATAAGAATACCGGGCGACGAGTCACGACTCACCAGTCACGCTTGCAGTGCTATCACCCCCTCTTACGGCCCCTTTTTGCCGGGAATTCACTTGACGCCGAGTTCTGCCTCTTGTATGATATGTATATAACTAAATTGAATAGGATCGAAATGGTGTGAAGAAGACAGAATACAGAAGACAGAATACAGGAGATAGAATAGGGAAACCAGGGAACCAGGGTAACAGCGTGCAGGTGACCAGGATAACAGGGAATCAGGACACAGGAGACAGAAGACAGAAGTCAGTGCCGCGAGCGCCAGCAAGCGGCTGTTCATTAGGTTGTCAGATCATCAGAGAATCGGGGTGCAGAATACCAGCGAATCGGAAGACAGATGACAGAGGTCAGAGCCGGAAGCGACCAGAATCCCTCGTTAATGAAAAATGCAGGCCAATACAAACTCCCGAAACCTCTTTCAGACACAGATTTACGCCGATTTACACTGGTTTTTGGGCTTTATTGCTTTAATCCGTGTTCATCAGTGGAATCCGTGGTTAATGAAAAATGCACTCTAATACAACTTCCAGAAGTTACTTTCAGACAAGGATTTACACAGCGTTGCACAGCTTCTTTCACTTTGACTCATTTAATCCGTGTTCATCTGTGGAATCTGTGGCTAAAGCTAAGAAGGCGGCGATCATTTTTACTAAATTATGCAAAACAAAGCCAATTTCCATCAGGCCAAAATGAACGCAAGACCAATAAAGACAAAGGATTATGAGAAAAGATGCGCTTTCAGAGTCCAGCAAAAACAAAGCCAATCAAACCCAATTTCCACAGGGGGCTAACCGATTTCCTCGTCGATCCAGGCGACAAGCTCCTTGACCTCATCCAGAGTAATGTCGCCCATGTGGGCGATGCGGAAGGTCAGCTCTTTCAGTTTGCCGTAGCCGTTGCCGAAGAGTGTATTGTGCTTCTGCTGGACGGCTTTTATCACCTCGGCGACGTTAATGCCGCGAGTATTCTTGATAGTCGTAAGCGTGTTCGAGGCGTATTTCTCCTCGCAGAATAGCTCGAATCTTCCTTTGGCCCAATCTCTTACAAAATCACCCATTTTTCTGTGGCGCTGCCATACATTTTCCATGCCTTCCTTGAGCAGTTTTTCGCACTGGTAGTGAAGGGCCATGATGTGAGGGATGGCCGGTGTGGTGGGGGTCTGATTCTGCTCGGCCTTTTTTGCAAATTCCTGAAAGTCGAAGTAGTAGCCTCGGCCGGGCACACTTTTGCTTTTTTCCAGCGCCCGATTGCTAACCGCCACGACCGCCAGGCCCGGCGGAATGGCAAAAGCCTTTTGCACGGAGGCAACTACTATATCCCAGCCCAGCTCGTCGAATTTTAGGGGCAGTCCCACCATGCCGCTGACCGAGTCAACAAAGACCAGGACATCCGGATACTTTTCTTTCATCATGGCACTTATTTCATCGACCGGATTCATCAGACCCGTACTTGTTTCGTTATGAATGAGAGTAATAGCGGCGAATTTGCCGGTGGCAAGTTTCTCATCAATCATCTCCGGCAGAGTTGGCTGGCCCCACTCGGCTTTCAGCACCTCCACATTTCTGCCGCAGCTTTTGGCGACATCAGCCCACTTTTCACTGAACGCGCCGCAGCAGGTACACAGAACTACCTCGTCGGGAGCCACGCAGTTGCGAATAGCTGCTTCCCAGCCTCCGGAACCGGAAGATGTAAATAGAAAGACGTTTTGCTTGGTAAAAAGAATCTTCTTGAGCATGTCGGTGGTTTCAGCGTGCAGTTGGGCATACTCTTTGCCGCGATGTCCCAGTGTGGGACGTGCAAGCTGCTGCAAAACGTCATCGTTGACCTTCACGGGGCCAGGGATGAATAATCTTGGCGGGTTTCTCCAATCTGGCATGTTCACTTCTCCCATACAAAGACTATAGTTTCTGGATAGTCAAGCCCGTATACATCTTCGGATAGAAGTAAGTTGACTTCGGCGGCATTCTTTCGCCGGCGTCTGTAACCATTTTCAACTGCTGCATCTTTATCGGGTTCATAAAGAAGACCACCTGTTTCTGCCCGGCCTGAACCTGACTAATTGTGTCATCAATTGCTTCGGGCGTATCTTTCACGTATTCAAGATTCTCGCCTTTTGCCAGCTTCTCTTCGTCGATTCCCAGAAGTTTTTCCAGGACAAGTTTGTGAAGGATAGAGGCGTCAAGCGTCCTCCAGGCGGAGCTCTTTTGCAGCGCAGCCGAATCCATAGCCTGCTTATTTTTGAGGACGGCCAGGTAAAAGCGGTTTTCGCCTGCGTAAATACCAAATGCGGTTTCATTATTATAGTACTCGGCGTTCATCATCGCCAGCATCTTTTGCCTTGCCCGATCTCTGCCGGTGGCCGAACTAAATCGCAGCTCTGTAACTTCAAAGTCCTCTTCCACCTCGGCAATCAGTTGGTCGATATCAAAATTCTCCAGATTGCCCACGAGACGATGGGTAGCCAAAACCTTCAGTCCGTCCTGGCGCATATTGACAAACGCGAGCATCTGATACCTGGCTGCCGGATTATTACACTGTTTAGAGTAGTGAAGTCCGGTGGTATAACGGTGATGGCCGTCCGCGATGATGCAGCTTTTATCGCTCATCATCGTCGCTATCGCGTTTATGTCCCGTTTGGAGGTTATCGCATAAACACGATGCCGCACACTGTCATCGTTCACAAAGTCAATAAGCGGAGCGTGGCCAGCAACTTTTTTGATGATTTTCTCGGCGATTTTCTGCTGGTCTTCGTAAAGCATAAAGACCAGGCCGAATCTGGCTTCGGTCGCCCTTTTCAGTTTGAGCCGGTCGATCAACTGCTCATTAAGGATTTGCTCGTGCGGCCTGACCCATCCCGGCGGGCCAAAATCCTCAAGCTTAGCCAGCGCTATGAAATTAAGCCGTTGACATTTGGCCCCGGCCAACTCAAAGTCCTGAACGTATGCGTAGATAGCGTCGGTCGAATCCTGCTTCAGGGCGCCTTCCTGCATCCAGCGCGCCAAATACTCAGCCGCCCTTGTGTATTGATTGTTGCTGTCATTGTCGCAGGGGTTTGTCTTGCCTTTGGTTATCCGCACGATATTGTACTGGCTCCTCTGATAAAGCTGCTGTTGCTGGCAGGGGCTAATCACGTCAAAAGGAGGAGCGATGCACTTGCCTACATCGCCCACTACGGCTGAGTTGAATCTGAAGGCTTTGAACGGCCTGATTTCCATATCTGTATCTTACCTCTTCCGTCGGGTACTCTTGTCATCCTGAGCGAAGCGAAGAGCCTGCCCTGAGCGTAGTCGAAGGGATCTGGCTTGTGAATGAGAAATCTCTTACGTTAGCCAGATTCTTCGCTCCACTGCGTTCCACTCAGAATGACATACGAGTGCCATTCGGTGTTCTCACCAACCTTCGTAATGGCTCCTGGCAGAATTCGGAACGCCAAATACTATTAAAACTCTCAAAGGTTGTCAAACCTGATTATGCTGTACTCTGGCAGAATCTTTTCGCCATTTTGGCACAAAAACGGTATCCTACCTTGACAATGAGAGCAGAAAAGATGAAGATAATATCTTTAGCGATGGATGTTGCGGCTTTCATTTGTATGCTTTCTGGAGGTAGTTCCGACTGTTACTCGGCAATGGCATCGCGCCACAGTGGCGAAGTCCGTGGGCAACCCTGGCCGCTCCACATAATTGATAATTTCTCACGGGGGGCTGACGGAGTCAGGATAGCAGACGTAAACAATGACGGCCTGCCGGATATAACTACCGGCTGGGAGCAGGGCGGTATGACAAGGGTCTATATTCATCCTGGATATGCCAGCGTGAAACAACCGTGGCCGGCAGTCACAGTCGGGCAGACTTCGTCGGTCGAAGACGCCGTCTTTGTTGACCTTGACCATGACGGTGCTTTTGATATTGTCAGCTCTTGTCAGGGCAGCACCAAAAGGCTATTCGTACATTGGGCGCCGCCGGATAAGAGCGATTATTTGAATTCTGCCAGGTGGCGGACGGAGGTTTTTCCTGCGTGCGACGGGCTAATCAGATGGATGTTTGCTGCTCCTATGGAGGTCGATGGCAAGTATGGCATCGACATCGTAGCGGGCGGCAAAGACGCGGCAGCGCAAATCGGCTGGCTCGAAGCGCTGGCGAAACCGAGATCTGTGTCCGATTATCGATGGCATCCGATTTCTCCCGCCGGGTGGATTATGTCCATTATTCTGTCTGATATGGATAGCGACGGCGATCTTGATGTTGCTATCAGCGACAGGTTCGGGCCAATGCGAGGCTGTCGCTGGCTCCAGAACCCTGGAACCGGCCCCGCTCAGTATCAGCCGTGGAAAAATCACTTCATCGGCGCCACGGGTATGGAAGCTATGTTTATGAAAATAGCTGATTTGGACGATGACAAGCTGGACGACATTGTCGTTGCGGTCAAGCCAAAGAGCATATTGTATATTCGCCGCCTTGATGCGACTGGTCTATCGTGGCAGCAGCATGAAATTGCCCTGCCCGGTAGCGCTGGAACGACAAAAGCCGTTGCGGTAGGCGATATTGATAAGGATGGGCGAAAGGACATAGTGTTTACCTGTGAGAATGCGCGAGGAAAATACGGCGTGGGCTGGCTGTCATACCAAAACGCTGTGACAGATTCCAGTTGGATACATCATGACATTAGCGGCGACAAACTTGGGATTAAATACGACCGGATTGAGCTATTAGATTTGGACGGAGATGGCGACCTTGATGTGCTAACCACCGAAGAAAGTCAGGACGGCATCGGGCTGGGCGTTATCTGGTACGAAAATCCGCATTAGGACAGAATACAGTGTTCAGAATTCTGACTTCTGTCTCCTCTCTCCTGTCTCTTTCTTCTTTGCCAGGTATTGGTTTATGGCGGCGGCGGCGATTCGGCCCTGCCCCATGGCTAAAATGACCGTGGCGGCGCCAAGCACGATGTCACCGCCGGCATAAACACCTTCCATCGAGGTCTTGCAGTTTTCGTCAACGACGATGTTCCCCCACTTGTTGAACGCAAGAGCGGGCGTGGTCTGGCGAATCAGCGGATTAGCAATATTGCCGATAGCTATTATCACGGCGTCAAGGTCAGTGGTAAACTCAGAGCCTTCTATGGGGATAGGTCTTCGTCGGCCTGACTCGTCCGGCTCGCCCAGCCGATATTTTAGACATTCAATGGCGACAACATGGCAATTTTGGTCGCCTATTACTCTCTTGGGGCTTTGTAATATGCGAAATTCCACGCCCTCTTCTTTTGCGTGGTGGACTTCTTCGATTCGGGCGGGCATTTCATTTTCGGTTCTTCGGTAGACTAGATATACCTTTTCTGCGCCGAGTCTGACAGCCATTCGGGCCGAGTCCATAGCCACGTTGCCGCCGCCGATGACCGCGACTTTCTTTGGGTGGGCAATGGGGGTGTCGGCGCCCTTGCCGAAATCGTAGGCCCTCATAAGATTTGCGCGAGTGAGGTACTCGTTGGCGCTATACACGCCAATAAGAGACTCGCCCTCGATGCCCATAAACTGTGGCAGGCCGGCTCCGACGCCAATGTAGACCGCATCGTAGCTGTCCTCCTTCATCAATTGCTCAATAGTTCTTGTTCTGCCGACAATAAAATTGCAGATGATTTTGACGCCCATTTTCTTAAGGGTGTCGATCTCTTTCTTGACGATTGCCTTGGGCAGTCTAAATTCAGGGATTCCGTAGACCATAACTCCGCCCGGCTTGTGAAAGGCCTCGAATATAGTGACATCGTGTCCGGCTCTTCTGGTGTCTGCTGCGGCGACGATGCCGCCGGGACCTGAGCCGATCACGGCAACTTTCATTCCGGTCTGGGGGGCAATGGCTAAACTCGTCCCCGGTCCCCCTGCTTGCGCAGGGGCAAGCTTGTCCCCACGAAGGCGGGGATCCATCGTCGCCGTGCCGGCGACGGCTAAACCGTGGTCGGCGACAAATCTTTCCAGCCGGCCTATGGAAACGGCTTTGGTCGGGTCCTTGAATTTGACGCCCACCGTGCATGTCTGCTGGCACTGAACCTCCTGAGGGCAGACCCGACCGCAGACAGCAGGTAGTAGCGAGTTTTCTTTTATGATATTCAGGGCTTCTTCGTACCGGCCATCGCCGATAGCCGCGACAAAATCCCCTATTCTTATCTGTACCGGGCAGCCTTTGATACACGGAGTGTTTTTACACTGCAGGCAGCGGAGCGCCTCCAGCCGAGCCGCAGTTTCAGTGTAGCCCAATGCCACTTCATTGACATTGTGACATCTATCGTTGTGGTCCTGCTCCGGCATCGGCTGAGGCGGAATCTTAAACCTCTCAGCAGGCGTAAGTTTGCCGGCCTTTTTCTTTTCAAAAAGCTCTTCAAGAAGCTGTCGTTTTTGTTCTTCTGTCATTTCTTAAACTTTGAACTTCCGTTATCTAAACCTATTTTACATCGGCGCTTCTTGTAATGTTCGTAGGCCTGCTGTTCCTGGCTCCTGTAAGCGTTTAGTCTCTTTATCATCAAATCGAAGTTTACTTTGTGCCCGTCGAATTCCGGGCCGTCCACACAGACGAATTTTGGCTTGCCGTCAATTTCGACCCGGCAGCCGCCGCACATGCCGGTGCCATCAACCATAATGGTATTGAGCGAAACCTGGATAGGGACGTTGAATTGCCGTGTCACTTCGGCACAAAACTTCATCATTATGGCAGGGCCGATGACAAAAGCCCGGTCTGGCTTGGAATTACGCTGACAGACTTCTTTCAGCGGCTCGGTCACCAAAGCTTTTGTGACCCCGCCGGGCGGGAACCCTCGCCCGTATGAGCCATCATCGGTGGTGACTATCAGCTCATCGGAAATCTGGCGGAATTCATCTTCGAGGATCAGTAAGCTTTTACTTCGTGCTCCGAGGACGCTGATGATTTTGTTGCCCGCTTCTTTCAAGGCCCTGGCGATAGGCAGCAAGGGTGCGATACCGATACCTCCGCCCACGCAGACCACGGCGCCGAAGTTTTCGATATGTGTGGGCCTGCCGAGCGGTCCGGAGACATTGGCGATTTCGTCCCCGACCTGCAGGTCGGCTAATTCAGCGGTGGTTTTGCCGACTCGCTGCCAAATAAGGCGAATAGTACCCTTTCCAGCATCGGCGTCCGCGATGGTCAGAGGTATCCGCTCAGCGTATTCGTTATTTATGCTGATAATGACGAATTGGCCTGGACTTCTCGCCTGTGCGATAAGTGGGGCTTCAACCTCGGCGGTGAAAACGTCCTGTGAGAGTTGCTTTTTGGCGACAATTTTATGCGGCATTTTTTAGTGTATTTAAGACACGGATTTACACAGATTCACACTGTTTTTAACCGGTGATTTTCTTGCCGTGTTAATCAGTGTTAATCCGTGTCGAAGCTTCTGGCTCAAACTGGGTTATTTCTTCCTTATCCGGTTCGCTCGCCGGCCTATTTTGTTGGGGCGGCAGTTCGGCGATAGGAATCGGCGTCGGCTCGGCAGCGGCAAAAATGGCCTTTGGCACAATCTCTTCAGCGGGCTCGTCGGTCAACGACCGTAAGTAAATGTCAGCCGAACCTGCTCCGAGCGCAGCCGAGGAGGATTCCGGCTGTTCAGCCCACACCAATTTTGCCCGAATTAGCTCCAAAAGTGCCAGGAACAATCCGATCATTGCCACCCGGCTGGGCGCTCGCTCGAATATCCGCTTAAAGGGCATCGGGCCTTCGGTTTGCAGACGGTGAAGAATCTCGATCTGATACAGGTCTATAGGCGTATCATCCTTGATGCGCCTTGTGTCGGTGATTGTGCCGGTGGCCTTACAGATAGAGTCAAAAGCCTCAAGCAGGTCCCAGATGCTCACCTGCTCGATGTCTAGCTCGGGCTCCGCATCAGGTCTTAATCGTCCGATCACGCTGTCCGGACGAGAGAATCGCTGGCCATGCTCGTCCGCTGCGGCCTCAAGCAGATTGGCGGCATCTTTGAACCTTTTGTATTCAAGGAGCTGGCGGATAAGCTCGGCACGCGGGTCTGTCAGGTCCTCATCCTGTAGCTGGTCCGGCTCCGCTCTCGGCAGCAGCATTGCAGATTTTATCTCCATCAGTGTTGCCGCCACCACCAAAAAGTCACTGGCCAGGTCAATATCCAGGCTTTTGAGTATCTCGATGTAGCGGATATATTGGTCCGTTATCTTAGCGATGGGGATGTCGTAGATATCCACCTCTTCTTTGCGGACCAAATACAGGAGTAAATCCAGAGGCCCTGCAAATATATCAAGATTTACCCGATAATCAGCCAATTATTGCTCCTGTTCGTCATCGGGCGGCGCATCGACAGGTTTACTTTCAGACTGCAAGATTTCCAGCGCCTTTTCGGCCTGGCTTTCAAGGGTTTGCAGCTCTATATGGATGGCGGCAAACACACCGATACCGCTCGCTACATTCTGGCCGGTCACCACTGATTTGATTCCAAAATCATCGAGTAACTGTTTGGCCAGCTCGGCTTTGATATAGTCGGTGAACTGTGCGATTGTAACGAGCTTATCGGCCATAGTACGCTCCCAAGCCCATAGCATTTCGAGCTGCGGCGAGGGTTTGGCCAGCTACGGCTCGGGCACGCCTGGCGCCCTCGGCAAGAACATCTCTGACGTAGGCGGAATTATGCTCGAGATCGGCTCTTTTTTCGCGGAAGGGCTTGAAGTAGTCTATCACTAACTCAGCCAGGCGTTTTTTGGCCTCGCTGTAGCCGGTGCCGCCGCTACGGTATCTATTTTCCCAATCGGCCAGCTCTTGCGGCGAAGCAACCAGCCTCAGAAGGGCAAAGACGTTACATCTGTCGGGGTCTTTGGGTTCGGCAACAGGGGTAGAGTCGGTCACGATCCTCATAATTTTCTTTCTGAGGTTTTCTTCCGGCTCGAATATCTCGATAGTGTTATCGTAGCTCTTACTCATTTTTCGCCCATCGGTGCCGGGGACAACCGCTACGGACTCAATAATGTGCGCTTCCGGTATCGTAAAGACCACGCCGTAATCGTTGTTGAACCGCCCGGCAATGTCCCTGGTGACTTCAATATGCTGCTTCTGGTCGGCGCCGACGGGCACCAGGTCCGATTTGTAAATCAGGATATCGGCGGCCTGAAGGACAGGGTAGGCAAATAGACCGTGGTTCGGGGCCAGTCCTTGAGCAACCTTATCCTTGAAGCTGACGCACCGCTGCAGCAGTCCCATCGGGGTCACGCAGGAAAGCAGCCACGTCAGTTCTGTAACCTCAGGCACATCGGATTGTCGCCAGAAGACGGTCTTGTCGGTATCCAGGCCCAGGGCAATATAATCCATCGCTACATCGAGCGTATGGCGGGCAATGTCAGCAGGCTCAGGATTGCTTGTAAGGGCGTGGAAGTCGGCGATGAAGTAAAAGCAGTCGTGGTCGGCCTGGAGCTGCAGGTGCTGGCGCATCGCGCCGAAATAGTTGCCTATATGAAGCCGCCCAGATGGTTGTATGCCCGACAGTACTCTCAAGCCAAACTCCAGCACAGAAACGCAAAGTAACCTTTTCCCGCAACCATAACCGCGGCGTCAGCGGATGTCAAGCATTTTGCCCCACCAGGATAACGAACAACTTAAAGAAACCACGGATTTCGCGGATTACACCGAATCTGAACGACAATCAGTGGAATCTGTGTAATCCGTGGTGAATTGCCCGTCACGGCACAGGGTCCTTACGCCCATCTCGGCAATTAGTGCGGGGGAATTGGTGCTGCGCAAACGAAGGCAGGAGGCACGGCAAACAGTCAGAGTTCTAAATTCTGTATTCTGGATTCGGTCTTCTACCTTGACTTACGCCCGGCCAAGAGACTTCATGTGCCCCTTTGACTTGCGAAGTCCCATTCTTGATGCTTTTTTCTTTACCGTCTCGGTAGACCGCCCCAGCTTGGCGGCTATCTCAGCAGTGGCGTGGTTCGGGAATAGTCTTGTCAGAGTATTGGTGTCGGCCTTTGACCATACACCCTTGACGAGTTTCTTTTTTGCCATGGCACAACTCCTTTCATCTTCCCTGTGTCAATTCAAAATTGTCGCTTGCCAATTGTCAATTGTCAATTGAAAATCGTCAATAGTCAATACCGTGAGGCGGATCGCACTTCATCGAACAAGGGCGTGCGTCTTTGTTCGACGCACGTCGCAGCATACAGGTACATGGCCGCAGACCAGCTCTGCCAGTCCTCGCCTTGCGGGGTGCCATCCTGTGCCCGCAGCCATTCGTTGAAGCCAAACTCAACGTCCGCCCGGCGGGCCGGTCGAATGAGCTCCGTAAGGGCGATCAGCTTTCTCTGCGCAAGCTGGCTCCTTCCGGCAGCAACCAGCGCCGCTACGTAAAACCCACACGCGAAAGGCCAGACTCCGCCGTTATGATATTCACCAGGCTGATTGTACCTCTTGTACCGGGGCATCCAGTCCGGGTCATCGGGCCTAATATAAGGGAATAGAATGGGCGGCAGCTCGACAGCCAAATCTTCATTCCTGCGTAATGCTGCACACTCTGTCTCTATCCACAAAACAAGGTCTCTGGCTCTGGAAGGAGATGCTATGCCGGTAAGAATTGCCAAAGAATTGCCGAGCAGGTCGAAGCGTTCGCTCCTGTAGACCTTGTAGGACCAGAGTGCGTAATATGGCTTGTGCCTTAGCATCAATCCTTCATGCACGTGTCGTTGCTGCCTTTCGCCCTTTATGGTGAATCGGCCCATGGCGTCTCGCAGATTCGCTGCCTGCTCGTCCTGGCCAAAAAGCCGCAAGTACGTATAAACGATCGTGTTCACATATAGGCCGTAGCCCAAAACCCACTGCTCGTCGCGCCAATCGCTGGTGGGCAGTTGCGCCACGATGCCGCGGTCGGAGGGGCTCCGATACTCCATCCAGGTCATTGCTTTTTGTACGGCGGACTCAAGGAAGCTGCTCTCGCCGGTCGCTTTTCGGAAAAGTCCCACCGCCATCAAAAAAAGCGGCGTGGTGTCACTGGCCCCACGGTCCTCGCGATCGTGCACCAATGAAGGGATGTGCCCAAGCCGGCTCTGGTTTCGCCCGACAGTCTCCAGCACCCGCCGCAGCGACTCGATCAGTTTCTTGTTGCCGGAAACCAGAATGCCCAGCGACGAGATCATCAAGTCTCTCGTATAAGGCTCTGGATAACCCCAGCCGGCTGCTCTGGGAAGCCCGCGATACGGTCCGTGAGCATTGTGAAGCAGCACTTTGGCTGCGGCATATTTAGCCCGCTCAATGAGTTTGATTTCCTCTGTTTTCATATCAAGAAATGCCCAGTTTCTCGTAGATAAGCGCCACGAATCTTTTGGCTATTACTCGATAGTCAAAGTTTTCGACGGCCCGTTTTCTTCCCGCTTCGCCCATGTTTTTTCGCAGTTCCCCATCCTGCATAAGCTGCATAAGGTAGTTGGCGATATCGTGCACGCTGGCCCTGTAGTCAACCGTTCGCGGCCTTTTGAAGACCACTCGATGCCCGACCTCATGCCCGGATTCCGCGCCTGCGAGCGTCTCTCTTATCCGAACTTCCTGGGCAACCGAGGCCAAGAAGGCGTTTTCGCCGTGCACCATCGTGTCCAGCATGCCCATCGCCTTTATGCCTATGACAGGTTTTCCACAAGCCCCCGCCTCAACCTGGATCATCCCAAACCCTTCCAGGCGCGATGGCGCGGCATAGATATCACACGCTGCCAACAGGTAAGGCATAAAATTGCGAGAGATGACATTGGTGGTGTAGACCACGTTCTTGTCGATGCCCAACTGGGCGGCCAGTTGCATGTCCAGCAGGTTTTGCTGCTGGGTTCGGGGCTGAGGCCAGACCTTGCAGACGTACTTCCAGTCCGGCGCTTTGGTGTCTATAAGGGCCAGTGCCTGCATAACCTCCTGTGCTCCTTTGCTGGCAGCGTCTCCCCCTACCGTTAGAATCATTATCTGGTCCGGTGCGACTCCCAGCGCCTCGCGCACGGCCAGCACCTTGGGGTCGTTCTTGTCACGAGGTATAAAAGAGTCGGTATCGCATCCGACCGGAAGCACCTCGATGTTCTTGCCGCTGAGTCCATCGCGGATGTAGACGCTTTTTACCCACCTTGAGGTCACCAGGATAAGGGGCAGGGCCTCCAGAACCTCGTGGTAGTTGGCCATATAGCCGTCGGCGACCAGCCAGGGCACAGGCTGCACGCCGTATCTTTGAGGATGCAGCACAAGGTAGGGGGTGTGTCCCCAGTAGCCGACTCCAACCACTACGTCCGGCTCGAACCAGCGGTAATACCACTCTTTTTCCTGGCCCGACTCGAAATGCACCGAGTGGACATCGATGCCAAGTTCCTCCAATCCTCTATGAAGCAGGTTTCCCTGCGTAGCCAGTCCTGCCGGCGATGGCGGATAGTCATAAAGAATTAGCACCTTCATTTTCTATACTCCTATTGCTTGGCTGGGTCGGCCCGCACTAATCGAACCCGAATTACAACCCCGCGTAAAACGCGGGGCTAAATATTATTTAGTCCGCCTCGGCTGATTGGCCGGCTGAAAACACCAAAAAGCTTCCGTCCTGGGCGTGGTCTTGGCTTCAAAGCTGTCGGCGGTGAAACCATAGACATTGGTAATAATATAGTACTTTTTCTGCCATATCTTCTCCGGCAGCTCTATCTTCAAATCCGCATCCTGGACGGCTACAGGCAGATACTTGCCGCCCCCATCCTCATAGGCGAACTGCCAAAGCTGCTTTGCGGTCAGCCTGCCGGTCTGCCACAGGGCAAAAACTGCCTTGCCGGTCTCTTCGTGCCGGAGATGTCGCGTATACTCTCCGCCAGGGCCGTGAGTGATTATAAGATCGAATTCATCTGGAGCAAGCAATTCGAGGATTGTATTCTTCACCAGGTCGCCGGTCAGCGGAGACTGTTCAGGGCCGTCGTCAAGGTCGCCCATTTGGCCGGCGGCGTTTAACTGCTCCAGAGCCCGGAAAAACCTGGGCGAGCGGTCCGGGTCACTCTTTCTGCAGAGTGTTACCACCCTCCAATGAGCCTGGGGATTCATCAGCATCGTACCGCCGGCCCACAAGGTCTCGTCATCAGGGTGAGCCACGATTACTGCACAATTTCTAAAGGCAAACTTCATAGGATGTCTGCTAAATAACTCATGGCTGGGTTTGTTGTCCATACGTCTTCGTTCCTGTAGCAGATGCCAGAAACATTCTTAAACCTGCCCGAGAAACTGTGCTATTCCTTTTCTGGTGAGCATTACGGCAATCGCAGCCAACAACAGACTCATGATCTTAGAAAGGGCTTTTGAGCCGGCCTCGCCCAGCACCTTCATCAAAACGGACGATGATTCAAATATCATACCCGCAAGTAGTATGTTTACCAGTACCGAAATCAGCGTAGCGAGCAGGCCGTACTGTGATATTATGACCAGGCAGGTGGTCAAAACCGCCGGCCCAACAATCAAGGGCGTACCTAAAGGCACGGCTCCCAGCTCCTCAGTGGGTATTCTTCGTTTCTTAACAGGGTTGATAATATCTGTAATAGCCAGGCAAAAAAGTATCGCCCCGCCGGCGACCATAAAATCTCCTATCGTAATACCCAAAATCCTGAACACCGCCTTGCCCAGAAATATGAAACCGACTGCCAAGCATAAGGCTGTAAGCATGGACTGAATAATAATCTTGGCTCTTTCGCTTCGTTCTATTCCTTCGGTCAGCGAAACAAAAATAGGAAGCACGCCAACTGCGTCAACGGCGACAAATATGGGAATAAAAGAGAGTAAAATATTTCTGGCCATATTCACTTTCCCAATTCGTGGCGGACTATTGTTCGCCGGCAACCATATACAGCCCCCATACGGAGCATGAGAAATCCGGGCAACGCCTATTCAAAAATCTTGGTCCATTGCCTCTTACGTCTTTTTTGCCAGTCACCCTTATGGTATACGTAGCTAACGATTAAGGGCAGGACGCTGGTCGCTTCAGCGTAGACCATCTGTTCGCATCCGGTATCTACCTTTCCCCACGAGGACGCTTCTCTGAGGGTCGAGCCGGAAAGGCCTCCGTCTCTGACGTCGGCGACGGTAATCTGCACGGCGTACTTGTGCATGGGTACGGGTTTTCCCAGGACCTCGGCGCATATAACCGTATCCTGAGCGAAATTCTTCGGAACGCCCCCGCCGATCATAAATAGGCCCGAAACGGCGGACCTCATTTTGATCTCCGTCAGCTCTCGAAAGTCCTTTACGCAATCAATGGAAACGTGGCTCCGGGGATTTTCAACCTGGTGCTTTGCCAGCCCGAAGCCCGCGCTGCAGTCGCTAAATGCCGGGCAGAAAATCGGCACCTCATTTTCGTATGCGAGCTGAACAAGAGAGTTTTTCTTCTTTGCATTGTCGGCAAGATATTTGCCCATTTCCTTTATAAATTCTCTCGATGAATAGGGTCTTCTCGGCAGGTTATCTGCGATCTGTTTTATGGTGTTGTCACAAATCTGCAGTTGCTCTTCGTCGATGAGCGTGTCATAGATTCTGTCGATGTACAGTTCTCTCAATTTCTTATCGTCGACAGCGGCACTACCTTTGTAATGCCTGAAACCGAGAGCTTCAAAAAAGTCCATATCCACGATCGCAGCTCCGGTAGCAACTACTGCATCGACCATGTTGTACTTGACCATATCGGCGTAGATCTGCATACAGCCGGCGGCGCTTGTGCTGCCCGCGATACACAAAATAATCGTGCAATCGTCATCGCTTATCATCATATTGAAAATATCTGCCGCCCGGGCAGTGTCCCTGGCGGTGAAAGACATGCCCTTCATCGCCTCGATTATTTCGGTAGCATCGAACGATTTTACATCGATGTGCGCAACCTTCTCTTTTAGGAAGTCTTTCTTTGCCATTTTAGTCCTTGAATTTGTAGCTGAGTAGCTTATAGATGAGTTTAGCCGCCATAAAATCCGGCGCCCTGTTTCTGCTATCCGGACACAGCTCGACGACGTCAAAACCCACAACGTTTTTCTGACCACAAACTGCTCGCAGCAGCGCCAGAACGTCATACCATAGCAGGCCGCCCGGCTCGGGCGTGCCGGTAGAAGACATTATCGAAGGGTCGAACACATCCAGGTCGATGCTGATATAAACCTGCTGTGGTAGCTTGGCAACCACCTCGTTTACCCAGTGTGTCTTATTATGAATATCCTCGGCGAAGAAAACCCGGCTTTTGTCAAGAAATTCCTTTTCTGACGAATCCATGCTTCTTATGCCCACCTGAAGGATCGGGCATAATTCTCTGATTCTGGCCGTAACGCACGCGTGATTATACTTCGAGCCTTCGTATTGGTCCCTTGAGTCACAATGGGCGTCAAGCTGTAAGACCGTCATGTCGTTATACTGTTCAACATGTGCCATCACCGAACCGATGCTGACCGAGTGTTCTCCGCCTATTACTACGGTGAATTTGCCTTTTTCGATGTGATGCCGGACTCTTTCTTTTACCGCCTTCACCATATCCTCAGCAGACAATTTTTGCTCTATGAATTTGTCTGTAAATATGCCTTTTCGATAGACTTCTGAATCTGTTTCTATGTCGTAAAGCTCCATATTGGCTGACGCCTCTATTATGGCTTTGGGTCCTTTGTCTGACCCTTTAAGCCAGGTGCTGGTGCCGTCATACGGGACAGGAACTATCGTCATTTTTGCGGTTTCTGGCGCAGAATATTCTTCCGGCAAGTCTCCAAAATTAGACGTTTCTTGCACCATAAGAAATGCCTCAGAAATGACTCCACAGATTACGCAGATTTCACGGATTCAGAATCTGTGTTCATCTGTGGTTTATGCCCGGCATACCCTACTTTAATCGGGCACGAATAGGGCTATGGCCACCGTTGTTGTCCACAAATCTTTTTGTCCCCGTGCAGTCTGGGTTATATTGGAGGTGCGGATTATCATTCCGCTGGATTTGTATACCTGCTCCTTTTCCGACCAGGCTTTATTGGGGTCAACTTCCAGGCCGAGCGTTGTTCCCAGCATTCCCGCTGCCAGGTCTTCAGCCATATCCGCCGCCTCTTGCTGGCTCATTCCGTAGCCGTGCACCTCGCTCAGATAGCCCCACTTGTGCTCATCTTTTGGCACGGCGATGCCCACCGAGGCCGCGACCAGCCTGCCGTGCTCATCGGTATCGGTGCGTGCAATCACGCAGTAGCAGATTTGTCCCGGCAATAGCTGTTTCAATCCGTTTTCTCGGCTGATGGTTTTACATCCCGGCGGCAGAATTGAAGATACCTGTACGAGGTTTTGCTGGGCCACACCTGCTTTCCGCAGCGCCTCTTCGAAAGACTTAAGCTGGTACTTGTGTCGGCCAACTCCTTTCGTGAGAAATACCTTTTTGGGTACAAGATTCATTTATCCGTACTCCTTCCTTTTTGACAACTACAGACACCAAAACCCTCGTAACTGGATTCTCGATACTCAAATTTTAAGTTCCGGCTGCCGGTCCGTCAAGTGAAAAACGCCGACTTTAACCGCAGGTGTGTGACCAGATTTTGTGGCAGGGCCCTGTCATTGCGCGCCCCGACTTGTCGGGGCCCGGCAATCTCAAGACTATCAGTGCAAGGGATTGCTTCGGTCGCTCCGCTCCCTCGCAATGACAATGGCAGACAAACTCCTCTCAGGAATACTGTTACACAATGCCACAGAAATTAGTCACACACAACCGCAGAGAACGCCGAGCCCGCAGAGCAAAAATCAAAATTAATCTGCCAGACGCACGGCGGATTAAAAATCTCAGCGTTCTCTGCGCACTCGGCGGTAAAAACGCCCGCAGCCTCAGGGTAATTGAGAATTTAGAATGAAGAATTGAGAAATTTCTACATTCTACATTCTGAATTCTAAATTCCTACCGGAAGGCCCATTTGTTGGAAGGGAATAGCTTGAAAGCCAATCGCGAAGGCTGGCGAGCTGGGCTTGAGACGAAAATCGCCGTTGCCTGGGTCAAGGAAAAGCGGATCCTTGTCCGTGAGGTTGTCCCGCACTTCAACCATTTCTTTGGCGGCTCCCCATGTGGTTTTCAAAAACTGGCTGCCTACGCAGATGTTGTGCGCCACTATGACGTTGCCGGGCGGCACACCATCGTCTTTGCGGTAGTACTCCTCCAAATCGGCCAGCGCGGGATAGCGCGTGCTATAGGGCGGCTGTTTCCAATTCATATCCTCAAGCCGTTGTCTCATGGTTTTGTAGACCATGTTGTGCCAGACAGGCGCCTTGCTCAAGCCGCGGCCATCCAGCTCGACTGCCGGGTCGCAGTCAAAGAAGATATTGTTCTCGACCCTGAAGTCGCGTCCGCCGCCGAGAAAAACAGCCCGGTGAAGCTTCCACAACACATTTCCATATATCTGGGTGCCGCTGACACAGTCGTCCATGTAGATGCCCATTGAACCCATGCCCACGCCTCCGGTATGGTGAATAAAGTTGTGCCGTATGATGTTTCCACGGTAGGTGTAGTCCCTACCTGTGTATATTGCACCTACATCCCCGGTTTCAAGACAGACATGATGGATCTCATTGAGCTCGATGATATGTTCGTTGCCCGAGAACAGAATCGCGCAGTGAGGGTGATCGTGAATCAGATTGTTCGCAACCAGAATTCCCACCCCCGTCATTGAAATGGCGGGGGCGTAGCAGCGCGACCACCTGGCGACATGATGGATGTGATTGTTCCGTGCATAGTGGCCGCAGGGCGTCAGCTCCTTGCGGTCTCCGCCATTCAGTGAGATTCCGCCGTCGCCGGTTTCGCAGATGACGCAGCCTGTTACGCCGTGATTGTTTCCGCCGCTGATAACAACGCCATTGTTGCCGAGGTTACGGATGACACAGTCGGCTACCACATTGTTAGATCCTCCTGAAATCCGAACGCCGTCGCCCCGGCTGCATTCAAGAACAACGCCCCTGATAGTCACGTAGGAGGCATTGTTTATATGAATTAGAGGATTTTCAACTATGGTGACTACGGCCCTGCTCTGGTCTATCGGTTCAGGAGGCCAGAAGTATAGGACGCCAGCTTTACGGTCGAGGTACCACTCACCCGGCTGGTCAAGCTCCTCCAGAATATTGAGAAAATAGAATCTTCCGCCATCTCCGCCTGCCCGAAAACCGTAGTTTCCGTATGGTGGGCTGGTTTTGATCAGCCGTCGCTCGGCGTCAATTGATTCGACGTGTTCGTAGGAATTTGCCCAGTCGTATGCCCAGTATCCATGGACCCAAATATCGTTGGTATCTCTCCATCGCAGGGGGCGATCTCCTTCGTAGTTAAATCCGCCGGTCAATTTGCCAAGGGTGCCGCCATGGTCATCGCCGGTAGACTCCGGATATCCGACGATTCTGGCAAAACCACTATTAGGCCACCGGGCAATTGTCATAGGCTTATCCTGGAAGAATAACTCCAATGCGGCGGGTGTTATCCGGCGAGCGAATCCCCTGGAGCGCAATTGACCAAAGTCGCTTATATTGTGAGCCCTCAAATCAGCCTCATAAACCTCGGTCCTGGCGATCGGATCAAGCCTATCCAGAATTGCCGGGTTCCTCACCTTTTGCCATTCTCTTAACTGTTGCCCCCCAGATATCCTGACCTCTCCTTTCAGTACGGCACAGTACGCAATCGGCGATTCAGCCGTCCCTGAGTCTTCCGGTGTTAATTCAAAGCCTTGTCGCAAGCAGTACTCGCCCGGCTGAATCCACACAGTCACCCCGCCCTTCGGCAAAGGGGCGATCTTTTTCAATTCGCGTACCGCCCGCTTAGCAGCTTCAAGTGTCGCTAATGGGCCGTCAGTGCGTTCTTTATTCGGTAAAGAAAACTTTCCCGACCATGAATCACTTCCCTGCGGTGAAACGTACAAACTCATGGAGCTATTTGCGGCGCCAGTGCTCTGCAATCCGCCATACGGCTGGCGGATAAAAGAGACCAGGATGGTTAGCACAGCGAGTAGCCTAACTGCGCTACGATTTTTGTGATTTGGCCAGGTCATCTTTGTTCTCATGGATTTTCAATATAGCGTCCGCTATGTCATCGATGTCGCTTCTGGTTCCAAGAAGCAAATTCTGAGTGAACCATACTGCTTCTTCAC
>CAZMLE010000047.1:0-32406 GCA_964567045.1 uncultured Pirellulales bacterium | reverse complement strand
TCTTATCCAGCACACATACGAGCGGGCGTGCCTTGCCAGGCTGCCCGAGAAGGTAATAATTGCCGCCGATGACGAAAAGGTTGCCGCCGCCGCCCGTACCTTCGGGGCTGAATGTGTTCTGACTTCGCCTGAGCATCAGAGCGGCACCGACCGCATCGCCGAAGCCGTCGCCGATATCGATGTCGAGATAGTGGTAAACCTTCAGGCCGATGAGCCGGAAATCGACCCTGAAAATATTGACTATCTGGCTGAGCTTCTGCTCAAGCACTCGGAATATCCGATGGCTACGCTGGCCGCAAACTTCCAGAGCCCCCAGCAGGTCGCAGACCCTAATATCGTAAAAGTTGTAGTATCTCACAATGTTGGCAAGACGAGTCACGAGCGACGAGCAACGAGCGACGAAATTGGCATAGCGATTTATTTTTCGCGTGCGCCTATTCCTTACGATAGGGAAAAATCCGGTGTTGGTGATGTAAAACAATATCTGCGGCACATCGGAATTTACGCCTATCGCAAGGAGTTTTTGCTTAAGATTACCGCCTTGCCGCAGACGCCGGTGGAAAAAATTGAAAAACTTGAGCAATTGCGAGCGATTGAAAACGGCTTCGATATTTTAGTCGGCAAAGTCCAGCACACCTGCGACGGCATTGACACGCCGGAACAATACGCCGAGTTTGTTAAGAGATATAAAAAAATGGCCACAGAGAGCACAGAGGACACAGAGAATATTTGTGTTTAGCCCCGCAATTTATTGCGGGGTTGTCATTCCCGCGAAAGCGGGAATCCAAATAATCATTAGCCTACGGTTTCACCCGCAGGTTTACGCTGGAGTGAATGCGAGAGGTGAAAGTGACAATCGACGAAACGATAGAGACATGGTTCAGAGAAACGACAGAAAAAGTAAATTCTACACCAAAGGAAGATAAGCCTGTATACAATTTGTGTGGCTGTGTGTTGCCTTTAGCTCACAATTACTGTGATGCCGTATTGCTGTTGGTAAACAGAGAGAAAAAACTTGGAGCAATGGCTCTGCTGCGTATTTTGGGTGAGCTCACTCTTCGTTTGGCCTGGTGTTTGTTTGAAGATAACCCGAAAAAGGAAAGCGTGGATGTCAGGATTGACCGGTGGCGAAAGGAAACTTTTGAGCAAGAAAAGAAACGCCTGAAGAAATTGATCTCTGGGGCGACAGCAAGCGAAAAGAAGGATATTAAGGAAAACATTACCTGGCTTGAAACAGAAATAAGCAATATTCCATATACACCCGCTGGAGGGCTGTACAACTGCCTCGACGAGCTTCCAGCGGGCTACAAAGAACGTCTGTATCCCTTACTGTATGGCCAATTTAATATGGCGGTGCACCCTGACCTGCTTACCCTGTCGAAACTTGTACGTCAAAATGGCGATGTACGTAAGTTCATTGACGATTTCAATGACGTCGATGTCCAGAACCTGAAAGTGAGGTGCATGGATTGTGCCTTCAACATCATCTCGTACATAAGAATCGTATATGATTTGGGTTATGAGGATTTGAAGTGCCAATACCTTAACATCAAAAAACGAAACCTGCAGTGAAACTGCAGGCTAAATAGGGGAATGGATTCCCGCTTTCGCGGGAATGACATAGAGGAGAATAAATGACAAAAGAAAAGGATTTATTAGCTTCGGTCAGTGACATTTCTCTGGAGAGCGAATTTTTCTCGCCGATGCCGGTAGGGTACAAAAAAGGAAAGACCCACTACGTGTTCGTCATGGGCACAGTGATGAGCGGGCTGGGTAAAGGCATATTCTCATCCTGCCTTGCAAAGCTGCTGCAGGATAAGGGCCTCAAAGTCGCGCCAATCAAGCTGGAAGGGTATCTGAACATCGACTCCGGCACGCTAAATCCCTTCCGGCACGGCGAAGTATTTGTGCTGGACGACGGCATGGAATGCGATATGGACCTGGGCACCTACGAGAGAATGCTCGACCAGGATTTAACCAGGGCAAATTTCACCACCAGCGGACAGATATTCAGCTCGGTCCTGAACAAAGAACGACACGGCGATTACCTCGGCAGAGACGTTCAGATGATCCCGCACGTTACCGGCGAGGTTAAACTAAGACTCCGCCAGTTGGCAGTTGACAGCGACGCCGACGTAGTGTTTGTCGAGATCGGCGGCACGGTGGGCGACCTGGAGAACGCCTACTTCATCGAAGCCATGCGCGAGCTTGCCTACGAAGAAGGCCCAAATAGTAGCTGCTTTGTTGCTCTAACCTATATCCTGGAGCCGCCTACGCTTGGCGAGCAAAAATCAAAGGCCGCACAATTAGGAATAAAACAACTGATGCAGTGCGGCATTCAGCCGGACATCATCGCCTGCAGAGCAAGCAAGCCGGTCAACGAAAAAGCCCGGCAAAAAATCAGCGTCTACAGCAATGTCCCTATGGAAAGAGTCATCAGTATGCCGGACTCGGCAAGTATTTATATGATACCAGCGATGCTTCGGGAAAATAGCCTGGATTTTGCGGTTCTGAGGCTGCTTAAAATCGAAGACAGAATCAATCTGCGGCACGAACGCAAGGCCTGGGCGCAATGGTGCGATTTTACCGATAAAATAGAATCCCTAAATCGGCAAATAACAATCGGCGTCACCGGCAAATATACCGCCGTGCGCGACAGCTACGCCTCGATAATCAACGCCCTGGAGCACGCCGGCATCGCACTTTCCTGCGACGTCAAAATAAAGTGGATCGAAACCACCAATGTCACTGATAGCAATGTCGGCGACGGTCTTGCCGACGTTGACGGCATCATCGTTCCGGGCGGCTTCGGCACACGCGGCGCCGAAGGAAAAATCGCCTGCATAAAATATGCCAGAGAAAATAATCTGCCTTATCTTGGATTATGCTTCGGCTTTCAAATGGCCGTGGTAGAGTTTGCCCGTAACGTCTGCGGTTTGAAGCAAGCCGGTAGCACCGAGATCGAGCCGGATTGTCCCGATCCGGCAATCGACATACTGCCGGAGCAGAAAGAAATAGACAAGCTGGGCGGAAATATGAGACTGGGCGGCCACGATATAGAGCTAAAACCCAGCACGGTAGCGTGGAAACTATTTGGAAAAAAAGATTCAGTAAGGATGCGCTTCAGACACCGCTACGAAGTTGCCCCCCGCTACATCGAGATACTTGAAAAAGCGGGCTTGGTATTTTCCGGAAAGGCGCCTGGTCAGCCCATTATGCAGATTTTAGAGATTCCGTCCCACCCATTTTTTATTGGCACTCAGGCGCATCCGTGCCTTACTTCCCGCCCGCTGCGGCCACAGCCAATGTTTGTAGGCTTCGCGGCGGCGGCACTGCAAAAACACTACCCGCAACAAGATATGCCTGATTGCACAAAGCCCACGCCAAAGATGTGTGAGCACACTTATTAGCGGATTTTGCAGAATCAAGGTGCTTGCAGCGGCTTGGGCTTGGCTTGGATTTGCTCCCGCATCTTTTCGATTTCGGCCTTAAGCTCCTTGATTTGCTGCTGCAATTTCGCATTTTCCTCTACAACCGTGGTCAGAACGCCTTCCACCTGCTCTTTTACCCTCTGCTGGAGCTGCTTCTCTAAAGCGTCTTTGCGCTCCAGACACTTTGCCAGCTCCGTTTGTTGCTGCTTCATCTCCTTCGCGTGCTGGGTCTTCAGCCTGGCAATCTCCTGGTCGCGGCTGGCCAAGTCCTGCTTCAACTGTATATTTTCAGCCGCTATGACCCTACTTTTTTTCTCACCCGGCAGTTCCTGCTCCCGGCAGCTCGCGCAGAACAGAGCAACAACACCAATCACCAGAGTTACGGCTTTGGGCACGAATCCCTTCATTCTGTCATCCTTTCCAAAATGATAGCTACAAAACAATCGCCTTTGTATGTCACTATATCGCCAGCGAACAAAGTGTCAAGAGCTTGAACTACTCAAACAAGACCTCAAGCCTCTTCCTATCAGCGGCGTTGATTTGGCTCCGGTCCGTCCACACCGCCAACCCCAGGCTCTTCCTGCAGGCACAATCGTCGCTGACAAGTCTGGTCTCGCCGGTTAAAACTGCCCTTATCAGCTCCAGACAATTGTTCGTTGCGGCCTGCAGGTTCGCCATTATCTCTTGGAGCAACGATTGCTTGCTTTTCCTGACGTGGTGGGGCCGCCAGCAGTCATAGTCACTGACAAGCGCCACCAGTGCGTAGCAGATTTGTGCTTCTCTGGCGAGCTTCGCCTCAGGCATCGCGGTCATGCCAATCAAGTCGCCGCCCCATCCCCGGTGCATAAGCGACTCGGCCCGCGAGGAAAACTGGGGCCCTTCCATACATACATACGTGCCGTCCGGATGCGTCATCACGTCAATCTCTTTTGCAGCATCAATGAGCACTTCCCGGACTCGGCTGCAGACGGGTTCAGCCATCTCGCAGTGTACCGCTGCAAAATTGTGGAAAAAAGTGTTCAACCTGCCGAATGTCTTATCGATAAACTGGTCCACGATGACTAATTCGCCTGGGGCGATTTCCTCCCCAAGCGACCCTACCGCCCCGCTGCCTATCACGGTATGGACGCCGAGTTTTTTCAAGGCAAAAATATTCGCGGCAAACGGGACCTCGCCCGGTGCAAGTTTATGTCCCTTACCATGGCGATTCAGAAATGCAATACGTTTCTGTCCTATCGCGCCAACCACAACTGGCGCACTGGGTTTTCCGAACGGCGTATCGACATCGTGTAACTGTGTGTCAGTCAACTGCTCCGCCAGCGCATCGCCCAGGCCCGTACCCCCGATTATTCCGACCAGTTCCTCTGCCATATTTCTGGCCTCCTTTGCCTTTACTGGCCATTATAGTAATCGGCTTGCTGCTCGTAAAGGGGATAGAAGATAGTGTTCAGGCTTCGGGACTCTGCACGCTGCAGCCTGCTGGAGGTCAGGTAATATGGACTTAGTAGTCACTCAACACTTTAGGCACTTTAACCACACGCACGGCGGAACCGTCATCTTCGAGATCGCGAAGGTCGGCGATTAGCCCCCGCACCTGTGGCGGGGGTTGCCTCGGCCACAGGCGCCCAGGCTAAAGCTCCGGCCATTCAGCCCGCGGTTTCACCGCAGGTTGCCATCATCTTGCGGCCCAGCGCCGCGTCATTACGAGGACGTGAGAATGCCCCTCAGGGCCGTGGTCGAAGACCCACGGCAAGCTTTTTCTGTTCTATCACAAAATGCTCTGTAGAAGACACTGTGGTTGTCATTTCGAGCGAGCCGAAAGGGCCTGCCCTGAGCGAAGTCGAAGGGCGAGTCGAGAAATCTGTTTTTGAATAGATTTCTCCACTTCGTCCGCCCCGGCGGAATGATCTCCCCCGCGGGTTCGCAAAGGACTACGGCTTTTAAGGGTCGAAATTACCCAGCCCTTTTCTACAAAGCATTCTCCAAAAAAGGTTTTGAAGCGAGATTTTACAGAGTTCTCAAGAATTTCTCTTTTTTTTGTAGGACTTTGTACTTGACATTTCTGTTGTTCTTGTGGTAGGATTTGACCTGAATGAGTTAACCAACTCCACGGAGGGCAGCGATAAAGCACAAGGACGCTAAATCATAAGAAGTTGCCAACGAAACGTCGCTACTACCGCAGCGAAGAGAGGAGGAAAGGGTGATGAGGAAAGAAGGCTTCTTGTTAGTGTTGGGTGTGGTGCTAATGTCGCCGATGGGTTTGTGCAGGGCGGAGCCTTTTTGGGACAACGGCGTTTGGACTGAGAATTTCAATCAGTATGTCATAGGCGATGGCAGCCCAACATGCAACGGTCACAATTGGGATGGAGATGGGATCTGGGGCATTACCGGTTTTGTCGACCTGCACGGAACTGACGGGACTTATACATGGGAAGGGCTCATAGCAGGATTTATGTATGACGGGGTTTTTGTAGACCTGGACGGATCGAGCTACGGTGAGCATTATGGTCCGGAGCCTCAGAACACTCAGGAAAACGTTGCACGGATGACACTAGAAACAGCACTTCAAGTCTCTTATGGTCTCTGGTTCGTCTCGTTTGACTTAGCAGGCAATCACCGCAACGAGGGGGATGATACAGTGGTCTTCGCCACAATTCAAGGTGATACGTATGACATACTGGTCCCACACGACCAAGATTGGCAGACGTACACATACACAGTGAACGTCGCAGACGGGCGTCTGAACTTCGTTCTCGGCCAGCCGGTGAACGATGCTGGTGATCTTTCTACAGGTTATGATAATGACTGGCAAGGGCCTCTACTGGACAACATCACTGTAAGGCCCGTTCCGGAGCCCACAGGGTTCTTGCTGCTGGGCTTAGGTGGTTTGGCCTGGCTGCGAAGACGAAGAACACTGTAGTTCGTCGCTGGTGACTCGTCGCTCGTTGCTCGTGGGGTGTCACTCGTAATTTCGTTAATGGCGTTTGTCGGTAATCGTCTGGGGCTGTGAGTCCGCCAAAAAGAATGCCGGACTTGCAGCCCTTTTTATTGCCCGATAAACATACCCGCACAGAAAATGTCTATTGGCTAACCCCTCTTGGCCTTCATTAGCGGCAGATTCGTGTGTTCGCCGGTCGCCTCGTTAATTACGATAAGCTCGCCCATATCGTCCCGCTGCAACTGCTCATTAGCATTTAGAAGCTCAATGCCATAGACGGTTCCATCCGGAGCAACATCGACCACCAATTCATCGCTTATCCTCAGTGATTCGACCTCAGAGCGTTTTTCACAAAAACGGATGTAACCTATGTTATATCGTGGGTCATAAGTAAACTTCATAGCGCTATCCTTTTGCACATCTATTCTTGGCATGAGGGTGAAATCGGACAGCCATGACTCTTAGATTCTCATCCTTGACAGCCTACGTTACATCGTTGGGCCTCTTACATAATATAATACCAGAATGGAATCGAAAGTACCAGCCATTATAAACGTAATGACAACCGCCCCCAGAACAGCGGCGGGAAATCAGTACCTGATGCGAATCTGCGACCTTCCCTGCAAGTTGATTATCAGGCGTTTGTGCTCCGTGTGAAACTCCGTCTTTGCCGGTTTGACAGAAGCCTGGTCGCTCGATTCAGGACCAATTCTACGGGCTAAAATCTCGTCCGGCTGTTTTTCAACGCCGGATACCAGTACGTAGTAAGGCTTTTCCGCCCAGCCATCCACTACGAACGTCACTGAATCCGGGTCTTCATGAATGGCACTTATCGCACAAGGTGCGTGAATGAACCACAGACGTTTGGGCAGCCCGCCAGACGCATGGCGGGCAAGCTTCTTGACATCGTACAATTTGCCCTTGGCGTAAAGTTCCGGCAGATGTGCCTGGACCGTGCCCGGATTTATGGCGGGGCCGGCTCCTGCCTGAGCCTTCAAATCAAAGAAATCCGGCAGCAGTCCCTGACGCGCTTTATCTGCCAGAGGCCAGGACATTTGCAGGCCGGCAGCCGTAATTCCGTTGGCGATCTTTTTCCAGGGACCCTGTTTGTCGTATTCGCTGAGTAGGTGCAGAGCCGAAGCGTAAACAAGCCCGCACCACTGCACCGGACGCCCAATCCAGACCGGCGCTTTCCAGTTGGTGGCGCCCAGCACAGGAATTGTCGCATAGACCCCCGCCCTGCCCGATGTCGGCGGATAAAGATAAATAAATGGGACGCCCGTCCATGCCCAATATCGGGCCTGCTCAAGATATTCATACTTACCTGAAATGATATAGCCGAGGGTGTACGCCTTAACCATGTGGGCCGATGCTAATATATCCGGCGTGTGCAGCGGTATCTCCCAGGTCTGTGCCCCGCGCGGCACAGTGTCGGCGTACAAAACCGTCTGCTTATCAAGCAGCTCCAGCGATTTTTCGATAAGCTCGTTGTCTGCCGACAGCGCTGCGCCTTCCAGGATCCTGACCATGTCGCCCCCTGAAAACCCGTTAGCGTGTTTTGCGAAATGGGTTCTGGAATAGTCGGTTCCGCCCGGCCTGTACAATTTTATGCCAGTCTGGTCGAAGCCCTTGAGTAGATGCAGCGCTTCGCCGTATCTGGCCTGCACATATTCGCTGAGTCTGCCGAAAATAAAAGGCGCCGCCGGCAGATGCGCATGCGAGATAGCACTGGAGAAAGGCTGGCTCGGCGGGATTTTCTGTAGCGATTGATCTTTAGCGTCACTTAGTCTGCGGGCAAGTTCAGCGTCTTTGGCGTGATTAGCCAGCCAATCAATATACATTGCGGCATCGGCTGCCGGTGTGGGCGGGAAACTACTGCCCCATACTGCGTGCCTGAAAAGATAATCCTGGTTTATCTGCGAATCCAACCAGCCGTGCGCGAGAAGACTCGCCGCCGCGTCAAAGCCACCGTCGAATTGCGGCAGGATAGGTGTGCCCTTCAAAGCGACATAGTGCTTGACTGCCGGGACAATTGTTTTGCCCTTGCCGCCGATTATCAGCACAGTGACTTCTATGGATTTGTTCGCCTGGAGCTTAAAAGGCGTGTGGGCGCAAAACTCGTTCTCAGAGCGAATCTGCCCGACCGCGGGCGCCGAAAGTGCCATTACGTGCGCACCAGAATTATAAATCGTGTCCGGCGAATCGAAGGTCGCAGCCACCATCTCTGACGGCTCCCATATCAGGCCAACATATCTGCCACCATCTGCAATTGCCATCAGCGGAAAAGTTATCTTCAGTGGGTCGGGCGCCCGGCGGATATGTTCGGGCGTCTCGATGTCGGCATCGCTGCTACTTGGCTCATCCTCCAAATACTCAACGCCGGCGAAAAGTCCCTGGCATTTCTTCTGGCCAAATGTGCCAAGGCCCGGAAAGACCGTCACCCAGGGCAGATAGACAATGTCCCTGTCTTTGTCCACTTTGAATTCCGTTTCGACAACGAGTGTCCCTGACGGCTGGCCGGCATTAAAACGCCTTTGTATCTGCCACGTTGCTCCGGCGCTATCCTTCAGAACCGCCTTGCAGGTAAATTGATCTATGCCATTGCTGTAAAATGTTGTATTTGCGTCAGCAAGATTAAGCCATTCGGCGCGGTCATCAAATAGAAGCCCGACTGGTTCTTTTTCATATCCTGCTGCCATTTCTACGCCGTCGATCTTGACGACAAAATTGCCCCATCCGGTTTTATAATGCTGAAGCTCCAGCGTTTCTGATCTGACGCAAATGAGCTCGCCGACAATTTTTTCCCCCGGCTTTTGCAGGGGGGGCGCAGGTATTTCGCGCATCGCCTCGACTTTGATGTAGGCGACCGTTACTTCGCCTTGGCCTGCACAGGGATCGAGACGAAAACGTGTGCCCGGGCCCAGCTTGTCACGGAGCACCAGAAAGTAGTCGTGCCACTGGCCATCGCTTTGCACGGTGAATCGGGCAGATTGTTCCTCACGAAAAGCACTGCCGTAGAATAGCTGCCCGCTGGCGTCGGCATTCGATTTCATTCGTATCGTTGCACGTGTCGCTCCATCCCCGGGCAAATCCGCCGGGGGCCCTTCTATCCACGGGTCCTGAGCTATTGATTTGACGATCAAGCCATCGGGCGAAGAAATCAGACCCTCCACACTTTTATTTGCTGTCCAGCCGTGTGTCCCTTGCGTAAAGTCCCACTGTAGAACAACCTTTCCGTAACTGCAAACTTGGATGAGTATGACCATGATGGCAGAAGTCAGGATTTTATTTACCGGCATAATGAAAACCCTTTAAGCATTTGCTACACACCGGCGCCTGCGATTTGTCAAGCCAAAGAAAATAGCAACCACCATTAGCGCCGCAGTTCCGAGTGCGCCTACAATAATGCCTTCGATGTCACATTGCGCCCACTTCCAAGAGGCAGGCAGATTACGGGCAAAGGTTGCCCAGCTAATTACGGCTATGCTCACGGCGATCGCGACCAGACCCTGCCAAAGTCGCAGCCGGATTCGCAGCATTGACAGAATAAATAGCCCTAAGATTCCGCCGCCAAAGATGCCGGAGATTTGCCACCAGACATCCAGGGCGCTCTTTGCCCGAATCATTAGTATGGCAAAACCTGTCCCCAGCAAACCCCACGCCACTGTCGCAAGGCGCAGAAACGCCACGCTGGCGCGCTCTCCTATGTCCGGATTAATATATACCTTGTGAAAATCCAGCAGTGAAACAGTCGCTGAGCAATTTAGCGCTGAGTCTATGGTGCTCATCGCCGCCGCTACAATCGCGCCAATAACTAAGCCCTTCAGTCCAGCCGGCAACTGCGTCGCGATAAAGTAAGGAAAAACCTCGTCACCTCTGGTTATCCCCGCGCCAAGTTTGTGCCCTGCGGGCGAGTAAAAGGCAAAAAGCGCTGTCCCGATATAAAGAAAAATCGCCGTCAGTGGAATGTAAATCAGCATCGCAATCCATATCGAGCGTTTCGCCTGCCGCTCTGTGGGAACCGAGCAGTATTTTTGAACAAAGTTTTGATCTGCCATCAGATTACGGAGATTTTCTGTCAGGCCATAAATAATCATTACCCATATCGTTCGTGAAGATAGGGACAACTGCCAGCTTCCCAGGCTAAATTTGTCGACATCAAGAGCTGACCGAATCAGAGGATTCGGCCCGGCGAAAACCTCTGCGGATAAAACTACGGCGCAAAAAACTATGCCCACAATCATAATCGCCGACTGAACGACATCCGTCCAAATCACGGCCTCCATTCCCCCAAGCAGCGTGTAAATAATGGTGACAAGTCCGATCGCCAGGATCACAATACAGATATTCCAGGGAACAAATGTGCTGAAAAGTAGGCCGACCAGGTAGAGAATTACTGCGACACGCCCGACCATATACAGCAAAAACGATAACGCCGCATACACACGGCCCCAACGCCCAAGTCTTTCCTCCAGAAAACTATAAACGGAGATCAACTTCATCCTTCGATAATAAGGGACAGCGTATTTGCAGACCAGCCAGGCCACAGGGAAGATACAAAGCGAGAAGATGATTGGATGCCAGTTGGAATCGAAGGCCTTTCCCGGCGTAGCGATATACGAAATGCTGCTGGTATAAGTGCTCATCACCGCCAGGCCGGCCGCCCAGGCGGGAATAGTGCGACCGGCAACCATAAATTGTTCCGCCGTGCGAGACCTGCGCTCATAATACAGGCCCATCGCGACTACCACACAGCAATAAATAAACAAAATGCCTATGTCAATCGCACTTAGGCTTGCTGGCATAATCTTCGGCCTTTTTAAGTTGGCTTCACCTTGCCGGCGTAATGCCAAGCTCTTCTAAATGCTGGCGAATTACGTCACGCTCGGCACTACGAAACCGATGAAAAGGTTCCGCTAAAAAGTCGCTGCAAATACCCATACACGACAGCGCACACTTCAGGCCCTTTAGAAAACTCGACTCGTACCGGCCCACGGTATAAATGGTGCTACTTATCTGCATCACCCTTTTGTGCAGAGACTTTACCCTCGGCAGGTCGCCTGCATACGCTGCATTATACAGGTCAACATAAAGCTGTGGAACAAGGTTGGCTCCTCCGCACACACCGCCATGAGCACCCAATAAAACTGCCTCAGCCAATAGCTCTTCAGGTCCCATCAAAAGCGAAAAGTCCGGCCGCTCGCTTAGGATTAGCTGCAGTTGGTGAAAATAGATCATGTCGGCGGAACTATCTTTCAAGCCTACAATGCCAGGCATGTCGGCTGCAGCCCGCGCGGTCGCAGGCTCAAAGACCGGCCTGGGAACAGTCGGCATGTTATATAGAAATAGTGGCAACGGTAACTCGGGCGTTAAGTGCTCAAGGTACTGCAATAGCTCGGCCTGTGCCGCATGAAAGTAATATGGTGGTGCTAATACGACCGCCTGTGCGCCGCCATCCTTCGCCTTGTGAGCCAGACTTACCGACTCCACAAACGAGGTGTCGGTGATCCCAACCAATACCGGCACGCGCTCCGCAACCTGCGAGCAAACGCGCTCGATAAGCTCGAATTTCAGGCGGTGGCTGAGGTTCGGCGTTTCACCGGTCGTGCCCAGGATAAATAGTCCGTGGACGCCGCCGGCCAGAATATGCTCGATCAGCCGCTCTATGCCGACCACATCCAGACTGTCACGGTCCAGAAGCGGCGTCACCATCGGCGGAATGATGCCGCGCAGTGGCCTTGGCAATAAGTCAGAGTTCGACCCCATATTTACTCGCTCTCCATTCTACAATTAAGTTTGTCACACAGCTCAAGAAACGCTAGAACGCGCTCATCTGGTGTCCCGGCCTCGATGTCCGCAACTACTACATCGCATGGCGCATAGTCGCGCGCGATCCGTTCCAAATCCGCTCGAATCGCCTCCAGCGATTTGTTTGCCATGTCCGTGGGCTTGTACATCAGCGCCCGCCGCCCATAGGTAAAAGCCTGTTTTGCGCGGGCCAGGTTCGATTCCAGCCCCATGTCGATATAGCCTACGTGCGGAACGGAAGCGTAAGCGTCCATATACGGATCGGCATTCCAGGCGCAGTTATGGATGCCGATGCAGCCGAACGCATCCGCGATACGCCGGTCAAAGGGCAGCAGCATGTCACGGTACTTCCCAGATGACATCATGTTGACCAGGCAGTTACTCACAGTAAAGAAGCCCATTTCTACGCCGCTGTCCAATTGCCGCTGGTGCAGCCGCTTTGTTGCCTCAATCATGGTCGTGCAGATACAATCAAATAAATGATAAGAGCGCTGCGGCGAGTCAACCACGTCGTAAAACAGTTTTTCGCCTCGTAAGCGGTACGCATTGTTGAGCACGCCCTGCCAGTTGATAAATCCTTCCACTTGTCCTTCGCTACGGGCAATCCAGTCCACCTGTGACATCAACTCCTGGAAGAAACAATTCGCATCTAGGTTGGGCGGCTCCAGCACATCGACCTCATCGTCACTGAGGAACTGATGCTCGCAATTCGGCCAGTTGTCCTCGGCATACACGATTGGAACTCCATAAATCGCAGCCACCGTGCAGCAGCCATGGACGCCGGTCAGCAAATCGAGCGGCTGCTCCGGGCGGTCGATACCGCCGATTCGTGTCCCTGGAAATCGTCGCCTTAGTTCACGTCGCATAGCCAGCACCATTTTGCGCCTGTATTCAGGGTCGGTATGCCAGCCCTTTCCAAAGTCGATCCCTATGGAAGCACGATACCAGTTTGGCGTAAAGCCAATTTCCGGACGCAAGAACGGCTCATCGCCGGCAGCCAGCCGACGCGTCGCCGGCGCCGCTGGAGCAATATAGCTGACCAGTTGGCAATTTTCCAGGGACATCGCTCCAAGTATTTTAGCGGCCAAAGCCAACGGTGAAAAGCCGAAACTCCAACCTGCTCTTCTGAAGAGCCTTGTCCATCGGTGGTGTCCGTGAAAGATATGATGGAATCGAGTATAATCGAGCGATATGAGCTTGACTGACGACATAAAGCGCGAAGCGCTTGAATTAGGCTTTGACCTGGTCGGCGTAGCTGACGCCTCGCCGATAGACAGCCGACAAATTGAATTGCTCAACAGATGGCTGGCATCCGGCTTTGCGGGTCAAATGGACTATATGCACAGAAATCTCGACAAGCGGATGAATCCCGCCAAACTTCTGGAAAATGCCCAGTCAGTGATAGTCGTGGGCCTAAACTACAAACCGCCGAGACAAAATCAGCCGGACGCAGCCGCACCAACAGGTCGGGTCGCAACCTACGCCCAGTATGAAGATTATCACCCTTTCGTAAAGACCAGGCTGCGCAAACTGACTGACTTTGTCGGTTCTCTTGCCGGCCCCGGTCATAGATTCAAGATATGCGTTGATTCGGCTCCGGTAGCTGAAAGGGCATTAGCCGCGCGGGCCGGCCTGGGCTTTATCGGAAAAAACCACATGCTAATAAATCCCGCTTTGGGGCCGCAGATATTTCTGGGCGAAGTAATCACGACCGTTAAACTCCAATTTGACCAGCCAAGCACAGGCACTTGCTCAACCTGCACTAAGTGCATCGATGCTTGTCCGACCGGTGCTTTGCGAGCCGATGGCCAATTCGACGCCAATAAGTGCATCAACTATTTGACAATCGAGCACAAAGGCACGATACCATCGGAATTGGCCGAAAAGATCGGCGACCGGCTGTTTGGCTGCGACGAATGCGTGCTGGCTTGTCCCTACCAGCAGAAAGCTTCTGTGTGGCACAGCAGCGAATTCAAGTTTTATCGTGACAGAGCCGCGCTGAGCTTGCAGCAGATTCTGGATATGAACGAAAGAGATTTCGGAGCAGCCTTTGCTGACTCGGTAATTAAACGCACTGGCCTTGAGGGCCTAAAAAGGAACGCCCGAATCTGCCTGGCCAATATTTAGCCGGCGGTTTTACCGCTGGCTGTTTAGCCGTCGCCGCACCGGCGATGGCAGTATCACCGATGCACTTAAGTCTTTGGGTGGGCGAGACTTACACAAGTGCTGCACAAAGCCAAAATTTTTTAAGAAATTTTCTTGATAGTTGCGCTGTGAGGGGGGTAATCTTAGTTATAGGTAGATTTTTCGGCGCGACTACAACATATAAGCATCGCTGATTTTGCACAAATCTAAACGCGAAAAAATAAAGTGAGCAGCCAGGCATGCCACCATTGATCGGGCAACATTAACGTAAGCGCGATTGCGCAGGAGGTACGCTATGATGACCAAACGTCCGGCCCGCATCTGCTTCTTATGTCCTTTCTTGCTATTTACGCTAACCTCATTATGTTTTGCCGCCGTCGCGGGTCAACTCGAAAAGGCAGAGAGCTTATTCAAAAAGGGCGAATATCAACAGGCGGAGGCTATTTATCAGCAAATCGTAAACGACCATCCAGGCACTGAGGATGCCTTTGCCGCCCAAAAGCAGCTTGCCTTCCTTTACATTGCCTGGCGCAGATACCCACAGGCAGAAACAGCCTACAACCAGTTGCTTGCAAACTTCTTAGGTGACAAGGATATAACTCAGGCAGTTCACGACATAGCATATCGGTATCGCTGTGTAAATAAACACGAAAAAGCTAACGAATTAGACCAATATGTGGTAGCTACATGGCCTGACAGCGATTACGCGGTGCTGGGGCAAATGGATATCGCAAAGTACTACGTCGATCAAGGTGACGAGACCAATGCTGAAGATGCTACCGCTAAATTACTTACCAATTATTCTGGGCACGCGCTTATAGCAAGGGCCATTCACGATGTAGCGCAGCATTATCGCTACACACAGAGGTACAAAAAGGCTAATGCGTTGTATCAACTTGTGGTAGAGACCTGGCCCGAAGCCGAGCACGCGTTGTGGGCACAGGCAGATTTGATAAAGTCATATCTTGCACAAGGTGACGATACTGCCGCTGAAGCTGCCGTTGAGAAATTACTTACCAATTTCAACGAGAGTCCGCTCATAGCAAGAGCCATCTGGGACACAGGGCAGTACTATCGCGACCTGAAAAAATATGAGAACGCAAACCAGCTTTATAAGCATGTCGTGACGAACTGGCCCAAAGGTGAGCACGCTATATGGGCACAGGCAGACCTGATAAAGTCATATCTGGCTCTCGCAGATGCCCCCAGCGCCGAAGCTGCTGTTGAGAAATTAATTGCTGATTTTTCCTGGAGTGAACATATAGCCAGAGCCATTCACGATACGGCCTGGGAGTATCGCAAGTTAGCAAACTACGCTAAAGCTGACGAGCTTGACCGGTACGTTATCGACCGCTGGCCAGAGGACGTGCAGGCGATGTGGGCAAAGATGGATATGGCAAAGACAGATATTGCCCTTGGGAATTACGCCGCCGCCGATAAGACGGTCGATATTTTAATCACTGATTTTCGTGAGCAGGCGGACCTACCGACGGCGATATTTATGCTGGGAGAGCAATATTACAACAAGGCTTTTGGGTGCGAGAATCAGGGCCAGACCGCGGAGGCCAAATCCCATTTCCAAAAAGCCATAGCAATATGGGAAAGGATAATAAACGAATTGCCGCAGTCATCTATTACCGCACAGGCCTACTATTTTGTTGCTCGCTGCTGTGAGAGACTCGCGGAATACGAGGACGCGATAGAGTATTACCAAGTAGTATTAGATAATTGGCCGAATTACGAGCGTGCCTGGAACGCTCAATTCTTGCTTGGGCAGTGCTTTGATGAACTGGCAAGGTCCGGAAGTATTCCAGAAGAAGACGCCGCCGTAATGATACGTTATGCGTGCCAGGAAGTGCTTGCGAATCATCCATACTGCCCAGCGGTTGAGGCTGCGTCCGATCTCTTGGAACGCTGGGAGTCGAGAACTCCTAAATAAAGGAAGGAATATATGAACGGCAAGGCCCTAATTTGTGTTTGCATCTCGCTTCTGGTGCCCTTTGCAACTCCTCAGGTCTACGCGTGTTGTGAGTCTCCGGTAGCCAGTATGTGGGTATACCCAAACCCGGTATGCGTTGGCCAAACAGTGACCTTTGGCGCGACAGCCTCCTATGACCCCGATTGTTCAACCTGCAGTTCGTGCAAAGGCGTTAGCATGATAAAAGGGATCAGGCAGTTTCAATGGGACTGGACCAACGATGGCACTTATGACTACACGGAGAGCCCCGGCGACGGGTATGCCACACATTCGTATTCGACCGCAGGGTCTTACACGGTCAAGCTGAAGGTATATGACGACGACAATGCTTGTTGCTGCAGCGGGACAGGGTGCAGTGATAAGACGGCGACGTGCACCAGAACTGTCACCGTAGTGAAGGTTGACAAACTCGTACAATATGGTACTAATAACGAAGGACCCATACGGATATGTCCCGGTGATAGTGCCAACCTGGAAGCAAAACCTTATCCCACAGGCGCCTCGTTTCCCTCCGGCGAACCACACTGGACAATTGTAGAGCAGTCCTCAGGGACAAATGCGTATTTGTCATCCTTATGGGGCCCAACCACAACGGTTGGTGGTCTCACCAAGCCTGGAGAGTACGTTGTTGTAAGGGCCAGATGCGGTAATGTCGACACGGGAGATACCATCACCGTCAAAACCCCGGAGCTATCGGGACTTTGGGAAGAGTTTGTACCCGGTTTTGGCTGTGGAATAATTCCTGATCCGCCCTGCCTCCTCGGCTACACAGCGGAAGAACCTGATTCTTGTGGACATAAGGTAATAATAGCGTGTGTTCAGTACTCATTACCCTGGTGTCGTTTCTTTTATTGGTACTGGACCGAAAGCATGGAAACTGAGATTGGCGAATGCATCTGGGGTAAGGGAGACAATAGATGGTGGTACAAGAAAAGCAATTATCCGCCGAAAGTTTTCCTTAAGACGAAGAACACGTCTAGGAATGATGAGCCCGGTACCGATGGAGAAGGCTGTCAAGGCTATTGGTGCTGGAGGACCACAATATACGACTGTGTTGATGGCGGCGCACCACAGAGAGTCTGGCGCAGAAGTAACGACCTGTCTCTCCCTTCCTGGGCGGAGGATGACGGTGAGCCATGCCCTGGTCCTCCTGGCATACACCCGTATTACCCGCATTAACAAAGCTTGAATTATTTTGAAAGGAGATAGGCGCAATGAGATATCAAGGGCCGTTTGCATATATCATAATGCTCGGTGCCTCACTGATTCTATCTACCGAACGTCCAAAAGCATATTATGGGGTGGCAGAATTTGACGTGGTATTCAAGGGTAGAGCATCGGGCGGAACGTTGCTATTGGTGCATACACGAAATAGAAATGCCAGATATATACGGATTCTTACGTCCCCCGGGGAATCATCTGAGTCTGTGGCACATCGTTTGTCAGATGCCGTTAACGCACAACACTCGATTGGTCCCGAGTCGCCAGAATTCTTAGCTGAGCGCCGGTTATGGGTCGGTGGGTACCAAGCCAGTGCCTCGGGATCCATTCTGCGATTGCCTGGCGCACCCGATGACTACATACTTGCCGGTACGGAAAGCGGGTTGGGTATTCCAAACCCACCCCTCTCTCTAAGCTGTTCATACGACGAAGAAAATGACAAAGTCATGCTACGGTGGATAAATCCACCTACTGGATACGATTTTATTCTGGCTAAATGTTTCTGGACAGATTTAGACCACGTGCGCACCGAGCGTGTTATTGGGACATCAACGAGCTTTACAATCGGGCGGAAAAAGGTACCTCTAAATGTTGAGGATATGGACTTTAGAGTCTTCGGGTTTCGGGAGAATATACCTTCAAATGCTGCGGCTATTCATGCCAGTGCCCATTGCCAGAAAGAGCTATATGGGATTCCATTTACCCAGGGCATTGCTCCGAATTGGACGCTATGGAGTACCGCAGCAAAGGTAGATGAAGCTGCTTTTGAAGAGGGAAAAAGATATACTGATTTGCCTGTATACTATAACCCTGCCAAGGTACTCCATACAAAACCCTACTACCAGATCATAAAGGCGCCCCCGAAGGGTGTTGTGCACGGGGTATACAGGAAATTTCTCGGCCTGATGCCAGGCCATACCTATAGGCTCACTGCTTGCCTGACCACACTTGATATGGACTCTGTCAAAGGAGATTGGGCGCTCTCATTCCATGCAACTGCGACGCCCAACGGAAAGGATTTGAGCACTGAGCAATTGGCGGGATTAACTGCTCTGCCCGACGGCCAGCGAGGCCCCGAAGTTGGCCGCATAGCTTTCTACGGCCCCGCCAATACAACCACAGGAGACTTTGCTCTGGTATTTAGCGGTAAGGATGCACCCGGCGGCTTTGAAAGTTCGCATATTACCCTGCCACCCGGTGTAGATACAATCACGGTGTGGGTTAGATTTAACTGTTCAGACCCCAACGGCAAAGTTGGCTTTTCCGGCGTAAAGCTGGAAGACCTTACCGCGATCAAGAATCCAAAATCGCCGGCAGAAATTATAGCTGAAGAAAACGCCGCGGAAGTCGAGCTTCTGAAGTGGATAGAAAAAGCGTCGAGTGAATCGCAGCCCTGACCACTGCGTGACATGTAACCGCTAATTACGGGGCGAGGAAGAAGTCGGTCTCACAGGTAGGAACTTCACGGCCTTCGTAGATATCGACATTCTGCAGCGTGTAAATGTCGTCTTCTAATATGCCGGCGTGACGTGTTCTTATAAATTCGGCCCGGCCGTCCCCGTACAAAACGTTCTGCCCACGACGCTTGTGATTGATACTGTTACGCGTCAGCAGTTCTTTGTTCAACGTCAACCTTAGTGATTTTGAGTAGTCGTCAGGCAGGCTTTCAAAAAGCGGACTCAAATCCGCGACTAAGACTCTTCGACAGATCAACTTTCCGCTGTCGGCTTGTCGGCACCCTATCTGGAAGCTGTAAGTTATATACTCTCTGCCCGGAAAATCATGATATTGCGACAAATGGGAGGTATCCAACTGTAGTGGCTTGCCGCGCGACGAACCGGAGCACACGAAATCTGGCGCCTTATTGTAGTTCAACTGCACCAAAAGCCACAGAGCCCGGGTATTGGAGTGATTTTCCCTGCCCTGGTCGCCAACTTTCCACCAAGGTTCACCGGCTGCGGCTGCAACAGCAGGCAACTCACCATCATGCTCGGAAGCATACTGAGTTAGGCCGCCGAAGATACGAGACAGATTCATCGCACATTGCTGCTGAGAAGCTCTATTACGGGCATAGCCCAGCGAACTGAGCAGGATACTCAGCCCGATTATAAACACCGCGGCAGATGCCAAGACCTTGCCGAGTCTCGGCCAAAACGGACTGGCAGCAGCCAACTCGCGACCCTGCTCGGTCGCAAGCAACTGCTGAAGCTTAACTTGCGTTGCACGCGCCGCATTGAGCCGTTGGATTGTGCTTTCCACTAAGTCATCCGGACAGGGCTCGCTCTTGATGCTTTCAAGTGGTGCGAACGCAGACTTGAGTTTTGCGTGAATTTCTGCCGCCTCTTTGTTAGAGGATATCAGCGACTGCGCTTGGGCGGCTTCTTCCTCCGATGTCAAACCTATACAGTAATCAAACAATAGTTGTTTTTGCTCGCCGCTTAGAGACGTCATTTAGTTTCTTTACTCCCAACTGCGGCCTTCCACTCTTTTGCAAAACGGGCAACCGCTGTATGTAGCCTGCTTTTGACGGTACCAATAGGTATACTTAGGATACTGGCCATTTGTTTGTAAGAAAATTTGTTAAAATAGGCCAAAATTAGTATTTCTCGCAGATTCTCCGGCATACTCGCTATAGTCTGCGCAACCCGAGCGGAGGTTTCACCCTGCTCCAATTCCTCGTAAGGCATTGTACTGTCGGAACTAAGAGTGTTGAGCACATCATCGAAGGACATCTCTTCCGAATCTGATAAAGTGCCTATGGGGATGGCCGCTATCCGCTGCGATTTGCGAAGCGCATCTTTGGCTTTATTGGCGGCAATAGTAAACAGCCAGGGGCGTAAAGGCCGGCTCGGATCGAAGCTTTCCCGGCTGGTAAATAGCTGCAGAAAGGTCTCCTGAAAGACGTCCTCGACCAGTTCCTGACGGTTCAGAAACTGCCTGAGAAATGCGTAAAGGCTGTTCCTATAACGGCTTACGATTTCACGGAACGCAGCCTCATCACCTCGAGCATAGCGCGCAAGAAGCTCCGCATCACTCAGTTTTGTACATGCACGATTCATTATCTAAGCTCCCAAACATCGTATTATAAGCAACGGCCAGGCAAATTAAAATCTTTATTGCACAGGATTTACACAAAAAACAAGCAGTAAGATTTCGCCCGGCCAAAGCCTCGTTTCAGTTGGCCCGTCCAGCAAGAACATAGGAGCCTTGAGCAGCTCAGCAGATGTCAAAATAGGCCATCTATAATGATGCGAAAGTGCCGGAGCCAGTTACACTCTGACCCCGCATTTGGACACTTAGTTTTTAAGACTTTTCGCAAAAATTTTTATAAGTCTTTAAGTACTAAGAGGATAGGTGCAAAACCGGAAAAGTTCAAAAACAAGCAGAAATGCGCAGAAATTGACAGAAATGCGCGCGTTTTGACCAGAAATTAACAAGAAATGCGCAGTTTTTAACACGTCTACGAAATTGTACTTGACTTTTTTCCGGACCTTAGATTTCTGGCACAGTACTTGCTGTAGCACGGACAAACGCCGACTATAACACGGACGGACACGGACTCAAAATGGATAGACACGGACTAATTGCGGCTCGTATCTCGTGAACCGTGAAGCATGTCTGGCTAAGCTGATGCTCGACACTTGATGCTGGATACCTGACACGCGAGCAATAAATAATGAAAAAACGCTTTGAACGTGAAAACGCTTTTGACATTATAATGTTTTGGCGCTATAATGCCAGTGGAAAGGCATAATATGAAAACAAACACAAAAAGAACAACAATTTATCTGGATGCCGATATTCACCACGCTTTACGCATAAAAGCAGCGGAAACAGAGAATTCAATGTCAGAACTAATTGAAGAGGCCATCAAGACTTCTTTAGTAGAGGATTCCATTGACCTGGCGGCCTTTGAAGAGCGGAAAAATGAGCCGAGCCTGGCATTTGAGGATGTCTTAAAGAGACTCAAAAAAAGTGGCAAAATATAATTTAACGATAAAGAAATCCGCCGCTAAAGAGCTGCAAGACATCCCAAAGAAGAACCTGCTGAAGATTATCAAACACATTCAATCACTTGCCGAGAATCCAAGACCAGCCGGCTCACAAAAGCTTTCATCGAGAGAACAATATCGCATTCGGGAGGGTGACTACAGAATTATTTACTCCATTGATGATGTACAATTAGTAGTTGACGTAGTCAAGATTGGCCACAGGCGGGAAGTACATCGGTAAGGACCGTCAGAATACAGAATACAGGAGACAGAAGGCAGATGACGGAGGACAGGAGACAGAAGACAGAGGACAGAGGACAGAAGACAGAAGCCTGCCCTCAGCGCAGCCGAAGGGACAGAGGACAGAAGTTTACCCGCCTCCGGTGGGACGGAGGACAGACGACATACGAGATACAAATCAAAACCGCTGGCTGTCACTATTTCTTAGATTACAGACACGGATTTACACAGATTGAGACAGGAAAGGTAGGGTGTGCTGAACACACCATAAAAGTAATGATGGTTCCTGCCCACCTTATGTATTTTCCTCAACGATTTTAATTTCTTCTTGGGTTAGGCCGTAGAGGTCATATACAAGTTTGTCGATTTGTTTGTCGGTAATATCTACTTGTCTTTGGATTCGAGTCTTTTCGTCTGGTATTTTGGCGGCAGCCAGCTGCCTGTGCAAATCTAACATCCGCTCAACAAGTTTTACTAGTTTCCCGTGCTGGCGTTTTCCTTCAGCGTCTTGTAAAGACAACAAAGGTATCGGCAACGAACGCAACTCAGCAAGCGTTGTTTGTCTAAAATCATCCTTCGTAGCAATAGATGATGTATTTACATAAAGATAAGAGAGTAACCTGCTATTAACGACCCCGAGTACAAATAGAGGATTCCAACCGGATTTAATGATGATGAAGGGATTTATGTCCTTTTTGAATACAAACTGATCATGCCAATATGTTGCCATCAAACGATCCTGCCTGTTAACTATTCTTCGAATTAAGACCTTAGGTTGAGATTCATAAAATCGTTTTAAAGACTGATATTCACCCATATCTGCATAGCTTACTTCATGAATCTCCAGTCCATAACGGTGCGCTTTACCTTTTAGCAGAATTGGGTACCAATCCTTGCCCTTAGGTTCTGGGCTCAATTCGTATTTACTCAAAGCCAACCCTTGAGTAGAAGAAGTGAATTCTTCTAAAGGAAGAAATTTCGGATTACATTTTGCTCGTTCAAGTATATTTTGGGCACAAGGATTTAATATGATTTTATAAGCAGCCGGTGTGATAAGCCTGGTGGGGATATTTGTCAACTTAATCTTCTCCATGTTGGGTGAATATTCCTTTTTTGGAAATCTGTAGATCGAATATTCATTTGAGGGTTCGCCGGAAAAAATGTAGATTCCGGTATCAACATATGCCGTCTTAAAAACATCAAATGGAAGATTAACCAAATTCTTTACGCCTTTTTGGGTAAAAAGATACTCTCTCAGTCTTTTATAGTTCTCCCCAGTCTGCCACGTTATCGAAGAGATAAACCCTAAAAGGCCTGATGGTTTCAGTTTTTGCAGCATTGATAGAATAAAAACTATCGAACTGTCATATTTGCGTTCGAGCTGCGCGTATCTATCTTTGAAATATTCCCTGTCATGATCCGGCATTTCTTCGATTGGTATATATGGTGGGTTTCCGATGACGGCGTCGAAGTCGGGATTTGGGCAATTAAAAATATCGGGAAATTCAGCTTTCCAATCGAAGGCATTTATTCGCTGACGGAGTTCCTCAATTATTGACGAGGGGTCTTTATCATCATAGAAATCTGGGCCGATGAGTGAATTGCCACACTTGATGTTGTTGCCCAAATCCGGCAAAGCCCTTTCGCGAAAGAGGCGATACTGGTTTTCGAGGGTCTGCTGGTTTTCGCCTTCGAGGACTTTTAGAAGCAGGGATAGTTTTGTGACTTCGACGGCCTGGGAATCGATGTCCACGCCGAAGATGTTATTGAGGAGGATGCGTTTCTTCTCAGTGACAGTCAGTCGGTAGTTTGAGATTGCTTCGTCGTCCGCCTCGGCAGACTCCTCGCAATGACGAAAGGCAGCGACCTGGTAGATTGGAGGGTTTTTCTTTTTGAGCCAGTTTTGGGGATCGTTCTCAGTATACCAGTCGCGGTGATAATCCAAAAGATATGTATATGCTCCTAAGAGGAACGAGCCGGAGCCGCAGGCAGGGTCGAGGATTTTCAATTTCGAAATCTGGCTCGGTGTCTTGCCTTCGCACAATTTGCCGACCGTATTTTTGACGATGTAATCAACGATATATGCGGGCGTATAGTAGATGCCGCCTGCTTTTTTAACTTCGGGCTTCTCCTCGAGAACTGCTCTATGGGCGGGCGTCAGCCGGATTACTTTGCCTAAAAACTGCTCATAGACATTGCCGAGTATCTCAACAGGCAAAACTGAAAATTCGTAGGGACTTTGCGGGTAGTAGAGATGGTACAAAATCCATTTTATCGGAGTATCGTCTATGTTGAGATTTAGCGTAAGCTCATCAGGAGGCTCCGCTCGGCCTAGTTCATCATGAAAATGAAAGAGGCCTGAATTGTATTTCTGGTCGGCCTTCTCAAATATCTCACAAAGTCTGGGATAATTTCGATCACCACTGCTTATCGCTCTAAGCTGGCCATAAGGTTCAATTCCCCTATCCTCGGACAATCGCAGAAAAAGGATTCTGTCAATGGTTTGCTGAACAGCGAAATTTATTTCGCGTATGGACAAGGAGCGATTTCTTAAAGCGATGATTTGAGCGAGCATTTTGCGCCAATTCTCTATTTCGGCGAGGAACTCGGTATCAACAGTGGTTGTGCCACGTTTTCCCTTTGGGGAAATAGCATATTTATCGAATGAGCCTTTTAGAATCGCATCTTTACTGAAAATGCTGGCTATCTCGTTCCACTTGCCAAGGTATTCCTTATAGGTAAGATGCATGATCCGTGCAGTGGTCGGCCTGTCGGTGTGTTTGGGTCGGCTTTGGCAGTCATAGACGGCGAACGTCTCAAAATTAGTGAGAATTGACAGGGGCAGCTTGGCAGACCATGCGTAACGTCTCAGTTGATAGGCCGGGTCCGGGTCGGTCTTGATGTTGACAGACGGTTTCTTGGCCTCGAGAAAGAATTTGCGATCCCGCCCGATGCGAAAACAGTAATCGGGGGCTTTTGTCTCACCAGAAACTTTTATGGAGTTCTCGTGGATGACTTCCCGATATTGAGGTGCAAAGCCTTGTTTGTTGGTTATATCCCAACCTAATTCCTCGAAAAAAGGGTCGATAAATTCCCTGCGAAGCTGGGCTTCGTTATATTGCTGCGAACGGTATGCCTCTACGTTTCTGTCGAAGGTTTCGACAAGTTGTAGAATTCCGGCGGGGGCATTAGCCATTCTGTGCTCTCCCGTTACTCAAACAGCCAAAATAAAACCCGATCTACAAAAATACTACCGAACGGGTCCCTTAATGTCAATGGAACCCAGAAAACCAATACGTAACGGAGGACCGACTGTCGGATTTTTGCCTTTTGTTATCGGATTTTGTGGGTTTTTTTATTCTCAATCCGCATAGGGCGGAGCAATACGAGGCAGCGGGGATTATCAGATGTCAGCAGGCAGCTTTCAAACGGGGCGGTTGGCGTGAATTTTCTTGACAGCAAGGCCTAAATGGGCGATAATGTACCTGAAAGTCGCCGCCCCTGAGGCACTAAGGAAGGAGGAGCGGCTACAAATTGCGGCCTATAAGCCACAGGCTTATAAATATGAGCTGCAACAGCCATTGGAGGGTAATCCCTGCGCGGTATGTGCGCGATAAATAAGATGTCGCTCTGCAAACAATCTTGGGAGGAGCTGATAAACTAATGGAAGCTAAAAGAACAAATCCAAACGCCTGGCTTATAGTGCCGGTACTCTTGCTGACGATGGCCTGCGCAGCCGGCGGACAAACCATATTTGTCGATGCCAACGCCGTCGGTGCAAATAACGGCACCAGTTGGGCCGACGCTTATAATTGCCTTCAGGATGCTCTGGCAGCCGCCTCAAGCGGCGCCGAAATCCGCGTGGCCCAGGGCACATATAAGCCGGACCGCGGGGCGACAGTCACAGCCAGCGACCGAACCGCTACGTTCCAGCTTGCCAGCGGAGTCACCATGCGGGGTGGCTACGCCGGCTCTGGTGCGCCGGATCCCAATGCCAGAGACATCAACGCACATAAGACCATTCTCAGCGGAGACCTGAAGGGAGACGAAGGCTCAGCTTTTGCCCACAACAGCGAGAACAGCTATCACGTAGTGACTGGAAGTGGGACGGACGCAACTGCCGTAATCGACGGTTTTATCATTACCGCCGGAAACGCTAACGGCTACTTCCTGGATGGGCATGATGCCGGCGCCGGGATGCGTAACGTTAACGGCAGCCCCACCATAAAAAACTGTGTCTTCAAGCAGAACTGGGGCATCCGGGGCAGCGGAATGGCAAACTCTACAAGCAGCCCGACAGTGATCAACTGCACGTTCACCGGCAATTCATCGTGGTACGGCGCAGCGATGTACAACCAAGAGCTGAGCAATCCGGTGCTGGTGAACTGCACACTCAGCGGCAACTCGGCAGCCTACGGCGGCGGAATCGGTAACCGAGACGCCAGCAGCCCAAGCCTGACCAACTGCGTGTTCAGCAACAACTTGGCCAACTGCGGCGCCGCGATCGCTAACCACTATGGCAGCGCGCCAACGCTGGTCAACTGTACCTTCACCGCCAACTCGGCACATACGGCCGGCGGCGGAATGTGGAACGACGCCAGCTCCGGCGTGCTGGGGACAGTCACAAACTGCATCTTCTGGGCTGATATGCCCGATGAGATTTATCCTAAAGATGGAACGATGATGATTACCTACACCTGTCTGGCAGGAGGCTGGCCCGGTGATGGCAACATCGATGCCGACCCGATGTTTGCTGGTGCGAACAACCGTGATTACCAGCTACTTCCCGGTTCGCCCTGCATCGATGCCGGCAACAGCACACAAGTACCGCCGGATTACACGGACCTCAATAACGATGCGAACACAACTGAGCTGATCCCGTGGGACATCCAGGGCCCCGCCGGGCCGGGGCGGATAAACGGCGCCGCAGTGGATATCGGTGCTTATGAAGCAGTGGCGCCTGCGCCGCCGGTGCATAATATTGCTCCGGTTGCCAATGCCGGAGATGACCAGGCGGTATTTACGCCAATGGATGGAACAGCAGTAGTCTCGTTAGACGGCTCCGGCTCTTATGACCAGGACGGCAATAGTCTGACCTATCTGTGGCGATGGACGACCCCCAATCCAGTCGGGGGCGATGCCAATTACACCGCAGAAGGTGTAAGCCCGACCATCACCCTGCCCGTGGGAAGGCACATCATCGAATTGGTCGTCAACGACGGATTTGATGATTCCCTGCCCGATCAGGTGGTGGTGACGGCGACAAGCGCGATACAGACCGAGCTCAGGGTTTATCCACAGCCGATCCGCCGACGCAGCGGACAGCCAACCATATTCGTTCAACTGCGTTTGCCCGCCGGCGTCACGCCCGATCAGGTCGGCGGCGCGGAACAGTTATCGCTGTATCCCGGCGGTATCGCGGGCACGCGGCCGCCACACTATATGTACCGCGAGCTTGGCATTCCGCCGGCGCAAAGGATTTGCGCCTTCTTTCTCAAGAAGCAGTTGCTGGAAGCCATTCTGCCGCAGGCCCGCAGCGTGGAATTAAAGGTTGTCGGGCAATTGCCATCCGGCCAGTATTTCTACGGCTCTAAAACCGTCCCGATAACACCGTGACGGCCGGTCCAAAAGAGCCGCAGAGCACAGAGAACCTATAAGAATGCCGAATATCGAAGAAGAAACATCGAAGTTCGGAATTCAGCGTGCAATATTCGTTATTCGTCTCTTGCTCCATATCCTCTGTGGCGGTTTATGGTGCCATGCCGGTTACCCACCTCTGGGCAAATTCTTTCAAGTCATCAAAATCAACGCTCCCATCGTTAGTTAGATCACAGCCCTGGCCGCACCAGAAGCTGCCGTCGGCTGCAAGCCAATGTTCGGCAAGGATGCAGAAGTCGGCAAAGTCGGTATCAGCATCAGCGTCGAAATCAGCGATGACGAACTCCCACGCCAAGTACTGATAGTCCCTGTCTTCGAGAATCCAGCACGCTCCTACGGCGTCCGCTTCGTCAGGCGGATATCCTTGATATATACTCTGGCAGCCCCACCTGACTGCGACAGCCAATTCACAATCTCACCCTCCGGCGAGCCCAGCCGAGAACGCCGAGGCCAATGCATCCAAGCAGAAAAGCACTTGGAGCGGGAATGGGGTGGACAGCCTGAAAGTACAATCCGGTATTCTGTTGAAACACATTATACTGAAAGCCCGAAGGGCTGCCTAAGAAACCGTATGACATTGTGGGTGCGAAGCTTCCTATATAACCAGAATTCAAGAACTGAAGTGTCATACTCTGTCCAGGGGCAATTTCCGAAGCAATGTCATAGCCCGACAAGAATGAGAAGTTGATATTGCCCGTCGGCAAGGCGAAACCCAAGGTGTCTAGCTCGCCCGTCAGCGTACCTGTGATGTCTATAAAGTCGAATGACCCCAGCGTGAATCCCCCGATTTCTATCTCAAAGAGGCCCGAGGCCGACTGAACGAGGTCGCCGATGAGCGTGGTATTGAAAGCCGCTCCTAAACCGCCGGGCGAGAAAACTCCGGCATTGGTCAGTGTGTTGCCAGCGCCAAGGTCGACGAATGTACCGGAGTTGAATACTCCGGCTGGATTGTTGTTGAAGGCGTTTGACCCCGTGCCAAGATTGACCGTGCCGGTGATTATGCCGTTGTTATTGACCGTGTCGTTGGCGACACCTCCGACGACCGCTTTACCACTGAGAGCTGAGATGCTGCCGGAGTTGGTGAGCGTATTATTGGCTCCGCCGTCGATATTGACTCCAGCGCCGGTGTCTGAGCCGCCTCGGACCGTGCCGCCGCCGATGTTGACGGAGATATTACCACGGCCGCTGCCACCGACGCTCTGTGCATGGATACCGTCGGAGTTCACGCCATTGGCCGTGATGTCGCTGGCAAGCGTGACGGTGACCGGACCGGCCGTGCCAGACCCCGCTGCACTCTGTGCGAGGATGCCGTGGGCCGTATCGCCGTGCGTCGTGATGCTACCGGTGTGAGTGACGCTGACCGCGCCCGCCGAGCCCGAGCCGCCGGCACTGCCGGCAAAACCGACGCCGGAGCCCGTGTCCGGCATGGAAATGCCATAGGTCAGAGGGCCCACCAGAGTGCTCAAGCCACCCTCTTCGCTGACGCCGGCAAATCCACCGCCGCCACCGACGCTCTGGGCGAGTATCCCGTGGGCGAAGTCTCCGTGGGTGGTGATGTCCGCACTGTTCTCAACCGTGACATTGCCGCCATTGCCGCCACCACCGCCAGCGAGCTGCAATACCATGGCGGACGTCGGGCTGGTGAGACAGTAGACATCGTTATGGACATATCCCGCCGCACCACCGCCGCCTCCGATGCTCTGAGCGAGGATCCCGTTGGCAAAGTCGCCCTGGGTGACGATGCTGTCATGGTTTGCCACATGGACGAGCCCGCCGTCTCCACCGCTGCCGCCACTGCCGCCCAACAAGAGCTTGGCGTCAACATTCATGAGACCGGCAAAGGGTGTGTAATCCTCCGGATTGCTGCTTATTTCGATGGCGATGCTGGTGCTGTCCCCAGCGACCCCGCCGCCGCCACCGACGCTCTGCGCAAGTATCCCATGAGCAAATTCGCCCCGTGTGTCAATATCGCCGGTGTTAGTGATATCGACAGCCCCACCGTCGCCGCCGCCGCCGCCCTTGCCACCAAGCGACATGGTAAGAGTTGCACTCGGAGAGAGGAATTTCTTCCAGCTCGTCATGATCCCGATGTCAGCCAGGAAGGTCTTGCTGCTGCCGCCGGTGCCCCCGCCCCCGCCAATGCTCTGGCCCAGGATCCCATAGGCGAAGTCGCCTTGCGTGCCCGTGTGGCCGGCGCTATCCACCTGGACGACGCCGCCGCTGCCCCCGCTGCCGCCTGCGCCGCCTACTGCCATCGAGGCCGCATAGCTATTGATAGCGATGGTACCGGCCATACTGTTACCCCCATCACCGCCGCCACCAGCCACACTTTGTGCCAGGATGCCGTAGGAATTGAACGCAGAGGTACTGATGTCGCCGGTGCTATTGATGGTGACGGCCTGGCCGTTACCGCCGGCCCCCGCACTGCCGCCCACGCTTATACTTGCAGTTATGCTGGGAAGGGCATCAGGGCCTGGAATAGGAATAGAGCTACCGAAGCTCCAGGCAGTGGCGTTTCCTCCGGAACCGCCGCCGCCGCCGATGCTCTCGGCATAAAGGCCGTGGGCATGTTCGCCCTGCGTGGTGATCTGGCTGCCGCTGCTCAGATTGACGGTGCCGCCATTACCGCCGCCGCCGCCTTGTCCGCCCAGCGAGAGACCGGCCGAGAACAAGAGTCCACCAGTGTAGTTGATGGCGTTGCCACCGCTGCCGCCCCCTCCACCAACGCTCATGGCGCGGATTCCATGTGAGAAATCGCCTGCGGTGCTGATCGATGTATCTCCACTGTCGACATGGACCTGTCCACCCTGACCGCCAAGCGTGCCTGCGCCACCAATGGCCATGGTGAACCCAACGCCGACGTCATAAGCCCCGCCGCCAGCCCCACCGCCGCCGCCGATGCTCTGCGCCAGGATGGCGCTTGAATCGGCGCCCGAGGTTGTAAGTCCAGCACTGTTGTGGACTGTCACGTCGCCGCCGCTGCCGCCGGCGCCGCCACCGCCGCCCTGGCTAAAAATGAAGCTGTAGCCGCTGCCCCCACCGCCACCGACCCCGCCGCCACCGCCAACGCTTTGGGCGACGATACTGGAGGACTGGTCGCCGCCAGTGGCGATGGCCCCGCTGTTGGTCACCGTGACACCGCCGCCGTTGCCGCTGCTGCTGCCGCTGCCGCCGATGGCGAAGACCCCACCGGAGCCGCCACCGGCGCCGCCCCCGCCGCCGATGCTCTGGGCCAGGATGCCGCGGGACTTGTCGCCGACGGTCTGGAGCAGGCCGCTGTTGGTGACTATCACTGTATTGCCACTGCCGCCGCCGGCACCCGTGCCGCCGACCGCAACCAGGCCGCCGGAGCCGGGGGCATTGCCGCCTCCACCGCCGACGCTCTGGGCAAAGATGCTGTCGGCACGGTCACCTCCAGTCGTAATGGCACCGCTGTTCACCACCTGGACAGGACCGCCGTCGCCGGCGCTGTTGGCCCCGCCGCCCCACGCGAACAGCCCGCCCGCGCCCCCGCCGCTGGCGCCCGTCGAGAAGCCTCCGACGCTCTGTGCGAAGATGCCGTGAGAATCTGCGCCGGTGGTCTCAATGGTCCCGGCATTCGATACCACGACGAAACCGCCTGGACCGCTGCCCAGCGCATCGCCGCCCTGCCCAAACAGGCTGCCCCCGGTACCCGCAGGGCCACCGCCGCCCCCCAGGCTGTTTGCGGAGATCCCGTCGGCCGAATCGCCCGCCGTGATGATGTGGCTGTTGCTGAGGAGGTACACCACTCCGCCCGACCCGCCGACGCCGCCGTTTCCGCCCTCGGAATAACTAATTGAATAGGCATCACCGCCGGCGCCGCCGTCGCCGGCTCGGCTCACGGCGTAGATTCCAGGCGAAAAACCGCCCGCCGTTTCGATGAGGCTTGGGGTGAACCAAGTGATGGCGCCCGAGAAGATATTGAGATAGGCGTCGCTCCAGACCCACACCATGCCGCCGTTGCCACCCGCCCCCCCATCGCCCCCGTAGGCCCAGACGCCGCCGGCGGTGCCCCCATTGCCACCCCTTCCCGCGATGCTCTGCGCGCCGATGCCGTATGCATTCAGACCCGATGTTCTGATTGCATCGTCGCCGCCGACAAAAAGAGCCGACAGATCAAGGCCCGCAGCTCCCGCTCCACCACCGCCGCCGGAGAAGGGCCAAACGCCCGGCCCGCCGTTGGAACCGTTGGCCGACTGACTGAACAGCTTCACGCCGGGGACGCTTGCCGCGGGCGTGATGTCCGTCGTAAGGCTCTCGACCCAGAACTGGGTGATGGGCGGGGTCGACACGTCGACGCCGCTGGCGATCCCGTTGGATTGGTTGCCCCTGAAGGTCGCAACCAATCCGCTTACAACAGGTGCGGTGGGTCCGCCCAACGCCCCTGCGCTCACTAGAATAAGGACTGCCATCGACGCCGACAACAACACTGTTAATTCTTTTTGCAGCTTCATTTGTCTACCCTTCCCACAAAAGACCACTGTTTCCGAGTTACTATTTCGCCGTATGGAAAACGCCCATTTCTGAGCATAGGAATCTGCATGGGCGCCGCATTGCACTTGCCAAAACCCTGTTGAGCAGGGAAATCCGCAGGGCCTCCTGCCCCCAGATCGAATCTTAGCCGCTGCAGCAATGTGGTTGGCACAAAGATAACTCCGAGCCACGCACTGGCTCCGTGGATGTAAGGGACCCGAAGGTATCTCACACACACTTCTACGCGGGGAGAACGACCCTCCTCGCCTAAATCCCGGGTAGGATAAATGACTGTCGCCCGTTCCTGCATCTATTATCAGCAGCAGAACACTAAAGAGAATAATCCATGAACAGCCGACTTGTCAAGCACTTTTTCGCAAAGAATCCGGACGCGGCCAACGGTTTGTCATGACCGTCGGGTGCGATCAGATCGGCTGCCGTGGCGACTGGTACGGGTCGTCCGCCGTTCCGCTGCCCCCACCGTATTTGGCCTGAGTAGGT
>CAZMLE010000046.1:0-33710 GCA_964567045.1 uncultured Pirellulales bacterium | reverse complement strand
AAGGCAGATTCCTAAAGCCCTTGATTATGCCAATAAGGCCGCCTGCTGTTGCCGCGTTGCAATCGCAATCCCATCCGGCCAATACCGCAATCTGTACGGTGTTTTTGAAATCGCCCCGGCCATAAAGTACCGCAAGCACCGTCGCTCCGGCGTTAATTGTTGACTCGGCCCAATTGTAATACCGGCCAAAGCTGTCCGAGCCCTGGTATTTATCATAAAGCCTGGTGCGAGTCGTTCGCCAGTCCAGACTCCCATCATTTGCGTCCTCCATATACCAGCCAAGTACATCGGCTGCCACCTGGTACGTTCGACTCGTAGTCGGCACAGCCGCAACAGCCTCAGTCACAAGGCGTGTAACATTTGGCTCAAAAAAAGCTGCTGCATACATCGCAGAGTAGAACTGGGCGGCATGAACTGCAAAACCGGTATTGGTGACATGGGCAAACCTGCCGGCAAGATCGATCGCGGATTGAACGAGGCCTGGAGATATGCCGCCGAGCACCTCGGTCGTTATCTGGGAGTCTATTGAATACCAGTGCTCGTTGTAAGTTCGACTTCCTGTATCCGGCGGTGAGTAAGCATCAGCCATCAAGTACCACGCTTGCTTGTTCGCCAGGTACAAACCGCAGGCGCCAATATGAGTTCGCCACTGCTGAGCAATTTCCGGGTAATTACAGTCCAGACCATGCGTTTGCAGGATGTGTAAGGCAACATATTCTATATCGGTGTCATCGTCAGCGTCCCATTCCTGCCTTATTACCCAACGAACAGCCAGGTCAGGATTAGGTGTGGCCCCTGAATATTTCCCTTCGGTACCCCTGCCTGCATAGTTACCTATAAGCTGGCCTAACCACATGCCCCTGAGCTTGTCACTGAGCTTGTAGGCGAAGATTACCTTTTCTGCCCTTGCTGGCTGACAAGGCAGCGGTATCAGCAATAACGATAGAAACGAAATTGCGGTTATGTTATGCCACAGGCTCATCTTCAACGCTCCTCGCGTATACATTGTAACATAATACAGCCCAAGAAGCGACTTTTTGTTGTAACAGAACCCTCAAAATAGCGTCTTAACAACAGCGAAGGTTCTTTAGATATATAAGACCAGGATGTGATGCTCCCATCTGCGGTTAGGCGACTGTGTGACTAATTTCTGTGGCATTGCGTAACAGTATTCCTGGGAGGATTTTATCTGCCATTGTCATTGCCAGGGAGCGAAGCGACCGAAGCAATCTCTACCATTGATAGTTTTGAGATTGCCACGCCCCGACAAGTCGGGGCTCGCAATGACAAGGGCCTGCCACAAAATCTGGTCACACACTTACGCGAGTACAGGTGATAAAATTCTGGAAACTTTTAACCGTTTTTGGTAAGATATCTGATGTGTTTGGTTACCCAATAGGCCGCGGTTTATTTTGCAGCATTCATTATGGAGCAAACGACCGAGCAACGACTTAAAAACGCAGGAAGGTCCCAATCTGTCGATGAAAGCCAGCTAATCGCTCGCTTGGCCAGCGGATACGCTGAGCTGAAGCGACAGATACACCGGGTTATAGTCGGCCAGGACAGCGTAATTGACTCGGTGCTCTGCTGCATGTTAGCCGGAGGTCACTGCATTGTGCAGGGCGTGCCGGGCCTGGCAAAGACGCTGATGGTGCACTCCATAGCCAATGCGATGAACCTCAAATTCAATCGGATTCAGTTCACGCCCGATCTGATGCCCTCGGACATAACCGGCGCGGATATTATCCAGAGAGACCCGCAGTCTAAGAAGAGACATTACGAGTTCCTTCAGGGTCCGATTTTTGCCAACGTGGTTCTGGCTGACGAGATAAATCGTACGCCCCCTAAGACTCAGGCTGCGCTTCTGCAGGCGATGCAGGAACGTGAAGTGACCGCATCGGGCAGGACATACAAGCTCGATGAGCCGTTCTTTGTCCTTGCGACTCAGAATCCTATCGAGCAGGAAGGCACGTATCCCTTGCCGGAGGCGGCACTGGATAGATTCATGTTCATGGTCTACATTGATTACCCGCCGGCCAAAGAGGAGCACATGATGGTCAAACAAACCACCACCGGCAGGAAAAGCGTCATAGAAACTGTCGTCGAAAAGAACAACATGATGCTGTTTCAGGAGATTGTTCGGACCGCTCCTGTGAGCGATACGGTGATCGCGTACTGCATCAGGCTTGCGCGTGCGACCAGGCCGAGCGACCCGACTGCCACCGCGATGGTAAAGAAGTACCTGAAGTGGGGAGCCGGACCAAGGGCGGGCCAGTACATGACGCTTGGCTCAAAGGCATTAGCCCTGATCAATGGCCGCATCACTCCGAGCTTCGAGGACGTGCAAGCCGTCTGCAGACTTGTGCTCAGGCATCGTATTATTCCTAATTTTAACGCCGAGGCGGATGGCATCGGCGTTGAAACGATCCTCAATGACCTTGTTGAAAATGTGGCGCTGCCGAAGTAGCTGGCGCCAAAATTGGCAGCACGGCACATTTCTTTTGCGTTTGGTTAAGGGGTTGGCTGGTGAGGCAAGGTCACGAATATCTTGACCCGGTTTTTCTAAGCAAGCTGGCGAATATGGACCTGGTGGCCCGCTGCGCAGTGGAAGGTTTTTTTGCAGGTTTGCATCCGAGCCCGTTCCACGGTTTCAGCGTCGAATACAGCGACCACAGGCAGTACCATCCGGGCGACGAGCTGAAATTCGTGGACTGGAAGGTGTTCGGACGAAGCGATAGGCTCTACATCAAACGCTTCCGGCAAGAGACCAACGCAACCGTGTACATCCTGCTGGATACCAGTAAGAGCATGTCGTTCGCCGGCAACGGCGTCGTCAGGAAGATCGATTACGGCTGCTTCATCGCGGCGGCTTTAAGCTATCTGATGTTGAGCCAAGGTGACAGCACCGCCCTTCTGCTATTTGCCGAGACGGTGGTGAAACAGATTCCTCCCAAGTCAAAACGCACCCATCTAAATGCCATCCTAACAGCTCTGCAGTCAACCAGCCCCAGCGGGCGTACCAACTTAGCTAACGTGCTGCACGCATTTGCCGAGGCCACAAAGCGACGAGGCATGGTTATTCTGATTTCAGACCTGCTCGACGACCAGGGCGATATCTACAAGGGCTTAGCGCATCTAAAGTTCCTTAAGCACGATGTGATCATATTCCATACTATGGACCATCAAGAATTGAATCTTGGTTATGACGGGCTTATTGAATTTGAAGATTTGGAATCCAAAGCCAGGCTGCAAACCTTCCCGCAGTCTATTCGAGATAGCTTCCGAAGGCGTGTAGCCGAGTTCCTGGATGAAGTGCAGAAAACCGCCGGCAAAAGCGGCATTGATTACTGTCTTCTCGATACGTCCCAGCCGCTCGATAAGGCGTTAATAGCGTACTTAGCCAAGCGAAAGAGAATGATGTGAGCTTTGTGGAGTGGATATTCCTGTTGGGCGGACTGGCGGTGGCGGGACCCGTGATTGCCCATTTACTGGCAAAGCCGCGATTCAGACGTGTGCCCTTTACGATGCTTCGCTTTTTGCGCAGCGGCCAGATCGAGAGCCAATCCCGCAGAAAGCTGCGCGATTTGCTGATCCTGCTGCTGCGTTGCGCAATAATTGTCCTGATTGCTATGCTTTTTGCCCAACCGATTCTGCACATCAGGCCCAAGCCCCAGCGAACAAGAATCGTTCACTTCCTGGGCCTGGATAATTCGATGTCCATGGCGTACCGCGATGGCTCAGGCAGTTATCTGGATAGGGTGACTGCATCGGCTATTGACTATATTCAGGCTGCCGGAACTGACGGCATATTTAACGTTTACCCTCTGGCAGCCCCCCCTCGACTGGGCTCGGGGCAGGCTCCGTGGCAGCACGGGCTGAGCAAAGACCAGGCCCTCGCAGCGGTGAAGGGCTTAAAAGTCTCGCCGGCGAGCGCAAAGATGGGCGAATTCCTTTCGGCACTTGGTCGTACCAACCGGGACGCCCCCTCCGGCGACGCCGTCCATGTGCTGTTGCTGAGCGATTTCACGCCAAATACACTAAAGCAGCTCTTCGACGTCCAGGAGCCTGCTAAAGCGCACAATATAGATTATAGGCCAATTGTCTCGCCCGAACCCGTTAACAATGCCGCTATAACTGAGGCACACACATCTGAAGCTGTAGGCGACCGGATCGGCATCAATGTCACCGTCGCCAATTATGGCCAAACCGAGCAAAACCGCCGGCTGACAGCAAAGGTCAAAGCGAGCGAATCAGTGCTAACGGAAGTGAGTTTATCACCGAATCAGCAAAGAGTATATCAGGCGCAGATAGATATTAGCAGCACCGAACGAGGGCAACCCTCTGTGCCGATAGAATTAAGCCTATCGCCGGGCGACGGCCTGAGACAGGATGATACATTTTACCTGGCGATTTCTATGCCACAGCATAAGACCCTGACCGTGATTCTGGCCGGAGCTACCACAGATCAAATGTTCTTGGTCGGCACGGCACTGGATACGGTGTCACAAATGAACCCGTACGGCACATTCAGAATACGCAAACTTCTGCTGAGCAACCTTGCCAGCGCAGATTTGGACTCGGCTGACATACTTATTTGTTCGGCGATAACTGAGCCGCTGGGCCGTATGGCCTCAGCTTTGAGGAGCTTTATGCTCGGCGGCGGCAGAATCATATTCTTCATCACGGGTGATCCCCGCCTTCGCGGGAATGACGTCACCCCCGCGCAAGCGGGGGCTGCCCTTAGCGCAACGCAGCGGTTGTGGCAGCAGGATGTTCTGCCGGCACTGCCGCGAAAATATGTCCCCGAAAGAGTCTATGTGGAACCGAAGCCCTTGCACCAACGAGCTTCGGCGGTGGACAGTCTCGCGGCAGAGGCCTTATCCAACTATAGGATTGATAACATCGCTTTCAAGGGATGCTGGCAATGCGAAGTACACACTGAGACCAGGTGCGTATGGAAGTTCAAGAACGGCCTGGGTTTTATCTATCACAGAAGCCTCGGCGACGGCACCTCCATCTTAGTAAATACAAGTGCCGATGACTCGCTTGGGTCATTAGCTAAATCAAGTGCATCAGTTGCCTTCTGCCAGTATTTGCTGGGAGCAAATAATCAGGTGAGCGAGAATTGCTTCGCCTACGGTGAGCCGGTAGTGCTGTCCCTACCCAGCACCGCGGCATCATCCGCTGAGCGGCAGCTCGCTGCGCTAGCCGCGGAGCAGCTCTGGATCGAGACCTGTGATACTCAGAAATACCGAGTCGCTTTGTCCCTTCGACCCTTCGACCTTGCTCAGGGCAGGCTTGGCTCAAGGCAGGCGGAATCCTCTCTGCTCGTGCCCGACCCAGGCGGCATCGGGTGGGTAAAGACCTTGGGCAAGCCGGCAATATACGCGGGCGTTAACCTGCCGCAAGGCGAGACAGATATGGCTAAGCCGGTCCCCAAAGAAGTGGCTGAAATTATGAGCCGGGTGTTTAGCAGGGATACGGAAAAAAACGTTGCCTCTACTGAGGTTTTCCCAGACAAGAAGCCGACGTCGCTATGGAAGGCATTTGCCTGGACGTTGATTTTGTTGCTATTACTTGAGCCGGCTATCGCTAACAGACTCAAACGGTAGAATTGGGCATGGCTGAAACTGCGCAAGAAAAACTTGAAGCTCTGGTTGGCAGAATCAAGAAGGTCAGACGATGGTTGCTGGCGCTTGCGATTCTAAAGGTCGCAGGACTATCCACGGTCTTTGTCAGCGGATATATCGGCGTCTACGCGTGGCTCGACCACCAGGTGAACTTCGGCATGTTCGGCAGAATCACGGCATTTCTTCTGCTGCTCGCAGGGTCTGCCTTTCTGCTGTATAAGTTAGCCCGTTATCTGGTCGGCCAGATATCTTGTAGTGGGGCTGCAAACTTCATCGAAAGCAGACACAGCTTCAACCAGCAACTGGTCACGGTGGTCGAATTCTATGAGGAGCAGCACGATTATCCCTATTCCAGAACACTCGCCGAGCAATTGGTTCTGCAAGTATGCAAACAAACCGAAGGGTTCAAATTTGACTCTACTATCGACAAATGGCAGGGATATATCCTTGCGGCGATTGTCCTTTTTGGCCTGGGCAGCGTTTTGTTCTACGTGCGCGCCAACTATCTGTACATATCCGCGTACTTCGCGCGGCTGACACGTCCGTTAGCTGCGGTCGAGCCATTACCATCGACCAGTTTGCAGCCGATTACGCGGGACATTGTTGCCGAGCCGAACACCCCGGTGACCTTCGCCGCCCAGATCGAAGGCCCGGTGCCGGAATCTGGAAAGTTGGTCCTGGTCGCTGTTGACTCGAACAGCGCAGATAGTAGCACCGTCCTGCAGCGCGAGGAAATCCAAGTACTGCCGAGTCTGAACGCGGGCCCCCGCCTGCGCGGGGGTAAACTTGCCGCTGCGCAAGCAGGGGAAGCCAAATTCAACGCCTCCAAGTCCTTTGCACAGACGGGCGTTTTCAGGTATCGATTTGAGGCTGGCTCAGCCTCTACAGAGTGGCATCAAGTCGACATCCATCCGGCGCCTCAGATAGAGAGAATAACGGCTGAAGTTTTGCTGCCGCCGAGGCCGCCAAGAAATATGCGGGTCAAACCTTATAGCGAGCAGATTGCAGACCAGACTCTGGAGGTTATGCCCGACAGCAGCGTTACGCTGAGTGTGCAGGCGACAGGTCCCCTCCGCGAGGCTGCCATAACCGGCGTGGATGGCCAAGCGGTAACTAAGCAGCTCGGTGGGGCCAACCAGTTCACCTTTAGCTTTACTGCCAGCCGAAAAGGAACCATCAGATTTCGTCTTGTGGATGAATTTGGCCTTGCCAACGAGAACGTGCCCGACCTGCAGGTAACAGTGCGAAACGATGAGCCGCCCAAGATTATGCTGACTTCTCCAGAGGGCGACTACATAACGACCGATGTCGCAAGCGTGCCCATAACGTTCGAGCTCAGCGATGATTTCGGATTGGCTTCCGCCCATATAGTTCTGGAAATACCCAGGCAGCAGCCAAAACAGTTGGCAATTCCAATCACAAAAGGAGAGAAGACCTATACGTTTACTCACACAGTTGAATTGGAGCAATACGACCTATGGGTCGGTGACAGCATTCTATTTTACGCCCAGGCATCGGATATCGACACGGGCTCAGCATTGCCAAGCAGAAGCTCAAGCAGCGATGTCTACTTCATCGAGATCAGACCATACCGGCAAAACTGGCACCCCCAACCCGGCGGTGGACAAGGCTCGGGCGCGGGTGCTACGCCTGAAGAACTGCTGACTATCCTTGAATATACGCGCGCAATCTTAAAGAAAACCTGGACCATCGCGGATAAGCCCACTCTGACCGATGAAGACCGCAGCCGACTGGCATCCATAAACGATGACGTTCAATATTGCGCTACGCAACTGGCGACCATGCGTGACGACTCGGAGTACGGATTCGACGAGCAGGCTAAAGCTGTCCTTAACCAGGTTCTTCAATCTTACAGCCAGGCAAGCGAATATTTAGCCGGGCATAATGCCGCCGCTGCGATAGTGCCGGAAAAGCAGGCATATAGCACTTTACGCAAATTCATCCTCGAATTGGAAATGCTCTGGAATCCTCCGTCATCCGGCCAGTCCTCGCCTCAAGAGAAACCCGACAGTATCAAACTGCAAGAGTCGCCCGAATTCTCACCGTATGAGAAAGAGCGCATCGAGGGAGAAATGAAGAAACTCCAGCAGAAGCTCCAAACTCTTACACGAGAGCAGAAGCTTCTGAAAACAGATTTCGTGAACTTCCTCGAGCAGCAGACGCAGCAAGCCGGCGGTCGCTCGTCGCTCGTCGCTCGTCGCCCGACGGATGATGGGCAAGGGAAGATGGATGAGGACAAAACAGACGCTCAAGGCAAAAAAGACTCGATAAGTCAGCCTGGCAAAACGGGCGATAAATCTTCGGATGCTCAGAGCGATAGTGCCGGCCCCTCGTCGCTCGTCGCTCGTCCCTCGTCGCTCGGGTCACGGGTCACGGGCGACGGGCGACGGGATCCGTCCAGCGGCAAGAGTACCCGCCAGACGGACGGCGGGCAAGCCGGCGGTTCCCAAAACGGCTCGCAAGGCGCCAGTCCTTCCTCTTCGCCCGGCCAGGGCACCGCAAGCGAAAAAAGTCCTTCCGAAGGTGGGCAGCCCGGACAAGGCCAGCCGGCCGGTGCTGAAGCCAGGCTAAGAATGCTCCAGGCTAAGCAAAAGGCGCTGCAGGAAAAGGTCTCACAATTGAAAAAGGATTTGGAGCAATTGCCATCAATCTCGCAAGCGCAGCAAGCACAGGCACAGCAGAAAGCCCAGGAGCACCTGGCGGACGCCCTTGCGAAGATGGACGAGTTCCAGGCGGCGGTAACTGCGACCCGCTACCAGCCCAGCGTCACCGGCAAAAAGGCTGCCGAGGCCGTTGAACTAATGGAGTCGGCAAGGCAGAAACTTGATCAGGCTGGAAATGCAATTGGGCAAGGGCTTCCGATGAGCGAGGAACAAAGACTGGCAGAAAAAGCCCAGGAAATCGCCGAGCAACTGGCAGAAGCCGCGGATGCACTGGATGAGTCCCTCACCCCTATCCAGCGAGAGGAAATGCTGGCTCGCCTTGAAGCGGCAAAACGCCTGCTGGATAGCATGTCAGGCGCCCAGTGGAGCACGGTAAGTAAAGGCAGTAATCGCTCAGCCCCCGTTCACGTTTTCACTAAAGACCCGCGAGCAGCCCAGGCAGAGGCAGCAAGGGCAATGGCGCGACAGTTCTGGTCTATTGCGATAGAAGCCAAAAAGCAGAAGTCACAGTTGATTGAAGATGAGCCATCCGACGTGAAGTTTTACGAGATGGAGAATAAGTTTTTTGAAAATGCGGCTAAGTTTGGCAAGGAACCCGTCAAAAAATGATATTTGCTGATTATCCCGGACATTTCATTGCAGGCTTGCTTATGGTGGGTTTCGCCGCACTGGTTGTCTTTGCCTTTCGATCGAGCGAGCTGCTCAAGGCAAAGCTCAAACGCCAGAGACTGCTATTGATGGTGCTGCAATATGCGGCAGTAATGGTGCTGTTATTGGTGGCGTGGAATCCGTCACGCTCCAAAGAAAGTGAAATATTCTCCAGAAACTCGGTGCTGGCCTTGTTTGACACCAGCCAGAGCATGTCTATCGCTGAAGATGCGCAGAAGACCCGGCTGGATAAGGCAATCACCACTTTTAGAGAAAGATTTCGTCCTTCCGAGGGACCCCGCTCCGCGGGAACCCAGTCGCAGGGACCGCAGTACAGAATCTTTGGATTCGACCGTCAGGCCTATTATAGCGGTTCTGTCGGTTTACTGCGGCGCTGGGGCTCGCAGACCGATTTGCACAGTGCCTTTACTCTGCTCCATAAATATAGCGACGAAAAGATTGATGCAAACTTGTCCGCCATACGCTGGGCGGATAAAGTTGCAGGAGCGGTTATCTTCACAGACGGTCAGGCCGCGGATAAGAACATCGAGACATATTCGTCTCTGGGCCGAAAAGATTTTCAAGTTGTTCTTGTCGGCGTGGGCTCCAGGCAACCACAAAGGGACATAGCGATAAGGTCGATAACCGCGCCGTCAACAGTTGCAATTGATACCGCTTATAACGTGCGGGTCGCCGTCGCTGCAAGAGGTTTGAAAGACGAGCCGGTCACAATCGAGCTGCTCCAGGATGATCGTGTAATAGATTCCAACCAGTTGGACCAGCATAAACTTTCGCCGGGCAAAAATAGACAATCTCAGTCGCATTTGGAAACTCGGGAGGCGATAGTTGAGTTCACAGTGGGCGCAGACACTCTGGGCAGCCACACACTTTCCGCCCGTGCAAAGCCGCTCGAAAAAGAGGTCAATTTTGCCAACAACCAGCGAAGTACGGTGGTACAGGTGGCCGAAGAGCAAAAACTCAAGGTGCTTTTCTACTGCCAAGTGGCTAATTTCAACGTGGGCAAAATACGTCAGGCTTTGGCCCGAGACGGCAAGATTCAATTAGACCTGGGCTTGGATGCCATAAAGAACCCGGCTCTATCCGAGGACGCGATGCAAACGTGCGGCTACACGAAGCTGCCGGACAGGCGCGAAGAACTCTACAAGTACGACATCATAATTCTTGGACCCTGTGACGCGGGCAGCTTGACGGACGCACAGGTCGACGGCCTGTACAGTTTTGTTGTCGATAGAGGCGGCGGACTTATCTTACTGCCTGCCAGAGCAGGATCAGCCGGCCAGATCTGGACAAACGACAAAGTTCAATCGTTGATGCCGGTTATCATCGGGCCTGATAAACCGCTGAGCCAGACTGATAATTCGGGCCATATAGAACTGACATTTGAGGGAATCGACAGCAAAATAATTAGCCAGACGGACCTGACAAGTCAGGATGCACTAATCTCGGCATATTGCCGGATAACCGATACCAAGCCCGCCGCGAGCACACTGGCTGCGGTCCGGGACACGCCAGTTATCTGCGTGCATCGAGTCGGCAGGGGCAGGGTTTGCCTGCTTAACATCTCGCACCTTTTTTTGCTATATCGGCAAGACCGCGACGGCGGACTGCTGCAGAAATTGATGTCGGGCTTAACATCCTATGTGGGCAGAGTGGCGAATGTTGAAGCCGGCGTCGAGTTATTTGCGCAGCTTGCCCGCCATACGTCTGGCGGGCAAGTCGGCGAAGAAGCAGACAAGGTCAGGTTCAGTGCGTACGTGTGTGACAAGTCGTTTGCCCCGGTCAGCGGCGCCAACGTACTGCTTAATGTCAAAGGTCAGGCTCTGAGCATGAACCAGACCAGTCCCGGATATTATGCTGCCGAAATAGAAAATGCCAGAGACCAAAGCATTGTGGCAACAGCTCAGGCAGAGATCAATGGCGTCTTTCTCGGCGAAAAGACTATCGCGGTAAATCTGCCGCCAGCGCAGACTGAAATGGCTGAAACCGAGCCTGATGAGGAGTTTCTTCGCGCCCTGGCAAAAAGGTTCAACGGCAAATACGTTCACGTTGAGGACTTGAAGGAAGACAGTGCCCAGATGTTTCAGGCTCAAGTGCAAATAGGCAGCCAGACCCGCATGACGAGCGCCTGGCCTACGTGGCTATTGCTGCTTCCTTTGTGTTTGCTGCTTAGCATCAGTTGGTACTTAAGGCGAGCAATTGGTCTGGTATGAAAACCTCGATGAGCAATATACAACGAATTTTAGTGCTAAGCCTGTTCATCTCTTCGGGCAAATTACCGGTCATGCAGGCGCGTGGTGCTGAAACCAGCCGGGCGTCCGCAAATATCAAGAATACTTACGCCCTAATTGTCAGCGGAATGAACAAAGACCCAAACGACCGCCTGGCCAAAGACAGAATCGTTATGAATCTGCGCAGATTCCTTCTCAGCGATGCCAAGCTCAAACCTGAGGGTGTATCTATCTTGGTGGCTGATAGCTCGGCGCTGCGCGAAGGCACAAGAACATCAACCGTAGATAATTTGAGCCGGACACTTGCTACATTCGCTGCGAAGATTCAACCCACGGATAGATTTATATTCTATTATACAGGCCAGGCAAATACTGTGGCCGGCAAGCTGCGGCTCAATCTGCCTGGCGAGGATATAACGCACCAGAGCCTGGCCGAGTGCATAAAGCAGATCAAAACATCTTCAATGATGATAGTGTTAGATTGCCCCGGGGCCGGCCTGGCGGCCAAAACTATCACCGGCAAAGACAGGATCGTCGTATGTGGCTGCGAAGCTGGGCAGCATTACAGCACCAAATTCGGCGAGTATTTTGTGCCCGCGTTAGCTGACCCCAATAGCGATACGGACGGCGACGGCAAAGTATCGGTTCTGGAGGCGTTTACCCTTGCCTGCAAGCAGTTAGAAGATTGGTACCGCCAGCGAAACTTACTTAAGACTGAGACGCCCGTGCTGGAAGATAATGCAGATGGTGTCCCAAGCCCGCAGCCGTGGAGATACGAGTCTGACAAGGCAGACGGCCTTTTAGCCTCGAAGTTCTTCCTAACAGCCGAATAACGAATGGAGGTCAAAGTATGGGCAGACAGTCAGGCAAAATAAGCCGAAGAGAGTTTCTCAGAATAACCGGTAACGCAGCTATCAGCACTACTTTGGCAGTAAGCGGCGTAGTTTCGGTCGCCGAACGAATAGCCTGCGGTAACGATGCGACCGATCTGGACCAGTACGACTTCGTGATGCCGAGGGTCAAATTTGTCGAGCAGGGAAGAGAAGGTCAGGGCCGCGGCCCCGACGTCTGGAACGTCAGGCCGGGCGGCGATGCAAACCTCCTGGATGAATTCAGTACGGTAATACGCTGCAAAACTAAACCTATAAAGGGGACAAACAACTGGGAACCACAGTACGCAGAGCCGGGCCAACTAAACGCTGTGGTCACCTTCGACAAACTCGAAGACCTAACGAAATATCCGTTCCTTTTTATGACCGGCGAGAACTTCTACACATTCACTCAGAATCAAAAGTACAATCTGCGAGAGTACATCATGCGCGGGGGCTTTTTGCTGATGGATGACTGCGTCGTGGGCGCGGGCGGTGATTTCTTCTATCAAAGCTCCTACCAACTCCTTGAGGATGTTTTCGGCAGAGGGGCGGTGACACGGATACCGCAAGAACATGAGATATTTCACAATGTGTACGACCTTGGGGACACAGGCCTGCCTTCACTGGACTACCCAAAACGTCAACATCCTGGCGGTTTGCCGTACATGCACGGACAAAACCACGGCGCTCGAGCCGTCTTCATCGACGACCGCCTCGCGATTTTTCTCGGCTCCACCGATATTCACTGCGGCTGGTGTGACCGCCAGGGTTTTGAGTTTGGCAGGCCAAATTACGAAAAGGCGATTCAAATGGGGATCAACGTTATAATGTACGCGATCTCACATTGAATCCAAGCCAATCGACCGGCGAACCGCCGGAGCGCGTTTGTAGAATGTGCGGCCTATGATTAGTAATCGAGTCTTTTGACCTTGATATTGCGGTACCATACCGGCTTGCCGTGGTCCTGGAACCCGAAAACGCCCTGCCGGGCCATGTCTTTGTATGCTGTGTTGAACTTATTTGGCGTGCCATCTGGGTTCTTGTGCGGTTCGGACCAATCATTCAAGTCCATATCTACAATCCGCTCGCGGTTCATCACAATGTTAATCTTTGAGCCTTTTGCCAGGATGGTCACTCGATTCCATTGGCCCGCCGGGTGGGCTGCGTTGACCTTCGGCTCCAGACAGTCGTAGATCGCTCCGCAGTCGTGCTTGTCGGGCCTTTGTTTGCCAAACGAATCGTATATCTGCATCTCAATGCCGGTTTGTACCGGGTCGTTGACATCCTCGGTCCGCAAGAAAATGCCGCTGTTGGTGCCTTCGGCCACCTTAAATTCCAGCTCGAGGATAAAATCCCCGTAACTTTCCTTGGTCCAGATGTCACCTCCCCCGTGACGCGTCAGCACCCCGTCCTCCAGCGTCCAACTGCCGGGCTTAAGCGTGCCGTTGGACATATCCTCCTCCAGCAAATCTTTCCATCCAAGCGTTACCGGATGGCTGCTGCGAGGCATCTGCGCACACGAGCATAAAAGAAAAACCATCCCTGCCATCAAAACCTTCGGCAGAAGTTTTCCATCTGACATCTTACGTCTCCCATATCAATGCGAATGCCAATTTATGCTCAAGCCGTAACGTTCAATCAGCCTACAAAATTACCGTCCCGATGCCTGGTCGAGCTTTTTCTCCAGTTGCTCGATGGCTGACCGCACAGTTTTAGTCTGGTTTTCCAGTTCGCTTATAATCTTTGCCTGCTTCCGCAATTGAGCGGTAAGCTCGTCAATTGTCGCCTGAGCGTTGTTTGCGGCGGTATGGGCTTCCTGGCGCGAAGTGGTGAGTTCATTGACCTGCTTTTCCAGCCGGTCTCGCGACTTAGCTACTTCCTCCAGTTGCCTTTGCAGCACATCGCGCGAGCTGGTAACTTTATTAACTTGTGTCTGCAGCTCGTCGCGCCTCTGTGTAACGTTTGCCAGCTCGGACTTGGTCTTATCAAGTGCCTCTGATAGCCTGGTGACATCTGCCTGTAATTTATCTTTTTCGCTCTTGGTTTCCTTCAAAGTAGCTTCCAATTGTGCCAGTTTGCTCTGCAGCTCGTCTTTTTCCTTCGCACTGCCGTCGCAACCACTCAGAGCGAAAAAACAGCCTGATAGAAAAACAAATGCGAGAATGAGCCTTCGCCTCATCTTTACAACCCTCCTTTCGCCATAAACCCAAACGCTCCAGCCGAGAACACGCTAATCGGCTATCGTCTCCTTCAGAAACTGCCGTTTAAGGCAAACCGTTAGCCAATTGCCAAGTCAATCATACACTGCCCCGGCTGTAATTCAACGAAAAACCAGGGAGGGCGGGATTCTGCGCCGCCACTTTCATAAGTCCTGCATGCACAAGGCGTTACGCCATAAGGCCTTGACAACAAAAACCTTAGATTCTCATTCAAGTCCACTCCATATCGCTCAAGTTGACTCAATTTCATCAAGATTTGGGTAGGATTCTTCACAATTGTTTCAGAATCTGCGAACACGATCAATTCCCGGCGGGCCCGGTGACTAAATGGCGGAAGGACTACCGGCATTATAAGTCTGGTTCATCGAGATTCCAAAAGCGACTGTCTTGAGAATCAAGCAAGATTGGGCCTACAGGATTCATTTTTGGCTACCATCGCATTGAGAATATCAGAATCTTTCTCATAACAGCAACCACCGCGCTCATCTTCGTTTTGCCTTTCACGATTAACCGCCTGTAAAACGTACGCATGACCGGATTGTGTCGAGCCGCAACGGCCACACGTATAAACGAACCGGGCCTGACACGACCTCGACCTCCACCCGTCATACGTTCGCCCCTAAGAGTGCCACTATCTCGATTCATCGGCGATAAGAGTAGGTCGTCTCAGATGTTAGTCTGACCTGTAGTGGTTCGGCCGAGAATATAGGCCGAGATGCAAAATCAGATTTTCGCAGGCGCCTTTGTAGCAAGTGACATCTTGCGATGGAGATGTGAACCTCGATTTCGAGAACCTGACGCAAACCAACTTTTGAATCGGTTAGTTGATGCAGCTATTGGCCGCGTTAGACGGCTTCTTGTCAAATCCATGGACGGTAGCGATGCTCTAGAGGCGTTTGGATTGGATTCATGCTAAAGGCTACATGAATGTGCTCTATTTCCTCCTATGAAATCCCTTGTAAGCGTTCACTGTATTTTGAGTAATTGAAGAAAACTTCTGTTGTTGCCCGATAACACTTTTATGGACAAAGACGCATATATAAAGCAGTTGGAAGAGGAAAACGCGAAATTGAAAAACCTCATCGAAAAGTTGGAAAAACGTATCGAAGAGCTTGAACGGCTTTTGGGTATGAACTCCAGGAACTCGTCCAAACCGCCATCCTCTGATCCGGCTAGAATGTAAACCATAAACGGGTATATCGTATCTGGCGGGCCGAGGGTCTGAAAGTGCCTCAAGAGCAAAGAAAACGCAAGTGATTGGCCTGTTCAGAAGACGGCAGGCCATTGAAGATGCTGGCGGTCCTGAATCAATACACGCCAGAGAGCTTAACCATTGAGGTTGAACGTAGTATCACAGCCCAGGATGTAATTGCAACGCTGCAATGTTGATTTGCGGCTCGAGCAGTACCTGCTTACATTCGCAGCGATAATGGCCCGGAGTCTATAGCTGACGCTATTAAGAAATGGCTGGCTGATCAGGATGTCGGGCCATTATATATTGAGCCGGGCAGTCCGTGGGAGAATGCCTACAGTGAATCTTTCATCAGCCATCTTGAGGATGAATTGTTAAACGGTGAATCGTTTGGGTACATTAGGCAGGCTAAAGTGCTTGTGGAACAATGGCTTCTTGAATACAATCCCCAACGCCCTCGCTGTTCATTGGGCTATTTGGCGTCAGATGCTTTTGCGGCGAATTGTATTCCTTCGGTTTCGGCTACGCCTCGACCTCAGCAATACAGCACGAACAAGGTGGAGAACTCTCTAATTGCATCTGGTACATAGATCGGGGGCAGGTCACCTGGCCTTGCGTTATCAGCATATTCAGGACCGGCGCGAATGTGGCAGATGGCCCGAGCAGGACAGCAAGTGCCCGATCGACAACTTTATACGAAAGTTTCGTGGCTTACTGAAGCGAGTAAGTATCCAAGAGGGCGAATTTCACCACCTGCGGCGAACTTGTCTGACCAGGTGGTTAGAGAATTGTTTGACGGAATATGACGTAATGAGGCTGGCTGGCCATTCTGACTTTGAAACTACTAACAGGTTTTACTTGGCAGTCAGATTGGACTTATTGCAACGAGCACGTTTGGCAGGTGCAAGCACGATGAGTAACCATCTTGGCGCGCAGCTGGCACGCGCCCCCCGCCAGACGAAGAAATAGAAAGGGCTGTCAGAGGTAAGGAATTGACAGCCCAACACTTATGAAATCGCGCCTGGAGGGGCTCGAACCCCCGACCTTCGGTTCCGTAGACCGACGCTCTGTCCAATTGAGCTACAGGCGCTTCAATGTTTAACTCGTTGTAACATAGCAACTTACTATACATGCTGTCAAGTCCTTTTTAGCTGCTAAATGGTGCGCGCAACAAATGCGCAACAAAATTCCCTTTCATTGCCTCACCACCTGCAGCTCGGGGCCGCTGTAATAAATCTTCTCGAATTGCCAGGTAAAACTGACGCGTTGTCTCAAAGTTAACGTGACCCGCCAGATTCATGACATCATATTCAGACAGGCTATTGCCACATGGTTAGACACGTACGACGCAGATCGCGAAATTCACCCTGGTCAATTTTGGCATGAGCCAAAATGGTAATCAGGTAGAGTCGAGATGTGGCGCGGTGGTTTAGGATGAGCCTATCTGTTTGCCGACCCTTTCGTATGTCGGTGCCTCAATAGCTTCTCCATGCTCCGTTTCCACTCTCTCACGCCATGCTGGTTGGATGTCACGAATATCCATCGCATCGGGCTTCCCGTGTTGCGTCTCTTCCCTGCCGACAGGTGGCTAACCCTAAAGCAAGTGCCTAAAGTGCCTAAGGTCCGGAGTGCCTTAAGTGCCTATCCCGATAAATCGGGACAACTTTAGCTCGCTTTAGGCACTTGCTTTATGCCCGAAGTCCGCTTCCAGCCGCTCTGTCGGATCACACGCCAGAGGGATAAATGTTTCACGGTGTTGCTGACGGCATCTTTAGACGTATCTGTGAACCTGACCATAGCTGCCTGGACAGCCATATTCATCTCGCAGTCGCCGGTAAATCTTTGATGCTTTATGTGTCTGTTTGGGCGGCTGCGACCGGTTTCCATTTAAGCATCTCACCCCTTCATCGTTTAGCAAACGCTGCATCAAAGGCAATCTGCGAGGGTTCAAAATTTATTTTTTTGACAAACTCGAGTGCTTCTTTTGCGCCATGTTCGCGTTCCATGCCACAATCTTCCCACTCCACCGACAGAGGACCTTTGTATCCAATCTGATTAAGGGCACGGATGATTCCCTCAAAATTGACATCACCGTGGCCCAGAGACCGGAAATCCCAGCCGCGTTCCGGACGGCCAAAGCTAAGGTGAGAGCCTAATATTCCACTTCTGCCGTTCAACTGCAACGCGGCATCTTTCATATGCACGTGATAAATACGCTCTGAAAACTCGTTTAGGAAACACACAGGGTCGACCATCTGCCACTGCAAATGGCTGGGGTCGAAGTTAAATCCAAAGGCTTCACGATTTCCCACTACCTCGGCTGCCCGTTTAGCAGTGATGATGTCAAATGCTATTTCGGTCGGATGAACCTCCATAGCAAACTTCACTCCGCACTGGTCAAATACATCCAGAATCGGGTTCCACATCTTCGCAAAATACGCAAAACCTTCGTCAATCATTTCTTCGGGAACCGGTGGCCACTTATATAACAGGTGCCAGATAGACGAACCCGTAAAACCGGTGACAATCTTAATGCCGAGGTTTTTCGCCGCTCGGGCGGAGTTTTTCATAGTTGCCACCGCCCATCTACGTTTCCTTTCGGGGTCACCGGCACAATCTGCAGGGGCAAATGCATCAGATCGGCTATCATTGTTGGGATCGCAAACCTGCTGACCAACTATGTGACTGCTGATAGCAAAAAGCCGGAGGTTGTTCTTTTTCAGTATTCCCAGTTGTTTCCGGCAATATTTTTTGTTGGTAGCGGCCTTGTTCAAATCCATGTGATCACCGGATGCACCCAACTCCAACCCTTCATATCCCCAGCTTGCTGCTTTCTTGGCCAGTTCTTCCAAAGGTAAATCGGCCCACTGTCCAGTAACAAGTGTTATAGGTCTGGTCATCTTCTATTCTCCCTGCCGGCAATACAGCCGGAACCAAAAAGTCGTGACAAGGTTTTTCGCCGATAAGGCAATAAAACAAAACTTGCGTTAGCGACAATTTAATGTAAGTTATAGATATAATAATGTCAATCACCGTTAAATAAAGCAGCACAAGACATTGTTATGAAATCGCAAACACATATTGACGTTTTGGGCCTTGGCTCTGTAACGGTGGATTTCGTGGGAACTGTGAAGACATGGCCGGGCAAGGGTGTTAAGACGATGCTCGACGGCTTTTCAGTTTGTGATGGGGGCCTTGTCGGCACAGCGTTGGTGGCCACTGCACGACTGGGCGGTAAAGCGGCTTTTGCGGGCAAGCTTGGGCAGTCTGAAATGGCAAGGCGTGCGCTTGAAGCGCTTCGTAAAGAGTCTATTGACACATCATTTGTACTTCGTACTGAAGATGCTGAGCCGATTATTGCCTTTATTCTTACCAGTAGCATTGACGGGCAGCGAAACATCTTCTGGACTCGCCAGAATGTCCAGTATCCGATGCCGTGGGAGTTTCCAGACAAAAACTGGTTTAAAAGGACATCAGTATTGTTGATTGACTTTGAGTCGGGGCTTGCGGGAATTGAAGCGGCTAAAATAGCCAGGCGACACGATATCCCCGTTGTGATTGACGTTGAGCGGGATGAGCCCCATGTTGGTGAGGCAATGAGGATATCTTCTCATATAGTTGTTTCCGAGGATTTTGCCAGTAGTTACGTGGGCAAAGCAAGCATAGCTGATATGCTAACAACTTTGCGAACCGATTCACAGCAAACCGTAATAATTACGCGTGGAGAGAAAGGCTGTGTGGGGTTGACTGACGAAGGTGTGTTTGAACTGCCTGCATATCAAGTTGACGTTGTCGATACCACCGGCTGCGGCGATACTTTCCACGGCGCATTTGCGCTGGCTCTTGCCCGAAAGCAATCCGTTATCGAAGCCGCGAGATTCGCCTCGGCCGCAGCGGCATTGTGTGCGACGCAGTTGGGTGGCCGAGCTGGAATTCCGACGTCCGAACAGTTGGAGCAGTTCTTGAGCAAACATGAATCTTGATCCTTATTGGGGAACCGAATGAGCCTCGTGCCAATGTCTGAAATATTGATTCCTGCTCGTCGCGGCGGCTATGCCGTTGGTGCGTTCGAGGTTTGGAATCTCGAGTCTGTCCAGGCCGTCGTTGCCGCGGCTGAGGGACTATCACAGCCTGTGATCCTACAGGTGGGACCTTATGAAGCTGATTACGCAGGATTGGAGGATATTTCGCATATAGCGGTTTTTCACGCAAGAGCAGCGAGAGTGCCGGTTGCGATTCACCTGGATCACGGAGATACTTTTGAACGGGTTATGCAGTGCATTAGCCACGGTTTTACTTCCATCATGCTCGATGTTTCACACTTGCCTTACGCCGAGAATGTTGCCGCCACGAAAGAGGTGGTTCGGGTGGCACATGCCTGCGGTGCAAGTGTGGAAGGTGAGCTCGGCAGGATCGGCGGTGAAGAAGCCAGCATCGATGTGACTAATGAGGACGTTCACCTCACTAATCCCGATCAGGCCCTCGAGTTTGTAAACGAAACAGGAATTGACGCCCTTGCCGTGGCAATCGGCACAGTTCACGGATTTTACAAAAGCAAGCCCAACATCAGGCTGGGACTGCTTGAGGAGATTGCCGAAAGAGTGCCGATTCCTCTTGTTCTGCACGGTGGTTCCGGCACGCCGGACACGGATGTAAGCAAGGCGGTGTCTATTGGCGTCGCAAAGGTGAATATATGCACCGAGCTGGTTGCAGCCTTTGCGGATACTTTCGTCAATGAACAAGAGGAGCAGGATTTCAGATACAACGTCCCATGTGTATTCACCAGACCCAGAGCAGCGGCGAAGAAGCTGGTTGAAGGGAAAATCCGGTTGTTTGCAGGCCTGTAGCAGCAGCACCGGGGGAATCTTAAATGGATCACAGTAAGACATTCAATATTCTGAGCAAACAAATTGATGAAATAGAGGCTATCGATACACACACGCACATCAGCTCCTCTCACATGGCGGCCAGAGGACTGCATGATATTTTGCTCTATCACATGGTTATCAGTGAACTTTATAGCGCGGGCTGTCCAAGCGGTCAGCGGTTATCAGATGATCCTGACCACGATGAGAAAACGTGTCGTATAGAGGAGGCAGTCCCCTACCTTGAGCACGTTCAAAACACCTCCTGTTATTGGCTGATGCGAACTATACTTCGCGAATTGTATGGCTGGGACAAGCCGATAACTATCAGCAATTGGCACAAGCTTGATACCTGCATCCGTGAGAAAAGCACGGATCCTAACTGGGCCCGGCAAATCCTCGCGCGTGCCAATATTACGAAAGCGTGTACGGAACTAGCCTTACGAGGTGACAGCAGCAACGATGACATTCTGTTTTATTCATTGGAGTGGGCCTTTTTCACACGTAATCAGTGGGGGGTATTCGATGCGCCTTTATATGAACTGGAGCACGCCTGGCAGTTTGATAAACCGACCCGACCTCTTCCGGTAACTATGTTGAAGCGAGCGCCGGTGAAAAGGCAAATCAAAACGGTCTGGGAAGTTAAGGAAGCTATTGCTCACTATTGCGCTGCGATACCCTTCGAGCGTATTGTTTCCACTGCTCATCATGTCTCTACTGACATAAACTACACTCTCGTGAGCGATGACCAAATGCAGAAGGCCCTGGATAACAGGAGTAACGCGGGCCCTGTCGAACGGGACACATACGCTTCTTATCTGTTTGAAAGCTTATTATTGGAATTGGAAAAAGACCATTCTGATATCGTATTTCAATTCTCGCTTGGCGCCGAACCACTTCCCTTTGAAACTGGTAGCAGGCTCCGCCAAGTTACTATAAAACAGCTCGCCGAAATAATCTCACGTCACCAGAGAATTAACTTTCACTGTTATCTCTCCAGCAAGCACACCAATCAATCCCTGTGCACTCTGTGCCGCGAATTACCCAACTTGTGTCTTGCCGGCTACTGGTGGCATAATTTCTTTCCCAACGCAATCGCTCAGGTAATCGAGGAACGGCTGGATATGCTCCCGATGAATAAGCAAATAGGGTTCTTCTCCGATGCTTATTGTGTTGAATGGCTTTATGCCAAGTCTAAACTGGTAAGAATGGAGCTTGCCAATGCGTTAGCTAATAGAATCGAGCAAGGGCAGTACACACTCGATGGGGCTGTCAGAATTGCCAAGAAACTTCTGCAGGAAACACCTAAACATTTGTTGGGATTAGATTGACCCGCTAACGTAGCTTGCCTCGGGCGACGCCGTGAGATATACCTTGCTTCTTCCATCAACATGTGGATATTAAGGGCACTCCGTCGCCCGTGACCCGTGACCCGAGCGACGCGCGACGAGCGACGCGCGACGGAGTGCCCTAAATCCACTACTTTTCATTCCAGACCGGGACGAAGCCTCGCCGCAGGGTATTTTCGGTCACCATGCGTGCGTCCATAAACTGCAACAGGTAATCAGGTCCACCCGCCTTGGAGCCAACCCCTGACATTTTGAAGCCGCCAAAGGGCTGCCGTTCCACTGTTGCCCCGGTGCAGCCACGGTTCAAATAAAGGTTACCCACCTGGAATTCCTTGCGGCACCTCTCCAGATGCGCAGGGCTACGACTGAAGACTCCACCAGTAAGCGCAAAGCGGGTCGAGTTGGCCCACGCAATCGCCTGGCCGAAGTCTTTGGCTCGCATTACAGCCAGTACGGGGCCGAAAATCTCTTCCTGCGCCAGACGGTGTTCAGGCACAATGCCTTCGACAACGGTGATGGGAACGTAATAACCTTCATCGGGTACGTCACTTTTATAGAGGATCGTTCCCTCCTTTGCAGCAAGCTCAATGTATTCCAGAATGCTTTTCCGGGCTGGTCGATCAATCACCGGCCCCATGAAGTTGGCAGGGTCTTCAGCCGGGCCGATTCTCACCCAACGGACAGCTTCGACGAAACGCCGCACGAAGCGGTCATATATTGCGTCAAGCACGATGACACGGGAACAGGCCGAGCATTTCTGGCCCTGGTAAGCAAAGGCTGAGTCTATCACATGCGGGATCGCCTCGTCGAGATCTGCATCGTCATCAATAATTATGGCATTCTTGCCCCCCATCTCTGCAACCACCTTCTTTACACAGCATTGATTTTCATGCGTGCGACCAGCCCTTTCTATGATCTTCAGCCCGACTTCCATAGAACCGGTAAAAGCGACCAGACTAACGCGCGGGTGGTCAACGAGGAAATCACCCACGACCGCTCCTGGCCCGGGGACATAATTGAAGACACCAGGCGGCAGCTTTGCTTCACGAAAAACTTGCAGCAGTGTGTGTCCAACAACAGGCGTCAGATTGGAGGGCTTGTAAATAACGCAATTGCCGCTCACAATGGCCGCAGCGCACATCCCACAACTGATAGCCAGAGGGAAATTCCACGGTGCAATTACCGCCGCCACACCTTTAGGCTGATAAAAGTATTCGTTGACCTCGCCGGGGACATGACCCATGTACCTGGGCTCGGCCAGACAAAGCATTTGGCGGGCATAGTATTCCAGGAAGTCTATCGCCTCGCCTACATCATTGTAAGCCTGTTTCCACTGCTTGCCGGCCTCGAGGACCTGCCATGCCGCCAGTTCATATATTCGCCTTCGGGCGATTTGCGCAGCTATGATAAGGTATGTGGCTCGCTCTGTGGGGGATGTGTCACGCCATGCTTGAAAGGCCTTGTGCGCGGCACTGACGGCATCCTCTATCTGCGCGATGTCGGCCTGACAAACGCGGCCTATGAGTTCATCTGGGCGGGCAGGATTCACCGAATCAAGCGTGATCTTGGTGGTTACTTCCTTATCACCAATATAAAGAGGATAGGTCTTTCCCAATTCTTTTCTGACCTGGGCAATAGCGGCGGCAAAGGCGTCCCTAACCTTCTGGACGGCCATGTCTGCAAAGGGTTCGTTGTGAAACACGTCCAGTTCGTCGCTCGTGGCTCGTCGCTCGTCGCTCGTCTCTCGTGCCTCGTCCCCCGTCGCTGGTTCCTCGGCGGGGGCCCGCAGGAGCTGCTCCACATCGCGACCTTCAACAAAGGTCTGCCGCAGAAACGACTCATTAGAGGTGTTTTCTAAGAGCCTCCGAATTAGATAAGCCATACCGGGCAACAGTTCACCTTGTGGGCAATACAGCCGGACACGGCCAGTCATTTTCAAAAGGGCCTTGCGGAACGGCTCTGCCATTCCGTACAGCACCTGAAACTCGTAACGATCCTCGGGCACATCTATGGCGCGGGCTAGTTCCAGAACAAAGCAAACGGAACGGACGTTGTGCGAGGCGCAGGCGAGGTGGCAGATATCATGATTACGGAGAATCTTCTCTGCAGCACGTTCAAATGCGGCATCAGTTTGTGCTTTGATAGTGTACACGGGCATCGCCCAGCCACTCTGCCGTGCAACAACGATCTCATAGTCCCAATATGCACCTTTGACCAAGCGGATGGAAATCGGCACTTTCAATTGCCTTGCCCACTCGAGCATCAGATCTATATCTCGGTCACTGGTCCTTAAGTAAACCTGCATGGCGAGCCCCAAGAACGGATAATCCCTGAACTCTGGATCACTTCGCAAGCGACGGTACAGCTCGAAGGTGATTTCCTTGTATCTGCGCGTTTCCGTATCAATGCACATGAAGCCACGCACTTGGACAACTTTCCGATAAATGGGCTTGAGTCGGTCCAAGATGCGTCCCACTGAGCCCTCGAAATTCGCAGGGTCAGCTTGCGAGTACAGGGCCGAGGGCTTGACAGAGATGTTGATCCGTGGGGCATGACCCCAGTCCGATTTGGAACCCCCCTCAGCTAAGGGCGGCCAATCTGATTGGGCTTGTCTAAGCCCTTCAAGCAAACACATGTAGCTCTCGGCGTACAGGTCGGCTTCTTTTTCGCTGACGGTCGCTTCGCCAAGAATGTCCAACGTGAAGGCAAAACCGTTCTCGCGAAGTTGGTGGAGATTCCTGACCGTCTCCGGCACAGTATTGCCAATTATGAACTGAAGGGCCATGTTCTCCAAATTCTTTCGGATAGTCTTGCCCAGCACCCTCATTCCAAGGTGGCCACCCATGCCGGCGCTTTTTGCCCCCAATCTGAGTACTGCAGGTATGTTCTGGCCCTGGGAGAAGTACTCCCGGATGTGGCGGTTGAGCATTTCCCCGGTAGTCAAATAGGGAACGACATCTATGAATCGGAAGAGCTGCACCTTGAAGTCTTCATGGCTCATGCTCCAATCCATCACTTTGCCGGTCCACCAGTTCTTGTTGAATACCGAAGGCGTTTCACTGCCGATAATGGCGAATAACTCTTTCCCGCGGGCCAATATTCTGGCTTCCAATTTCTGTCTTTCCATATCCTAACCGCCCTGCAAAACGCAATTCTGATCGTCCACACAATATATCTGCACCGCCGTCCTCTTGGAAAGATTTCTATCTCGACTACTTGCCTTTTTTTCTTCTTCGGCTGTTCTTCTAAGAGCTCGTGGTACTGTTGTTCGATTCGGTGGGCTAGTTCGAAATATATCACATCTGCCATGCATCGCGGCTAGTGTAACATTGTTTCTGTAAATTCGGTATAGGTAAGCCTGTGCTGAAGCGAAGGCGGGCGTAGCGAGCCGAAGTGAAAGTAAGGTATTTGCTCATGATATTGGCATACAATAATGCACATTTTGAGGCAAAAAGGCCTCTTTTGCCGATGAGTTATTCATCAAATGACCGTTTTGGGCAATGAGACCCTCTGACCCGTGACCCGTCGCTCGTAACCCGTGACCCGAACGACGAGAGACGAGAGACGAGGGACGAGAGACGATCGCCGAGCGAATGGGTAAGGATAGAGTCATCCGCCGATTGTAATGATATAATAGCTGGCCCGGTGGTGGCAGCTTTGGTCGCACACCTAACTTTTCCTCCTTCTTCTGCTGCTACTGCTTGGGCCGGTTTTATTTCTCCAATTCATAGTCGAAAAAGCAAGGAGCAAGACTGAGGGTGGGTAAGGCCGAGAGCAGCGATTCTACGCTCCTCACGCTAAGACTCGCTAAAAAAACGGGGCCTATACCTCATCAACCAGCATAGGCCCCGAAATGGTGTTAAACTCAATTGTCTGTTAGCTTCGCAGCAGGAGTTTATCCCCGACGACCGGGGACTGCGATTACGGCCACAGAATCTCCTCAAGCCAAGAATCAGCTAATACGGCAAAATCCTTGAAGTTAATCGCGTTGTCCTGACGCAAATCAGCCGGTATCGAGACCAGCGAAGTGTAGCCGGCAAGCCAGGCAATCTGAGCAGCAGACAGCGCTCGGTTGTAGATACGGACTTCGTCGATCAGGCCATTCATCCACTCCTCGTAACCAGTATCGCCGATCCGCATGGACTCGCCGGATTGCATCAGCAGTGGTGTCCCGGAAATACTTATGGTTTTCTTGAGGTCGCCATCCAAATAGAGTCTAACCTGCTGCTGCGTGTTATCGAACACATAGGCGATCATGTACCATTTGTACACGGCCAAATCGCCTCCCTGTCCGGTGGTTCCCGTGTCACCTGAACCAAAATCTAAGGCCGTGTTGATCCAGGCAGTACCGTTGCCTATGTCGCCGTGGACGTAGGTGGCCATGACCTTCAAATCGAAGGTGTTCTCTCCGCCAGAACGAGTTCCAAGTATTCCGAAAACGCCCGGGTCGCTGGCGATCTTTACCCAGGCCGACAGCGTAAACTCGTTGAGGGCTAGGTCAGGACTGTAGCCAACTTGGACGTAGTCGCCGCTGCCGCCGAATTTCAGCGCACCGTCGAGATATCCGGTCACCCACTGTGGGTTACCAATAAGAGTGCCGTTATGGCCACCAACAACATCATTGGCATTGCCATTTAACGGGTAGTGCGCTATCAGACCGGCCGTGCCAGGATCGACCGGTGTAATCTGGAATCCACTATCCAGCCACAGATTGGCCAATATATCCACATCAGCCGCGTCAACAACGCAGTTGCCGCTCAAGTCAGCAGCGGGCTTACCTATCGAAGGAACACATCTGCTCGGATATACCCGGATGTCATCGATGTATATCGTGCCCGTGCCACCAGCCGTGGGACTGGTCCGGTTGCCCAGGCCAATATACATCTTCTTGATAGCAGCAAGATTCACGCCGGCAAATTGTGTCAGCTCGATGTTCCACTCCTGCCAGGTGGCTCCTTGGACTGCCTCCGGGTCAGGATGGTTGACCACCTTAACCTGGCCGGCATTATCTTCCAGCGCCACGTAGAGCTGTTCAGCAGCATTGCCAGTAGCGCCGTAGAAGTACAACGTCAGTGCCTTAACGTTGTTTCTGGTCCAATTCTGTGGCGAGGCCCACTCTCGCTGAGTTTCCGAGTAACGGGTCTTACCGGCCGCACCAGTGTTGTCATAAGCCAGCGGCATTGATTGGCCGCCGCCGTGAACGATACTTTGCTCGGCGAATGGAGCCTGAGTGTAACCCACAGACGAGCCGGTGCCGTTGCCAGGATAGCCGGGCGCCGGTTCAGAGTATCCCCATCCGTCCTTCCAGGTCTGGAATATCCTGCTGCCAACATCATCGGTATAGTCCTCAAAGTCATCCACCACGATAAAGTTGGCGGTGGTAAAGCTCCAGATACTGCCTTTCCAGATGTCAACGCCGTTGACCTCATCTATACGCCAGTAGTAACTCTTATTCCACTCCAGCGGAGCTTCACTAGGAACGTAGCTGTTAGCATTGAGGTCCTGCTGGCCTCGATAGATACCTGCTGAGGCCATAGTGGCATTTGCCACCGTGGTAGAGTCGGTGCCAAAGTACACATTGTGCTTAGCAGCTTTCTCACCCACGGACCAGCGCAGAGTAGGCGTGTGCTTGACATCTACGGCACCGTTAGGGGGATTCGGGTTACCGGCCATTAACGGAAGCTGCAACGCACCTACGGGAATTATTTGTCTGGGTGTGGAACGACTCTGCCAGTACAGTTGCGCCACTGCGCCTCCGCCATTCTCATAGTATTCCACTCGGACGCCATATCGCTGCCCGGCGACAAGGTTAATGGCCGAGCTGCTATGCAGGGTTGGCGACTGATCTATCCAACTATCAATGATCAGCACATCGTTCAGCCATACCCGGATGCCGTCGTCACTATTGGTGGTAAACACGTAAGGCTCGGAGTATTGTGCCTCCACCACGCCAACCCACCTGGCGGAGAATTGGTCAACATTGACCTTCGGATCCGGAGAGCCAGGATCGCCCCAGTTAAAGTTGATCGTAGAATCTATACGGACCAGCACAGCAGCGCCAGTTACATTCATGTTGTTGAAGTAGTATCCTCTGATACCGGCGTTGGCACCGATGGTTGTAAAGCTCCAGACTGTGCCCGGATACTTAGTGCCGCCGGAATCGTACTCATCGATCCTCCAGTAGTAAGTTGTATCCAGTGCAAGGGTTCCGGGTTCGTATGTTTTCGTTGCCTGCTGGCTGCTTTTCAGTGTGCCGCCGGTACCATTAGCCACATCGGCTTGATTGGTTCCGAAGTATACATCGTGCTTAACCGCTCCAGCACCTGCAGACCAGCTAACGTCTGCATCAGCATCGACCCATTTGGCACCATCAGCCGGGTTCGGGTTATAGGCAGTCGATGGTGCTGCTGTAAAGCTCCAGACGTCGCCTGTGTGTATGGTAACATTATCGGCCTCCACCTCATCGATTCGCCAGTAGTAAGTGGTCGTAGGAGTAAGCATGCCGGGATAAAAATAAACCGTGAACGGCTGGCGGCCTTTGAACTCGGCCGGGCCGGGCGTAGGATTAGTGCCGACGTACACATCGTGCAAAGCTCCCGTAGTGCCGGCCGTCCACTTACAAAGAAGAGGCATGGCCACATTCTGGGCACCATCAGCCGGCTCAGGGCTGTGGGCCTTGGGACAGAACGCCAGTGCTCCTATCTCGTCATCCGCCAGCGCTCTGTTATAGAGCCGGACGTCATCAATGATGCCTATGAAGTATCTATCATTTAAGTGGCTATACTGCCTGCCAATGTGAAAGAAATCTGTGCTTGGCACAAATGGCGTAGTTGTTGTTGCGCTCTGCTTAACTCCATCGACATACAGGTAATTCTTTCCATCTTTTCTCAGTCCGAGGACGTGGTGCCAGCCGGTGTCAGTATAGGTCGTGTTACTGCTGACGGCGCTTTTGGCAAGATCAGCGGTGTTGTCGCCTACCCACAGGCGAAAGGTGTTACCGGAGTGTCTGACCAATCCGAAACCCGTGTATATAAGGTCGGCTGTCGCGAACAATCTGCCTGCTATGCCGCCATAGTTGCCATCGGTGTTCGGCGCCAATTTCACCCATGCTGCAATAGTGAAGTCTGCCGTTACGTTCAGACTGCTGCCCGTGCCGCAATTGACGAAGCCCGGCGGAACAAAGTCCAGGCCACCATCCTTCATCCCTTTAACCCATTGGTCACCCGGCAGGTTCGTCAAAGTACCATTATTGCCGTTACCGCTGCTGTCGGCTGCGGTCACGCCGCTGGTTTCATCAAGCTTCCACCAGCCGACAAGACTGGGGTCAGCAGCTCGGGCCACACCCATCAGGGCCCATCCCAGCACCAAAACACAAGGAATGAAATGAATGAATTTTCTATACATAATAGTCCTCCTTCAAGAACGTTGAAACAATTGTGTTTTTGGCCAGACGCCAAAACACTCTCTGTCTGGGACTACTTTCTACTAAACATCTGATATTGGACTTTTCCCTCTGTCAATCCGCCAAAGGCGGACTGATGATGTGACGAAAATTCTTGTGTGCTTTGCTATCACCTCCTTCCTTCAAGAACTCCAGTATGAGCAGTTGGGCAAAATATACGGACACAGACTTCGAGGCACAAGGTTCACGTTAGACCTCTGCACCTTAGACAATGCCCCACTGGGATGAAACCTTAGCAATCTTCTAAGGCAAGAGTTAAGAAATCGCAGACCCGAGCAACCCTATTTATACCAAATTAACCACATTTTCGTCAAGAAAAACTCGAAAAGAAAATTAAAAAGAAAACAAGTTCAAACCCAGAGCAATTCTATCAGAGCGGCTCAGGATTTTCCGTATGGGCCGCCTGAGAGGGGTTTCACCCAGTTGAAATGGCCAAAAAACGAGCTGAGGGGCATTCCAAAGGTATGGTGGAAGGATTTTGACCCAAATCAGAACGAAGAGATCGCGGTTATGGGCATTCTGTGAATTTCTGTCGGCTGCTGGAGTGGAACCGGACGAGGCTGTGTGTACAAAGACTTCTTCGCAGGAACCAGCGTGTTTTTCGCGCCATCGCCTCAGTCCGACCCTCGCAGGGGAAGGCATTTCGCTGTCCGGATCGGGGCTGTGGGCCTTGCCTCGAAGTCTGTGTCGCTATATTTTGCCCAACCGACTTGCGCCCTTTCTCAAGGCCAGGCCGACAGGGATCAGCGATCAGGGACCGGGGCTCAGCGGCCGGGATGCTGACCCCTGACCGCTGGTCGCTGGCCCCTCGCCGTGACCTCTGCCAGTAACTTTTGAGAGAGGCGGTATATACTTACAGTTTTGCTTTGAAATAATCGCCTGCTTCGTTCTGGTCAACTGATAAGTATCATTGGCAATAGCAACTTGTTCATTTGTCGGGATGACGAGGACCTTAACTTTGCTGGCCTCTGTACTGATTTCTGATTCTTTGGCAATTGCGGCCTGGTTTGCCGCCTGGTCAAGCTGAATGCCTATCTGGGTGAGACCAGTACATATCTGCTGGCGCAAAGAGGCGGCGTTTTCTCCTATTCCACCCGTAAAGACTAGCGCGTCAACAACATTTAGCACAGCGGTGTATGCACCGATGTACTTCTTGATACGGTAGCAGAAGACATTGACAGCCAGCTTCGCCCGCAAGTTGCCTTTTTTTGCGAATTCCTCGATGTCTCTCATATCGTTTGAGATACCCGATATTCCAAGCAGCCCACTTTTCTTGTTGCAGAGTGTTTCCAGTGTTTTCGGATCATATCCTTTTTCAGCAAGATAAAAGAGTATCGCTGGGTCCAGATCGCCAGAGCGTGTTCCCATCGGCACGCCTTCCAACGGGGTAAATCCCATGGATGTATCAACTGCCCTGCCCTGTTTTACCGCGGTAATGGAGCAGCCATTTCCAAGATGGCAGGTGATGGCATTGATATCATATTTTCCTCTGCCCATTATAGCAGCAGCACGCCTGGCAACGTACCTGTGCGAAATCCCGTGGAATCCATATCTGCGAATGCGATAGTTTTCATAAAGCTCGTACGGCAAGGCATACATGTAGGCGACATCAGGAATGGTCGCATGAAATGCAGTATCGAAGCAGGCGACTTGTCTTGCGTCCGGCAGCCGGTGCTGTGCGGCTTGAATGCCCGCAAGGTTTGACGGATTATGCAGAGGAGCAAGGTCTGCAAACTTTTCGATCGAGGCAATAACCTTTTCGTCAATAATCACAGAGCCGGTAAACTCTTCGCCTCCATGCACGACTCTGTGGCCGACCGCACCGATTTCAGAAATCCCCTGAATAACTCCCACATCCTTACTAACCAAAGTCTCCAATATAAGTTCCATCCCCCTTTCCACGTCTTCGACCTTTGTTTGCACGGTGTAGGTCTTGCTGCCATAATAGTGAGAGAGTCTCGAGCCTTCTTCTCCGATTCTTTCGACGGTTCCTTTGGCCAAAACCTCTGCTTCAGGCATCTGGTATAAGTGATATTTGATTGAGGAGCTACCTGTATTGATAACGAGTACTTTCATTATGAGCTTTATCCTTTCGCCGTCAGCGGTTCGCGCTTTGTTTCTATGAGATTTGGTTTCTCCGGCAATTGTCCCAAAGTCAATATCACCGTTGCAACTATGTCATCTACGGTTGCCCCTCTTGAAAGATCGGTTATGGGCTTTGCAAACCCCTGCAGGAACGGTCCAATGGCCTGGGCACCGGCCATGTATTGCGTGAGTTTATAGGCGATGTTTCCTGAATTGAGATCGGGGAAAATAAGGACGTTGGCCTTTCCTGCCACGGCACTTTCGCTCTTGACTTTCTTAGTGGCTACTCGTGGAACTATAGCCGAGTCAGCCTGGAATTCGCCGTCAATAGCCAATTCAGGCTCGCGGGCCCGTGCTATCCTGAGAGCTTCCTTGACTTTATCCACACTTGGACCGAAAGCGCTGCCTTTGGTGGAGAACGAAAGCAGAGCCACGCGCGGCTCTTCGCCCAGAATTCGCCTTGCGCTCACAGCAGAAGCCAAGGCTATGTCTGCGAGCTGCTCGGCGGTAGGGTCAACGTTAACAGCACAGTCGGCATAAATGAAGGGCTTGTCCTTTTCCCCGAGAAAGTCTGGAATGACCATGAGAAAGTAGCTGGAAGGAGTCTTGATTCCAGGGATTAATCCAACGGTCAGGACGCCGGCCTGAATGAGAGTTGCGGTTGCGCTGGCAACACCGCCGACGACGGCATCAGCCTCGCCACAAGCTACCATCATGCCTGCGTAGAACAGCGGCTTGACGACTATGTGTTTTGCCACAACCGCAGGGATACCGTCCCTTTGACCACTGTATTTTTCAGCGTAGGCATCTAGTTTGTCACTTTCTTTCGGATAAATGATTCTGATGCCATTGAGATTGGCACCGGCTTTTTCAACCGCAGTTTCGATTTGCTGAGGCTTTCCGAGTACAATCGGCTGTGCAACATCCTGGTCTTTAAGTCTTCGGGCGGCCTGAACTATTCGCTCGTCTCTGCCTTCTGGCAAAACGACCGATAGACCTTTCCCCCTTATTTTCTCTCTAAAACTGCCTATAATGTCCATCCCTGCTAATTCCTTACTTTGCGAAAACTAATATCCCATCGCCGTTCTGTTTATTCATCGTTTTTTGGTCGAGCATCTTTGTCCCCTTAAACTTGCTCAGCAACACCGTGAGCTCTATTTTGCTTAATCTACCAAAATGTGGTTTGAAAATGCAAGCATCTTTGTTGCCCCTTCGGAGAGCTTACTCCAAAATAGTGAAGAAATTCGCGTGCCGGCCCTCGAAACTTGTTGCCAATCCAAGTCCCAGAAGCAAGGAAAATCCCAGTCAGAAAAGCAAACGGTAGAACGGACTTTTAGATTTTTTGTCGGGATAAAAATGCAGTGCGCGCAGCCTTAGGGCTAGCGGAAAAGACCTCAGGTAATCAGGGTGGTCATGACGATATAGGAGGCGTCCGATAAGAGTCGAAAATGGTAAGACAGAAAGCTTCCTATGGAACTCAAAGACATTGCCCGGAAACTGCCAGAGGAGATTTGGCAGGTATTCGAACCGCCGTTGGCAGCAACGGGCGTGCTGGCCGAGGATGGAGGTGTGGTTTGTCATCGCAAAACCCAGTTTTCTTTGAGGAGCACCTTATAGACAAACCAATAAGTCCCGGCGATTTCGGGGAGCGTCAGGGCCAAGGTTCCCAAGATGCCCACGAGGTATTTCTTTCTCGTTCTCACGGGTTCTCTTTGCTCGGCTTGATTCTGGCGGAGCGTGGGAATTAACACAAATCCCCCATAATTTAGCATATGAACCGGAGCATCTATCGGGAAAAGCAAGATGCCCGACAACTCGAATGTTCCGGCAAAGAGTTTCAAAATAACGGACTCTAATAAGAACCCAACTATCCCAATCGTAAAGTACGCTTGGCGAGGGGAGTAAGTGTACCACCGAAACCACAGGCGAAAGATGGCGGCCATGAAGAAATAATGCGGAGTGAGCACGACCATTATGACCAGAACGATAGCTGGATTGATCGTGCCGTAAGCACCGAAATCCACACAGAATTCCATGATCATCGCATAGACCCAGGCCAAGAGAACATACCGGCCGAAAGGAAATGATCTAGTGTCCGCCTTTTGCCCACCGACCAGATCAATGCCTTGGTGGAGCTTTCTCCACTTTCTCTGGTAGATAAAATACAAGGCAAATTCTCCCACACTCAGTAGAAGAAAGTTAAACAAGCCTGAAATTGCTACGATGATCCCCAGTCCCAGGAGAAGAATTAGCGCGCCGAGCGTATACCAACGAAACTTTTTAGGCAAGAAATGGTCCGTATCTTCACCAGAATTTCCCATGAGCACCTCTATTTGACGGTCCTAAGCTCTTGTATTTCATTTGAACTGAGCTTTCCTATAGGTGACGAATTTCGCAAGGGTTGCCACAGCTCTATATTGGTCGTATGAGTTTTTGCAACCTACGGGATTTCTAC